>CAZYIS010000001.1:0-138013 GCA_964647695.1 Candidatus Woesearchaeota archaeon
GAAATTGTTCTTACCCAAGACCAAATTGATAAAGAAAATAAAAAATTAACCCTTTCTGAAAAAGAAACCAAAGAAGATGTGGAAGAAATTCTTGAAGAAGCAGAAAAATCTCCAGAAGTAGAAGAAATAGAAGACAAATCCGAATCTAAAGGTAACTTTTTTACAAAATTATTCAAAAAAATAACCACCTCAAAGCTAACTTCTGAAGATTTTGATGAAATATTTGAAGAATTTGAAATAACCCTATTGGAAAATAATGTGGCACTAGAAGCAGTTGATAAAATTAAAGAGAATTTAGGAAAAGATTTGATAGATCAACAAATAAAAAAGACCGAAGCCGAAGCAAGAATTCTCCAATCGCTCAAAGATGCTATTCTCTCCGTTCTAATTGAACCTCCAAATTTAATAAAACAAATAAAAGAACATAAAGGTATTTTCACCATGATCTTTTTTGGTATCAATGGTACTGGAAAGACCACATCCATAGCTAAAATTGCTCATATGCTTAAAGAAAATGATATTTCCTGCGTTCTAGCAGCCGGAGATACATTCAGAGCCGCAGCCGTTGAACAACTTAAAACCCATGCCGAAAGAATTGGAGTCCCATTCGTATCCTCTAACTATGGTTCCGATCCTGCTTCGGTTGCATTTGAAGCAAAGAAATACGCTGAACATCATAAAATCAAAGTAGTGCTCATAGACACTGCCGGAAGAATGTACACCAAGAGCAATTTAATAAAAGAAATGGAAAAAATGATTAGAATATCTAAACCAGATCTAAAAATGTTTGTAGGCGAATCCATTACTGGAAATGATGCTCTAGAACAATGTAAAACTTTCAATGAAGCCATAGGCATAGATGGAATTATTCTAAGCAAGGCAGACATCGACGAAAAAGCAGGAACAATCCTTTCCGTTTCTCACATAACCCATAAACCAATTTATTTCCTTGGCATGGGCCAAAATTACAAAGACCTTTTGGTCTTCAGTAAAAAAGAAGTTTTGAAGAATCTGGGATTGGATTAACGCCAAGCCCGCTCAAAATCATCAGCATCTCTTATTGCTTGCAATTCAGCATTCTCTCTCGCTTTGTATCTAAGAGAATATGCTTTATTTTTATCCCCTAATGAAGCATATAAATCTGCAGCTAAGTATAAACGTTCAGGATTATCAGTATTCGAAAAATAACTAATAACTTTTTCAAAATATTTTTTAGGGACATCAATTACTCTAAATTTACCTTTTACTAATATTTCATGAATCCTATATGGAATCCGGTTATCTCTATTTTCAAAATCTCCATCTCTAGAAAAACTAGCTAATAAATCTATTAATACTCCTTCTTTTTCTTTTCTGTATGGCGCTAATTGAGCATATTCCCTATCTGCTTTCTTCTTTTCAAGAGCATTAATCCTTTCAGAAGCTATCTTTTCTAGTCTTCTATTTTTTGTTTCTTTCTTACGTTGTTTAATCTTATCTTCAGCTTTTTGTTTTGCTATTTGTAATTCCTTTTCAAATATTTTCTTTTCAGTTATCATTCTAATTTTTCCTCCAAAGATTTTTTATTAAAAAATCCTCTAAAGTTTAGAATGGGACTATATTGATCCCCTGCTCGATTTACTAAACCTAATTGAATAACTTTTCCACCAGTATATTCATCGATTTTATTAAATAATCCAACCTGTACAGCTAAATTATGATTTGATTCCGCATAATTGCCAAGAGCTGAACAGGACAAACCAGTTAACGATGAAGATGGATTTCCATCGATTATATTGAAAAGCCCAGATAATAGTACGCCTTCAAATTTACCACGATAAATTCCAAACCCTCCATTTACCGAGATTCCACTAAAATAGTCATCTGAACCACTCAAAAACAAATTTAATCTAACACCCTTATCTTTAAAATCGGTGGTTTGGGCTATAAAAGGAATATTTCCACAACCCTTACTCATCATTTTCTAACTCCAAATTATCAATAACGCTTATTTCGAGAGAAACTATGGTTCCAGGTTTCAAACTCTGTTCAATTATTTTAGGAATTACAATTATAGATTGATTTCCATGCTTAGCTATTCTTTTAGTTATACTAAATTTCTTAAATATCATTTTTTCACCTTAGTATTATCATAAGGAGTATTTTCCATTTCTTTTAGGTGTTCTTTCAAAATTTTTCTTTCTTCTGAGAAATATGGGCTTTTGTCTATTCTTTTTTTTATTTGATCTCTGAAAGCATTAAAGCTACCTTTTCTAAATCGCAAATCACTCGCAAGAGAATAGCCAGAATAAAGACTGTAAAGATCCTTATTATCATCCATCCATGTAGGAAATAAATAGGACATATTTATTCCTCGAAAATTGTTATCTGAATCAAGATAAACTCTATCGGTGTCGACTTCATTTAGTGCATTGATACGATTCATTTCATCACTTTCAGTCTGCCAAGATGGGCCAAGAGTAAGATAAAGATTTCTTAATAATCTAGATTTAAGTCTAAGTTGATCTTTTAATCTCTCTGCAATTATTTCTGATACATTTGTCATTTTATATTCTCCCAAACAGAATCATAACTTCTTTTCAGTCCCGCTTTTTTCCACACCGAATCATCTTCTTTGTCAACTTCATTCTTCCAATCAGACATTTGCTTTGTTCCAGTGAGTACCTTATATGCGCCATCATAGAGCAAGCCCAGAGTATAATCATTATCTCTCCCCTTTGAATCTGAAAAGTAAGACTTTGACAAACCCTGATATTTAGTACACATTGCATCTACTATCTTTGGATTGCTAGTTTTCAACTTAGTAGTAAGTTCAACTAAATCTCCAGCATCATTTACTACATCAATTACATTTCTACCTGCAAAAAAGTTCTCTCCTCTTAATGCCCCATTTAATATTTTTAATGTTAGATTCTCTAAGGCACTTCCTTCTTTTGCTTCTGTTCTTTCTCCATTTGTTTTTGTTTCGTTTGTCATGTTTTGTTTTTTTGTTTAACTCTTTCGAGCCATTTTGTTACTACTTGAAGGTATTGAATATAGATAAAACGTTTGACTAAATAATACTCTAAAACACAATATTTATATATCTTAATTGAGTTATAAAGTAATATGGCTCAAATAACCCAAAATTCGCAAATCCCCCTTGATTTGAAAGATAGAAAAATATTATATCAACTAGATATTAACTCTAGGCAGTCCAATGCCCAGATAGCAAAGAAAATAGGACTCAGCAAAGATGTAGTAAACTATAGAATAAAGCAACTTGAAACTAATGAATTCATTAAAGGATACTATTCTATCATTGATTTATATCGATTAGGTTATATTAGCTTTAGAATATACATTAAACTGGTAAATGCATCCCATGAAAAAGAAAAAGAGATATCACATTTTCTAATTAACAATAAAAAAGTGATGTACCTTGGAAAAATTGATGGTTCCTATGATCTGGGCATAGGCACCTATGTTAAAAGCATCTATGAATTCGAAGAATTCTATTCCGATTTTAAAAATAGATACAAAGAATACATCGGAAAAGAAGAAATTTCCATATTCACTAAGGCCTATCACTTCCATAGGGCCTATCTATTGGACAAAAAACATGATGAACTCAATCCAGAACTCATCGGAGGAGAAAATAAAGTTGAATGTGATAAGAAAGATATTGAAATTCTTAAATTAATTGCAGCAAACTCTAGAATATCCACCATTGAGATAGCTGAAAAACTTAAAATGCCTGCCACTACCATTGCTTTCAGAATAAAACAACTAGAAAAGAAAAAAGTCATCCAAGCCCATAGATTTATATTTGATTTTGAAAAATATGGCTACGATTATTATAAAATAGACTTGACATTAAACAATACTTCTAGAATTAAAGATCTAATTAACTATTGCCATCTGCATCCAAATATAATATATATTGATCAAACCATAGGCGGAAGTGACTTTGAATTCGATATAGAAGTAAAGAACAAAGCGCAGTTCCTAGAAATAATGGATGAACTAAAAAGAAAATTCCCTGAAATAAGAGAATGGAGCTATTTTACCGTTAGAAATTATGATAAACTTCTCTACTTCCCAGATAACTAAACTAAATCAATTTTTCTTCCAATCTTTCAATTAATTCAACCTGAGCAGAGTTTATTTTTTTCTTGGCAATTTCCACATCGAAAAATCCAGCCTTGTCCACTTCCGGAACACTAATTATTTTACCTGACCCAACAGGCCATTCTACCTTTGCATAACTACCACATATTAATAATCCAGACCAATCTCCTTCATAAGCCCAACAATGTACAATTTTTCCAGACTTTTGCTTAATACTTCCCAATTTCATAAATTCATTTCCTGCTGCATCTATACCTGTTTCTTCCTCTAGCTCACGAATAGCACATAAAAGTAAATCTTCTCCAACCTTAATCTCCCCTTTAGGAATACTCCAAAATCCATCATCCTTATCTGCCCAGGCCGGACCTCCCGGATGAACTATGAATACCTTTAATCTCTTGTCTTCAATTTTATATATCAACAATCCCGCACTGGTTTTGATCATTGAAAATTCTAATAATTTAGCTATATAAATTATATCCCTCAAAATAATCAAAACCACAAATTTATTAACCTCTCAAATGCTGCTCTTTTTATGCTAGAGAAACTATCAGAGACATTGAAAAAAACAACCGATAAGATAGCCAACGCCATATTTCTTGACAAAAACCTAGTGGATCAAATAGTAAAAGACCTTCAAAGAGCATTGATTGAAGCAGACGTTAATGTATCCCTTGTTCTAGAAATAACCAAAAAGATAAAACAATCAGCATTGGACGAAAGAATTTCAGGCATTGAAAAGAAAGAACACATAATTAAACTTCTCCATGATGAACTATTAAAACTTCTAGGAGATAAACGTGAAATTGTTCTTCAAAAAAACAATACTTTCATGATGCTCGGTTTATACGGTCAAGGAAAAACCACCACCATCAGCAAATTAGCATCCTACTATGCCAAAAGAGGAAACAAAGTCTGTGCCATCGGTCTTGATGTCCACAGACCTGCCGCATCGGAACAACTAAAGCAACTCTGCGATAAGCTGAACATCGCCTGTTTTATAGATGCTAAAGAAAAAGATCCTAAAAAAATATGGAAAAAATATGAATCCGAACTCAGCAAATACAATTTAATATTAATAGACACTGCCGGAAGAGATGCCCTTTCAACCGATCTAGTAAAAGAAATAAAAGATATAGCAAAATTAGCAAAACCTACTGAAACATTTCTAGTTATGTCTGCCGATGTAGGCCAAACCGCAAAGAAACAAGCCCAAACATTCAAAGAAGCAGTCAATATCACCGGAGTTATAATTACTAAAATGGATTCCACCGCCAAAGCCGGAGGAGCCCTTACTGCCTGTTCTGAAGTTAAAGCCCCAGTCGTATTTATTGGAACTGGAGAAAAACCATCCGATTTAGAATCCTTTGATCCCGAATCATTCCTTGGTAGATTACTAGGCATGGGCGATCTTAAATCTCTCATGGAAAAAATTCAATCAGTCGTAAATAAAGATGACATTGCCAAAGCCCAAGAAAGATTACAGCAAGGTAAATTCACTCTGAAAGATCTCCAATCCCAATTAGAATCCATGGAATCTATCGGTTCAATGGACAAAATAATGTCCATGATCCCAGGTCTAGGAAAAGCAAAGATTCCCGAAGGAGCGTTAGACGCACAGCAAGAAAAACTAAAGAAATATAAGCATGCCATTAATTCCATGACCAAAGAAGAAGTTGAAAATCCAGAAATATTGGAAAAAGAAACTTCCAGAATGTCAAGAATTGCAAAAGGCTCGGGCGTAAATACTGGAGACATCAGAGCACTAATAAAACAATGGCACATGCTCAATGACATGATTAAATCCCAATCCGGAATTAGCGAAAAAGGCATGGATCAAAAGACCATGATGAAACTAGCTAAGAAATACTCTAAAAAGATGAGATTTTAAAATGAACAAAAAAAGGATATTCTCAGTCCATATAATTTTAGTTATTCTTGCTTGGACTTCCCCATTCTATTTAAGTTGGAAAATCATAGCACTATTAATAATATTGAATTATGTCCAAATATTAATATTTAAAGGATGTATTTTAACAAATTTACAATTTAAAAATAAGATAAACAAATATACAGATATGACCATGTATTCCTATTCTCTAGAATTGTTAGGATATAAATTCAATAGAAAAAAGATAAAGTTTCTTTCGAAATATATATTTCCAGTTATAATTATGGGGATAGCATTAATTTGGCAAATATTATTAAAAATAAGTGTTTTAATAAAAGTTTAATTTATTTTTTTAATTCATTAAAATACTTATTACGAAACTGGCTAGCCCATAAATCCAATCTAATTTTTCTAACCTTCTCTTGGGTTGTAGAAGAACCATTTCTAGGAGTTAATGCTGCAGCCGTCTCAGAACTTCCATTTCCAACCCCGCTATCCAGACGCTTATAGGCAATATAAAATCCAGTGTCTTTATCCCTAAATGTAGCATCATTGGAATAAAAATGAGTACTGCCCGGAACAACTTCTAAAATGCCCTCTCCGACCAAAGCATTTAATGATTTTGCCACCGGTCTTCCACTACTAGAACGATGATTAACTATATTTCTTCTCTCATAAACGTCTCTAAATGTCATAATAAAAAATATTATATTATATTTATAAACAAGATGATGCTAGAATATATACAATATGAAATCATTCCAAGGCGCAGAAGCTCTAATAAAACTAGGTAAAAACAGTGCTGTTAAAGATAGAATTAAGAAAAATTATAGAATTTCTATAATTGATGATAGACTAAGAAAACAAAGAACAAAAAAAGAGATTAAACTTCTTGAAAAATCCCATTCTCTAATTCCAGTTCCCAAGCTAATCAAATCCTCTGAATTTTCCATAGAAATGGAAATGATAAAAGGCAAAAAACTCTCTCTTTTTCTAGACAAACTGAAAAATAAATATGAAATAGCCAAACAAATAGGGAAGAACATTGCAATTCTTCATGATAATAATATAATCCATGGAGATTTAACCACATCCAATATGATCTATAGCAAAAATGAAGTTTATTTCATAGATTTTGGTCTCGGCTATGAATCTTCTAATATTGAAGACAAAGCTACTGATCTACATTTAATAAAACAAGCCCTAGAAGCAAAACATTTCAAGTACTTTGAAAAATTATTCAATTCCATACTGAAAGGCTACAAGATATCTAAGAATTACTCCCTAGTTGTCAAAAGACTCGAAGCCGTAGAAAAAAGAGGAAGATACAAACAATCGTATTAATATAAAACTTCCCTCAAGTCATCAATAATTCTATCAAAATCTTCATTTCCTCCAGTATATCCTTGTTCGTGTGCCTTCGTTCTTAATTGCCCAAAAACAACCCAAGGTGCGCCTTTATCCCGAGATAACCAATCAAGAATATCTCTAGGAACTTTGTACTTTCCATCACCTTCAAAAAACTCAGTCCATAATATTTTAGAAGCAGCGATATAATTAGGGTCTGAAGTCATACCTATATCTAAACCAACCTTCCCATCCATCACCAAGGGATATACTGTTCTTTTCAGAGCACTTGCAAAACCCAATGCTTTTTCCAAATTTCCAACAGATTCCACAAACTCAAATACCCATTTAGATTTATCCTCGTTAACCATAAAAAAACTCAAATATATAACTATTTAACCATTATGGTAAATAAAGTTATAAAATCCAAACCCTTTTAAACACTCTAAAATCTCTACTGTTGTATTCACAGCCCCATAGTCTAGTGGTCAAGGATACGGGCCTTTGGCGCCCGGGACCCCGGTTCGAATCCGGGTGGGGCTATCTTTTATTTTAAATATATTAGACAAATTATGCAATTAATAATTATAATATAAAAATAGCTAGAATTTATTCCTTAGTTTCAACTTTGGATTTCTTAGCAGCTTTCTTTTCGGCTGCAGCAGCTGCAACTTCTTCTAGATTAGTTTCTGCTTTGGCTACTTTAACCTGAGGTCCCTTTGCTTCTGGAACAATTTCCAACATTCTTATCTCGCAGAGTGCAAGAGGATAAATCTTCTTCAACTTGAATGATAATTCTTTTTGTATCTTATTATTCATAATTTCATTGAACAATTCTTTTGAGTCTCTTGTTTTGATATGAGCAATCAAATGTTCCTTAGTAGTATTTCTCATATTTCTTCTTACTGCTCTTGATACCTTGTTTCTAGCAATCAAAAATGGTTTGATCAAAATCTTTCCATCTTTGGATTCGGTTACAAAAGAATCTTCAACGTAATCTGCTCCCTTTCTCATCATTCTTCTTACAAATGATCCCGCCAATTCCAAACTAACCGGATCTGAATTCAAAACTTCTCCTTCAGCCTTAACTTTCAATTTAAGTTCTAAACTCTTTCCTCTCAATGATCTGGTTAAGTCAATTCTTACAAACTTTCCATCCAATTCCTGAGCTGATGCAGCATATAATGATATCTTTGAATTTGTCAAACTAGAATTAACATCGAAAAATACTTTCTTTTGGATTTTATTTGATTTTACCATTTTAATTTGACACCTTATCTCCTATTTCTATTCTTGATACTCTTATTCCATGATGCATGGTTTTAATCTTGTTACATACCTTGCACTTGAATTGTATAGTTATTCTCTTGGTTGCCTTGGTCTTCATCTTCCAATCCTTGGCTCCTTTCTTACTTCTTTTACCCCAGTTACCGAATCCATGTAAGCTTCTGGACTTTACTCTTGCTGGAGAACCTCTACCCATTGGATGTACGGAAGATCTAGATTTATTCTTTTGGGTCATTACTAACTGAGAAGTATGCTTTCTGCAATACGGACAAAATCTATTTGTTTCTTTAGGTAATTTCATTGTTAAATCAGGCAAAGCGCTAGCCTTCTCCAGCCTGTGAGGATAAGGGTCTGCATTTCTCGACACGAGAATATAATGTCAAGAAATGAACGCTTTTTAAACCTTTTGCATTACAAAAAATATTTATCTTTCTCTATAACCATTATCGTAAAGTGGAAGGATATCTTCGTAGAGTTGTCGACCCGAAGGAGTTCCCGCTCTTATTTCTTGCAACTTAGAATCATCAAAAGGCACCCCATTCAGCGCGGCTTTTGTTTCTAATCCTCTTCTTAAAAATTCAATAACTTCTTTTCTAGGTTTAAAATCATCCGTCATAACCTAAAAATAAAAAACTGAATATTTAAACATTTAGCTTGAACTATTACTTAGAATATCTAATTTTCATATAGGTCATAAACATGCTAGTTAGAAAAGCAATACCATCCATAATCATTACAGGATAACTAGTAATAAGAACCCCATAACTCACCCAAAGAAACAGCCCAATATCATAAATTATAAACATCCAAATTGAGATATCTTCTACCTTCTTTGTTCTAATAGTTTGTATTATCTGAGGAATAATATTGATGGAAGTAAATATCCCTGCCAAAAAACCAATGATGTCTATCAAAGTCATAGTTCAAATAATGAATTTTACTTTAAAAAGATTACCTAGAACCAATAAAAACCCCCAACCGTAAGCTTTTTAATACCTCTTTAACAGGAAAATACATGGTAGAGAAAAAAACCGAATGGGTAAAGATGAAACCTGCTGAAGTTGAAAAGCTAGTTTTAGATTTACATAAAGAAGGAAATACTCCTGCAAAAATAGGATTAATTCTTAGAGACAAGCATGGAATTCCTAGAGCAAAGCTAGTAGGAAAGAAAGTAAGTCAAATAATTATTGCCAATAAAGAAACACCTATAAGTGAAAAAACAACTTTCGGTAAAAAAATAACTACTCTAGAAGCCCATATAGTAAAACATAAGCACGATTATACTGCAAAGAAATCCTTATCCAAGGGTCTCTGGACCATAAAGAAACTTAAATAAATAAGTTTTTCATCTAAGTATTATACAAAAGAGGTTAATATGTACGATAAAATAAAATTAGCTATAGATAAGATAGAATCTGCTTCTAAAATCAAACCTATAAAAGTTATAAGTCATTATGATGCCGATGGTATCACTTCTGCAGCCATATTTTCCAAAGCATTGCAAAGATGGAAAAAATCTTTCTCACTGCAAATAGTAAAAGGCCTTGAAGAACAATTCATTAAAGATCTTCCCGAAGATCACCTATTAATATTTCTAGATCTAGGATCCGGATCATTGGACTATCTGAAAAATAAAAAAAACGAAGTAGTAATTTTAGACCATCACGAAATAGTTCAAGAAATTCCTCAAAATGTGATCATGATTAATCCTCTTTTGAATAAGGAAAAAACTGATATGCTATCTGCCGCCGGAATTTGCTATGAGTTTGCAAAAACCCTATCCATTGAAAATAAAGATTTAGCCAACTTAGCAGTTATAGGTATGGTGGGCGATTTCATGGATAGAAATATTCACAAAACATTCGAAGAAATATTAAAAGACTCCAACACAACCATAAAAAAAGGGTTAATGTTATATCCTTCAACTCGCCCATTGGACAGAACCCTAGAATATTCTTCCAATCCCTATATCCCTGGAGTTACCGGAGATTACAAAGGAGCCGTTGAACTTCTAAGAGATGCAAACATCCCTAGAATTGATGGTAAATTCAAGTCCCTCTATGAACTTACCGAAGAGGAAATGTCAAATCTAGTTACAGCCATCGCTCTTCGAGGAGTAGAACAACAAAAACTTTACAACCACATAGGCAACCTATTTTTAGTAAAATTCTTCAATAAACAAGAAGATGCCCGTGAATTTTCTGCTCTTATCAATGCCTGCAGCCGAATGGATCACCCAGAAATATCTCTTGGCTTTTGTCTCGGAAATAAAAAGTCAAAAGAAGAAGCCGAAAGAATATACGTAGAATATAAACAGCACATTATCTCTGCTCTGAGATTTATTCCTGAAATAGAAAAAATACAAGGTAAAAACTATGCCATAATTAATGCCAAAGGCAATATTAAAGATACAATTATTGGAACCGTAGCATCCATAATTTCCCAATCCCCAGTTTATGATGAGGGAACCGTAATCGTTGCTCTAGCCTACAATGAAGATAAGATTAAAGTCTCAGCCAGAATAGCTGGACGCCACGGAAAAAATGTTAGAGAAGTTCTAAACAAAGTAGTAGTTCCATTGGGGGGAGAAGTCGGAGGCCATCACAATGCCGCCGGATGCCTAATTTCCAAAGAAAATGAAGCCATTTTCATATCCGAGCTTCAAAAAACTCTTGAGGTAGAGTTACTAAAAGTTTAAAACCCTCTAATTTATTCACTTTTATGGATAAGACAACAAAACAATACGCCAAAGGAAAGTTCCTTAAAATCTCCTGTCCTAGATGTAGACATAGACAAACCATATTTGGAAAATCTTCCTTTAGTGTAAAATGTGAAAAATGCAATTATCTTCTTGTAAAAACCAACGGTGGAAAAGCCAGAATTAGAGCACCCATAAAAGAGGTATTAAATTAAAATGAACATTAAAGAAAATGACATTGTCATGTGCACCGTAAAAAATGTAGAGGGCACAACCGTATTTGTAGATATGGAAGACAATATCCAAGGATCCATAGTATTCTCCGAAGTTGCCGCCGGAAGAATAAGAAACATTAGAGAATACGTTTCTCCAAGCAAAAAAATAGTATGTAAAGTTCTAAAAATATATCCAGACCATATCGAACTTAGCCTAAGAAGAGTAACTGCAAAAGAAAGAGATGAAATTTCAGAGCGTTACAAGAAAGAAAAAATGTTCGAAGGAATGCTAAAAGCAATCTCCCCAGATTATAAGAATATAATTACCGAAATAAGAAAAGAATACGAACTCTATGCATTCTTTGAACAGGTAAAAGAAAATAATAAACTCATAGAAAAATATGTAAATAAAAAAGAAGCCGAATCATTCATTAAAGTACTACAAGAAAAGAAAGATAAAGAAAAGGAAGTTAAAAAAACATTTTCCATTAAGTCATTTGCCGATGATGGAATAAATGAAATCAAAGATATTTTAGCCACTAAAGATAAAAAAATGCAAATTGCCTATCTAGGATCTTCCCAATTTTCCATCACCTATTCAGCCATAGACTACAAAGATGCCGATAATAAGGTCAATGAATTCCTTGCCAAAACCGAAAAGATTGCAAAGGAAAAAAAGATGATCTTTGAAATTATAGAAAGAAAATGATAATGAAAAAATGCAAATCCTGCGCAGAATACACACTAAAAGATATTTGTCCAAAATGTAAAAAAGAAACCTCTTCAGCCCATTACAAATTTATTAAACTTAAAGACGTGAAGGAAGAGAATGCTACTAGCTAGATACGAAGAGTTTTCCCAATTATTAGATCTGATAACTGAATCTCAAACCAAATTATCTAAACCTTTAATTAGAGTAGATAGCCAAAATAATTTATATTTTTATAAAGTATCCAAAGGCAACGAAGAAAAAATACAACTGGACCCTAGAGATTCAGAAAGATTTCAATCTTCCAATGGAAAAAGAGTAAATTATCACTATCAAACTAGATAGAACACTCTTTCTTAACAATTTCCATATCCTTTTCCCAATCCACAGTTAATTTTCTGTTATAAATTATAGCCGCAGGATGAAATAAAGGTATTAACTTTATATTTACTCCACTAATATTAATATTCTGCACCTTTCCATGCACCTGAGTAATTCCTGGCTGTTCCTTCATTTTATCCACATCACCCAGAGCCATAAAAAACTTAGTAGCGTAATTTCCCAGCGAACATACCACTTCAGGTTTCATAGCTTTAATTTGTTCAATGAGCCAAGGAGTATGTGCTCTTATCTCATCATCACTAGGATTTCTATTCTCCGGAGGCCTGCATTTCAATATGTTAGCCACGTAAATATCATTCAACGATAGTCCCACATTAGCCAGAAGTTTATCCAGATTTTTTCCCGCAGCACCTACAAACGGAATTCCCTGCTCATCTTCTTTTGCTCCAGGAGCCTCACCTACAAATAATATTTTTGCTTTCTCATTTCCCTTTCCCACAACTATATTCTTGCAATTTTTACATATCTCCGTATTCTTAGTAAGCTCAATTGCTTCCTTTAGGTTCATAAAAATTAATAAACAATAACCTTTAAAACCCTATCTTACAAAATAAAATCATGGTAGAACAACAATGCCTGGTATTAATTAAACCAGATGGATTAATCAAAAGCCTAACCGGAGATATAATCATGGCCCTTTCAGCCACAAAGCTAAAAATAATCGGAACTAAAATTGTAAAGCCATCCAAAGCACATTTAGAAAATCATTATGGCGATCTAAAGCAAAGAAAACCAGCCGTATTTGATGCCACCATAGATTACATGTCTGGAAAATATCATACCGATAGAGTATTCGCTCTTGTCTATAAGGGAGAAGATGCCATTGCTAAAATAAGAGAAGTTTGCGGAGCCACGAACCCTGAAGCAGCAGAACCTACATCCATTAGAGGAAGATATGGTAGAATTCACAGCAAAACAGGAATTTTTGAAAATGTTGTTCACGCTTCCGATAGTCCAGAAAGCGCCGAAAGAGAAATCAAACTATGGTTTTTCCCCGATGAAATAGTTGAACCTATCTATCCCACTAAGAAAGAAAAAGTTAATGTTGAACGTAGTGTCTGGAAATAATTAATAGACAAATAAACATTAATTCTAAAAACTCTTTTAATCTTTAATTATAATCAATAACTAAGCCCCTATAGTTCAGCCCGGATAGAACACGACCTTGCGGAGGTTGTAACCTAGGTTCAAATCCTAGTAGGGGCGTTTATTTATTCTCTTCTTATCTTTGCTTCTTTCCAAAATGCATATAATGGTCCAATGAAAGCACCGGCAAAGAACCACCAAGCAAATTCAGCCATGGGTACGCCAAAGACTAATTTAGCAAACCATTGTCCATCTAAAAACCAAAATCTTTGAATAAATTCAGGATAAAAATAAATTATTATGATATAGGTTAAAGAACCTAATATCAGCATAAGAATTCCACTAACCATCGAATCAATAATCAAATCTTTTCTTTTATAGAAAACATATAACAATGCAATGGATAAGGAGATAATTAAAGCAAAAAAAGAATGTAGATTTAACACTAGAACTGAAAAGAAAAATATGATAGTTAATATGGTTAACATTATACCAAATCTAAAAGTTTCAATTTCATCCTGTTTTTTAGAAAGTTTTTTAATTTTTAATTTCTTTTTGAATAATTCTTCATAAATAACCGAAGCTACACCACCTATAAAGAAACCTATTAGAAAATCTTCAATACCTATAGAAGTATGGGTCAAAGTTAAAGGTTGCCACCAATCCCTAACATGGACCAACTCAGTTACCACACCTGCAAATCCAAACATCAAACTAACAATCACCATTTCTTGACGAACATCTTTTCTAGCCAAATATAGAATCATCCAAATTACCAAAAAAAGTAAAACCCATAATGAATAAGCATATTGATAATCTAACATATAATAAATTGAAAAATGAATTATAAAAATCTATTGAAAATTTTTACTCTTCGTCTCTAATACCCTTTTCGGTCAAGAAGAATTGACATTCGTTATCTGGAAGATTAGGAGAGTCAATAAGCTTTGCTACTCTGCTTCCTGCTTTTCCTCTTCTGAAATACATTCTGTAGGTACTTGCGTGAGCCACAATATTTCCTCCGACAGCCGTAGTTGGGTCTCCAAACATCATTGCAGGATTTGCCATAACCTGATTTGTTACGTATATGGCAAGATTATGTTGTTCCGAAAGTCTAATCAATTGATGCAAATATCTATTCAACTTATGTTGTCTATCGGCCAATTCTCCTCTTCCAGTAAATTCTGCTCTAAAATGCGCAGTAAGCGAGTCAATAATAACCAATTTAATAGGTTCTCCTTCTTTTATCATTTCAGTTATTCTATCCAATAGTAAAATCTGATGATCAGAATTAAATGCCCTAGCCACCAGAATATTTTTTAACACTTTGTCAGGATTTGCTCCAATTCCTTCGGCAATTTGTCTTATTCTTTGAGGTCTAAAAGTTCCTTCCGTATCAATAAACACCGCCTTACCATTAGCTCCCCCCTGATCCACAGGTAATTGAACATTCACAGCTAGAGTCAATCCTAGCTGTGTCTTTCCAGAACCAAAAGCGCCGTAAGCTTCTGTCAACGCTCTTGTTTCTACTCCTCTTCCTCCCAGAAGTGCATTAATATTGTTGCTTCCAGTTGAAATATAATTTACATCCTCTCTCTTCTTTGCAAACTCATCTCCAGTCATGAAACCTAGTTTCATCATGCTTCTTGCTGCTTGGATTGCCTTTCTAGCCACAGCTTCGCTTACTCCAGCCATATCTCCAAGATTTCCAGGAGACATTACTGCCAATCCCATTAAATCATAAACTCCAGCCGATTCAAGTTTTGCCGCAATTCCAGGACCAATTCCAGGAACGTCCGTAAGTTTCAAATCCTTAGTCTCTTTTTCAGAAATAATTTCCTCTTCCTTTCCTTCCTTCTCTTCAACCACTTCTGCTTTTTTTGCCATAATTAATTTCACATTCTCGAGTTTATAAATATTATATCATTCTAGAATATGTTTTTAAAAAGAGCTAATGATTTACAAATTAGAATGATATTTTATTCTCTCTCTAGCGAAAGTTAACTCTCTACCTTCTAAAAATTTTCTAGTATTTAGAATAAGAGTGGGAACACCAAAAGCATTATCCAATAGCAATCCTTCATTCACTAATCTACTATAAGCCGATATAGAATTATCATCATTTAACTGTAAAAAAATAAATCTATCCCCCAATTCATCCTGTCTGATTCCAAAATACATAACCAATCCTCCACGTCCACCTACCTCACTACTGAAACTTGCTCTAGGATAACTCTGAAATGGTTCTGGATTAGTTAAATATAACAAAGATTCAGGCTTACCTCTAAAATTAATTTCACTACTTATTATATTACCCAACATAGAGAGATCTATTAATAACAACTTAAAAATAAGATGGTACTACATAATATAAAATAATCTAACAAATAATATAATATTTATTCCGCAGAGTACATAAAATATAGTAGACTCGACTCTACTTCCAGTTCTTAGTTTATACTTCAATTCATCCTTCAATGGCCAGAAAGGTCTTATGCCATCTATGGTGAAAGAATCGGCAATTAGATGACTGCTGTAGCCTAGAAAGAAAGGCAATGCTAAAATTGGAAGATAGAATGCAAATAACAAAGAAAACAAAAGAGCCAGAGTGAAACTATGAAATATACCCCTATGTTTGACAAACCATTGAATGGGCCTAAGTATATTATATTTTCCCATAACCGAGTGAGTCATGTCAATGTCTGGAATTAGAGTAGCAATCAAAGCCACAATAACAAATATAACTTTGAAAGTAACATGAGGAATAAATAATAAAATCAATAGAGTAGTAATTGCTAAATGTGTTCTAAGCATCATATCTATTTTAATGATTAATAAGATTTAAACCTTACCAATAAATATAAATAACTGCGCATTTTCGAATAAAAATGGATATTAAATATGATAATACTATACCTATAGATTATAGGCCTTTACCGGACAATAAATTACAAGATACAATGAAAAAAACGGAAGAATGGTTAGAACAATTACAAAATCTTAGAGGAATAACTAGAAAACTAGAGCTAGAAGTTATAGACCTATAAATCTTATCCTTTCTTTTCCAACTCAGTCATTAATTCACTAACATTGACCTCTTCAACCTTTTCCACATTGAATTCCATAGTATTATACAAACTATTGGTCTTAACATTGCCTATGAAGAATTTTTCTTCTCCTAGAATAGAATTTTTCTTTTCCATAAACTTTTCAATATTGAATACTTCTTCTTCGCTTAAACCCAGTTGATAGATATTGTCTCCGAATAGAACGCTTCTAATAGAATCCGTACCATCATCCAATACCACATTTAACAATGCTCTTTTCTTAGGTACAATTTTTCCATGAATCTTACATTCTTCTTCTATTACTCTCTTTCCACATTCAGGACAAACTTCAAAAAGTCTAGGTTCGAACACCTGTACAACCACTGCTCTAACTCTTACGCTTTGCCCAGATTGCATTTTATCAATCTTAGTTAACATAAATTGCTTCTTCTCTACCACATTTCCTATGGTTTCCTTACTTAACCTTATATCAGAAAATGAACTCAAATGTAATTCTCCATTTCTTACCTGGGCATTTGAAACTTCAATTACATCTCCTGCCTTAATCTTATTTTGTTCCAATAGAGCAATATGATTTGTGTCCCAGAAAACCGTCTTAATATTATTACTTTCATCGGCCAACATTAGATTAGCAACTTTTCCTTCTCTTCCATTTTTATTATAACTTCTTATGGAAATAACTTCCAAAATCTTTCCGATAACATTTGCTTTTTTCATTCCCTGCACCAACTCTGAAATCTTCATTCTTTCCTTATCAAAATTAATACCCAATTCGGCAGCAACTATTTGTGCTGCTCCTTCTTTAGAAACCAATCCAGATAATTTAGCTCTTTTTGCTTCCACCTTTCTTTCTATGTCTTCTCTAGGCAATTTTGCAGCCAAAGAAATTCTATCCACCAATTGAGAATAATTATCCATACATAAGCGATTAATCTTGCATTTAAAAGTATTTTGCTTTCCCACTGCTATGAATTAAAACCGTTTTATCGATATAAACAACCTTTAAATACTTGAAAATATTAAAGATTAGGTCGAGATTTAATTGAAAGGAGGGATAAAAATGGCAAACAATACAAGCACTCTAAGACAAATTAGCAAGATTCTAGTTGTAATCGGAGCATTAAACTGGGGTTTATTTGCAATTAGTCCAAGCGCAGAATTAGTACATTACCTTTCAATTGATTGGTTAATTACATTAGTTTATGCATTAGTTGGATTATCTGGTGTCTGGGAATTAATCGAATTATTCAAATAAATACACTAATTTTTTATTTTATTTTTACTTTTATTCTTTTTATTTTTTCTAAACAATAAGTTTTATAAAGCGACCTTATTACTAGGATTTATGCCAGCAACCGTAGTTATTGTCGTTAAGATTTTACCTGAATCACCAAGTACAGATTTGGTTAAAATGAAAGAACTTGCCAAAGCAGCATTAGCACTTCTAGGCGGAAATAATGTTTCCTTTGAAGAAAGACCTATTGCCTTCGGATTAAAAGCACTTATCGTCAAAACTGATATGCCCGAAGAAAAAGGCACCGATGCCGTTGAAGCAGCACTGGCAAAGCTCCCTGAAGTTTCTTCCGTCTCCATTGAAGACTATAGAAGAGCATTTGGTTAAGATTGTATTTCACTGCATAAATCTATTTAAAATATTAAAATAAACAAATAATTATGGATATTAATTATTTTGATCTTATGGAAGCAACATTACATTACACCCATCTAAGTAATGGAGAAGAATCTGAAAGTAACAATTGTCTTGGAAGGGTCAAAGAACAATTAGAAGAATATAGGGATACTTTAGCTAGAGGAAGAATGCCTACTCTAGATAAATTTAGAGGAATAAACTATGCATTTATGCAACATCCAATTGTTCATGGGGTGCTACAGAGTTTTAAAATAAATCTTGAAGAATACCGAGGTAAAAAAGAAAACATGTTAATTTTTGAAAGAGATATTAAAGCAGGATTAGATCTATTTTTAGAAATATTCGGAAAAGAAAACATCAGCAGAGATAATGCTTATGAACTATCTAAATTTTGTTCCTATATGGAAGAAGCTGAAGAAGCTGGAAGAAATGATTCAAGCATGCAATTCTTAGCCCATTAACAAAATCTCTATAAACCCTTTATTCTATAAACACCTATGGCTTTAACACCTGAACAAATAATTGATCTTAAGGAACAATTGAAAAGTCAAGTAGAAAATCTTTCTCCAGAGAAAAAAGCTCAAGCTCTAGCACAAATAGATGCTCTTTCTCCCCAAGCCCTTGAGCTAATGCTTAAACAACAAGGTTCATCTCCAAAAGAAGAAACTCCAAACAAAGGGGTATTTAGAATGATTATAGATTCGGATATTAAATCCGTCAGAGTGGAAGAAGATAAGATTTCTCTTGCCGTTTTAGATATAAACCCTATTTCCCGAGGCCATTGCATAATAATTCCTAAAAAGGCCGTAAAAGATGCCAAACAGATACCCAATTCCTGTTTTACTTTAGCTAAAAAGATAGCAAAACGTATTGTAAAGAAGTTAAAAGCTAAATCCACTGAAATTCAAACCGATAATAAATTTGGAGAAGTAATAATTAATGTTATACCTTCCTACACCGAACCATTGAATCTTAATTCTCCTAGAGGAAAAAGTAATAATGAAGAACTAGAAACCATTGCAGAAAAGCTAAGACCAGTTATAAAAAAGAAAGTTCAAAAAGTTAAAATAGAGAAACAAGAAATCCCCGTAAGTCAAATCTTGAAAATAAAAAGAAGGGTACCATAATTAAAAAAGCCATTAAAAATGATGGAACAAATGGAATGCCATACTTAACCCATACTTTTTTCCTACTCTTTCTGATAATAGCCAATTCTCTTAAACTAAGCCCATGAACACTTCTAGATATGACCTTATTTCCGATTCTAACATCCCTATAGAGCCAATCTCCTTCGGTCAAATTCTCAGGTGCAACGAATTTTATCATATAATTATTTTCCACACTCTTCAAAAAGACGAAAATAAATGGAATCAATAGCAAAAATCCAATGGAATAATAAGATAATGCTCCTCTCCAACCAGTGATGTTATATTCAACCACTAAAAATAAAGCTAAAATAAAAGATATAACAAAATAAACTATGTATTTCTTCATATTCTGCTTAAATTCTTTTTTAAATTTAACAAAATTAGACAATGCAAGTACCGAACTGTAAACCAAACTATAGACTGCGCCCACTAGAAACAATAAAAATATGAAAGAAAACCCGAGGTAAATTATAGAATACCAACTATTAAAGGGCACTATTGCTCCAAAAGCAATCAAAAGCTTTGCATCCCCTCCAGCAAATACTCTTGTATAATAAAACAGATTAGCCAAACCCATGAATAATATAACACCCACTAAAGAATATATAAAGAAATTATAATCATCATTAAATATTCCATAGAATAACCTATAGGCTAGAACAAAGGTCAATAGACTAAAATTAACCCAATTTGCCACTTCTCTTTTTCTAATATCCTGTATAGATGCAAAAACCACATACAAAAAAGCTAAGATAAAAATAGGATAGTATTCATTCATAAAAGAAAGAAAAATTAGATCTTTATTAATCTTCTTATGACTTATTCTTATCTCGGTCGTTACTTATGGAAACATTAGAAGTTCTAAATTGCCCGCCCTTCTTGAATCTATTATATCTGCCCTTAGCTTTTTTATCATTCTTACTCTTCCTCTTATCAGAAAATCCATAGTCCATATTGAATAGAAATAAAATTAGTTTAAATATTTAATCAGGGAGCAGCATTAGGATCTACACAGCAATAAGGAGTTTGAGGAGCAACAGCACTAACAGCCACCAATCTGTTCTTTGTAGAATCCGAACAAGTATAACTGCTCTTCTTGGTTGCATCAGCACCAGGAGTTAAAGTTGCATATCTTCCATTCAAATTTGCACAAGTAACGAGTTCAGAACAAGCCACTGACTCACCATCGATAGTAGTTTCATTTCCTCCAGAAATAACCACAGTGTTACAAACACTAGCATAATCCTTTGGACAAGAATACTTTCCTCTAGTATCAGCATCGGATTTGTTTGCAATTCTTTCATCAGCACAATTTACGTACTCAGTTCCCGCACCTAAATTAGCAGGTTCATATTTACAGAAAGAAGCACTGGTTGGATATTTTGCCTTTATTCCACAAGTATTAACTATCTTTGTAGTATCATCTGTAAAAGAATGAATATACCCCTTAAATGGTCCAAAAAAGTTCATAAGACCTGCAACAACAAGCACCAAGAATACAACAAGTATCAATAATGCGATCATAGTTCCACCAGACTCAGATTCAGCGCGTTTATTCATCCCTCTTTTTTTCTCAGTAAACATAATTAAACTAATTATTGCTTATTTATAAATCTTATGCCGCAGAACTTAATACCCTAATTTTAAACTATTGTGAATTATTTAACCTGATAGAATAATTTATAGTCCTACTCACTTGATTATTCTCCATTTTAGAAACCACCACAAGTCCATTTATTTCAAAAATATACTCGCTGCTGACATTTTCAAATCTAAAATCACCATGTTCAATTTTACTAAATAAATTTCCTTCCGATTCCATACCTAATTTGTGTGTTAAAGCAATTTTCTGATACTCTTCCTTTAACCTAGAAGCATTTATGTTGTTCTGCAATGTTTCCTGAGCCATCAATCCTGCTTCAGATTTAATATAATTCTCATCAAAATTTAAAGTATTGAACATCATAGCTATCTGCTTTGATTCATCTCCAAAATTTCTATTATCCGTCGCAAAAGCATATAATCCAGCCAACAATAAAACAAAAGTTAATATCAGCGTTAGTGTTAGAGCAATGTCTCCTTTCTTATTTAATCTATTTATCATGAACAACCCCCATAATAACTTACCAATCCTATTCTCTTATTATCCACATTTAATTTTACTTCACTCAACCTACTAACCAAGGTAGTATAATCCTGAAGAGTAACATTTCCATTAACATCTTTCTTTAATGCTAAACCTGAAAAGTCTGCCCTGTTAGATCCTGATGAAGTCACATCTGCATCATCAGCATATTGTCCAGATCCAACGTAAATACAAGATTCTTTATTTGTATAATCTCCATCTTTAATCATTAATTCTCCCAGTGCTGCCTTTAATCCATTGCCTGAACTTTTGCCCTGAAATTCAGATATTAATTCTTCTGCAATAGTTTTTTGCTTTCCATCAATGGTAATATTTCTAAATAATATTGAATTTTCAGACATTACCGAAGCAGAGAAATACTGATACTTTGTCAAATCCTTGGTATGGGACAATGAAAATGCCAAAAAGATGAATATACCTAACATAAAGAAAATTATTAACATTATTGGAACTCCAGTGATTACCTTTTCTATCTGTGCTTTTTTATTCAATGATTTCATGAAGTTACCTCTTTTGGTTTCTGATTAACCATAGTTATCAAAGCATACTTAGAATTTATATTTTTTAGAGAACATTTAGGATATTTATCATTATTACTTGCTCCAGTCAAAAAACAAAGCTCGAAATTACTTCCTACCGAGACTTTGGCACTGGCCGAAGCACAATTTGAAAAATCCATACTGTCGCATATTTTAAAGTCCAAATTATTCTTTTCCAAAAGTTCCTTATTCAATCCACAAACACTGAAAAAATTATTGAAATCCATATTTTCATTTTGATTTAAACAATCAGAAATTTTATAGCTAAGCAAATCTGCCTGGGTTTGCCTAAAATCATAGCTCTGCCCAAAAAAAGCAGATATGCCTACAAAAAATCCCACCGAAACTACCATCAGTATAAATATATATTCAAAGATCATTATTTGATTTCCCAATGCACCTTTTTTATTTTTTATTTCCATTTTATGATTTTATATTTATTATCAATAAACTTTGATCCGAAGTAACATCCACCATAGAGTTATTTACTTCCACATTATTAAAATAATAATAACAGGTTTTTCCAGATTTACCCAGATTACTACAAACTTCTCTTGAAACACTGTTAAAAGTAAACATATTATTCAAATCGCTAAATGAATTCTTTCCAGCAATTTCGACTCCCTTTTGCACATTTAGGATTATTTGATCCCCAGGTTTAGCCAATTCCAATGCCTTCGTAATTTCCGTAGCATAATATTCCTGCCATACTGCAGTTCCATTTTTATGCAGCGATAGGGAAGCGTAATTCAAAGAAAAAACCAACAGCACAAGCACAATATATATTATATTGTTAAACATACTCTCACCTACTTCTGCTTTTTTATTGAATTTATTCATCATTTTAAGGAATACTAGGAGCTAATTGAGAAGGATAATTTTTAGGATCAGTATAATTTATAGCTACGCCATCTGTTCCTTTAGTTAATACCAAAGCCATTGATGTTTCTAATAAATTTATTCTAGGTTCAGGATCACCTATCTTGTATAAAGTATTTACCCTTGCTCTAACCGTATCAAAACTTTTACAATAACCATTTTGATGACAATAACCCTGAATAGTTTTAGGGTCTAATCCCCCGCCAGTTCCACCATTTGAATTAGCACCATTCACATTACACAAACAGATACAAGATTTATAGTTACAAGAATCAGGAATATTTGCATCGTCCCTATTCCAAGCAAACAAAAACCAATTACTTGCCCCCTTGAAACCTTGGAAAGTTAAATCATATTCTTGATCTACTTTTAACGCATCTAATTTATCACCCATACTATTTATTGTACTTTTCACGTTTTGTACTTCAGAGTCTATAAAAATATTATAAAGCATGACTGCAAAACCGGCTATCAAAGCTAAACATAATATTCCAATTATAATCCCCACCATGTTCTCCCTAAGATCTGCTTTTTTATTGAATTTATTTATCATCATAAATTACCTTCGTAAGAAGCACACAATTGATTCAATGCGCCAGGAGTATAGGGTACTGCTTCCACAAGAGAGCAACCATTTTTTCCACCTTCATTATTATTTTTAGTATTCTGACTTGTGAATGGACCACAATAGGCCGCAGCCATACTTTGTCCAACCAATACACTCAACACCGTATTTGCTGTTCCTACAACGGCAACACTGGCCAATATGCCCGGATTTTTAGCGCCTAAACTAATTGCTCTAAAACCTATTTTAGGAGATGCAACCATCACAGCCCCAGCAGCAGCAACAACATCGGTTCCAAGACTTGTTAGTGCAGTACCTACATTTGGAGCTTTTATTTGCATAAATACATAAGCTGCCTGTCTATTTTTAGCCAAATTATCAGAAGTTATCTGTTGTGTTGAATTAGATACTAAATTTTTGTACACATCATTATTGACTATGGGAAATGAACTAAACTGATTATCAGTTAATAATTGTAAATAACTCGATGATTGACCATCAGGAACATTATTTTGCATATATCTTTGCAAATTAACTTCTTTTAGAATACTATCCGTTACGCTATTATCTATTGCAACTCTAGAACAAACAACGCAATGACTTTTATATTGATAACCTCCCGGAATAAATCCAGTTCGAGTAGCATAATTTCCAAATAAATCAAACTTTCCACCATACATATTATTCCAACAATTCAACATCGCATCAGCACTAGTCATTTCTATAATCTTTGCTGCATCACTTATCTCGGCTTCATTCAAAGAACTACCACTTCCCTTTAATTCTACAATCGTAACATCCTTTTCTCCAGCAAACTGAGCATCACATCTACTTCCATTCAAAGTTATACAAATCTTTTGAGTACTACATTTTAAAGGAATGAAACTTTGAGCAGCTTCCGGAGAAGTAGCTCGTAATAAAACTGAAAACCTACATATTTGATCTCCATTCTCAGCAAGAGGTCTTAGATTATACCAAACAAAAAGCCCCGCCAATAAGGACAATATAGCAATTATAGTGATAATTATTTGATATGCCTCTATTGCTCCTCTTTTACTTTTAACCATAGAAAACCTAAGAAATCCTTCTTTAAAACTATTGCTATTAATTCAATCAATCAATGTGCGTTATTATAAATTACATAGGCTAGGCCCAAAACAAGAATAAAAAAGACTAGCCAAATCACAGCTTGGGTAGTAAAATCATTCAATAAAACGGCATCTGCTTTTTTATTAAATTTCATATTAGCAATCAACGCTAAATACCTCTTTAGCTAAATCAATAGTTAAATATTGATTTGAATTTATTTGCGCACATACTCTAAGAGATTTAGAAATCAATACATCACTAGAATCTTTAACTTGATAACCTACAACCCAAGATTGATTAAGAGGAGCATCTCTCAAAGATTTAGCAATTGATTTTAATTTATCTTCATTATTAATAATAACATTATTTTTTTCTATGGTCGAATCAAGAGTATAATAAACTAAATTATTATTTAATTTATAGTAATAATAGCCTTGTACCGCTGCATTAGAATGTGCGATTTTTAAATAAATTACCACATCGCCACCTGAAGGAGCAATACTACTAGGACCTAAATACCACCAAGAATCCTTTTGCACATTGCCTCCAAGAACAA
This sequence comes from Candidatus Woesearchaeota archaeon, assembly GCA_964647695.1. Classification (GTDB taxonomy): domain Archaea; phylum Nanobdellota; class Nanobdellia; order Pacearchaeales; family GW2011-AR1; genus VGKP01. The sequence goes on from CAZYIS010000001.1 coordinate 25,387, forward strand.
TACGACTTTGTATACTTGCACTAGAACCAGATTCATCCATAGGCACAGACAATCCATTTCTCTGATAATTCATATAATTATTAACAAATAAATTTCTTGCATCTTTAGAAGTTATAATTTTTCCATTTAAGCTAGCCTGGGTAGTAAAATCAACCCATCTATTTTTTTCATTGAAATATTGTACCTTATCATTTATTATATCATATCTTAATTTTTCCATACCCACTACACTCTTGTTACTAGAAAAATCAGGCATCACTGAAGAAAACCAAGAGCCAATGCTCTGAGAAGAAAGAAACCATATCCCCAAGGCTAAAAATAAAACTGCCAAAGAGATTAGTAATGCAATTGAAGTGCCTCCAGATTCGCTCTCTGCTTTTTTATTAAATTTATTTAATATCATTTATCTAAATCCTTTAATGAACCCTAGGCCTAAATTTAATTTACCCCAAAGTAAATAAAATAAAAAGCAAATAGAAGCGAATACTGCAATACCTATAAGCCATTCCACTACTCTTTCAGAAGGCAGACTAACTGCCTTTTTATCCATCTTTTTCATACCAAATTGATTGTTTTTGAATTAATAAAACTATCTCAAATCGATCCCAAACAGAGAATTTATAACTTATATTTTCTTCTAATTATTAGAAAAATAACTGAAAAAAGATGGTAACAACTAAAGAAATTCTTGATAAGTATAGTAAGAAAATTGAACAATCTCTAGGAGATAGTACTGAAAAAGTAAATTCTTCCGAAGAATATCTTAAATTCAAACAGGATATGACCGTAATACCTACGAATTATGAAAAGTGGGCTAAATCCCTTGGAAGCGTTCTAAAAGTAAAAGTCTCGGAGAAAGATAGAATAAAAATTCAAAAAGAATTGACCATGGCCCATGTCGATGTTACTCCTAGTCAAGCCCTTACACTTTCAGTCTTTGCCATGCTAGTAGTATTTTTCATTACCATGATCGGAGCCATGTCATTTTATCTTATAACTGGAACTCTTCAAATATTGTTCATATTTCTAGGCACCCTAGCCAGCATGTTTGTTTTCTACTATGCCTATTCCATGCCCAATAGATTAGCCAGCGCCTGGAAACTAAAAGCATCATCCCAAATGGTCCCAGCAGTTCTTTATACTGTAGTTTATATGAAACATACTTCCAATCTAGAAAGAGCCATTGAATTTGCAGCCCAACATCTTAATGGTGCTCTAGGCCTAGACTTCAAAAAAATATTCTATGATGTAGAAGTAGGAAAATTTTCCACCATAAAACAATCCCTGGACAGTTACCTAGAAAGTTGGAGAGATTACTCCCCTGAATTCGTTGAATCCATGCATCTTATTGAATCATCGTTATTCGAACCATCCGAAGAAAGAAGAATTGAAATTCTAGAAAAATCACTCCAGGTAATTCTTGATGGAGTTTATGAAAAAATGTTAAAGTATTCTAGAGAAATTCGTTCACCTTTGACAAATATTTACATGCTTGGAATTATCCTTCCAACCCTAGGTTTAGCATTACTACCATTAGCATCCACTCTTCTTCAAGGAGTAATTCAATGGCAACACGTATTTCTTATTTTCAATGTTCTAATTCCATTCTTTGTATTCTACATGGCTTCCGAAGCTCTGTTAAAAAGACCAGGAGGTTACGGAGAAACTTCAGTTCTAGAACTTAGTCCAGATTATTACAAATACAAATCCAATAAACCCTGGATTACTGCAGCACTCTATGCAGCACCCATATTAATTCTTGGACTACTTCCATTTATATTTCAAATCGATCCTCTAACTTCTCTTCTAGGATTAAAGAACGATTATACATTTTCCCAAATAGGACTTAACATTGGTTCCGTAGCCAATTCTCCATTATTTGATTTCAAAACCATAAATGGAGTTCGTACAGGCCCATTTGGACTGATGGGAGTTCTACTTAGTCTACTAATACCTCTAGGAATTGCAATCTTCTTTTCCACAGCCTATGCACTAAAAACAAAAGAATTAATTAAAGCCAGAGATAGCACAACCCAATTAGAAGAAGAGTTCACCAACTCCATGTTCCAACTAGGTAATAGACTCGGCGACGGCATGCCTGCCGAACTAGCCTTTGGAAAAGTAGCCGAATCCACTAAAGGTCAAACCACTCAGAACTTTTTCTCATTGGTAAATATGAATATACAACAAGCAGGCATGTCTCTGGAAAATGCTATTTTCGATAAAAAAAGAGGAGCCATAATCTACTATCCCTCCGATCTAATTTCCACTTCCATGAGAATATTAGTAGAATCTGTTAAAAAAGGATTATCTGCTGCTGCCCGTTCACTTATGTCCATTTCCGAATACGTTAAAAATATTCAAAAAATAAATCTTAGACTCCGAGATCTATTAGCTGAAATAGTTTCGGATATGAAATCCAACATGGTTTTCCTAGCTCCATTGCTAGCAGGAATAGTCGTAGGACTTTCATCCATGATTGTTCTTATATTGAACAAACTTATGAACTTCAAAGAAGTAGTTTCTTCCGGAGAAACCACCACAGGCATAAGCTCAGGAATATTTGGTTCCATAACTAAAATGTTTGATATAACTTCCATGATTCCACCCTACTATATCCAAGTAAGCATTGGAATTTACATCGTAGAAATAATTTTCATTCTCACCTCTGCTCTAGTTACCATTAACTCTGGAAAAGATGTTCTAAGAGAGAAGAATGAACTAGCTAAGAATTTGAAGAAAGGAATTACTCTTTATCTTATAACTGCATTCGTAGCCATTGTGGCATTAACACTATTGGCCGGAATGGCCCTTAGTTCATTATAGTTATTAAAATATAAATTTATTTTTAAGAAAAACTAAAATCTCTCAGAGTTCTGATAAACCCATTTCTGCCATCTTGGAAATACCTGATCACTTATAGGCAATCCAAATTCCTGTCTAACTTCATCGCTTATTCTATGGAATGCATTATTAGCAATAACATTGAATGCAGCTTCCAACAACTGTGGTTTATTTAACTTTTCAGCAATATCCACTATCTCCTGTTTACATCTTCCCCTTAGAATGATATTATCATATACTGCATCCCAATTTCCAGCCCAACCCTTAACATTTCCTGCAATAGATTTAATTATTTCCGAATCTCCATTCATTAATTCCTGAGTAGGTTCAAGCTCATCTTTCTCTACATTATATTTTATTAAATCTACGAATCCTCTTTCAGCCAAAGGATCTTTAGTCCAATGTTTTCTAACCTCTGTAATAGACATAACTCTTTTTATAGAGTGCATTCCATCCGGAGTTTTAACCGGATTTGCCACTATAACCAGATCCGTTGCCTTGAAACTTGTCTCCGGAACTTCAAGATCATTTACTACTCTGTCAAATACTCCATAGGGTGAATCTCCGTGAATAGTTCCAGCCACTACATTTGCCAAGGCTCCAACTCTCATTGCTTCATATAATGCTTTTGCTTCATTGGATCTAACTTCCCCTATGATAAGTGCCGAATCTCCAAGTCTAAGAGAAGTTCTAATTCCTTCCGATGCTTCCACTTCACTAGTTCCTTCCAACAATGCACTTCTAACTTTCATTCTTAATATATCATAACCATTTTTTCTCAACGAATCCACTGGAAGTTCCAGCGTATCTTCCACTACCAATATTCTTACATTAGGGATAACTTCCAACATCAAAGCACCCAACAAAGAAGTCTTACCACTACTTCTAGTTCCAGCTACTAGTAAAGTTCTATTTCCATCGATCAAGAAACTCAATAATCCTGCAGTAAACGAATTAATCATTTTATTTTTTACAAATAATGGCAAAGTCCAAGGATCATCTCTGTGTCTTCTAAATGAATAGGCCAAACCATTTGGAGATAATGGCTCTTTTACTGCGGCAACTCTCGCTCTAATATTTCCAAAAACCAAATCCGTATCCAAAATAGGATTTGCTTCATCCAAAGGTCTTCCCGATTGAAGTCTAAGTTTACCTGCCCAGGAATCTGCATCTTCAAAACTAGGAATTATATTAGTTACGCATTCATCATGATTTTGATGTTTTATAAAAACTGGATTTAAAGCAATGGGTGCATTCAAAGAGATATCCTGAATATTTTTATCCATCAACAATACTTCAATTAAACCGAAACCTATAGTATATCTAACCAATATTCTAGAAAGTTTATTCAAATCCTTATAACTTAAAGAAATCTTTTTATTATTACTCAATTCACTAAGCAAATCCTTAGCCACGTTGAAGAATACGTGTCTTGTTTTTTCCGGATCGGTAAATTCTTCAGATTTAGGTCTATGTTCCACCAAAACATTTCTTGCCAGATTAAGAAGCATATGGTGTTCTTCACTTAACGTATACTCTGGAGGCATTAGATGATAAAAGTATTTTGCATCGTCTTTTCTTTTTAATATGGTTACCGTGGCCGTCTCAAATTCTGAAACTATATCGTATTGGTTTATGAATTCAGCATCCTCCGGAAGCTGAGCCACCAATCTAGTAAAAGTAAAATTAGGCAATACATCTGCTCTAAAGATTAATTTATACAACTCCCTATTACCCATGGAATAATCTGCCAATCTAGAGCTGTTATTTTTAATTATATTGGTTGTTTCCAAAACCGAGAGGAATTTTTCCAATATCAACAACCTTCCAGAAGAAAGATGATTAGTATTTTGAGATTTTATTGAATCTATTGCTCTTTTTAATTTAATATAACATCCCAATGGATCCTGTCTAAGTAGAGTAGTAAGAATATTCATTTCTTCGAACAATTGTGAAGAATTTCCATAGCTAGCCAATTTAATAGGGGATAAAATATTTTCCTGCTTCACCAGATAATTATAGGCTCTAGCTATTTCACCCAATAGACTTATTTGCTCAAAAGGATAATTATAATTTCTCTGCTGAACAAAAACCACTCTAGCCACTTCCGGGTTCTCAGCCAAAGCATCAATAATTCTAGCCATTACACTTGGATCATCCGATATGCTTGGAATATAGGGAGCACCCAGAAAATTCATATAAAGTATTTCTTCACCCTGTTTTCTTTCAACTTCAATAGCATACAACGGAGACTTTTCTTTAAATATCATATTCACCTTACCCTATAACTCTTAATCTAAGATTAAATACGTTTCTGTCAATAATAATATACATATTAAGCAAACTATTTTTTAAAATATTTAGGACTTAAGCAAACTATTTTAAACCCATCTTGCCTAGTATGGAAATGGTAGAACAATATCAAGAGCCCTATCAAACTACTGATTTATCAAGTAAGGTGAGAGATCTAGAAGAAAAGATAAGATTATTAAAAGACCGAACTCTACTAATTGGACAAAGCCTTGTAGAAGAAAGAGAGAAAAATTTCAAAGAAATACAAGAGATGAAAAAAAGCTGGATCAAGATAACCGAAGACAATAGAAGATTAAAAGAGCTTATGGAAAGAATTACGGAACAGTTAAATAATACCATAAGAAAAGATGAACTATTAATACTCCAAAAACAATTGGATTTAATAAGAAAGTAAACTAATAAAAAAAGATGGGAATACTAGAAGATATAAATAGAATGCAACAAGAAGGCAAATCTGATCAAGAGATGTCTTCAAGTCTGCAAGAATCAGGTTATGGGGGGAAAGAAATATCCGAAGCATTATCACAAATGAAAATAAAACAAGCCGTTAATGAAGGTTCCAGCGATATGATGCGACAAAATCCTGAACTAGAACAATCCATGATGAATCAACCTCCAGCCCAGCCACAAGATCAACAACAATCTAATGCCCAGCAGCAACAGTATGCTACCCAAGATTATGGTCAATATCAGCAGCAATATGCTCCTCAAGATATGCAACAACAACCACAACAACAAAACTATGATTCCTATTCCCAATATGGCTCCAGCTCAGATACCATATCCGAAATTGCTGAACAAGTCGTTGCAGAACGTCTTTCCGGAATAAAGAAACAATTTGAATCTATTCTAGACATGAGAACCACATTGAATACCAAGGTCGAAACTCTCAATGAAAGATTGACAAAAATAGAAAAAATAATAGATCGTCTTCAACTATCCATACTACAAAAAGTTGGCGATTATATGACCAATGTAGAAGACATAAAGAAAGAAATGGCCGAAACCCAAAAATCATTCAAATATCTTCTAGACAATAAGAAGACCGATTACAAACAGATAGAATAATTATTTTTTAATTCTCCTTTTTCAAAAAATTTCATTTCCATTCCTTTTTTAAATCATAATGATACATTTCAAAACCTAATTTTTTATAAAGTTTTAATGCAGTTTCATTTTTAACATTAACACTTAAATGTAATTTTTTAATTCCCTTATTATTTATAATTTTAATAAATTCTTTAATCAAGCTCGTAGCGATTCCTTTTTTTCTAAAGTCATTTAAAACGAAAATATCCTCCACCCAGCCACCTCTATTATAAATGTTCTTGAAAACCATTCCATGTAAATATGCAATTAACTTATTTTCAGATTCTACAAATAATATCAATTCCTTTTTAGAAGAAATTATTTCATTAAACTTCTTTTTTAAAACGAAAGAACTTGGAGATTTAATTTTTTTATTTAAGACTTTAGAAATATCTTTTTCTTCTTCTCTTTTTAGAATAATATAGCTAAAAAAATCCTCTTTTTTCGCTTTTCTTATAATCATAAATAAAAGAATAAACTGACATTTATTAATCTTTTTAAATAAAAGTTATTTAGCTTTCATTAATATAAAACTAACAATTGCACTAACTACGATTAATAATACTGCACCCATTACTCTTCCAGAATAAAACCAATCAGTAAATTGTCCTGCACTTCCAGTTCCAGAATCCGAACTCCAAGGAAGATACGGTGATAGCGTATCATTGAACACAACTACTGCACTAATTATAAACATGATAATAACTAAAATCACGAAAGCAACACCTATTCCTTTATGTAAAAATTCCAAATTCTTACCTACGAAGCCCATCATTACGAATATTAAAAACAAAGCAATTATAAAAATAACAAACCAAGGCAAAATATTTTCAACATACTTAGTAGGTCCAGTAGCTGCAATAAATAAAGTTGAGGCTAAAAAAGCAGTAAATATCTGAATCCATACTTTTTCTATTATTTTAGATTTTTGCAGAACTGCGAAAACAATTACAAAAACCAGAAGAAAACTTATAATAGGTAAAAAATAGGTTATTCCAGTTAGATCTACTTGTGACATGTTATGTTTTTATGGTGCTTTTGGTTTTGAAGAACCACCAGAAGCAACCGCAATTATCACACCAATCAAAAGCACAGCACCCACAATCCAACCAACATAATTTTCATAGCCTCCACCAGAATACCATCCAAAGGTGTCAAATGACTTAGTTATTACAACTATAGCTGTTATGAATGCAATGGCTCCAAGACCCCACATCCAATATTTCTGATCATCATCTCTAATGAAGACTCCAACCAAAATCAAAATTACCAATAGAACTGCAAGACCCACACCTAATCTAGGAAATATTTCGGATAAAAATTGCCCAACTGAAAAATTCATTCTTGAAGTATATCCCACAGATAATAAACCTACCACTAGAGCAATGATAACATTCAACTTTCTCTCTTTGGTAAATCCAATCTTAGCAGCTTCTAATATTCCAAAAACAACTGCGAATATTAATAAAAATGGTAAGATATATTCAAAGATTCCCGCACTCTGCCATTGTAATAAGATTGTTCCTATATCCATGTTTTTATTATTGAAATCTTGTTTAAATATGTTTCGTTAAATTTATTTATCCTTACCGAAATAAGAAAATACGATTGCTAAAACAATGATGACTATTAATATTAAATTTCCAGCCCAGCTACCATCACTACTGAAGAAACTTAGGATGTAATCCCAACCCTTAGTAAATACCAATACGGCAACAATAACAGCCACTAGAATAACTATGGCAAAAACCCATTTCAACCAAGGCATTTCTTTCAAAGTACCATCAGCAAACACAGCACCCATTAAAATCATAAACACTAATATAATTACCAAACCTATGGCCATGAATGGAATTATATGTTGAATAAAATCAAGTACCGATCCAACAGAAATAACTATCAATGCAATGGCAAGAGCAATCAATGCATCAATTTGTTTCTTTCCATCACCTAAAATTTTAGATTTTTGCAGAACTGCAAAAACCAAAGTAAATATTAATACAAATGCTAAAATCAACTGCCCCAATGCGCTCGAAAAAATAGATGTGTACACCATAACGAATTCTAATAATGTAGATATTTAAACTTTCTCATACTAAATAATAAACTATTAAAAACTATAGATAAAATAAGAAATTAAATCAATTCTTCATCAGCTTCAGAATTTCCTTCGGAAGCCATGTCCAATGAATCACTATCAGATTCTCTTGAAGGTAATGAAGCTCTTGTGATAACAAAAACATCTCCAATTGCTTTAACAAATTGATGAGGGATAATAACTCCTCTTGCTCCACCTAGAGAATTCATATAACTAGAACTTACTCTTATCTTCCAGCCATCAATCTTATTATCAGCTAGATTAACTTCTTCAACTTGACCAAATAAGTCACCATCAGAAGTGAAAACCTTCTTTCCGATAACTTCGCTCAAACTCTTTATTTTTAACATGATAAAATCTGTAAGATACAGTATTTATACTTTACGTTTTTCTAAAATATATTTTAAAAAGCCTTGTTTAACAAGAAATAGAATATAAAACAAAAAAATAACTGCCATAATATTTATATAAACATGTATTATACTAAAATTATGAAATACTCTGAATTCAACAATGTTTTGATTGCAATTATAATTTTAACTGCAGTTGGAAGTTTTGGATTTGCTCTAAATTCAGATTGGAATCTAGTGGCAAAAACATTTGTATTTTCAGCCATCATAATTTTAGTGGCCGTATTTTCTAGAAAATTAATCGCCTATATGTTAGATTCTGGAGTAGAACATGAAGTATGGAGTGTTTATAGATACTTTTGGAAACCTGGATGGCATTTTAATAAACCCGTTCCTGCAGGAATAATATTACCTCTTTTCTTCTCCCTATTTTCTCTAGGAACTTTAAAAGTAGCAACAATTTTAACCTATGAAACTAGAGCATTAAAATATCGTGCAGCTCGAAGATTTGGATCCTATAGTTTCACTGAAATGACCGACTGGCACAATGGAATAATTGGTGCTGCAGGAATTCTAGGAGTATTAATATTGGCTTTAATTTCCTATTTTATACCATTTACTAATCTAGAATATCTCACCAAACTAGCCATCTTCTATGCCTTTTGGAATATGGTCCCCGTATCCAACTCCGATGGAACCCAAATCTTCTTCGGATCTAGAATTCTTTGGACTGTTTTAGCAGTAATCACAGGCATATTCACAGTCTATGCATTATTATTATAGTTTTTCTAAAAACATATATTAAAATAAGATAGTTTAGTCACAAAATAATGCTAATTAATATTTCACCCCGAGAGTACCAACAGAAAATATTTGAGACTGCTAAAAACAATAATACTCTAGTCGTTCTTCCAACAGGACTTGGTAAAACCCTAATAGCTCTCCTTCTTTCCATGGAAAGAATAAAACAATATCCTGGAAGCAAAATACTATTTCTAGCACCTACGAAACCTCTGGTAGAACAACACTATGAATACTTTAAATCCCACCTATCCGAACTCTTCGCTGATATCCAAATATTCACCGGTGAAGTGCCTGCAGAAAAAAGAAAAAAAATATTTCAAACCGCAGAGATAATACTATCCACCCCTCAATGTATTGCCAATGACCTAGACCATTATCTCTATGATACCAAAGAAGTTTCATTACTCATCATAGACGAAGCCCACCGATGTCTAAAGAACTATGATTATACAAAAGTAGTTAGTAAATTCAAACAACAGTCTCATCATCCAAGAATTTTAGGATTAACCGCATCTCCCGGATCCGATCCAGCCATAGTCAATCAGATATGTAAACATCTAGCCATAGAAGAAATAGAACTTCGAACTCGTGATTCACCCGATGTAGTAGATTATCTACAGGAATTAGATTTCAAAAAAATTGATGTTGATTTTCCAAAAGAATTTCAGGAAATAAGAATTCTACTGAAAATGATCTATGATTCAAAGGTAAAACAACTACTAGCCAGAAATCTTCTATTTGGTCCAATAAATAAAATAACTCTTTTGAAAACCCAAACTCGTTTAGCTGCCCAAGCATCACCCACTAATTTTAATGCCCTAGTAGGCATGTCTCTCTGTGCCCAGGCCATAAAAATATCCCACGCCATAGAATTATTGGAAACCCAATCCCTCCATGGATTAAATGAATACCTTAATGGATTAGTTCAACAATCCGTAGATAAGAAAAGTAAAGGAGTACAAACTTTAGTAAATAGTTCAGAATTTCAAGCAGCCCTATTATCATTAAAAAATCTTCTAAAAGAAAAGAGAGAACATCCGAAAATTGAAATCCTCTCGGAAATAATAAAAAAAGAAATTGAAGAAAACAAAAAAGCAAAAATCATTGTCTTTATGCAATTTAGAGATACTGCCCAGGCCATAATAAATAAATTGACTGAAAATGCTAATATTCGTGCAGCCGTATTTATTGGCCAGGCTAAGAAGAAAGGCGTCGGCCTAAGTCAGAAAGAACAAAAGCAAGTGATTGAAAAGTTTAAGTCTGGAGAAATAAATGTTCTCTGCGCCACATCCATAGGAGAAGAAGGATTAGACATACCTGAAGTCAATGCAGTCATATTCTATGAACCCATCGCCAGCGCCATAAGAAAAATCCAAAGAGCAGGTCGAACTGCTCGTTTAGCCCCTGGAAAATTATTTATTCTAGTAACTGAAGATACTAAAGATGTTCAAAATCACTATGCCTCTGGAGCAAGAGAAAAGAAAATGCACAAAACCATTAGCAATATTAAAGATGAAATGAAAAGAAATAAAAATAACAAAACCCTCAAAGATTTTAACTAATGACCTTCTATAATATCCTTTCCAAAGAAAGAGAGAAAATTCCAAAGAAAAATAAAATAATAATCGATAATCGTGAAAAAAATTCTCTAGTTCCTTCCGAATTGAGCAAACTAAATTTTGAACTAGAGTTTAAACAACTAGAAATAGCCGACTATTTAATAAATAATATTGCCATCGAAAGAAAAACCATTTCAGACCTGCAAAGTTCAATAATCGACAAACGAATATTTAAACAACTGGAAGAATTAAAACAATATGAAAAATCCTGCATAATAATAGAAGGAAACTTAGAAAATTCAAGAAAGATACTATCTGAAAACGCAATTCGAGGTTTTATCCTATTTTGCACTCTAGACAAACAAATTCCAATAATTTTTACTCAAAATGAAAAAGAGACTGCTCAATATATGGATGTTCTGGCTCGCAGAGACCCAAATAAGACCATATCTCTAAAAGATAAAAAAGTTTCATTGAATAAATCCGAACAGGCCCAATATATTTTAGAAGGTTTCCCCAATGTAGGCCCCGTTAAAGCTAAAAAATTATTAGCTAAATTCAAATCCATCAAAAATATTATCAACTCAGAAGAGAAAGATCTAGAACCCCTATTGGGCAAAAAAACTAAAGATTTTTTAGCCTTGGCGAACCATCAGAGTTAAAGAAATGGCCTAGATTAATAGCATAGGCTTTTTTATTACGACGATCGAATGGAACAAAATGAACGACCGTCCGACATAAGGAATCGACAAGTTCATAATCTGAATTTGCACCTGCACCCCTAGCCACTAATGTATCCCTTAGAGAATTTAACTTTTCATCTACTGCTCCTGAAACACTGAAACCTAAATCAATATTTGGAGCACCATATAAATAGATAGAAGAAATAGGATTCTCAGCATCAACCAAATATCTCCTTCCTTGAGAAATATACTTCTCCTTTCTATCTTTAGCCGCATGCACTATCTGATTTACTAAACTAGTCGATAACCTATCCAAGTAATTTTCTAATGTATTTTGTTCATCCATTAAAATAATATTCAAATTCAGCCACTTTTAAACAAATATCTAGTACAAACCATATTTTAGAAAAGCTAAATAATATAAAGCCAGAACAGCTTTAATAATTATATTTTATTTAGGAACAATAGCCGCCGTACTATATTCTTTTATTAATTCCTTTGCCAACTTCTTAACCTCTTCAAGTTTAACTTTTTTTATCCTTTCTTCCTTTGTATAATAGGTTTTTGCATCACCTGTTAACTCTGCAAACAACAATTCATTCATTACATTACTACTTTCTTCAGAAGTTATCTTGCCTAGGCCGATTATTCTTTCCTTAGACTCTTCCAGTTCTTCTTCAGTCATAGCTGAAACATTTTCAAATCCTTTTAATATTTCTTCCTTAACCTTTGAGATCGAATCCTTCTTTGTGCCCACATAGATATTATAATTAGTATAACTTCTTTCGGAATCTATACTTCCCCTAACCGTATAGGCTAGACCCAGTTCTTCTCTAATTTTTAAAAATAGCTTTGAACTCATCCCCTGAGCTAAATAGGCATTTAACACTTCAAGAGTTGCATGTTTCTTATCCGTATATAGTGGTCCATGCATGGACATAACGAAATGTGCCTGATCAATTCCTTCTCTTTCTTCCAAGATATTTCCAGTTATCTTTTCAAATTTGAAGCTTTTAATCTTTTTACCATTGGATTTGAAATTCTTTTCTAAATAGGCACATATTTTATCAAAATCTCCATCCCCTACTATAGTAACAACGAAATTAGCACAGTCATAATTATTTTTATAATAATCATACACAAAATCCCTCTTTAATCCGCTAACAGATTCATTGGTTCCAATAATACCTATTCCAAATGGCTTTTTGTACATAACTTCGAAAACTCGATCATATACAAAGGAAGCAGGATCGTCGTGTCTCATCTTGATTTCTTCAAGAATTACTCTTTTTTCTTTTTCAAACTTCTTTTCATCAAAAGTAGGATTATTAATTATATCTGTTAAAATATCCAATCCCTTAAACAAATGTTCCGAAGGAAGTTTAAACCAAAAGGAAGTTACTTCATTTGCCGTAAATGCATTTAGTATTCCTCCCTTCTTTTCAATCTCACTGGCAATTTGTTCATGGGTCCTAGTTTTAGTTCCCGTAAAAACCAAATGTTCAATAACATGTGCAATTCCCTTTATTTTTTCATCTTCAAAAAGACCACCGAAAGGATTACTAATACTGAAAGCAACCACTGGAAGATCCCTTTTCTCCATGATTACAGTCATTCCATTTTTTAACTTCTTTTTTAAAAATTTCATATCTCTCCTAGAAATTATTCATTAATAAAGTTTGTTAAACATCAAACTAATAATAAAATTAGAATAAAAATAATAATTAAACTCCAATTCAATATAAACAACCAAGGTTCAGCCCAGGAGATACCTGGAAATTTCCATTTGAAGAAGGGCCATAGGAAAGGAGTAGGTAAAAACTTTCTACTATGAGTAGGAATATCAAATAATATGTGGATTGGCCAAGCCCATAGATAAATGGGAATAGTACCATTTACAAGATATACTATTACAAAAGCAAGAGCACCTACAAAAACACTATGGGTTATTCCATAAAGTGTAAATGCCCAATTAGGTATCTCTTTCAAATTTGGTTTACCCAATCTTTTTCTTCTGAACATAGAATAAATAGCATAGATGGTCCAGGAAAATAAATCCGGCATCATTCCAAAGAATATGGCCCACCACATAAATGGAAACGCAATAGCTGAATTAAATATTATATAGCTCCAAAAACCATGAGAAACTGTATCTACCATGTCATTATCTAATCATTAACGTTTATAAATATCTCCGATTAAATAATACCATGCCAGTAAACGCAGGATATGAATATGCCAATGCAGAAAAGATTTATTATAATGCTAAAACTATGGATGAAAAGATAGCAGCCATAGAAGAATTAATTCGTGCGGCCCCGAAACATAAATCCAGTGAAAAACTAGTTTCTGAATTAAAAAATAGACTTAGAAGATTTATTGAAAAAAAAGAGAAAAACAAAAAAGTAGGTAAGACCACTCAAAAATCCATTAGAAAAGAAGGATTTCAATGCGTAATAGTGGGCCTCACAAATTCAGGAAAATCTTCCCTTCTGGCAAAATTGAGCAATGCTCGCCCTAAAATATCTGCCCATGCATTTACCACCTCTCAACCAGAAGTAGGAACCATGGATTTCAAAGGCTACAAATCACAAATAATAGATGTCCCTGCCATAGGATCCAACGGTTTTGATATAGGTCTTGTAAATACGGCCGATTGTTTACTAGTAGTGGTAGAAAATCTATCCGATTTACCTAAAGTCTCAGAGCACATTAAAAAAATTCAAGGTAAAATCATAATAGTAGTAAATAAAGCAGACCTATTATCCTCAGAAGAACTGAGAAAACTATACGACACCATAAGATCAAAAAAATTAAATGCCATAATCACCTCTTGCCTAACAGATTTAGGAATTGAAGAAATAAAAGAACAAATAGTTAAGATAATGCCTGTGATAAGAATTTATCTAAAGGAGCCAGCCAAACCAGCATCCCAAACCCCAATGATTCTTAAAACCCATGCCACCGTTAAAGATTGTGCAGAAACAATCTACAAAGGATTCTCATTGAAAATAAAAGAAACTCGAATTAGCGGACCCAGCAGTAAATTCGCAAATCAAAAAGTAGGTCTCAGTCACAATCTAAAAGATCTAGATATAGTTGAATTTCACACTAAATAATTATCTAGTTATAGAATATTTTTTAACTTCTTCGTACAATGCTTTTGCCTTCTTATTAGTTTCAAAATAATCTCTAATTGGTTTTATCATTTCGTTTAAATAAAATGAAATACTATTCTTTAAATCCATAGGATGTAAGTTTCCTTTCTCATAGACACTTACCAACTCATCATAATTCAATTCCAAATTACCACCGAATTTCTCTGGACGAGTTATCTTGATTTTATCATATCTTTTAAAAACTAAATATTTGAAATAGTCAAAGATAGGATTTCCTTCTATGATTTTTTCAGGACAGTAGGCCTTATTCATCTTTCTTTTTATTTCATCTTCCGTATCATGCATGTAGATACAACTTTCAGGCTTACTCTTACTCATTTTACTTGCCATGATTATTTCTTCCTTATCAGCCCCTGGTTGAACGCCCTGTAGACCCATAATCATATGATGTGAAACAACTGCTGGTTTTTTCCACTTTAATTTATCTGCAATTTCTCTTCCCAAAATATTTGCTCTTCTTTGATCCAATCCTAGTTGACAAATATCCACATCTAGTTCAAATATATCTGAAACCTGCATAGTAGGATAAAATAATTGAGCAGTAGATTGTAATTCTCCTTCCTTTCTACCCATAATGGTTGTGGCCCTCATGGTTCTATTTAATGTAGTTTCTTTAGCAACTTTCAATACCTTATCCCAATATTTTATACTATCCATCCTATCCGAAGCCCAGATTATTTCGACTTTGTCCGTATCTACTCCGCAAGCTTTCCAAACTTCAATGAAATATTCTCCTGCTTTTCTTATTCTTTCCATATCTCCACCTAGTTTATTATTAATAAATGCAAAGTAATCTGCAAGCCATAGCTTGAATTTAACTCCTGCTTTTTGCATTACCTTTAAATTTTCAGCCCTTAATAGTCCAAAAGGTATGTGGGCTAAACCTGAAGGTTCAAATCCATCATAGGCAACTATTTCCTTGCCCGATTCAAGCATTTTTCTAATTTCATCTTCACCAATTAATTCTCCACCATCAGCTACACTTTTAATCAAGTCTAGTCTTTCATCCACGCTCAACTCGCTTTTCTTTAGTTTCTTAGCCATGAAAACCAAAACCGAAAGGTTAATTTAAACCTTTCTTCTTCATATTTCATGCAAAGAATCGCTTTGCTCCTAACCCTCATAGGTATAATTTTTCTAGCCAGTTTTATCCAAATTTCATCGCCCCTAACTGTTAATTCAAATAAAACCCTAGAAAAGTTGCTCCAAAATCAGAAAGTCCAAGTCCAGGGAATAGTAGTTAAAGAAACCCAAACCACATTTAATCGTATTCTAGTTCTAGATAATCATATTACTCTCTATTGTGATTGTGCTAATATTCCAAAACTATTGAATAGAGATATTGCTGCTCTAGGAATAATAGATACCTATCAAAATTCAAAAATAGAAGTTATTAATATAAAATGGCACTAGAAATTTTATCTTTTCTACTAGCCGTAATAATAGGTTGTATAGCTGGAACCATCACTGGTCTGTCTCCTGGAATCCATATCAATCTAGTTTCTGTAATTCTAATCTCCCAACTAGATAAATTGTCCAATGTCCCGATCATATCCTTAGCAATTTTCATCGTTTCCATGTCCATAACTCATACATTCATAGATTTCATTCCGAGCATATTCCTAGGAGCACCGGAAGAGGATAATTTCCTATCCATACTTCCAGGACATCAAATGCTTCTAGAAGGAAAAGGATATCAAGCATTCATTCTTACACTCTATGGCTCTCTATTCGGAATTATCCTAATATTACTAGTCACGCCATTATTTCTAATCTTCCTACCTTCTCTCTATGCAATATTAAAAACATTTATGCCCTATCTACTTATTTTTATATCCCTTTATATTATTCTGAGAGCGGATAAAATATTAATTTCATTTTTAATATTTGCTCTAGCAGGACTACTAGGTCTTCTAACTTTCAACAATCCAGTTCAAGAACCGCTATTACCTCTACTTTCAGGTTTATTTGGTATTTCAAGTCTAATTATAAGTTTAAAATTTAAAACTAATCCAAAAAAACAAAAAGTTATTCCTCTGAAAAAAATAAGAATACCTAAACTAGAATTATTGAAATCCATTTTGGCAGTTTCCCTATTCTCCCCACTCTGTTCTTTCCTACCAGGCATAGGTAGCAGCCATGCAGCCACCTTTGGATCAGAAATTGTAAATCTGGATAAAAAAGGATTTCTTTTCATGGTTGGAGCCACAAATACCATAGTAATGGGTCTTAGCTATGTAACTGTTTATTCAATTCTTAAATCTAGAACTGGAACGGCAGCAGCAGTCCAAGAGCTAATGAAAACATTTTCCCAAAATGATCTGCTGATTATAATTCTAGCCATAGTTATTTCCGGAAGCTTAGCATTCATAATAGGAATTAAACTTGCAAAACTAATTTCCAGAACAATGAATAAAATATCCTATGGTAATCTAACCCTAGGGATAATAATCTTAGTTTTATTAGTTAATTTAATATTTACCAACTGGCTAGGCCTAATCGTTCTTCTAACTTCCACTTCTCTAGGGATATTTGCCGTACTGTCCAATTCTCGAAGGATCAATCTTATAGCCTGTTTGATTCTTCCAGCCATAATCTATTATATTTTTTAAACAAATTTATAAATGCAAAATCCCACTAAATATTATGTTGCCTGATAAATATGTACTACCTGTAATAATATTAATAATTATACAGATTTTAGGTATGATTAAAAATATTAGACATAAACAAATAGACTCTTTTTTTTGGCTTTGTGAATTTAGCTCAGGCCTATTACTCATTGGATTTCTTACTTCTAACACCCAATTAATTAAGGCTGCGATAAACACTGGATTTCTTCCAAACCTAATATCCGTAATTATGCTTTCATTTGTAGTATTCTTCGGTGTAAAAGTAAAAGCTTTCGAAGGAACCCCTGAAAAAGGATCCTTCTATGTTATAGTCACCTATTTAATCCATCTATTTTCCATAAATATAGCTCTGTTATATACTGCTGGAATAAAAGCTACATCCCTATCGCTGATCTATGGAACAATTATTTACGTTTTAGTATTTATCACTAGCCGAAGCTTCACAAAACCTAAAAATAATGTGAATTTTGTCTGGAAAGATGATATCTTAAACGTACCAAATAAATATCACAAAGTACTTTGGTTTTTTGTCGTCATATTTGTACTAATTGTTCCAACCTATTTATTACAGAATTGGATATTCCATCTGATCAATAGATAAAATGCAAAAAACAATAATAGTTAGTATCCATGATGTTTCTCCTAAATATAAAAAAGAAATTATAGAAATTCTGGGTAAATTAAAAAAAATAAACCTTAAGAAAAAAGAATTGCATATAGTTTTAGACTTTCAAAGACGGCATAAAATAGAGAAGGATATAAAATTTCTAAATCTAATAAAAAAAGAAATTAGTAATGGAAGTCTACCCGCATTTCATGGCATCATCCATTACAAGAATCATGGAACCGTATTAAATTCCATTATCTATGGAAAAGAACATGGTTTTATATCTGAATTTGATGAAATTAAAAATTCAGAGTTTAAAAAAATAATATCTAAGGGTAAGCTAGATTATAAAAGAATTATGGGCTTTTATCCGAAATTATTTATCCCTGCCCGATGGGAATCACCCAAAGAATCGATTGAAATCTGTAAAAAAGAAAATATCCCATATTATGAAAATAAAATAAAAATGGTAAATACAAAGAATAACTCTGAAATACTGTCCCCTATCTGTAACTTTGATTTTGGAAACAATAAAATAATTAATAAACTTTCCAGACTCCTAGCCCGATTATCCATATTTATTGCTTTCATCACCCATAGACCTTTGAGATATGCTATCCACCCCAATGACATCAATAATGGTAATGTAAATTTTGAAATTAGACTATTGAAAAAATTATTAAAAAGAGGTTGGAAACCAAAAACTAGCCAAGAGTTTTGGAATGAATTTAACAAAAAATGATAGACCTAACTAATCCTAGTATTCTTTTACCATTTATAGAAAACCACGGATATCTTATACTGCTAGTTCTAATGATAATTGAAGGACCAATAATAACCTATATAGCTGCATTTTTCTCGTCATTGGGCTATCTTAATATTTGGTGGGTAATAGTACTATCCGTATTGGGAAATCAAATTCCAGACATAATCTACTATTGGTTTGGAAGAAATATGAGAATACGAACCATCAAAAAATTAGTTATGCCTCTAGGAATAACCAACGAAAAAATAAAATGGTTAGAAAAAAATTTAAGAAAACACGCTGCTAAAGCCATAGTCACCATAAAAATATTACCCATATTTCCTGGAGCCGGACTTTTCATAAGTGGATATGTTAAAATCCCCTTTAGAAAATTCCTCTACGTAAGCCTAGTCTTTAACCTAATAGCAACCCTAATTTTAATTATTCTTGGATTTTATTCCGGCATTGCGATTAATGAAATAAGTAAAACCCTGGAACTCACCAGCCTAATCATCCCTGCACTGATCATACTCAGTATAGGAATATACCTAATAATAAAAAGATTAACTAAAAAATTTAGCGAAAAGATAAAAAACTAATTATCTGAACAATTTAATATAAAGTCTAAGAACTGGAATAGTAATGAAACTAAAGAAATAAGCGAATCTGAGCCAATGATAAACAAAAAATTTTAATCTATTTCTATCAGAACCATAACCAAAATTAGATACGGGTCTCCATCTATCCTTACCGCCCGTATTATGGACTACGGCTATAGGTTTACCCAGTTCATTCAGAAATACACCATTCTTTATGCTAAATCTTTTTTTTGCCGTAGCAATAATGAAATTATAATCTTCCGATAGTTCGTGAAAGCCATTTTTATATAGAAAATAATTCATTGCAACCTGATCAGGACCAAATAAATCCAGATTGTTAACCTTATCCAACACAAAATTACAAAGTGCCTTAAATTTACCAACTGGAGCCACAATAAAACCACAATTAAGAGTTTTCTTTCCTTTAGTGATAGCCATTATTTGCTTCGTAAATGTTCTATCAAACGGACTTGAAAATATGCTAGTTTCGTGATTAGGGATTTGTATGCCTTCAGCAACGATTCTAAATTCAGAAGGATGATCATAAAAGACTGAAGTGATATCCTTCTGGAAAATTATATCTCCTCCATCGGAAGAAATAATTTGTTCATATTTACTCTTTTTGAGAAAATTCAACATATCTCTGAACCTGATATTGACCAGATGTCCATCCCTAACACATTTCACTATTTTAACATCTTTGCGAAGCTTATTCTTTTGACTTGACGTAAGCCCATAGTCCAAAACTACTATATCCACTAAATCCGTATCCAAATTAACCTTTAAGGATTTTAACCAATGATCTGCTAGAAAATCACCATATTTTGAATCAGATGAAGTAATGATTACAAATTTTTTTTGCATATACTCTAAAAAGTAAGATTATTTTTAAATGTATCCTAATAAAAATAGACTAATACTTTAATAATATTTAAAAGAACTCTAAACCTAAAGATATTATGAAATTAAACAAAAAGTATGCTCTGATAACGGCTACTGATAAAAAATACAGCCAATTTCTAATTAATAACTGGTTAAAATCCTTATTAGCTAATGCAGATTTATCAGAAACAGACATAATTATCATGGACTATGGGATACCTAAAAAACAAAAAGAATATCTAAATAAAAAAGGGATTAAATTAATCCCTTGTAAAAAGAGAGGCCATATAGTAAATATAAGATATAATGATATTTACAAATTCCTAAAAAACAATAGGTATCAACAGATCATAAATTGTGATGGTGGAGATATCATATTTCAAGGAAATGTAACTGAATTATGCAAAAAAAATCCTAATGATTTTAGAGCCGTATGTGAAGAACATTCCGGTGCCGCAACAAGCATGGTAGAATATGCCCTATTAAAAAAGTGCTTTACGCAAAAAACAACAAAAGAGATATTATCCTTTTTAAAAAATAAAAAACCCGTAAATGGGGGCCTAATAGTTGCACCCTATAAAAAGTTTTTATATCTGTGTGAGATGATGGACAAATTAATATTAAACAAAGAAATCTATGGTCCAGATCAAATCATATTAAATTATATATTGTACAAAAAAGGATTCATTAAACTAAATAGGACCTATAATTATACTCTATTTGATTCAAAAATAAAATTTAAAATAAAAGAAGGATTATTTTATGATGAATATAATAATAAAATAATAGTGGTTCATAACTCCGGTAAAGCTTCAATTTTTAGACTAATAAAAAACTTTGGTTATGGAAAAGATAATAATAAAATTAAAAAGGTTTCATTCATAGTATTCAATTTATATCATAAGCTAATTAAATTAGAAAAAGTTTTCAAAACAATTAGAAAAATTTCCCAATATATTAAGAACTAAGTTAATCTTTTTCTATTATAATCAAAAATATCTTTCTTTACTTCCCTATAGAAAAAACGATGAAATCCTATTAAAAGTAAGGTTAATGCAGTAGTTAATCTTCCCCTTTCCTGGAATCTCCTTACTGAAGTACTTATTGGAAAAGGTAAGATCGTAAATTTATATTTAGCTGCTCTTTTCAGAAAGTCCATATCCTCTGCAACCAGGATACTTTCATCAAACCCTCCAACTCTCTCAAAAACATTCTTCTTTACTAAAATACATGCACCCGTACCGTGCGGAGAAATGTATTTAATTAATCTCATCCACCCATTATAAATTCTAAAGAAAAAATGATCCAAGACGCTTCCATTCAACGGCCTTAGAGGAACACTTGCAACTCCAGCCCTAGAAAGTTTAAAACTATTAAGATTAATTTTTATAAAATCCTCTTCTAAAATTGAATCTGCATCCAAAAATAAGAGATATTTTCCTCTTGCAATTTTTGCCCCAGAATTTCTTGCAAAGGATTGTTTTCCACCCGGAACAATAGCACACCCATACTTTTTTGCAATTTTTCTAGTGTTATCTTTAGAATTAAAATCAGCCACGATTATCTCAAAATTTTTATAGGTCTGTTTTTTCAATGAATCAAGAAGTAATTTTATATGTTTTTCTTCATTTAAAGCTATAATAATACAAGAAACCTCAGGTTTATACTTAGCCATGAAAGATTTAAGAAAAATATATTATTAAACTTATTGTTATAGACAATTATTTAATAGATATAATTATTTAATTTTTTTAAAATCCATTCACCCATTTTAAAAGTACCATAGGTTATAAAGAAAGCACTGAAAACATCAATAGTGTAGTGAACATGCATCATCAATACGACACAACCCATAATTATTGAAGCAGCCAGAAAGAAGTATCTTATTTTACTATATTTAAACAATAGAAATCCTAAAAATGGAATTGCCGTATGACCTGAAAAGAAAAGACCATTTTGAAAAGTGAAAATGTAAAACCACTTAGGAGCAACAAAGTGCAATGCTGAAGCCGGATCGGCTAGATGAGTAAATGTAATAAATGCATCTCTCATTAGAACCAGTAAACTAAACTGACTAACTACTCTATGAACTTCCCTAACTCTAAAAAATACTGGATAAAAAAGTAATAATAGAGTAACCAAAGCACCCCCATAGATAAACACCCAATCCAAATCAAACGTAGGAAGATTATCCAAGATCAAATCAGGTGCAGTCACGCCACCTATCCTTCCAACATAGTTACTAGAGAAATATTCCAAGACCAGGGAAATTATTAATAATAATATAGACAAAAGAATTAGATATTTATGCTCTGAAAGCTCTTTTTTCCACTGACTGAGTTTTGATGTCTTTTTCATACCTAAAATAGAAGAAAAACATATTTAAACTATTCCATTAGAATAATTTAGTTTGTTTTTCTTTTTCTCTTCCGAATATGCTTTCAATATACATTTCCGTAAGCTCTAAACTTTCCAAAAGATAAGGACTTACATGATACTTTTTAGCCAAATCCAATGCGGGCTGCATATATTTCAATATGCTTCCATGGGAGATGGTAAATATTATTCTTCCACCACATTTCAAACATTTTCCAACCAAAGGAGGCCTTCGATACTTTTCATTACATCCTATACATCTAAAGCCCTGCTGTGAAAACTTTCTCAGATTACCCCTAGTATCTCTTATGAAATGTCTTTCTATTACCAATCTAGATACGTCCGTTACATCCACGGCCCTTATTTTACTACAAAGCTGCATCATGGAATCTACTTTCTCCTGCATTGTAGGCAATAGCTTATAACTAGAACATAAAGGCCCAAGATTCAAATCCGAAGTATCGTAGGCGAAGCCCAAATCAATGAATTCTCTTTCTCCTCCAAGCCTCTGTCTAACCTGCTCCAATTTAATTTCCGAAGGCATGGCGTGTCTTTCCCCTGCTTCAAATAATTCCAAAGGCATTTTATTAGAAACATCCACATCGAAGATCATATCATCCACTTCGTTAGCCCTAATGTGCATATTCAAAACCAGTGGAGCGTCCTGAGTACCTCCTCTGTGGGATGGAATGAACTTTCTTGAGAAATTAATTAATAAATCCATAAGCAACATAACTGCTGCTTCATCCCCATCACAATCTCTTCTCATGGCTGCATGAATATATGGGCTAGCCAACAGCGCCTGTATTTTTGAAAATCCAATTATTCTTCCCACCACCGCCGATGAAGTATGGGGGGCCATACAAGCCAAATAAGCCCCAATCAAATCTTCCTTCTTATTTGCATTGAAATATTTTTCAACTTTGTATATCTTTTCCAACTCCTCATCTACAAAATGAGCCACATTAAGAAAAACATCATCTGCCTTTTCATCCGGAGAAATAGGACAAGCCGGAAGAATTATGTCATGGGGGAACAATTCAACCAACTGATTATCATTTTCCAAAATATTTCCCTTAACGTCCTTATCATACCCTAATTTTTTAGCTTTTTCTATACTAATGCCTATTTCTCTAGGTCTAAAATGAGTTATAGGCATTTCAGTCATATCATATCTTATAGTTCCATCCTTATTTACATTTAAATTATGTTTTGCTCTTAAAATTCCCTTAGAAAGTAACTCACAACTATGTTCCTTATTACTTGTCCCCTTTACTCCTTTAATTACATAACCTATATCTTCATTTCTTAATCCGACGGATTTTCTAGCGTGTTCGAAATATTTAGCAATATCTATTTTTTTAGAACTATACTCCTGACCCATTTCATGTTGAGTGCACTTTTCATTTAAACTGTCATTGCACTCTCTACAATAAAATTGTTTTACACAATAATTCCCACATTTTTCACATTTAGGATAAACCGTTTCTTCCTTACAATTATTACAATAAAAATTAGTAAAGTCTGCTTTGACACTTCCCGCTTCAAGAGCAGATTGAAAACTCTTTAATCGGCCGCCTTCTTCTCCCACTGGAAATAGTACGTGAGGACTACCCGTAAGCTTTCTAAGCTTTGCTTTTTCCGGTCGCCCCATTCTAGCACCAATCATAGTTCCAAGTTTATCCCTTATTCTAACACTTGAAAGAGAATTAATTACTTCCAACACTTCTTTCTCAGAAATTTTTGCACTCAAAATATTCATTTCATCTTCCAAGATAATATTTCTTTTCTCAGTTATGTCTAATCCTAAATTAAATAACAAAGCAAAACTATCTTTTTCATTTAATATCACATTCTCTGTTGAAACCAGATGTTCACAACCGATTATTTCCAATGCACGTTTGCCCTTAACGAATCTTTCTGCATCGATTCTAGAGTAAGGTAATAATAGATGAGAATTATCCAGTTTTCCATGGGCAATCCAATCAACTAAAGCTAAAAATGAATCATATTTTATTTGAGTCCAGAAATAAATATAATTTGGATGAAGTGAAATTTTATATTTTAAAGACAGCTCTTTGGCTTTTTCAAAATCCACCATCAGCTCCGAATCGCCACCTTCTTTTCTTAATTCTTCTAACCAAAACTGCTCTATATATCCTTGTTTCTCCAAAGGATGATTTCTATTGGCAAAATCTCCAAATGGAACCAATATATCTCCCAAATATAAAATTTCAGTCACATTATGATATATCTTTATGGCCGTATCATAATCTGCTATTCTTTTAACACTTCCATCCACCAATTTAACTATTGGTCCATCAAGACTATCGCATGAAGCAACAGTGCATCCCTTAGTAGGCTTTTCTATTTTTAATTGAGTACCTATAGCAATAAAATCATTAGTAATACCCATGGTAGCTGGACTTATGGCTAAAGTCGAATATCCGGTTGTTCTAGCTCGCCCATATCTTAATCTGAATGCACCCGAAGCTGATGGATGAGCAAATACAGGTCTTCCAGCAACCAGATCCTGCATATAGGTTGCTCCTCCTCTAGTTCCTCCAGCTGCTTTTCCTTCTTTTATTTTCTTTTGTAGTTTAACAAACTCTTCAAGAAAAGTCCAATCCGTTAATTTGAATCCTTTTTGTTTTAATTTTGTAACTCTTCCAAATATTTTAGGTGCTTTTTGTGCAATTCCTTCACCCATAACCAAACAAAATCCAGATCTTATAAAATTAGTTTCGATTCTTGGAAGATCCTTATAATTATACACTTCCTTATCTTCGCTAGGGTCCCCTGTTAATTGAATAGGTATATTTCTCATTAAGAATTCTATTTCCTGTTCCGAAGGAAGATACTGCAAATTTGTAACTCTTTCATGATACGCATAACATTCCTGAATACCTCTCTTAACTTCATCCTCAGTGGGATCATATTTTGCATAACCAAATACTTCTCTCAAATAATCCACCACCACTAATGAAAATCCTGCTTCTGTTCCTCCAGCCGATCTTATCGGTCCAGAAAAATAAGGTGCAAGAAAGTCTTTTCCATCCTTTGTTTTCTTTACTTTTAGTTGTATAAAACCCTCCAAAGGAGAAGAGACATAACCTAGAGTCATATAACCTATAGCTACTCTTATTCCTGCCTCCATTGCTTCCAGATGACTAGTAAACTTACAAAACTTTTCCTTTGCAACTTCTTCTGCAATGGTTA
The DNA here is from genome assembly GCA_964647695.1 of Candidatus Woesearchaeota archaeon. Lineage (GTDB taxonomy): Archaea > Nanobdellota > Nanobdellia > Pacearchaeales > GW2011-AR1 > VGKP01. The sequence goes on from CAZYIS010000001.1 coordinate 51,367, forward strand.
AAGCCACGGCCGGATCCAATGAACCAAATTGCTTTTCCAATTCTAAAATTCTTTCAACAATTTTAGTATTCGAAACCTGAGGATATAACACCGAAATCAGACCCACGACTCTTTCAGCCAGGGAGTTTGCCAAAGGAACTTCAACTTCTCTAGCCGGATCTAATCCTTTTTCCCTAGCACCATTTGCAATTAAATAATTTCTTTTAACTTCTTTTTCTATTTCCTTAAAATATTCCTTGATGTTCATTTTATATGTAACTCCCTTAGTTCTTCTTCATTTCCAAAATCAAGAATCTTTAGTTCGCGAGTTTTTAGATTTAAAACAGGAACTTTGCACGGCTCCGGAACATTTCCTACCTTTTCTTCGAAAGGTGTTTGTCCCTGCCAACAACTTCCAGTCATAATCAATACACCATTATAATTTTCCACATCGATTCTGTGAACTTCCCCAGTACAAACCACATCCGGAACTTCACTAATCACAAGATTATCTTTTTCGGCATTTGGAATATATATTGCTTCAGAGTGTAATGGAAATAGATGTCTTCTCTTCAGCATGTGCCTTACTGCCTTTGCCGGGCTAAGTTTTTGACTTCTCAATTCAGGAATCTCATGAATAAATGTGTGTATGCTGTCTCCATGATACATTAATATTTTGAATTCCTTTTCATTTTCCAACAATTTTATCAAAGAAGGATTACTTACCAGAATTAAATTTTCTATATCATATAATGGTGCCGCATATCTTCTCCCAATTATGGGTTGAGGTTCGGCCACCCTTACCGCATCGTGCTGACCTGGACACATAAACATAGTAATATGTTTAGGTATTTGTTTAAGATAGGATGCTAGAAGAGCATACTGTTCCTCCATACTCTTTAATTTTAACAAATTTTCTTGACCTGGGAAAATACCTACTCCATCCACATTATCCCCTGAAATCATAATATATTTTATTTTCCTAGCAGTTTCATCGTTACTATTTATCCATTCCAAGAAGTTTTCAAAGCTCTTTTGCAAATGCTTGGCTCCACCAGCGTGAATATCCGAAAGAAAAGCCACATTAACTTCATTCTCAAATCTTACTTTTTCTCCATTGAAAGCATCTGGAAAAAATATATCATTAACAAATAGCATGTCCCTGCTTCCCGAAGCTCTGACTGCCACAATGTCATCCAATAAGAGCTCTTCCGCCTTTTTAAAAACTTCAACCTTATCGAATTTAATAAGAGTACTTATCTTTCCAGTTAAATCCTCAAAAGTAATTATTAAATTTTTATTTTTAGTTACTCTCTTTTCGCTAACAATCCCTATGATAGTATAATTATTTCTATCGCTCCCTATCTTATTAATAGATACTAGATTCTGTAGGTCCGGTCTATTCATTAAAATCTTTTGTAGCTGATGATATCTTGCTCTAAAATTACCTACAAAATCAGCCACCTCTAGTTTTTTATCATTTCTAGTTGTTGAATAAAATATTTTAAAGTCATTTCTAAGATTTTCCAAATTTTTTCTAGAAATATCCTTCAGCTTATCAAAATTCTCCTTTTTTTCAACTATTGCAGTTTCCTTAGTTATTTCTAAACTTAATCCTAATTTTATTATTACATTTTCTACTTCAGTTTTAGATTCTCCATTCAAATTACTCACAAAATTCTTAACAAATCCAAAATTTTTGTTTAACACAGCACGATTTATTATTTTTTGACCTGAAAATCTTTCCAATCCTTCCAATAATTCTTTTGCATCCCTTGGATGTTGAAAGCTGTTCAATAAATCAAATATTTCTCTCTCTAATAACAATCCTTTCTCTCTTATTACATTCATTACTTCTTCTTTCATTTTAGTTCCTATTAAGAGTAAAGGGATTTTTCTAATATTTCTTTTGCTTTTTGTTTTATATTAGGTGCAAGCATGAGTTTTATTTCTCTCATCCTTCCATGCCTTCCTTTACTAATAACGTGAGTGTTAATCAAACCCAACATGTCAAATTCAGCCAAAATGTCTGAAACTCTTCTTTGGGTAAGTATTTCATTTTTAGTTTTTTCGCAAACTTCCTGATAATTATTATATACCTCTCCAGTAAATATATCACTATTGTTTTTTTGATCTGCTAAATTCATAATAGCATACAGAACCAATTGAAATTGTCTGGGTTCGCTTTCGATTATATCTAACATTTTATCTTTCTCTATTTTACTATTAGCCACGTCTATATGTAATAGAGTTATTTTCTTACTACTTTCTCTTTCAGCCAATTCTCCTGCAACCCTAAGTAAATCCAGCGCCCTTCTAGCATCTCCATGCTCCCTAGCGGCATAGGCAGCACATTTAGCAATAACTCCTTCTTCCAGGATTGCATCTTTAAACGCACTATCTGCCCTTGCCTTTAATATATCTTGTAATTGTAGGGCATTGTAGGGGGGAAATACTAGTTCTTCTTCTCCCAATGAACTCTTTACCCTAGGATCCAAATCATCCATAAACGTTAAACTATTACTTATACCAATAATACTAATTTGAGCATTTTTTAATTCCGTATTTAATCTAGTAAGTGAATAAATGAATGTATCGGATATTTTTTTTACTGCTTGATCTATTTCATCCAAAACCAAAATAACCATCTGTTTCTTATTATCAATTAATTCTACAAACCTCTTGTACACCTGATCCGTAGGCAATCCTGTAGAAGGCACATCTCCACCCAATTCACTTATAATTTCTGCCAACATTCTATATTCCGTATCTGCTACTTTCTTTAATTTACAATTAACATAAACAAACTTTAGACTATCTTCATCCGTTTTCTTCAAACGAGAAGTCATTTTACTAGCTACATGTTTAATAGATAGAGTTTTACCAGTTCCAGTTTTACCATAAACAAATAAGTTACTTACCTTTTCTCCTCTAAGAGCTGGAGCAAGTATGGATGCTATTAACTCAATCTGTTCATCTCTATGACCTATACTATCCGGATCATAATTTGATTGAAGCACAGTTTTATTTTTAAATAAATTATTATTTTCAAAAGAATCAAATATTGCATCTAATTTATCACTCATTTTTACCTCTTTAATAAAAATTAGAACACTATCCTTATTATAAACTTATCTATCCTCTAAGCATTGTTTCCTATGGAATAAAAAATAAGATTTTTGTATAATTTTTAAAAAAATCGAAAATACGACGATAATATGTTATTTTACTAAAAATTATAGCTTTAATTTAAAAAAATAAATTCAAAAAATAGATTGAAACACCCACACCCTCACTTCCGTTGGAAAAATAATTTAAAAAATATTTTACGTGTAAACTGTTAATTAATAAGAACTTTAATATCTATTCTGTAATATATATAATATAATATATAATATATAATATATATATTTATAAATAAAAAATAGAAAAAGAAAAAGTTAAAAAAATCATTTATAAATTTATTCATATATTTCCAATAGAAATCATAGGGTGGGAGGGTAGGTCATTTTTTACTTTTTTCTATTAATTTCATTCCTATTTCAATCTTTAATAATTCATTTTTAATTTTAAAAAAGTGCATTTCTAACTTTTTATCGTCTTTTTCTCTTGTTTCAGATACTAAAATATATCTTAATGGATTATGGAAAAGTTTAAATATCATATCTTATACAATCAATTATGACTTTAGACAAAAAACCACTAAAAGAGATCGTTGGAAAATTAGTTGTTACAAAAGAGGGTAAAAGATTAGGTATAGTTAAAGATATTACTTTTGAAACCAGAACTGGAGAATTAATTCAACTGGTAATAAAAGATCCTACACCTTACACTAGAAATTTAAATTTAGAAGTTTCTTCTTCCAAGGACATATTAGTTCCTTATAATACAATAATTGCCATTGGTGATTTTGTAGTTATTTCAGAAGAAGACTTAGCTTAATCCTTCTTTCAACATGAATATTCTTGGTTTTAATTTTACTAAAATTTCAGCAGAAAAATCTGTCAAATTAGAAAACGTTCAAATCAAAACCAACATTAGTTTTGAAGATCCTAAAAAAGAAGATACTAAATTACTAAAAGATCAAGAGATAGTTAAATTTCCTTTTTCCTATGAAATAAAATATGATTCTGAAGATCCTAAAACCAAGAAAGTTGAAACCAAAGCAGTTATTTCATTCAAAGGTTTAATTCTTCTATCCGGAACTAAAGAAGAAACCAAAGATCTAATCAAAAATTGGAACTCAAAAGAATCCAATTCAGATCAAAAAGTAGGAATCATAAATACCATAATTCATAAATCTACTATTAAAGCATTAGCATTAGAAGAAGAACTTGATCTTCCATCCCACGTCAACCTACCAACCATTAAATTATCCAAATAATTAGTTTAATTTTTTTAATTTACCAAATTCCAGCACTTTTAGGTTCTCACCAATAATTTTAACTTCAAATTCGTTTAATTTAAAATTCCAAGGCATTTCATTTTTCATATTTCTCACATCAATTCCTTCCTTTAGACCTGAAAAACTAGGTAAAATTATAATTTTCTTGTCTTTCCATCGTCCTTCTAAAAAACATTTATATTTCTCGCTCTTGACTCCTTCCGTCAGAACTATTGCTGGATGCAGATGACCCATTATCCAATATTTAATCTTTTTATCATTTATTTCAGAAAAATCCCTATCTCCATGTAAAAAAGCATACTTTTCATTAATATAATAATCTAAAAGTTCAATTTTTCTTTTGGAAGTAAAATTAATTAAAAAATTATCATGGTTTCCCTTAGTAATTATTATTCTATCACATTTTTTCTCCAAATAATCAAAGAAATTAATAAAATCATTCCTTTCTTCTTGATTCAACTCTGAAAACTTGTTCTTTAAATCACCCAAAAGCACAATTTTATCTACTTTTCCAGTTTTATCAAATATTTCATTCAAATCATCTAATATTTGACCATAAACTTCTCCAGACAAGATACTTCCCAATGATTCTTCTCCCACTCCAAAGTGCAAATCCCCTACTACTAATATTTTTTCTTTATTTTCTTCAATCAGCAAACATTTTCCCATATATTTTATATTATTCATTATTTTAATTCATAAAAAGGCTAATTAATACTTTCGTTGATACTCAAGCAATAGCTTTAAATTCAACATCTCTTATTTCAGAAGTAGGAATAACTAACATTATCTCCAAGTTAGATACTGCGTGACCCTTAACTCCTTCTCCAGATCTTAAATTAACTCTATTTCCAAACATCAATGCTTCTCCTTCTTTTATTTTCTTTGCAATTTTAGTTGCAACATATGCTGGATGATGTTCCAAGGTATATTCATCTTTTCCACATTCATCTAACAAAGGGGTTGCAGTCAAGGTTATTTTTCTACTTTCAACAGATTTGTCTTTATAATTTATTATTAAATAGTTATTTACCATAAAATTATACTTTTTATCTAATTTTTAAACCTAATTACTCCTTTTTACCACCTATTCATAACTAATTTTATTTATTTCCTATGGCTTTCATATGTAATTCATGCATTCTCTTTAAAAAATTAGCCCTATCTTCCATCTTAATAAGATCCGATCTTCCTTCCAATGAAAGATTAACCCCAAAAGGACTTACAAAAGGTGTTCTTATCTTCTTCAGCTTAACCGTTCCATTTTCAATCCACTTTAACACCTGCTCAGCACTTTTTATGTCCATTAAATCCTCAAAAACCTCTCTCCTTGCTTCTCTAAGTATGGGGAACTCATTACTTATCTTCTTTACTGCCACCAATAGAAATCCTGAATGCATCTGCTGTTTACCTACGCTCTTTTCTCTTCCCTTATAGTTTCTAAGAATCATCAAAGATCTAGCAGCACACTGTCTAAACCTTCGGTTAAGTATTTCGGTTCTTTCCACTGCCTCTTTCAATATCTCCCTCAAATTTTTACTTTTTACAAAATCAATTATCTTATTTTCATCCAATTCTGTTCCCGATATAAAGAAGCCATTATCATTTACTCCTATTTCTATATCTCTATACTTTAGTCTAGCGGCAGCAAAAGCATAGGCCCTAGCCAAAGAATCATTTACTCTTCTACCATAGAGCGAATGAAACATTAATACTTCCTTATCTGATTTGAACTTCTCAACCACCAAAGTATTAACATCCGGAACTGCAGCAAACTTACTTTGTTCAAGAAAATAGTTATAAATCGTTTCAGCCACATGTTTTTTACAATAAACATTTTCCATAATAAATTCTATTGCTTCTTTCTTATTGTTCAATCTCTCTTTCAACAGCTTTCTAAACCGTCCAATGCTCAAAGCCACATCAAAACTCAAGGGCAACTGTTCAGAAAACCAACTAGGGATTGTAGGATTTTTAGTAACCCCTGCCGAAACATAGGCCTTCATACCTCTGGAATAAAGATATTGATATTTTGCTCCCCCTAGTACAAAAATATCTCCTCTTTTCATTCTCTCCAGAAAGGATTCATCAATCTTACCTATTATCTGCCCTCTCTGCTCAACCGGATTCTGAATTGTAACGCTTATGAATCCTTCTTCAGGAATAGTTCCTATATTAGTCATATACATAACTCTTGCCATCTTTCCTCTCTTTCCAATCTGATTCTTTTCTTTATCATACCATATTTTAGCATAAACATTTCTATGTTCTAGAGCATACTCTCCTGCTAGATAACTAACCACATCAAAAAAATCTTCTTTGCTCAAATTTTCATAGCAATAACTCCTTCTAATGGTTGCAAGTAGTTCATCCACAGCCCATATTCTAGATATGGCCATTCCAAATATCTGCTGAGCCAGCACATCTAAACAATTTTTTGGTATATCTGCTCTATCAATTTTACCCTCCACCATCTCTTTCATCAATATACTACATTCCACCAAGTCATCCCTATCCAAAACTATGAATTCGCCCCTAGGATTCTCATGGAGTTTATGGCCTGCTCTTCCAATTCTTTGCAACGCTCTAGAAACCGACTTAGGACTTCTAATCATCACAACCAGATCTATGCTTCCTATATCTATTCCCAGTTCCAAAGACGTACTGGAAACAACAACTTTCAATTGTCCTGCTCTCAATTTATCTTCAATCTCCAATCTTTTCTCCTTAGACATGGAACCATGATGGGCCCCTATCAAACCTTCATATTTTCCTGGAAAATGCATATCTAAAAAATGAATTATTCTTTCTGTAGCTGCCCTAGTATTAGTAAATATCAATGTGGTTCTATTTTTTTCAATCAATTCATCCAATAATTTGTAAAACTTTTTTTGATTTACTTGATTTTCCGCTTCCAGAATATTATCTCCTGGATAATCCAGCCCAATTTCAATCTTCTTATTCAATTTAACTGCTGCAATTAAACAATCTCTCTGAGTTCCCACTAAAAACTTAGCTATTTCCTCCAGAGGAGATATGGTGGCACTAAGTCCAATACGCACCGGTTCAATTTTACTATAATTACACAGTCTTTCAAGAGTAAGTGAAAGGTAAACTCCTCGCTTATTAGTCAATGCGTGTATTTCATCCACTATAACAAATTCCAAATTCTTAACATTTTCCACAAACTTCTCAGTTGTCAATACTATGGCCAAACTTTCCGGAGTTGTAACATATATGTGTGGGCTCTTTCTAGCATGTTTAGCTCTTTCAGCCGCCGTTGTATCTCCTGTTCTTAATCCTACTCTTATCTTTTGCATCTTTATTCCTTTTTTCAAGGCTAAAGCCTCAATTTCTTCGAGTGGATTAATTAAATTAACAAAAATATCATTGCTCAATGCCTTTAATGGAGAAGTATAGATTGCATATATCTTATCTTCCAGTTCATTTTTCAGTGCAAGAGAGACAATATAATTAATTATTCCCAGAAAAGCTGTAAGTGTTTTAGTTCCGCCAGTAGGTGCACTAACCAGAATGTTTTTTCTATCATAAATATTTTTTACACCATATAACTGAGTCAATGAATAATCCTTAAACCTAGTAAAAAACCATTCTTTCACGATAGGATCTAGTATTGCACTAACTTCAGCACTCTTGAAAGGTTCAATATATTTTATTTCCGACATATAATTCTGCCTTGAGTTCATTATTTAAGTCTTATGAAATATAAAATTTTTCAAATCAGTAGCTTTAAATAAGTTATTCGGTTTTATCTTCCATGCCCATCATATCCCAACAAAAAAAAGACAAAATATCTGAACAAATACTACATTATCTTTTTGAAAACTCTCCCGAAAGCAAATTCACTTCCGACATAGCCAAAGAAATCGCTCGAGATGAAGAATTTATTAAAATAATTCTTGCTGATTTGTCAAAAAAAGGCTTAATCAATCTAATAACTAAAAATTCTTCCGGCGTTTCCTACCTAAAAAGACAAAGATGGCGTCTAAGCAATCAAGCATTCCAAATTTATTCCAATGCTCAGTCCCATAAAAACCAGAATGCTGTATTTCAGAATAACAATATTTATAATAACTCTGATGACTCTTGAATTCTATGGACAAGGATCCAATTAAAGAAGCATTTACCCGCGCAAAAATTGATATTCAATCACTTAAAGACCAATTCTCTTCACTATTAAATGAAATTCAAGATATTAAACGAACTCTCAATACTATATCTAATAAACCCTCAGACAGACAGATAGACCAACAGACAAACCAACAGATAAATAAGGCAGATATCCAACAAGAAGATGAATTATACGAACCTCCAACATCTGATTGGCCCTATAAACGTCTAAAACCCCATGTTTACAGACTTTCCACAAGAAATAGGGGGGTTCCAACAGACAGACAGACAAACCAACAGACAGACAGACAAACACATAATAAAGGGAAAATCGACAAAATAGCAGCCATTGACCAGGTTTCCCAGATACTAGAATCCCTAGATTCCATGAAAAAAGAGCTCAGATCGAAGTTTAAACATTTAACCAATCAAGAAATGCTAGTTTTTTCAACCATCTATCAACTTGAAGAAGAAGGTTTTTCCGTCGATTATCCTCTAGTTTCTCAGAAATTAAGTCTTACCGAGTCATCCATACGAGATTATGTTCTTAAGCTAACAAAAAAAGGTATTCCCATCGGTAAAATCAAAGAAAACAATAAGAAAATCTTCCTTAAAATCTCTTCAGAGTTCAAGAAATTGGCTTCTCTGGATACGATTTTAGCTTTGAGAGAATTATAAAAAATTAATTAACCGGTTAAACGAACAACGTTTAAGCTACGCTATTGCTAACCTCATCTTTCCAAAAAGCTAAAAATCAGCCCTTTTAAGCTCTATAAAGGCAAATCTTCAATTTTTCCTACAGTTTAAATCAGAGAAATTGATCATTTTGTTCCAATTTCTCCTCACTTTTGCTTGAACGTGAAAACCCTATTTTTCTATTAAACCTCATTCCGCCATTGTTTTTTGACACTATTACTCTCAAACTTTCGCTTTCAAGGCCCCTCAGTAAAACTCTCTCTTTTTGACTCAAATTGATCATTTTTTCCATACTCATGGGCCCTCACTTTTCACTTTTTCTGCTTCTTTTTCACTATTTTCATCATTTGACTTATTAACGCGAACCTTTTGACCCTTGTTAACTCTCACTTTTCCATATTTTGCTAGTTTTTCACGTATTTCTGCCGGTACAAAGACCCTCTTTTTACCGTTTTTCTCTGTTATTTCCATAATTAATCCCTCATTCTTCTGTTTTATAGCATTTATTTGTCCTCTTACGGTTGATCGCTCTTTTCCTAGTAAAAGTGCCAAATCTTCATAGCTTAGCTTCATTTCGCTGTTCATTAAGGTAAAAATGAGGAGTCTTTCATTTGCACTAAGATTCTTTAGAATTTCGTAAAAATTGCCTGTTTGAACAGCTGTTTGAACAGCAATATCAACAGCTTCAACAGCTGTCTGTTTACCTAAAACAGCCGATTTCTTAAACACCTGTTTGTTTTTGTCGCCCTCAGAAACCACATCAACTCCTTCGCGCAAACTTTCGATCTCATCTTTAATCGACGCTAATTCCAATTTTAACTCATTTAATACGTCAAACACCTGTTTGTCTCTCCCATCCAAGTACTTTATCCACTTTCCAACAGCATCAATATCTTTTTTAACAGAATTAAAACCTTCTTGAGTTTTTTCCTCAAGTTTATTTTCCTTTTTTTTAAATAACCAGTCTAACATAATTATATATCAAGTCCTATACTATATAAACCTTACGTCTATAGCCTCTAAAACCGTCGATAACCTTTTTAATTTTTCATCAAAAAATGCTCAGACAAACACCCTTAAACAGCAGACAAACACCCTCTATGCTCCAAAAAACAGCTGTTTGAACACTCAAAAACACCTGTTTTATCAATAAAACTGCTTCAAACACTCTTAATTTTATTAAAAAATCATAAAAAAATGCTCAAACTTTTAAGCAAAACCATTAATTTTGATTATCTATAAAAACCGTTAAAAATTAACAATTAAAAACCGTTAAAAATTGATAAAATCGATATTTTTAGCATATTTTCATCAAAAAATAACAAAACATTTAAATACCTCCTATTCCTATAATAAGTATACACCTCTTTTTCCCGGAGGAGGACGTTTGATCATTTAAATCTAGTACGATTAAACTTCCTCTTCTAGGAGTTCAACCTCTTTTTCAGACAAAAAGTTTAAAAACCTCCGTGTATTATAGATTATACGAGGACAAAAAAATAATAAATATGGTAAAATATGGTTCAATTTGGTCAACATCAGACATTTTTTGTCAAAAATGTCACAAAAACACCCGCGGAGTACAATTGAAAAGTATAGAAATGGCAAAACATGGTCTTTCTTTAGAACTTTGTAGCTCGTGTATCTCCGAAATTGCCAGTGATTCTTCAAATTTCGTCTAAAAATTAACAAAAAACGATGAAAATACTAAAAACCAAACGATCCTTCCGGAAGGAGTTCCGCAGACAGATCAAAATGGCCCTTGTTGCAGCCATCGGATTCACCATTGCCTTTGCCTGGAGGGATTCTTTGTCCCAAATTCTTGAAAAAACCGCTGAAAACCTAGGTTACGAAGTTGGTTTGGGCTCTTCGCCCCTTTTTATGCCTTTTTTAACCACAATTTTAGGCGTTTTGCTCATAATCCTACTCTCAAAAATCTTTTCCGACTGATTTTTCAGCCCGTTAAGGTCTATGAAAGGAGGTATCATCATGGTAGTTCAAAAAAGCATAGGTTTAGCCAAAGAATTCAGAGAATTTTTGAAAGAATATAAGGTCATAGGACTCGCTGTTGCCGTAATCATGGGTTTTGCAGCCAATACAATGATCAAATCTTTAGTTGATAACATAATAATGCCCCTAATAACTCCATTTATACCTGGAGGAGCCTGGCAAACAGCCGTTTGGAATTTCTGGGTCTGGAAAGGAATCGCCTGGGGATCGTTTTTATCAGCTTTAATCTACTTCCTCATCATAGCATTGGTTGTTTTCCTCATATCCAAGTTCATGCTTAAGGAAGAAAAGGTAACTAAGAAGTAAACAGCTGTTTATTCTTATCATTTAAACACCCATAAGCTTATATTTTTCATTTTTTTATTATATTTATGCCACAAAAGGGGCTAGATAGGCAATCCGAACTCGAATCCCTTTCCCTAGAAGAGGTTCAAAGACGAAAAAACTGGAGACAAAGTCATCCAATTTATAGGAATTACGCACGCGGAAATCCGGTTGAACATCAACAAGCGGAGCTGTCCATTGGAAGGACGGACATCGAATTCAAACACCTTCCCCAACACCCGGAGAACATAGACCTCAATCCAGGAAAGCAAGGTCCAAGCCAACAGCTGTTGGACTCCGCATTACCCTATTCTTTTCATTCTCCAAAAAAAGGAAAGTCTCATTTTAGAAGAACCATCTTCCAAACAACCTATAGACATGGAGTTAACCAGCTCCTAAAAACCAAAGGCATTAATCCCTATGAGTGGGAACCTTTTGATAATTTTGTAATTATCTCAGCAGAAGAATCAGATTTTTTAGAAAATTTAGTCAAGGTATTCCCAGAATATTATGCTCAAACCTTCTAGCATCGCTAACAACTTTAATTCACCTATAAAGTTCGGTTAATTATCCAAAATCTTACCAAAAAACCACTGCCTTTTAACAATTATTTTCAGCCATTTTAGCCTAATTTCATGGAAAAGTATAAAAACTCGGCAGGGGTTAAATTTTTATGGAAATAAAACCTCAAGATTTTCGTGGAAGTCTAGCAGCAATGCCTTTACAGGCAATGATAAGAGAAGAGCAGGAGCAGAATTCTCGATATTCAGAAGAACACTGGAAATGGTACTGTGCACGAGCAGATAGACTTGAAAGAACAATATTTGGAACTTTAGCATTGGCTTCTGAAATGGTGGCTGCTTCTTACCTATACTCTGGGCTTACACTTAATAATCCAAAAGATTATCTAGATGCAGGAATTGTTGGTTTATTTGGCTTATTTTCTGGTGCCACAAGCTATTCCGCGCATAGATCTTTGCGTAAAACAAGCCAAAAACCAGCAGTTTCTAACTAATTCTCAAGTTCGTTTAATCAAAAGGCAGCCAGGTGTCCTAAAAAATAATAACTTCAGTCCATGTGAGGCCGAAGGCCGAACGCGCCCGGCATAAAACATCGAAAAGTATAAAAACGCAACAATGGTTAATTTTTTATGAAAGGATTTTATATATTAAAAAGACCGGAAGGAAAGCCAATAGGCAGACCAAAATTGGTTTCCAGAGATGTTCCTTTTGATAGGGAAGATCTAGAGTTTAAAGTCAAATTAAGTCGCCCAAGAGGAGCAAACGCAGGATTAATCTCTGACGATTCTGATCGTCATTATGAAAAGCGCTCAATGGGATCATCACATATAAAAGCAAATTATGTTACCTATGCAGTTCAGTACTATAAAATAAGCCAAAAACCCGCAGTTTCTAGCTAAAGGAGGAGTTCGCCTAATCACTCTTAACTGCCGTTTTGAGGTCCCTAACGTCGAAAGTACGCTTTAATCGATACATTTTTATACTCTTACTCTAATCAGACTTATGGATAATTTAGTTTACAAATTAGAATTAGAAATAAAAGGTATGAAACTTCCAGGAGTTATAGAAGTACATGACGCATTACCTGTGGAAAAGCAAGTGTTATATCTAAATGATAATTTTAAAACTATTGCAAGTATAGAATCTGGATACTATGTAGTTACTCAAGTAGTCAGATCTTTAGATTTGACTTTTTCAGATAGACGTCTAAAAAGGGCAGAACAATTAGATTTGCCGGTTGTTTTTGCAACATACTTTGGTAGAAATAGACCTCCAAAGTCAGAATAATTCTTATAGCTTAATCTTTCAATCACTGCTTAGAACTTTCAGCATAGATATAAAGTTCGTTTTAATACTCTCTAGGTAATTCGTTAGTTTGAAAATTTATGAATGCATCAACATGATCCTTTTCTAATTTTCTTCTAGTTCTGGAAACTATATATGAAAGTAATGTTGAACCATAGCAAATAGGTGTCGCAACATCCACTATATCTGCAGCTATTCTTTCTTCAGCTTCAGGTAGTCTTCCGCCAGACATTGACTCTCCAGCAAGTTTGCTTACTCCATAAACTCCAACTAATCCTGAAACTAACGATGTCGTTACAAGACCTATTTCAATTTTTCTTAATAATCCTTTTACCATATTATTTTAGTAAAACCTAGATTAATAAATCTTTCCGCTCAAACTTTCTAGCGCAAAAGAAGGGTTCGTTTAATTAATCAGAAAATTAAAAGTTCGCATAACTAGTCTTTCATAATCTTTATATACTTCCTATGCTTTAGTATATTGTATCTACGGATACACCTCTTTTTCCCAGGAGAAGGAGTTTGACCAAATTCTAAACAAACTCAGGTTGATCTCCTCTCTTGGAACATTTAATAATATTATATCGGAAGGGTTCGTTTAATTTTTAGAAAGGTATAAAAACGCTTTAGAATGATAAAATTTATGCACAAAATAGGAAATACAAATTGCAGATTAGACATTTATGAAGTTCAAGGAGATATTGGAAAAGCAGTTCTTCGCCATTTATCCACAAGAGATACTCTAGTAGAATATACTCCTAGAATAGGCAATAGTGCTGAACATTATTTTTCTATATCTATAGAAAGAGAAGGTTCTCAAAGGGAAGTTGTAATGCCTTATAGAGAAGCTAACTTTAGTGAAACTCTGAAAAGATTTTATGCTGCTGCTAAAAGAGTATTTAAAAAAGAAACTAATGAAAATGAATTAGCTGATTCAATGAATTTAGTAAGAACTTTAAATGGTTCCCCTCAGCCAATTCTTAGTCCAAGTTACTAATAAAATAATTAATTTTATTTCTTTTTTAGAATAAGTTTGCCTTTTTCAGTTTCTACTATCAATTCATCTCCGGCTTTAAACCCTGTTTGGCTTAGAATAACCTCTGGAACATTGATTTTATACTTATAATATGCTTGCCCTTTATACTCTCTAGATTTTTCTTTTAGTATTTTCATAATTAAAAAAGTGAGAATAACTATTTAAACTTTTAGAGACCGAAAGATTTATATACTTTAGAGACCTAAATATATAATGGTTAAGGGTTTATGTGTTAATTGTAAGAAAGAAAAAGAAATAGCTTTATCCGGAAAAGCAAAAGGATTGTGTAAAGTTTGTTATAAAAAATTAATTTGGAAACCTAAATTAATAGAATGTAAACGGTGCAAAAGAATGTTACCTAATCAGGCATTTGGTTTTTGTAAAAGCTGTTATCTCTCGGTCTTTCATATGGATAGAATGAAAGAACATAGTATTAAACAACATCACAATATTGATCCTAAATTATGGAAAGAAATAACTAAAAAATGTGTCGTTTGTGGTTTCGATAAAATAGTAGATTTACACCATCTAGATCACAATCATGATAATAATTCTAGGGAAAATCTTATAGGTTTATGCCCTAATCATCATAGAATGATTCACAATATAAAAACTAGAAAAGAAGTATTAGATATTTTGAAGGAAAATGGATATGTTCCTCTTGAAAAATATCTAGATAACGAGTTCTATAAATAATACTTTTCAGTTTTCCATATGTATTTAAAACCCTATTTTATGAGATTTTCATGGAAAATTTAATAAAATTAGAACAATTACCCTATGCCCGAGATCTAAATTTAATTCTAAATTATCTAAAACTAGTTTTTCCTGATTTTCCAGAAAGAAATTGTCAGGATGCAGCTAGAATTACTTCAAGAGTAACTAAGTTAAGAGAGCTGGCCGGTTATTTTAGTGAAATACCTGGACAAAGCAGGGAAGAATGGCACGCTTGGAACTATGATCCTGAAAGAAAAATAATTGTAGATTTAACAGGTAAGCAATTAGCAGAAGATTTACCTGAAATATTTATTACTTCTAAGCATGATCCCCGATATAGATTAACCCTAAGTAATACTCGTGAAGCACGAAGCGAATATGGCTGGTTTTGTGAACCTTCTTTTCTAAAAGATTACTATGCCTATGCTAAAAATCCTGAAAGATTCTACCTGGATGGAAGAAAAAAGATTATTAGAGATTTAGTTCCTGTTTCTTTAGACCTAGCATTGCAAATATCCTGATTAAAGGTCCAAAGCCAAGATTTAAATATTCAGAAAAAGAAATTTTCTAGCAAACAACATGTTAAACGGAGAAATTAATTTGGAAAATGTAGCAAAAAATGCTTACTTTGGAGCCCAGGGCAATACAATCAATGTAGTCTATGGTTTAGACATGGGTAGAGTTCAATATAAGGAATTTAGATTATCTGATGGAATATTTCTTACTTCCTTGGGCACAACCCTGGATGATTTTAAAACAAGATGTACTTCGGTTGTTCCTACAGAAGAAGTTAAAAGATTAGTCTATGAAACCAGAACTCCTCTTAGTATCAGTTTATTAGAAGAACAGGTGTTTGTTAACGCTAGAAACGATCAATTAACGGGGGCTGATTAAAATGAGTCTAATAAACAAAATTCAAAAAGGAATTGTTCTCGGAGCATCATCCGCCATACTATTAGGATTCGCAGGAGTTACATATTTTGGCAGCCAACATACTAAAGCCCAAGATGATTTGATGTCTTCTTCTAATATTACAGATTATCCTGCCCTTATGCAAGATTTAAACACAAAAATAGAATATTCTGCAGATTTAACCATTGCCGGCGGAGCCCTATTGGGACTTTATGGTCTTGGTTCTTTAATAAATCGAAGAAGAGACGCACAAAATAATCAAAAATTAATCAATCTATTAAGACTGGTTGCTGATGAAAGAAGCAATGCTAAAAATTAAACAAACAGCTGTTTGTTTTTATCCTAAACAAAAGTTTTAAAAGAGATTAATTTATGCTATTTTTATGAAACTTGAAGATATTACTCCAGAATTAAAGGAAGGAGAGTTAGTTTTAATAAAAACTACTCAAAATTCTCATGCCCTGGGTACATTCAGCGATGGAAATGAAAAGAGAATATTCTTACATCAACCATCCTATTATCTAGGAAAACCAGTCAATCTAGACGGAAAGATCAAACTAGAAGTTTCTCCCGGAATAGATTCTCGTTCCTATAGTCAAATAGGCCAAATTTATCGTGGAAAGAAAGAAATTGTAAAATACTTAGAATCCCATCCCGATCTAAAAGGTCATGCCGATTGGGTTAAAAAACTAGATGCTCCATTTGAATTACCAAAAACCGATGTTCTACGTACACTAAGATTATAATTTTTATAGCCCAGTAGTGATTTTTACCAATTAACTTTAAATATCCTTCAAAAGTGAGATTTTTATGACAAACAAAGCAAATTTTAATAGATTGTTGGAAAATCTATTCCATCCCGAAGGAGTTACTCTAGAAATTGCTGAAAATAATCGTATCCAACTTCCAGTTAACTATGTTTGGACTCCTAGTGGCACTTACATATTACATAATTACTCTCCTAAGGAGTTAGCTTCATTAAAAATAAACTCACCTAACTTTATCCCTGACAAACCCTATAAATATATTCCTAAGGCAAGACTATCTTTTGATAGGTCCATGTCCCCTAATGAATTTAGAGAAAATAATTTAATGGTTGCCACTTTTGGTGATAGCGGAGCCGATACTCTTGCAGATATTGCTCGACAGTTTTCTCAAAAACCCTATATATTTGGACATCAAATCGGAGAAAATCATCCTTCTATTCTTTCAAGTTTAGCTTTAGACCTTCCATTTGTCTCGGGCGGTTTAGTCGTACACGCAAATGCCTATGCCAATTCAGATGGCTATATAATCAATCATTTTAAACCTGAAGTTTATCATTTCGATTAGTTCGTTCAAGCTCACTTAACAGAATTTTAATACATACCTCTATATACTTGAGAGTGTTTGATATAATATGGTAGCAATCAGTTTAACAGTATCTGCATTGCTTGCAGTAATCTTTGGAATTCTTATATTAATGTTCCCAAAAATGCTTAATAATTTAGTAGGATTATGGTTATTAGTTTTCGGAATTCTACAATTGATTAATATTTATTATTAAATCTTTTTAATCTACAGAAACAACTTCTTCTAAAGGTTCTACCAATCTTAGAGTTCCATTTTCAAAATCTCTATTCATAGCATCATTAAGTTCTTTTAATTCTTCAGCACTATAATAATTTCCTCTATCTTTCCATTTTTGTTTTCCATCGGCCCAAGCACACCACGGCGATATTTCAAAAGCTTTTCTAGCCAAATATTTATCATTTAACTTAAACTTAACTGGAAGTCTGCTTTCTCTATGTTTTTGAGATGCCAAATCATAGATTTTACTTAATGCCCTAATTAATAATGCTTCTTGACTATCATCCAAATCAACTCTTTTCACAGGATCTGGAGTTCCCACATTACTATAGGGCCCCGCGCCATACCAATAATTAGTTTTATGCATATCCATAACAAATCTTCCTTCACTAGGTCTTACCGATAGACAAACATCTTCCAAATCTTTCTTTCCATCTTCTCTCACCCAAATATGATATCCTCTAGGTTGATTTGGAAGTCTAACATCTCCACCTTCAATTACTAGAATATGTTTATTACTTTCCATTTACTCAAAGGCTCCAGGACCATGGGCCTGCAGTCCTTGTTCTTCAAGGAGTATTTTTATTTGCTTTTTAGCGCTTCTAAATTCAGTTGGGCTAACATAGGTCAAATATCCTGTTGTCAATCTAGAACCTGCACCATTTCTATCTTCAGTTTTATCAATAAAGAATCCTCTTAGATTTCTAGGATCATCTAATAAACTGTCTCCAAAGAAATCATATTTCCAGTAATTAAAATCATCTTTAATTGTTTCATCCCTATTCTTTAGGCCATGAACTATTTCTACTTCTGGGGCAGCTAGAGTTACCTGAACAACAACCGATGGAAATTTATTCAGTTTAACAAAACCTGTGGGGTCTTCATAGCTAGGATAAACTGAGTCACCTATTCTTTCAAGAATCAATGGATCTTCATAAACCAGTCTTCTAACATTTCCCTTTACATGTTTAAACCAAAATCTTTCTAATCCATTCATAAAAATTCTGATTAATTCAATTATTTAAACATATAGGCTATTTTTTCTTTAATTTTGGTAGTGAAAATAACAATTAGGATATATAACTTTCAATAGTATTAGGTATTGGACTAATTTTTTTCCTTTTTTCATCAACATATCTTGCCCTTACTCTTTTTATTTCATAGGATCCAGGAATAAATATTTCATTAGATTTCATTCTTTGTTTAACCAACCCCGAAACACCATTCCAAAATTTATTTTCTTCAACACTTCCTGCAGACTCTGCTCTAGATTTATATTGTTCATAGTCCATATAATGTCTAGCTAAATTATCTATGGGGGCTATTAACGTATAAGTCGATAAGAATAGAATAAATACGGCGCGATCCATTTTCATATTAGGATACATATTGTTTAGGTTGATTATATTATTTAAAATTAATCAGTCTCTTCTTCATCGCTTTCTTCACCATCTTCAACTTCTTCAGAATGATGGTCATGATGATCGTGTTCAGATAAATCGCTTTCTTCATTAATGCTCTTAATTATTATCTTGAAAATTAAGGTCTTTCCAGCCATAGGATGATTCAAATCAATTTCAACCATATCTCCAACTATTTTATTAATCTTAACTGGGATTTCGTTTCCATCTGGAGTTCTAACATATAATTCCATTCCTGCTTCTATCTTTGCTCCAGTAGGCATTTTTCTCATAGGCACTTGTTGTACCAGTTTAGGATTATATTGACCATAGGCTTCTTCAGGTTTAAGAGTTATTTCTTTTTCATCTCCAATGTCTAATCCTATAACTCCAGTGTCAAACCCAGCAATCATTTGTCCTGCTCCTACTTCAAATTCCAATGGATGAGAATGGTCTCCATGCATAGATGTATCAAAAACAACTCCATTTTCAAATCTTCCTTCATAGTCTACTCTTACCTTATCGCCTTTCTTAATAGCCATAGAAAACACTCTTTTTTAGGGTATTTAATTGTTTTTATGTCAAGGAACTTCACTTATTCCTTGAGCATCCAAAACACAAGGGCTAGAAGCACATTGTGTTTTTGACTAACCCATTTCTTGAAACAGCCAAACAAGAAAATAAATTATATATAATAATACCACCAGTCCACCTATCCAAATAAGAATTCCAAGAATAGGTAAAAATATTCCTAGAAAAATAAATAAAATAGCTATCCAGAATATGGCTGAAAGCGATTCCATTCTATTAAACAAATTTTTTATATTATAATAGCTCATAGTTGTACATATTTATCTTTTCCAAATTTAAAAGGATTGCTACCCTTATTGGTTGAAAACCAAACAATTAAAATTCCAATGATTATAATAATTATAATAATTATCACTATAATTATCCATCCTGCAGGGGATGAACTTGTTCCGGACCCGCTAGAACTTCCCGTATTATTATTTGTTCCGGACCCGCCATCGCTTCCGCTACCACTATCACTTCCCAAAGCCGAGAAAGTTTCAGGAGTAACCAGCTCATGTATATAATTAATAGTTAGATTTACTTTTGTTGAATTGAGACCATTGACTCTAACTCTCAAATCATAATAATTATCTCCATCAATATTAAAGTCATGACTCTCCCCAGAGTTTATCGTTGCC
Source organism: Candidatus Woesearchaeota archaeon (assembly GCA_964647695.1). Classification (GTDB taxonomy): domain Archaea; phylum Nanobdellota; class Nanobdellia; order Pacearchaeales; family GW2011-AR1; genus VGKP01. The sequence continues at coordinate 71,583 of CAZYIS010000001.1, forward strand.
TGCTGAGAAGTTGAAGAAACATTAATTATCACTCTATCGGTTTGAATGTCCATAACTCCTACATAATGGGTTTCTCCATTAAATTTAATACTAATTCTATCCTTCTCGCTCATATTTTTATTAATACTTAACTTATAACTAAATTCTTCATCGGTGTAGGATGTAGTGCTCCAGGTCCAAGATGATGTATCTCCTGTACCTCCTCCAGAACTATCTCCAGTTACACAAGCCTCAGTTGTAAAATCTGACGTATTAATATTATAATTTCCAGCATAATCAAAACAAGTCACATTATAGGTGTAGGTTTTTTCACAGCTAGCACTATCACTAAAGCTCCAAGTTGAACTACTAATATTCTCAGCATTACCTCTATCGCTATAGCTTCCAGCACTAGAATTTCTTTTCACAGAACAATAGTTAATTCCACTAACCGTATCATTAACCGTTATATTAAACTTAACACTAGTATTAGTAGTTGCCTTATCAATTATTTGAGGAACACTAGGAATACTATTATCTATCTTCACATTTAACAAAGTTAGGTTGCTCCGATAGCCTAGACTGTCATTGGCAATTATGGTTATATTATAGACTGTTCCATCGGTCAATGCCGAAGTATTCCATGTGGAGTTCCAACTGGATAAACTAGTATTGCCAGCATATTTCAAAGCAGTAATATTGCCTGTTGAATTACTAATATTAAAGGAAACGCTAGCAATAGATGAATAATCATTTAAAGTAACATTCAAGATATAATTTCCTGAGATGTTACTATTATTTCTTAGAACCACTGGAGTTATTATTGGTGAGGCAGTATCATTAACTGTAACTACCACGCTGTTATTTATGTTCGCTGTTGAATTAGAACTTATAACTATAATATTATAAATTCCAGGATAGGATGCAGTCGCATTAAACCAAAAGTACTTTGTTGTCAAATTTGGAATCATATTCAATGCGGACCAAGTTAGTTCATTCATACTACCTATGGAATCAGTTCCATTGCTTGCATTTACAAAAGTAAAATTATTAGGTAAAACAATGGTTACTCCAGTTATATTTGCCAACGCACTAGTATCCGTATTATTTACACTTATATTATACAAAACTGAGATATTTTGATTAACTGAGTAACTTTGAGGATTAATGTTATGGCCAGCAATAACCAATGCAACCAAAAATATGGTCAGTATTGATCCGCTAATAATCTTATTACTTAACATTTTGTCCTCTTTTTTATATCCTGAACCAATACAATCTCATTTATAAATATTAGTTATGATTAATTCTCATGCCTCTATAGCTCAGTTGGTAGAGCGACTGATTCGTAATCAGTAGGTCGGGGGTTCAATCCCCCCTAGAGGCTCTTTTTTCTTATATTTTTCACAATCAAAATGTTTATAAAAAGAAATAATTAGATAATCGCATAAAATTAGAGGTGCAAATGGGAAGTAATATAGATTTAAGGAAATTTGAAGATCCGAACAGCATACAAGATGCTTTCTCTAGAATTGTTTCGGGTGGAAAATCAGGCTATAAGACAGTTATGGAAAGAAAGAAGATTCCTCCTAAGTGCGTCAAATGCGGCAGAGGTGGAGATGACGAACAAAAATTCTGTCCTCAATGCGGTGGTAAAATGGTTGTTCCAGTAACCCAATGTCCTGGATGTAAGAAAGCCATAGATCAAGGTCAGAAGTTCTGTACCGGTTGTGGTTATGACCTTCAATCCATAGTAATAGGCTAATATTTATTAATTGCTTTTTCTCACTATTCTTATGAAAGACCTTATAGTAAAAGAGTTAGCAAAACATGTTAATCTAGATAAACAAATTATCCTAAATTCCATTGAAATTCCTCCTTCTTCAGAGCTAGGAGACTTTTCCTTTCCCTGTTTTGCACTTTCAAAAGAGTTAAAGAAGAATCCTATGGAAATTTCCAAAGAATTAGCTAATAAAATTAAATCTGGTGAATTTGAAAAAGTTGAAGCCAAAGGCCCCTATGTTAATTTCTTCCTAAATAAAAAAGACCTAGCTGAAAAAACTCTTAAATCAATTTTAAAAGAGAAAGCTAAATATGGTTCTTCAAAATCTGGAAAAGGAAAGAAAGTGATGATTGAATTTTCCCAAGCCAATACCCACAAAGCATTTCACGTAGGCCATATCCGAGGTACCAGTTTGGGAGAAAGTATTGCTAGACTAATGGAATTCAATAGTACAAAAGTCATCAGGGCTAATTATCAGGGCGATACTGGAATGCACGTAGCTAAATGGCTTTGGTGTTATAAAAAATATCATTCAAATGAAAAACTCAAAGAAGATGAATCCTGGATTGCATCCATTTATGTCGAAGCTTCAAGAAAATTAGCTGAAAATCCATTACTCCAAGATGAAGTCAATGTTATAAATCAGCAACTCGAACTAGGAAAAGATAAACCATTAATGAAACTTTGGAAAGAATCCAGAAGCTATTGTCTCAAAGCTTTTGAAAACATATACTCCGAATTAAATACTCATTTTGATAAATATTATTTTGAAAGAGAATTTGAAATTTTAGGAAAGGAAATTGCTCTTGATTTAGTAACAAAAGGAATTGCAAAGATTTCGGATGACGCAACCATAATGAATCTAGAGGAAGATGGATTAAGCGTTTGGGTACTATTAAGAAAAGACGGAACTGTTCTTTATTCTTCTAAAGATCTAGCTCTTGCAGAAAAAAAGTTCAAAGATTTCAAATTAGATCAAAGTATTAATATTGTGGCTGATGAACAGAACCTCCATTTTAAGCAATTATTTAGAACTCTTGAATTGAAAGGTTTTAAAGATGTTAAAAAGTGTAAGCACATACCTTTTGGTTTGGTAAGACTACCTACTGGAAAAATGTCTTCTAGAACTGGAGAAAACATACTTTATTCCAGTTTTCTAGACGAACTAAAAGAATTTGTTAAAATTGAAATAACTAAGAGAGAAAAATTAAAAGAAAAAGAATTGGAACAGCGAGCACTAGCTATTGCAATTTCTTCATTAAAATATTCCATGCTTAAACAAAGTTCCAATAACATAATAATCTTCAATAAAGAAGAAGCCCTCGATTTGAATGGAAATACTGGACCCTACCTACTTTATTCCTATGCTCGAGCAAAAAACATTCTTAAGAAAGCAAAATATAAATCTTCTTCAAAGTTAAACATAAAATCTCTTTCGGCCAAGGAAAAAGAACTAATAATTAAAATGCAACAATTTCCAGAAGTAGTAAATCATGCACATACTAATCTATCTCCAAATCTAATCGCTAATTATTCATTTGAATTAGCCCAGTTATTTAACGAATTCTATCAATCGGAACAAGTAATTGGCTCCGAAAACGAATCAGTAAAGTTAGTCATTGTTGACTCATTTGCCCAGGTTCTAAAGAATGCACTTAATCTTCTGGGCATTGAAACCCTTGAAAGAATGTAATCCTTCTATACAGAAATCCTTAAATATGCTCTAGAAATTGAAAATATATGGATTTAATGATATTAACCCTTAGTAGTTTTGCCCTAATTTTTATTCTATGTTTATTAATTCTATTGCTATTGGTAAAAACCATGAATACTAAGTTAAGAAGAAAGGCAGATATGGATCAAATAAAGAACCATGTTTCCGGCAAGAAACATCATATTTAAAAACATCTTCTAGTTTCAAATTAGGTAGACAACCTGGCGTGCTAGCCCTTCGCCATTCATCAGCGGGCTTTAGGTGGGGTCAAAGGAGCGAGTGAAATTGAAAGCTATGGGCCTTCAATCGGACGTTGACGTATTGTCCTGTTCGATCTTGCTTCTGCGAAATGGGTCAGGCCTTGATCGGAGCAGCCCTAAACAGGACGCGTGGTGCTTACAGGGTAACAATGCCGAGAAAGATTGGAGATCACCTCTATTTTTCATTTGAGCAAACTCCCCGTCTACATAATATATAAAAACCTGTTTCTATTCTTTTTATCATGAACAAAAGAGCTCAATTTTTTTTAGTTGCTGCTTTAATTATTATCATTATACTCTTCAGCATAGTTACTGTATATAACTCAGTTTACTCTCCAAAATCTGATCTGCCTAATCTTCAAAATTTAGCAGATTCAATAAAGGAAGAATCCGTTCAAATTATTGATAGTGGATTTTTTAATAATCTCCCTCAAACTAATATTACCGACAATCTAAATAATCTTACTCTAGCCTATTCAAGATCTAACTCAGATTTGAACATTACCTATTTAACCTACTACAATGGAACCTCTTCAGCAAATACTTTTTCCAATAATAATATTTATCTAATAAATTCAAGTGATATTTATCTAGATCCTTTAAAATCAAATATTACTCTAGATTTAAATAATGCAAATCATGTATTTAATCTATCCAAAGGATACAATATATTCATTGTAGTCCAAAAAGAAAATAACTATGAGAAGTATATCGCCACAGCATAAAAAAGGAGTAAGTGAACTAATAAGCTATACGCTTTTAATAATTTTAGCCGTAGCAGCCAGCGTTCTAGTTTACAATTATCTTAAACTTACGGTTCCAAAAGACAAACCTACCTGCCCGGATGGTTCATCTTTGATAATGAGCAATTATAATTGCACCTTCGCTGCTTCATCCCTATCCATTACCCTACTAAATAAAGGCAGATTTACCATAGATGCAGCCTATCTCAGAATAGGTAAAGTCAATGATTCCGCAAGAAAAGCAATAAATAAAAATAATGAATTTTTAACAGCCGGAGGATCTGCCGGACTTAAACCCAATGACGAACAGTCCTATGTTTATTCATTTAGTAATACTATCCTTTCTCTAGGAGCATCAAACTATTCCTTAGAAATTCAACCAGCCATGATCGATGATGCTACCCATAAATTAGCTGCCTGTACGCCTTTCGTTCAAACCATTACTTGTAACTAATAATCTATTAAATATAACGGTCTCTATTCCACAATAATCTATTAAATAGACTATCCTTTCTTTACAATAATCTATTTATAATCTGGATTTGCTAAAATTTTATGAAGTTTGCACATATGGGTGATTGTCATTTAGGGGGTTGGAGACAGCCGGAGCTAAAGGACCTAAATTTTGCAAGTTTTCAACTGGCCATAAATAAATGTATAAAAGAGAAGGTAGAGTTTGTTCTGATAACTGGAGATTTTTTTGACAATCCCTATCCACCCATAGAGACATTGAAAGATGCATTTTCAGAACTGAAGAAATTAAAAGATCTAAACATACCTGTTTTCTATATAGCTGGAAGTCATGACTACTCTGCTTCTGGAAAAACATTTTTAGATGTACTAGAAAAAGCAGATTTTTGCAGAAATGTAATGAATCATGAAGAAAGAAATGGAAAATTAATTCTAATTCCTACCATATACAAAAATGTGGCCATCTATGGCTTTCCTGGTAAAAGGTCATCCATGGAAGTTGATGACATAGAGAATATGATTCTCCAGGATTCTCCCGGTCTATTTAAAATATTGATGCTTCATACTGCACTGAGAGATGCAGTTGGAACTTTACCCATAAAAGCAGTAGATCATCTTAAACTTCCAAAAGTAGATTATCTTGCCCTGTCTCATCTTCATATAAACTATAGTAAGGATGGACGAGTCTATTCGGGGCCCATCTTTCCTAATAATATTTCTGAATTAGAAGATCTACAGGAAGGTTCATTCTATATTTTCGATAATGGAAAAATCAACCGGATTGCTCTTAAACCCAAAGAGATAAAAGTTTTCAATCTAGAAGTAAAAAATGCCCTCTCAGCTACCGATGAAATAATTCAAAAATTATCGGGAGAATCATTGAATGATAAGGTAGTAATTCTAAAATTCTTTGGTTTAATAGAACAAGGTAAAACCTCAGATATAGACTTTAGTAAAATTGATGAATTTATTAAGAAAAAAGGAGCATTTGTAGTTCTAAGAAGCACCACCAGGTTACTAAGTGAAGAACAGAATGTTAAATTAGATATTCTAGAATCTGAAAATTACGAAGAAGAAATAATAAACACTTTTGAAAAAAACAATCCCAATAAATTTAATCCTTTGATTAATAATCTAATAAAATCTCTTCAGATAGAAAAAAATGAAGATGAAAAATCAGCCTCTTTTGAAGAACGTATAATCTCCGAATCCATGAAAATAATAAAACCATGAAAATAAAAAAATTAATAATAAAAAACATAAGAAGCTATGAGGATCAAGAAATAGATTTTCCAGATGGATCTTTACTCCTATCCGGGGATGTGGGTTCGGGTAAAACTTCCATTCTTCTAGCCATAGAATATGCGCTATTTGGTCTTCAGCCAGGCCAGACAGGCTCAGCACTTTTAAGAAATAATACTCAAAACGGAGGAGTTAGTTTAGAAATTGAATTAGATGGTTCAACCATTCTCATCGAAAGAAAATTAAAAAAAGGTAAAACCGTAACCAATGAATATTCTGCACTCACCATAGACGGAATAAAAACCGAATATGCCATAACCGAATTAAAAACTAGAATAATTCAGTTGCTGGGCTATCCTTCCGAGTTCATAAAGAAAAATAATTTGCTCTATAAGTACACAGTCTATACTCCCCAGGAACAAATGAAACAAATAATTTCTGAAGATCCGGAAATCAGATTAAACATGCTGAGACACATATTCGGTGTTGAGAAATATAAACGAATAAGAGAAAATCTTGTCGTTCTATTAAATAGATTAAAAGATGAATCAAAATTATTACAGCTGGAAATCAGTGCCGTAGATTCGGACAAAATTAGATTAACTTCGACCAGAAGCTTCATTACTCTTCTGGGGGAAAAAATAGTTTCCCAGGATCATTTGATAGATGGATTAAAGGTAACTCGAAAGTCCATAGAAGCAGAAGTAGTTGAGTTGGAAAAGAAAATAAAGGAAAAAGAGAAATTAGAAATAGAATTAGAAAAGACCAAGGTGCTCTATTCTTCTAAAAGAGAAAATCTTTCAGACATGGATAGGGAACATATAGAATTAGAATCCTTCATTCAAAGCATTCCTTCCGATTTCAATGAGAATGAACTTTTAGAAACCATTGATAAGATAGCTAAGAACAATAAGGACTTGGATACAACCCAATCAAGTTTTATAGACTGTTTAAGTCATATTAATTCTCTTAAACAAAGAAAAACCGAAGCTCTAGCAAAAAAAGAAAGAGTTTTCAAAATAGATATGTGCCCTACTTGTTTACAGGATGTGCCTCCTGCCCACAAACACAACATATTCAACGAAACTGAGCAGCTAATTTCAGCCATTTCAAAGGAAATAGAAAATTTCGAAGCTCGAAAAGTAATTCTAACAAATCAACTGGATATTATAAAGGATAAAAAGCAAGACCTAGAAGAAAAAAAGATGAGACTACAGATTCTAAAATCAAAACTCCCAGAGATTGAAAGGGCCAAGAGTAAAATTTCTATTATTCTAAAAACCAAAGAAAATCTAAAAAATGATGTTTTACTTTTATTAAAGCACATGGATGGATTGAAAGAATCCATACTAGCTTTTACCAGATTCAATACTCAGTATAAGACAAAACAACAGGAACTTAGAGATGCATTTCTAAATGAAAAAAACGCTGAAATCTCCCTTGCCGAGCTAAAGAAAGAGTTGGAAATAACCAATAAGGAAATATTACTGTTGGAAGATACCATAAAACAAAAAGAAGGTAAGAAAGAAAAGTTAAATGAAATACTCGAGCTTAGCGATTGGCTATCCAATCAATTCATTGCTTTGATTAATTTCACCGAAAGAAATGTTATGCTTAAGCTCCGTACCGAGTTTTCAAAACTTTTCAGCAAATGGTTTTCAATTTTAGTCCAGGATATATTCGAAGTCCAGTTGGATGAAAACTTTACACCCATAATCATGCAATCAGGCATAGAAATGGACTACTCATTCCTTTCCGGCGGAGAAAGAACCGCTGTAGCCTTAGCCTATCGTCTAGCACTAAATCAAACCATTGGAACCGTCATGACTTCCATCAAGACTAAAAATCTAATTATACTCGATGAACCTACCGAAGGATTCTCTGAAGTTCAAATAGATAAAATGAGAGAAATATTAATAGAATTAAAAGCAAAACAACTCATAATAGTCAGTCATGAACAAAAAATGGATAGTTTTGTCGACAACATAATAAAAATAAAGAAAGAAGACGGAATTTCTAAGGTTGAAGTCAAATCAAATTAATGGAAGTTGACACCACAAAACTTAAATACCTCTCTTTTCTAAAAATAATATAAGAGGTTCTAACGTTCTCATGAATGAAGATATACAAAACACAATTAAGAATAACATGCTAAAGTCAAACACTTCCCTAGTTGGAATAGTTTGCAAAGACGGAGTTGTACTAGGTGCCGACAGAAGAGGAACTGCTGGATCCATTGTCATGTCCAAAGATCATGTAAAGATCCATAAAGTTAGCGAATACATTGCCGCATCCTACACGGGCGGAGTTGCAGATTTACTTCTCACTGATAAAATACTTGCTGCAGAATTAAGATTAAAAGAATTAAAGACCAAATCTCGCCCTTCAGTTTCCGAAGCAGCAAATCTTCTAGGAACTTTAACCTATAGAAACATAAGAAATCCTTCCATGATTCCAAGCATTGTCGGAACTCTAATAGCAGGAGTTGACGAAGATGGCACTACTTCATTATATTCCATTGAACCTGCTGGAGCTGCAACCAAGGTAACTGATTTTGATGCAAACTTCTCTTCTGGAATGCCCTATATTTTAGGTCTTTTGGAAAGACAATATAAAAAAGATTTATCAGTTAAAGAAGGAGTTGAACTGGCAAAAGAATGTATAAAAGCATCAACCCAAAGAGATGTAGGTTCTGGAAATGGAATAGATGTATTTACAATTACCAAAGAAGGCATTAAACATGTGGTTTCTGAGGAAATTGTACCCCAGTACAAATAATTTTTTTATTTAAAAAACAAAATGGCAGATATCTTAAAGAACATAAAGGAAGAATTACCTGGAGTTGTATCAGACGCAGTCTTCGAAGGAGCAAATATAGTTCTCTATACTGAAGATAAAGAATTTTTCAAAACCGGAGAATCAAAAGTTAAAGCTGTTGTAGATAAAATAAAAAAGAGAATAGAACTAAGAGCTGAACAAGCAATTCTTCTTTCCGAAGCAGAAACTGAAAAAACCATTCGTGCATTGGTTCCTGAAGATGCTGGAATTACTGCAGTTATTTTCGATGTTCAAAGATCTTCCGTAGTTATAGAAGCAAAAAAACCGGGACTAGTTATTGGAAAACAAGGTTCAATTTTATTTGACATTAGAAAATCCACTTTTTGGGTTCCAAGTGTAAGAAGAAGTCCAATCATCGCAAGTAAGATTACTGAAAAAATTCGTTCAGTTCTCTATGCCAATAACACCTATAGAAGAAAATTCCTTAATGATATAGGAAAAAAGATTTACAACGAATGGAATCCAGATAAAATGGACATGTGGGTAAGATTAACTTACCTGGGCAGCGGTCGACAAGTAGGTCGTTCATGTTTATTGCTTCAAACACCAAATTCAAAAGTTTTGCTTGATTGTGGAATAAATCCTGCCATCGCCGATGGTCCTGAAAAATTCCCTTACCTAAATGTTTCTGAAGTTGGAGATTTAAATTCCATCGATGCCATTATTCTATCCCACGCACACCTAGATCACTCGGGACTAATTCCTTATTTGTATAAAATGGGTTATAGGGGACCAATCTACATGACCGAACCTACTAGAGATATTTCTGCACTTTCTGCCCTTGATTTTGTAGGTATTGCCTATAAGCAAGCAGCATCTCCATTATTCAGAGGAGAAGACGTAAAAGAAATGGTAAGACATTCCATTTGTTTAGATTACGGAGAAGTCACTGATATAACTCCAGACATTAGAATTACTTTATACAATGCAGGACACGTACTTGGTTCAGCTCAAGTTCATATAAATATTGGAAATGGATTACATAATTTAGTTTACGGAGCAGACACGAAATATGGAAAGACTCGTTTGCTTGATCCTGCCGCAAATCATTTCCCTAGAGTTGAAACTCTTACCATTGAATCTACCTATGGTAGCAAAGATGATATTCTTCCTCCAAGAAAAGAAACCGAAGATAAATTTATTGAAATGGCAAAAAAAGTTATTGAAAGAAATGGAAAAGTTTTACTTCCCGAACTAGGTCTTGGTCACGCTCAAGAAACATTACTTAGAGTAGAAGAAGCAGTGCGTCTAGGTGAACTACCTAAAATACCAGTATACATAGACGGTATGATCTGGGATATTACTGCGATTCACACTGCCTATCCTGACTTTTTATCTGCAAGTGTTAGAAATCAAATCTACCAAGATAATAATCCATTCGCATCCGAATTATTTACTCGTGTAGGTTCTCCTATTGAAAGAAAAGCAGTAATTGAAGGCGGACCTTGCATAATCATCGCAACTTCGGGAATGTTGGTCGGAGGAGCATCCGTAGAATATTTCAAAAATCTAGCATCTAATCCTAACAATATGATTGTATTTTCCTGTTACCAAGGTATTGGTTCCGTAGGAAGACAGGTTCAGGAAGGAAATAAGGAAATATACATGGGTGCTGGAGTTGAAAGTGAAAAAATAACTGTCAATATGGAAGTTGAAACTCTTAAAGGACTATCTCAACACTCCGGAAGAAACGAATTATTACAATACATAAGTAGAATGGTTCCAAAGCCAAAGAAAATTATTATTAATCACGGAGAAGTTTCAAAGTGTCTAGATCTAGCTTCAACTCTATACAAATTAAATAAAGTTGAAACCGTAGTTCCAAGAAATCTTGAAACCATAAGATTGAAATAATTATGAAGCATTCCATAAAAATAACTATTGTTCTTTTAGCCATGTTTCTTCTAGCCCAATTCATCGGTCTAGCAGTAATAAACTCCTATAATCCTCATAGCATCGAAGTTAAAAATGAAAATGGAACTTTAATCAATGCAACCACCTATAATTTACCCTATGGTATGGGTCCACCAGAAGGAGTAACTCCCGAAGGTAATATTTTTTCCATCGTTATAGCTCTGATTATTGCCATTGTTGTTATGTTTCTTCTAATGAAATTCGGTGCCCAAACATTTCTAAGAGTTTGGTTCTTCGTAGTTATTATTTTGGCTCTGGCCATAACCATTAATGCTCCTTTATCCTTATTTGCTAAATATGCATCTTCCATTGCTCTTCTAATTGCTCTACCTTTAGCCTATCTAAAAGTTTTCAAAAGAAATATTCTAGTTCATAATGCTACCGAATTATTTATCTATCCTGGCATTGCAGCCATATTTGTTCCTCTACTAAACATATGGACCATAATTATTCTATTGATTATTATTTCTCTTTATGATATGTGGGCCGTATGGCATTCTGGAGTAATGCAAAAGATGGCCAAATATCAAATAAAAACTCTAAAAATATTCTCAGGTTTCTTCATACCCTATCTAGGAAAAAAAGAAAGAGACATGGTCAATCAAGCAAAACTTTCCAAATCAATGAAACTAAAAAATAAAAAGATTAAAGTAAACATTGCTCTTCTTGGTGGAGGAGATATAGTATTTCCCATGATTTTAGCTGGAGTTGTGCTAAGAACTCTAGATTGGCAACATGCCCTATTAATTCCATTCGGTGCTCTTCTAGGTTTAGCCTATCTATTCTATCGCTCAGAAAAAGGTAAGTTTTATCCTGCCATGCCATTCATAACAGTAGGATGTTTTATTGCCCTTGCTATTGCCTATTTGATTTAATATGCTCTCTAGTTGCTTTTTTCATTTCTCTAAGTAATCCTTCAATTATTTTTCTATTGATAAAATAACTCGTGGCCACATATGGGCAAGCATCATTCTTGCTTTTATCTCTCATAAAATCTGCGGCTACGTTTATTTCTTCGAGTTTTATCTTAGGCAATATCAATGGATAAAATTTAAACTCCTCACTCATATCGTGACCTATGGCTAATGTTTTTCCATAGGTTCCATCAGCCGTATGTCCTAGAAATCGATCAGGATATTCATCATTTATTCCGAAAATTAAAGCAACACTACTAAAAACCGCCATATTTCCTTTTTCAATTTGGTAGGCTCTTGAAAAACCTTGGGCAACACCAATACTAGAATATAATCTTTGATAAAATAACTCATTTGGTTCTTTTTTCATATCTTTATTTGCTCCAAAATAATGTCCGAATACTCCTCCATAATGTGGAACCTCATTCAATATGGATTGTAAATTCTTATTTTCTGCTCCATGAAATCCAAAAGATTTGAATCTTTTTAGGTTTGAAACCAATTCACTCCATCCGTTTATTTTTGAAACATTCATAATTTCACTATTGGTTCATCGTTCTTAAATCTTAGTATATTGTTGTAACTGGGCAATGACACTCTATGGAAAGATTTAAATAGCCTTTATTTGTTACTGGAACATGATAATTAAACCAGAATTGGTCAAGAGAATAAAAGATTACTTTAATTTGAATATTTACGAAGCTAAGGTATGGCTAGCATTGCTTTCCAAAGGAATTGCTTCTGCCAGAGAAGTAGCTGACCTTTCCGGAGTACCAAGATCCAGAACCTATGACGTACTTGAAGGTCTAGAGAAGAGAGGATTTGCCATTACTAAGATTGGAAAACCAGTAAAGTATATTTCTGTTAAACCTATAGAAGTCATTGAAAAAATGAAAACCAATGTAATGCAAGATGCTCAAGAAAGAGTTAAATCTCTTGGAGAATTAAAAGGAACATCCGAATATACAGAATTAGAACAATTACATAATTCCGGAATTGCACCTATAAAATCCCATGACATAACAGGTTCATTAAAAGGAAGATCTAACATATTAACTAGACTAAGAGAAGTACTAGATAATGCTCAAAGTGAAGTAATTATTTCCACTTCAGTTTCAGATTTCGAAGATAAAAGCAGAGTACTGTTACCTGCAATTGAGAAAATGAATAAAAATAATGTCAAGGTAAAACTGTCTCTTTCTGGAGATCAAGATAAGGTAAGGAAATTGAATGCAAAACATGGTCTAAAAGCAAAATATAGCGAGTCCAATGCAAGATTTTTCATAGCTGACAAGAAAGAAACTTTCTTCATGGTTACCCCTGAAAATTCAGAAGAAGAAATGGGAGTATGGCTTCAAAGTCCATTCTTTACTTCATCCATAACTCAAATTTTAGATAATTCACTTAAATTAGGTTTGTTAAAGTAACACCATGGGCTATGAACTCGTTCTTGATCCTTCGGGAAATTATCTTTCCAGCAATGGACAAAACTACAAGGGACATTTCAAACCTAATCACCTAAATCCTATTGAAAAAGCAATTTTAATGACTGCTGCAAGAAATACTATTAATTCTAATTATATTCTAGAAGCCAAGATAGTTCAAAGATGTTTTGCCTTTTTTGACCTAGAAACTAGATTAAAACTAATTATTGATTATGAAGAAAGTAAGAGTTAATTAACCGTAAATTCAACCATATCCATTTCTTTTATCTTTTTAGCGTATTTTTTATCCCATTGCTCTAAAAATCGTTTAGCCGAATAATTAATCTTAATTTTACTGTGAATTGCTTTATTTTTAATAAATGTATTTTTATTAGCTTTCCTAAAAGCCGTAACTGCCTTTTTCATCTCCATTGGAGGTCCAATTTTTATCATTTCTCCCCTAGATTTAACAATAAGATAAAAATTAGCACTTTGCTTATCATCATATAAGAATTCCTTTCTAATGATTAAAAATTGTTTTTCTATATCTTTAATAACAAAGCTATAAAACTTTTTTAGTTTGGTTCCAGCTATATCTCCTGCCTGCTTATTAGTAACTATTTTAACATTAACAAATTCTGCCTTTTTTCTATTAGCTTCTTCAATAATCTCCTCCACATCTATATTTTTTTCTTCAAAAAAGTCAACGCTAGGTTTACTTAAAAATTGTCTTGCTTTGTTTTGGAACTTTTGAAAAGTCTCATTGTTCAATGCGGCTAAAACGTTTCTATCTTTCCAGGTAGGATCAATCAAAACGATAGGATTATTGAGCTTACTTTCATTTAGATTTATTATTATTTCATCTTCATTTTTATATCTTTTAGCCGGATCAAGTATTATTCTTCCTTTAACCTTTACCAATTCCTTCAGCATCTTATCAAAACTCTTATAATATATCAATAAACATTCAAGAGCATAGCCTGAAAAACCTTTAATATAACTTTCAGCTCCATAAACTCCCTGGGCTTTACAGAATGTCTTGGCCATAGCTATTTGTTCAGCAATTTTTTTGTTTATATTTTTTTTAACATAGTTCACATGGAAATAGCTCAGATCAGTTACATTTCTTGCTTCTTTTGTCGTATTTATTTTAGTTACAGGTATTATTTCAAAGACAATATTCCCTCTTCGTATCTTAAAATAATCTCTACTACCATGCAATCTTTCATAACCTTCTTTCAAATTTTTAGCAACTGATTTAACAACTTTTTCAAGTTCTTCCGATAGATTTTCATATTTCCAATCAAATCTAATAAATACATCTATATCATACTCCTTCTTTCTAACCAGCGTTCCTTTAGCATAGCTTCCACCTATAAATATTTCAGCATTAATTTTTTGATTTTTTATTGCCCTTTCCAGTTCACTTTTAACAATTTTTAATTCAGATTTAATTATACTGACTTCTTTTTTATCTGGTAAAACTAGCATATTTTTGAGTATCTCTTTCATACTAAGAATAAGTAATTTGGATATTTAAACTAATTTATTTGTTCTGTTCTTTATCTTTCTGTTGTTTTCCAACCTTGCTAAGATCAACTATATACTTTCCATTCTCCAATTGGTATACTCTAGGTTTATCCATGGCAAATAATTTTGGCAAATCCAATAGATATTTACCTGGTTTCAATATTTTTATGCTTTCAAAATCAAGGAAAACCGGCACTTCTTCATCTTCAACACCAGTAATATCCCTCACATCTTGTTCTATTTGCTGTTTTTCCTGATCTGTGAGCTTTGGTTCAAGTGCACCCTGTTCAGTTAGCTGCTTTAGCTTCTCTTCTTTAATAAAAAAGAAAAATTTACTCTTACATTTACTACATCCAACCAGAATTTCATTGGATCCGTCTTTGAATATTTCTGAGCAGTGAACACATTTATAGGGCATATTAAAGAAAAATAAACTAGGTTAATAAAGTTTTATGTGATTTTATTAATAGCCTAGGCTAAAACTATAGGTTCCTTCGCTTCCCTGTGGATCCATAATATCTATTTTAGCAGTGTAACCATTTGCATTACTTGGTTGTTGAACAATGCTGACTGTTCCTCTTCCGACAACATTATATAATTTAAGTGTTTTTCCATCCGTAGGTATTCCTGCTCCGAAACTATATAGTCCATTCAAATTCCCATGGCCATTCTCAATTACTTCAGTATATTTATTACCCTGCAAAGCCATTAATAATTCAGAGTCCACATTTCCAGAAAATGAGAATAAATTATTACTAACGCCATCTAAATTATTAACTAATATCTTTGCTCTTCTGCAGGTCACATTATATTTCCCGTATAGCAATAATGAAGAGGGTCTAACATCATAGCAATTAAGATTTGATGCAGGAGAACAAGTATACTCTGCATCAATATTACTATCACAAGTATCATCAGTTGCAGGATATGAACCTTTTCCGCTGGAAATAGGTACATAACTGTCTTCACCAATATTATAATATTGTTCAGCATAACCATTGGGCAAGAAATTTCCTGAATTTTGAGTCAAAAGAGAATTATTGTCTATTGCCTGTTGCAAAGTCATAACATTTCCAGAAACATTAACCATGACCTCATCGGAACTATGACCCATAACTGCAGGATTAGGATTAGGAGAATTATAGGCAAATGCAAATATTGCACCCACCATAGCAAATAAACCTATAAACAAAACCAGGAGCTTTGTTTTTGTAATATTAACCTCTACTTTCATAATATATCTAGAATTAATTAGTATTTAAATTTAATTTAACAACAATTCAATTTTTTTTGGGTCTCTCTTTATTTCCTTAACCACCGAAGAAGGGCCTATAACCGTAAGTGCAGAGCTATCTCCAACTAAATTCTTTGCCAAATTATATTTCATTTTATCTATAAATCCTTTTTCTTTCATGCTAGGAGCAATAACTGCCAGTTCAATTCCCTTAAATCCTTTAATATGATCGACCATAGCCATGGTATCTTCAATTAATCTTGCTTCCTCTTCTGCTCTTAATCTTCCATGGATAATCACAATTTTATTACTAAGTACCAGATCTAAAATCTTTTTTACCCTTTCGCTTATTCCCATCTTTTCCACTTCTGCGAAGGGTATTACCTGCATACTCAATCCATTTATTTTTTTATTTTTCATCTTCTTTTTTATGCTTTTTTTGCCAATTTAAATAACGATTCATAAAACTCATCCATATTTAATCCATCCTTTGCCGATATTCCCACCACATCATATTCTGGAAATGCTGCTTCAACTTTTTTAAGATCTGCTTTTTTAAGATCAATTTTATTTGCTACAATCAACACAGGGATTTTTCTAGCAGCCACATTACCTATAATCGTAATATTTACCTGGGAATAAGGATTTTCAGCGGAATCAAGAACCACCACTATGGCATCCATATCATCTAACCATTGAATACTTTCGATTATTCCCTGAGTAGCTTCCTTTGCTCTTTTTTTAGCATCTCCTTTCTTTATTCCAAATTCTATAAACTCCTCATAATCAATTTTAGTTGCAATACCTGGAGTATCCACAAGTTTGAAGGTAAGTGTTTTGCCCTTATGCTTTATTTCTACCTTCTCTTTGAATTGCACATGTCTAGTTTCGTGAGGCACCTTACTAGCCATACCTATTTCTTCTCCAGTCCAGTCTTTACATATCCTATTGGCCAAACTAGTTTTACCTGAATTTGGAGGTCCATAGAATCCAATCTTAATATTCTCTTTTTTTCTAAAGAGCATCTTAAGCATTCTCTTTGAAAAGTTTTTTAATATCTTTAACATATTTTTAATTTAATAATTTGTTTTAATAAACCTTCCGTCTCCTGAATTTTGCTGCTTTCTCTTGTCAATTTCTCTTACCACTTTTCTATTTTCTATAAATTTGAAAACTGGTATTTCCCACATTCCAGTTCTTTTTCCATCTATTTTTCTAAATGCATAGCTCAATTGTTCATTGGACCAATTATATTTTATCAATTGGGACATTATTTGATTATCGCTATTTCTTCCAACTCTAGCATTGAATATGAAATTTATTATATTATACAAATCATCTTTATTTTTGAAAAGGTGGGCTTCATATCTAAACTTATACCATTCCTGCAGAGCCAGATAAACCACCAGGAATATAACTATCAATAAAATATAGAACCATTTAGCAGTACTGGGCCTATTTCCTCCTTCTGGAGTTGGAGGCAATGCATCCACCACTACTCCTAGTTCTTTCATGTCTGGAGTAACATACATTCCCAAGTCAGCTACACTTATTTTTTCAGGAATTAAGAATTCTATGCTTTTGTCACCATTAATCGGAATAGCCATATATCCACTCGATTGATCAAAAGAACCATTTTGTTTATAATCCTCTTTGAATATTATCTGATTCATAGGATAATATATAATAAGATTAGCTGGGGTGCTAACTTTTCCTTTAGCATCTATTTTTATCTGAGTAAATGAAGGAATAAATCCTGTATCGGTTTGTTTAGATATTTGTTTATAGTTAACCATCACATTATAATTATCCGTATCCCATTTTATTATCTTTAATCTGATATTATCTTTCTGAACGTTTGTAACCGCAGAATAATCTCCTTCTGAAAGGGTTAAAGCAGGAGCTACATTTATTCCTTGAAAACCTACATCTATAGGTAAGCTACCACTTGCATCAGTAGCTATTCCATAGGGGACGTTCAAAGCGATAAGTTGATTCAGTAAAATTATTTTATCCGCATCTGTAGAATTACCAAATTGAACATTAAGATTATTAAGTGTATTATTAATATTAGTCATATTTAATTTATTCAATATGGCATTTCCTACCCAGGAATCATAGCTGCTCAAAACATTACTCATATTATTTAGGCCAGAGGTATATCTATTAATTAAAATATTAAATGCCGTGGTCGGATTGCCAGCTATTATACTTATTATTTTTCTAGCCATTTTTCCATCCTGCCTTGTTACTTCTAATTCTAGATTAAACGTTCCATCCTTCATATATTTATGATTAGTATTTTTAGTTTGAGTTGTTACATCCGGAGCACCATCTCCAAACTTCCAAACCACCGAACTAACATTTTGATCCATGCTCAGAGTAAATGTAGTATCAATTCCCACCAAAACTGCTTTAGGATTAACATCAAATGAAAAACTAGGTGTTACATTTATAGGAATATCTGAAACCAATGAACTAGAATCAATATAAAAACTTAATTTCTTCTGTGAAGTATTCAAGGGCAAACTAAAATTAGCTTTTGCAATATCATAGTTAAGATACCCTGAACTCAAACTAGAGTTCACTGAATTTATGGAGTATAAACCGTAATTTATTTTAGAGACTGTACGTCCTTCTTCCGTATATCCTAAAGCTCCAGAAAAGGTCAAATTTTGATCTATGCTAGAGGTTACAAGTATTGGAATTACGCAACCATTGGTACAGTTTGTCCCATAGGTATTAGTTATATAATTCGTAGAATCCATCGCCAGAGTATTCTCATTTAATATGGAGTAGGTATTATCATTTACAAAAAACTGCGAATTATTGAATTTTTTAGCCGTAGCAAATATACTAAATGTATCTCCGGTCGGATAATCTGGACCAAAGTCGGTTCCATAGCCCCCACATTTTATGCTGCTTTGACCATATACTTTAATTTTATAGGGATTATCATTACTTCCAGAAATACAAACATAATACTCTCCTGCCCTTGCTCCTGGATTTTGCACTAAACAACTTACCGTCTGCCATGAATAATTAATCTGCGGCAATGTACAACTAGGAGCATTGGCAATGTATCCATCATCAGCATAATATAGCTGCATAATTGCTTGAGTATTATATCCCTGAAAACTGATATTGGTTAAATTTGCCCCCAACAAAAATGCTGCTGAAGAAGGTAATGTAATCTTTTGGCATACTGGGCCGCCATTGGTTGTGCTAGGTAAGGCCAATTCTTCAGTAGGTATGGTTTGCTTATTCAAACAGCCATAGTTATCCGTGGTGCTGGACTCATTAGTATATCCATAGGTTTGAACATTACTTACATTCCATCCGACAAAATCAATCTTTGCACCTGGAAATTCGGACTGTCCGATATTACTCGTTGCTGATAAGTTTATAGAAGTAATGGCTACATTTGTTTTTCCAGAGACTATGTTAAATCCAATTAATTTTTTCTCATTGGCTGCTAAATGAATCGTGTTTAAGGCTCCGGCCGATGTAGTATACTGGGAAGTACAATTTTTAATTGTGCAATTGTATTCTATCCCTTCCTGAAAACCATTCAGTTTAATAAAATCCAATAACTTTATGCTATTATTAAAATTATCTCTCAAAATCGCATTAGTATTTTGATTTGTCAGACTAAAATTAATATTACCTCTTAAAGATTCCCCGCCATTATAATAATTTTCAATACTATTATTTCCATAGGCGAACGTTACACTGCTAGCATTAACCTGAAAAATTGCAAAAGCCAGAACTACTAAAGTTAAAACTAAAAAACCTGCATGCTCTTTTTTCATATATTATACAACAATACTTTGTTTAAAAATATAACTACCCCTAGGCTATTTCCCAATAAAACACCCTTATTCTTTTGGCCCTATCCAAGTTATCCAGAGTTAGGTTAGTGGATATTATTCTTTCTGAAGAATATATATTGCTTTTTTTATCAAAATTATTTAGGCTCGGATCACAACTTTGATTTATACTACACAATTTTAGGGTATAATTTAATTTGCTAGAGTCTAGATTATTATTCAGCACTAGATTCAAATCATTTATTACATTAGTATCATTATTCAAAATTTCATTTCTCAAAGAATCATTGTTAGCTATATAGTTAAGCAGGGTTGAAATTTGATCGCTTGGATCTTTGACACTTTCTACTTTTTGACTAGAATATAATATCAAAAAAGCAGACAATATTATTAAAACTGCTAATGTAGCCTCTATTATTCTTAGCCATGCTTTTTTATTTTTTACCATGTTATTATTTTTAGATTAACTGGAACAATATTCCCCATACTATTATTAATCAAATTTAATTTATAATCTCTAGTATAAATTTCTAAACCGTTAGCCGTAGTGCTCTGGGCAGTTATTGAATAAGAATTGTTTATATGTAATATAAAACCAAAGTTTTGTCCGCGAGGAATATTAAAGTAGGATTCAATGGCACTATAATTATGATCATATGCTTTTTTTAATTCATTAGCTTTACTTTCAGATATAAGTTCTCTTTCATCATTAGAAGTTATATTGTATCTACTCTCCCCATTAGCAGTACATCCACCAATTACTAAATTTTCATTAACATATGGGCTCAAATAGATTCTTGTAAAATTACTAATCTTATCTATTCCATTTTTAGACTTTAAACAGATGGTTCCCGTAGAGTTATCAACAATGGTGGCATTTATTTCTTTTCCAAGATAGTCTTTAACCTGAACTCCATAGCCAGTTATATCTTTATCCAATTTTATGGTAAAATTTGTTCCCATATTATTGTCCAACTGAACACCATAGATCAATAAATTACTACTCAGGTTATCTTTAATCTCCGAGTATAGGTTATCTAGATTAGCGGAAGCATTGCTCTTTTCCTTTGGAAAATTAAAGAAGTACAATATGGCTATAATTGAGCTAATAAATAGAACAAACGCTAGAATTGCTTCAATGTGACTTAAACCCTTTTTCTGCATTAGCTTTATTATGAAAAGCTCTTTATATACATTTTTCTTAACAAAATCATGGATTTAACAGAAGATTCACTAATTAATGAGATAAAGGACAAGAAAGAGCTAAATGGCATTTCTTCAAAGCTAGTGAAAGATATATTAATTGAAAAATTAAAAAAGAATGGTAAAAGTTTATCTGATTTTATTAATTTTTCCAAATATGATAAAAAACTAATAACCAAAGAGGTACGGGCTGAACTAAGACTCCTTCATGGGCGATTCAATAATCAAGTAACCAAAAGAACAAAAAAAGAAACCTTGTCCATAGAAGAACTATTGGAGACCCACAACTCCACAAAAGAGAGATTAGCAGATTACCCTATAATTAAAGATCTAATATTAAAATTAAATCCTAAATCTATACTTGATCTAGGTTGCGGACTAAATCCTCTAGCTCTATTGGATACTATAAAAAATATGGAATACTATGCATCCGATATAAATGAAAATGATCTAGAATTGATAAATAAGTATTTTAGACTAAATAATATAAAAGGAAAAGCATTCGTCTACGATCTTAGAACCATTGGTTCTGAAAAGTTGCCCTGTGCCGATCTATGCATAATATTTAAGGTTCTGGACATAATTGAAAAGAAAGGTCACCGATTGGCAGAAAAAATACTTTCCTCCGTTGACTCAAAGCAATTTTTGGTCAGTTTTGCCACAAGAAAGTTATCCAATAAACCTATGAATAGACCCAAACGGGGATGGTTCGAATACCTGCTGAAAAGATTAAACTACTCTTTTGAAATTTTAGAACTGGGTAATGAAGTAATTTATATAATTAAAAAGTAAACTAGGCTCCGCCAGAACTAAACAATACGTTGGCTCCAGTAGATGTTAAAAGAGCAGTAACTGCCAGTATGAATGAGTGTTTTACTCCTGATTTAATAGTCCCTTCCGTAACTTTACCTATGACCAATCCGGCAAATAATCCCTGGGCCACCAAAAGATAGAACAATGGACTCGATAGATCATCAATTTTAGTATTAGATCTAGCATTCGAGGTAGAATTAAAATTCCCATTACCTGCTGTAGCAAAATCCGTATTGCCCACTGATCCAAAAGCGTTTATATTAGCTGTAAGTGGAAGTATTTTGAATTCGATAACCAACATAATTCCTATAAATATAAAAAATATAATATATCCCTGAGCCACAATACTGTAAATTGCTGCCTTTCTTTCTTTCTTTAATTTTTCAATTTCAGCTATAGCTTTGGCGCTGGATTCAAGAATATAATCTATTTCTCCTCCTGCTTTTTCAGCTTCACTTATCAATGTAACTGCTCTAGTTATTACTTCATTATCCACATCTCTTGCAAAATTCTGCAGAGCCATGCTCAATGGAATACCTACTGAAATTTGATTAGATAATTTAATAATATTTGGGCTCAGAACACCATAATTCTTACTTCTCATATTAACTATGCTTTTACTAATAGGTGTTCCTGCAGCAACGCTTTCTGCTAGATTTCTAGAAAATTCTAGGAACATGTCTGCTATTTCCTGATTATTTTTATTATTCAAATTGACATTTATAACAAAAGGTAAGGTTGCAACCGTAAGTGCAAGACCCATTAGAAATAAGAACATATTTGTTTGCCCAGGTCCAATAAAATATATTAAATCTAATATCATTATTACTGCTGCAATAGAGAAACCCATAATATTTATTTTTTTCATCATTTTTAATAGTTAGGTTGTTTTATATGTAATACTGCTAGGAAAATGAGATTTAATAATGCTATTACGGAAATGGATATGGCACTCAACATAAATATGGATATATCTCCAGCAATTCCTAGAACAACGATCATTACCAGAAGAATCATAAGAATCATTGGGGCAGCTATAACTATACTTATATAAATGTCCATAAAAGTTTCGGCCATTTTAGTATATTTTTCTCTTTCCAATCTATAATTAACCATCAAAGTTTCAGATCTTTTCTCAAAGAATGTTTGCAAATTACTGCCCGAAGTTATGGTTGTGGATAAACCTCCAAACAATTCAGCCAATCTCTGGCTAGGTGTATTTTTTGCAACATTATTCAATGCCGTAACCAGATCGTAACCATAAACATTAATTTGATTTAAAACTTTTCTAATTTCTTTTCTCAAATAAGGATATTCCCTATTTAATCCTATAATTTTAAATATTTGAGTTGGTTCTATTCCCGATCCAGATATGGCACTCATGTGGATTACTGCAAATGGCAGTTCAATTTCTATTTTTCTTGCCAGAGAACCTCTTTCACTTACTGGATATCTATAGATGAAAAAGAAAACTATCATGGGCAAGATAATTGGAATAAGTAATAACTCTAAAAATCGATTAATTGAAAAAATATTATAAAAACTAAAGAAAGGTGCAATCAAATCAACTTTAATAAATGTAAAGAATACTACTGCAATTAGCCCTACAAAAATGAATAATAGGGTGGTAAACAAAAGCATGGCCACATAGGTTGAAAATAAAATGTCTATATTTGCTTTTTTGATATCTAGAGATAAATCCTTGAAATATCCCTTCCTAATTAAATTTTGGGCAGGTTCTAAAAATAATCTATTGGACATTTTTAGATATCCTCTCGGTGCACGGATTTCATCAAAAACTTCAGCGGTGCCGGATCCTTTTTTTCTAAGCTTTCGAATTAACAATTCATTTATACTTAATTCTCTTAGAAGTTTCTCTCTATCTTGTACATTAACCGTTACCTGTAGATCCGTTCTGATTCCTTTAAATTCTATTTTTTCCAGAGAAGTATTTCTTTCTTTCTGAGCCAGTTTTTGAACCGAACTAACTTCATCTAATATTTTAGGTATGGAATTATTAATTAATTTCATACTATTTTTTAAAGATTCTATGGATGTAAGCAATAATTTTCTTTCCGATGAATTAGCATAATCTAATCTTCTCAAACTATTAGAAATCTCTCTAAGTATTTCTATTTCAGTTTCTACATTCTGTTTAAGTTCATCGATCATATTAATTTATCTATTTGTGATTGAAAATTAATGATTTCTTTTTTTGCAGAATTAACTTTTTCCAGATCCTTTCTTTTTTGTGCATCCTGTAGTTTAGAAATTGCATCTTTTATACCCGTTAGTAACTGGGCGATGAGTGTAACGTCCTCTTTTTCCATCGATTAACCTTCCACAATATTATATTTATTAAGGATTTCTACTGGATTTTTATAGTAATCATTTATTATTTTCTGTATCTCTTCAAATCCAAAAACTTTCTGTTTATATAGCTCATATAGTAATCTAGAACGAGTTACAAATTCTTTTTGTAATTTTTCCAAAGGAATACCATTTTTAGAAGATATCTTTTCAAAAACTTTACTTTGTTTTTTATGATAAAAGAAGTCCTTTGCCGGATCCCAGACCAGAGGAGTATTGATCAATGCAGTTCCATCCCTATTAACATTTATTATTTCCACGACTTCTTTTAATTTTCTTGTTTCTCTCTTATTAACCACTGCATGAGTGGCGATGGCAACACAGTCCAATGAATTTACCAGCGTTGGTGAAAGATCAATAGGTGGTGTTTGTAATCTTCTAATAAGTGTATCCACCGAATCTGCGTGCATGGTACTTATGGCTGCGTGTCCCGAGGCCATACCCTGGAACAAAACCGATGCTTCGGCTCCTCTAACTTCTCCCACTATTAAATAGTCAGGATTTTGTCTAAATGAATTCTTAAGAATTGCGAATAAATCTACTTCTCCAACTTTTCCAACTCCTATGGACGTTCTAGCTACGGCTGGAAGCCAATTTTCTCTTGGTAGATTTATTTCTCTTGTATCTTCTATGGATACTACTCTTGCTTCAGGAGGTATAAAGAAGGCCAATGCGTTAAGTAAAGTAGTTTTACCAGATGCCGTTCCTCCAGATATCAATATGCTTGATTTATATTGGATCAATATCCAGAAGTAGGCTAACATTTCTGGACTAACCGTATTAAGACTTATTAATTGAGTTGGAGTCCAAGGTATCTTAGTAAACTTTCTAATGGTATAGGTTGGTCCTCTAGAGGTTACATCCTTAGTATAGGTTGCATTAACTCTGCTTCCATCAGGTAATGTGCCGTCCAACAATGGTTGTGCATAGGAAACATATCTTCCGGTTCTTTGGGCTAATTTTTCTACAAAACTAGCCAATTTATCCACATCCTTGTAATTAAGATTTGTTCTTAGATTTCTATAAACTCTATGGACTACATAAACTGGAGTATCTACGCCATTACATTCTATATCTTCTATAAAATAATCTCTCAAAATTGGATCCACATCATTTAATCCTATAAAATCTCTAAATAAATAATAAAATATTTTTGTGTAGGTTTCCTTACTTATCTTTAGATTCAATTCAGAAATTAATAATCTTGCAGTCTTATCTATATATTCAGTAGTAGCATCAATGGTATTTTCCACAGCCACATTTATATTAATCAACTCAAGCATAGCATTTTCTAGTTTTTCAAGAGCTTCTTTTTCATAATCCTGCAGTAAAGGTTCTTCTATATCATAAACCAATTCATTTATATTTTCATCCCAATAGATATGTGCCGAAGCATAGGGTGGTATCAACATATACCTCACATTTATCTTTTTTTTATCATCCACTCTCGGCAAAGCCGGAATGGCAGGGTTAGTATTAATTACTATTGCCATAGGGTAAAAAGAATAAACTTACTTATAAAACTATCTTTTTATACTCGCTAACTAATTTTAAAATCCATATTTGTACCGTTATTATATATGCTTATCTTATAGGCGCTGGCTGCCGGAGCAAGAACCTTATTCTGATGGCTTCCCTCATAGGTTATATTAAAATTAGCATAGTTTAAACTAATTATCACGCTATTCTTCTTATCTCCCTTTAGAGAAACAATATTAACATTTCCATCATTAAAACTAACATTATTTTCTGAATAAAGATTGCTAAGATCATCTATTTTTAAAAATATTTTATTATTTACTCCATCTATATCTAAAAATCCTCTTCTAATGGTAAACTCAGGTATTCTCAAACTTCCACTGGATCTTGCAACTTCTCTAATTTGGGAATCAATTTCTTTCATGGAATTGATACTTTGCTGTATTACTATATTATCTTTAGATTGATTTATCTTAGGCATTGCAAAACCTAGAACTATTCCTATGATTGCCAAACCTACAATGGTATACAAAACTGTTTCAATCCAAACCTGTCCTAGTTTACTTCTCATTTAAAGAGATACCCCATTACATTGATTTAAAGTTATTGAATCAGATGAAGTACAAATTCCCGAATCCAACAAAACCTGAACCTGAGCAGAGGAATATTTTAGGCTGGCATTGTAAACATAGGTCATGGTTTCCATAGGTCCATTAAAGGTTATATTTGCATTTTTGTCCTCTATATTCCACAAATCTACTCTTTTTATGCCCTTGCTAATATTAAAGCTAGTAACATTATTAGCATCATCCTTCAAAATAATCACAAATCCCTTTATTCTATTCAATTGATCAGAATTCAAATTATCTGTTTTCAAACTTATTCCAGTTAAATAATAATTATTTTCATTTTGCCAGCAATTATAATTATTAACTGCAGAACCATTATCTAATTTATCTTCAAATGAAACATAGGTATTATAGGCATTACATTTTGTTGCATCTCCCAGAGATTTTTCAACAAATGGTTTCATAAAAGCAATTAATGCAGCTGCTGCAACAACGGTGAGCAAAATTAATAAAATTGCTGCAATAACTTCAGATACGCCCTTTTTATTTTTCATTATTAAGAAACCACTACCTCTACATAATTATTACTACAGGCATATTCTTTCTTACTGCTTCCATCTTGTAATATTCCTAGAAGAACGGCAACAACTCTAACGCTATTTCCTTTAGCTATTCCATTTGCAGGTACGGTTAGTGAAGAATCATCTCCACTGGTTAATGGACCTCCAGAAAAGCTAGCATTACCTATGATTTTAACCGAGGCCAATCCTTTCCTAGCTACTTGTATTCCCTGAATAGGTATGTTTCCACTATTTTGTAATTCTATTTTTAAATCGCTTCCAGATAAAATTGCATTGGCACTAAACACCAATTGATCTGCGCCACAAAAGTTTTCAATTGCTTCAGGTCCAGCACCCAAATCTTTCTGTATTTTTTCTCCTATAAATGCTTTAACCCATAGGAATATTATCAATGCAATTATAACTGCAATCAATATAAGTAAAGTAGTTGCAATAACTGGAGACAAACCTTTTTTATTTTTCAGAATCATATTATTTTTTCCTTTTTATTTTATTATTTCTTTTACTCATCAAATATAAATAAATTAGTGCAATAATAACCAAAACTATGATTAAATTAGTAGTTGAAAAGAAAGGCAATAGGGCTACTTCTCTACAAGGAATTTGTATATATTGACTTTGATCACATAATTGGGCAGGGCTACATTGGCCCGCAACCGAAGTAACTGTAACTTTGGCAGTTCTATAACCATTAACGCAGGTATTGTTTATACTATCATAAGCCGTAACACAAGAACCTTGGAAAACATCCCTCTTGTAAACTTCTTCCTTTACTCCACAGGATTTAGTACTATTATCCCAACTACATCTATTTATTATATTTCCGTCACAGGAAGCATTAATAGGTGCCCAGGCAATTACATTATTGGTGGCATTCAACATATGAGTTTCACATATACTTTGATTGGTATTATTGAATTGAGTGCAATCGGTAGTTACATATGGAACAAAATCAGTTTCATTTAATATTTGAGCAATATAACTTTTTCTTACTATTTCTCCCGGTTGAGAATGATTATAACTCAAATTGAAATAAACCCAGTCACCGATGTGAAAACTCGTATTCAATGCAGGAGTTGAATAGAAATTAAATTGAGTTAAGCCCAGAGCCACACCATCTGATTCTACCGAAAGATTAGCATGATCCCAAACCCATTGAGAATTATTTGAATTAATCAAACTAGGCAATAATGATTCACCAGTCAAATAATCAGTTTTACCATAAAGATTTATATCAAATTTCTTTCCAAATCCTCCGCCATCACTTACATTGACAATCAGACTTTTATCCGTTCCATTTACAAATCTAGCTTCGGTAATATTTTTTACCGCTGGAATAATTATTACCGGTGCTGCAGCTTTACAACAAACCTGATAGGAATAATATCCCGGTGCTCCAATATGGGCATTTGTCATAAAAGACATGGACATTATATCGGTTGTATTTGCTGGGCAATTAAGGAAAGCCCAATTACATGACAAATCGCCATAGCAAACTTCAATAGGATAACTCAAACCAACACCATCGAAAGAAACATGGGAGTTTGTTAATGAATTTAAAAATAAGACATGATTATTAGATTCAGGTCTATTATACTGAATATTTGTCCTGTTACATTCCCAAGGATTTGCGCCCGTATATTGATGTCCAAATAAATCATTGTAACAAATACTTACATTATAATTTGGATCCTTATAGGTGGAATTATAAAATGCTGCATGAGAATTATTTTGAGCATAAAGCGTCAATATGGTTTGATTAGGAATTGCACAACCTGTTGTTAAAGTAGGAGATCCACTATAAAGTGAGAATGTAAAAGTAGGACTTGGAAGCTCAGTTCTGGCACTACTATAATATCTAATTCTATCTACAAATTTGTAAGAGCTTCCTGGTTGAATACCTGCCGTAGGAATATCTAAATTCCAATAGGGTTGACCACTTATATTTCCATCCTGATTATAAGCTCGAAAAGTTGGACCACTGATAGGCATATTAGTTATAATTACATTAGAATTATTATTAGAATTTATCACAAAATCTCCATTATTAGTCAAAGTTAAATTTGCAACCATCAGTCCAGTTTGTGCATCCACTCTAGTTCCAGAAATAGAAAAATTTACGCTTATAGATAGAGCACTTACAAAACCCGTGCTAATAATAAAACTAAATATTAAAAATAATAGACCTAGTTTCGACCACTTTTTCATATTTTAAAGAGAGAATTAATGTTTATAAACATTTATTTTACCTACTTAGATTTACTAATATGTTCAAAAGCCGAATAGGCTGCAGTGCAACCCTCTGCAACACCCGTTATGGCTTGTTTGAACGGTTTATCTGCCACATCTCCTGCAGCATAAACTCCTTTCAAATTAGTTTCTGAAGTTTTATGATCTATTATTATCTCCCCCTTACCATTAAGAGTAACTCCCAGTTCTTTTGCTAAATCCGAAAGAGCAATATGTCCTATGGCTACAAAAATACCATTCAATTGTAATTCCTTAGAACCATTAAATTCTCTGTCTAGAATTACGGATTTAACGCTTTTTTCTCCTCTAACTTCCATCACATTGGCGTTATTTATAATTTCAATTCTTGGATTTTTAGCAATTCGGTCAATATTTATCGGTTCAGCTCTGATTTTATCTTTTCTATAGATTATGTAAACCTTTTTTGCATGTTCAGCCAATACCAATGCATCCTTTGCTGCACTATCACTTCCACCAATTACTGCTGCTATCTTATTTTTATACAATGGGGAGTCACACAATGCACAATAAGCTACTCCCCTATTCTCAAATTCTATGCTTCCTGGAACTTCAAGTTTTTTCCATTTGGTTCCGGTTGCAAATAATATGGTCTTTGCTTCGTAATCATTTTTATCAGTTTTAATTAAAAACAAATCTTTCTTTTTTTCAATTTTCGATACTTTTTCTTCCCTCAAAGTTACCTGCTCATAGGCCAGGGCATGTTCTCTTATCTTATCAG
The DNA here is from genome assembly GCA_964647695.1 of Candidatus Woesearchaeota archaeon. GTDB lineage: Archaea > Nanobdellota > Nanobdellia > Pacearchaeales > GW2011-AR1 > VGKP01. Next base: position 101,463 of record CAZYIS010000001.1, read on the forward strand.
CCAACTCCGGTCCCGAGAGTTTAATAAATCCCGGATAATTTTCCACGACATTGGTGGTAGTAATTACGCCTCCCAATGGCATTTCAGAACCATTATTTGTTCCCAAACAGATAGTTTTCATTCCTAATCTTGCACCATACATTGCGGCAGCCATTCCTGCGACTCCTGCACCAACAATTAAAAAATCATATTTTTCCATAAAAAAGCTTATTCCGCTGATTATATAAATTATTCCATAGAAAAATATATTAATTATTGTTACTAATAAATATGGATGAATAAAAGATATTCTTTAATTCTGTCCATTCTAATAACTTTTTTTATATTTATAAACATTTTTTTGATTGAACAACAATATAATTCAAATGCTAGAGAAAAAGTAATAATTTCAAGAGTAATCGATGGCGATACTCTGGAATTAGACGATGGTCGCATAATTCGTCTTCTAAACATCAATTCTCCTGAAAAAGGAGTTATTGGTGCTGAAAAGTCTGCTGAGTTTCTATCTTCTTTTCAATCAAATCAAGTGGAGATTGAAATAACTGGAAAAGATAAATATTTTAGAAATCTAGCGAAACTCTATACTCCCAATTACATAAATTTAGAACTAGTTCAAAAAGGTTTAGCCTCTAAATTTCTAGTTCAAAAAGATGAATTGAAACAATTTGCCGATGCCGAAAAGAATGCAATTCAGAATTCTTCGGGAATTTGGGAAAAATCCTATTCCTTCAACTGTTTTAATTCCAGCATAGATTATAAAAATGAAATTATCACTCTAGAGAATCATTGCCCGTCGATCTCTACTGAAAATTGGACTCTGAAAGATGAAAGCCGAACCACCTATTATTTCAAGAGAAATATTAGCTCAAACCTATTCCGAATTCATTCGGGCTTCGGAATAGATAATTCCACAGATATATTTTGGAATTCAAAACAACCCATCTGGAACAACGACCGCGATTCACTATATTTATTTGATGAAAATAAAAAATTAGTACATTATGAAACCTACGGTTATTATTAGTCTAAGCATTTTTCTAATATTTTCCATTAACCTAGTCTGTGCTTCAAATTTTGACTTTCACTATAGCAATATATCAAAAATAAATGATGAAATAATTGTAACTCTAATAAATTACAATATTTCTGATGTTCAAGACATTAAACTGTATATTCATAATTCCAGCGATGATAAAATAGTTCGTTCCGAGATATTATCCAACACTCTCAATTCAGGTATTTGGAAAGATTCTTGGAATTATATTTCGTCTTCATTTCCCGATAATCTCAGTTATAAAATTAAGTTAACTTCCTATTCAAATAATTCTTCCATCTGTGTAAAACTAAGAAAAGTAAATTCATCTAAAACCGAAGAGCTATGTAAAACATTCATTCAAAACCTAGAACCCATCAATTCCTATAAAAATCTAAAACCTTCCAAATCTTCTTTTTCCACAGATTTGGAAAATCTAAGACTAGGCATTACACTCTCTTCATTCATACTGATACTCCTTATTTTCCTAATTTTAACTTTAGATATTAGGGATTTGTAATCTTCAGAAACTTAATATTTAAAAATAGGGTTTTTCTACTCTTTCCATGGAAGGAACTAAACTTACAGGTATTATGATTCTAGAAATCCTAGGTAGACCTAAAGAGACCATTGAAGGAGCATTAAGAGCAGTGGTAGACAAGCTCTCTAAAGAAAAGGGCGTAAAACTGATAAAAACTGATTTCCATGAGACTAAATCCGTAGAAAATGCAAAAGATTTATTCACTACTTTCGTAGAAATTGAACTTGAATTTGATTCTCTAGAAACCTACTTCTATACTTTATTTGCCTATATGCCTTCCCATGTAGAAATCATTAGTCCTAACAATGTTAATTTTACCATTCAACATCTAAATGAATTCGGAAATAAATTAATACAAAAGTTACATGATTATGATTCCATTGTTCAAAAAACATTAAACGAAAGGGATTTCCTAACTAAAAAATTATTTGAAGTTGCACCTCACCTATTCAAACCAGCAAATGCTCCCGTAACACCTCCAGTTCAAAATAATTCTTCCAGTCAACCAACCAATGAATCTACTAAACCATCAAAATCCGTAAAGAAGAAATCTAAAAAATCAAGTAAAAAGAAAAATTAAGGTAAATTTTTTCTATTTTTCTTTTCTGCTTCTCTAATTTGGGTCTTTATAGGATCTTTATCTGCCTTTACTTTTTTATAATTATAATAAACATATCCCAAGATTCCTATCAATATAATTGCCAAAAGGTAACCGATCCAAGCACTACTAGTTTTAGTAGTTGTTCCAGTTCCGCAAATACCTCTGCAGCACAATCCATCCTTACCCACTATTTCGGTGCCTTTACATGCCTGTCCATTAGCACATTTGTTTCCTATAAGTTCAGAACAGGTATACTGTAAATAGCCTTGCGAATTATTAGCTGAAACATGTATTGAATCGTCAATAACACTATAATTATCTACAAAATTTATTTTAATTGGTAATTCTCTACTAATATTATTTTCTTTGGATGTAATATTTATAATTTCATCAAAACTCTTTCTATAACTCTCTTTAATGGTAATATCATATTGCATCTGTTCATCTGAATTCAAACTAGTTTTGCCCGAAGGAGTTATGCTAAAAATATCAGTATTATAATCTAAATATATATTAACCATATTATTAATGCCTGTATTTTGGATAGTCAAAGTATAATTAATATTAGTTGCGCTCTTTAGTTTTGTAGCATCTATAAATCCCGGACTAATGGACAGCGAATTATTTTTCTTTTCAGTTATTATTGGAAAACCATCTCTGACCACATACAATGGAATGGTATAGTTTCCTATTTTCATTGTTGTTAATTGGGTCCCAGTAAAATCCTTAATATTAAATTCAATTTTATTATCTCCTGGAAGAATATTGTAATCCTTACTTTCAGGTTGGTTAATATTCAAAGTCATAGAGTCATTGGCCTGAGAAGTAATAACCATGGAAAAATTACCTTTAGCAAATATAAATCCTGGATTTATTGTGTAATCTGCCAGATTAGAATTTACCGTGAAATTCTGAATAAAATCAACACTCTGGGTCGTTCCAGTCACATAGGTGAAAACATCCTTTATTCCCATACTATAATTTCCTTCGCTAGCTCCCGAAGAAACAATAAACCAAATATAATAAGCATCCCCTAATTTAGCCACATCATACAGAAAGGGCATTCTAACATTATCCCTCTTAAATTCAATCTGGTCCTTAGTAATTGGTTCTAGTATAGGCCCGGATAATTTAACCACTGCAGTTTCACCTTTCATATAGCTACTTTTCATATCGCTACTTATTGCGCCTGCATTGGTCAAAAGTAAAACTAAAACTAAACTAAAAATTATAAAAATCCCTCTTCTTACCATATTCCTAAAAGAAAGATAAGTTATATAAATATAATGATTCTCTACTAAATATGGTACTAAACACAACATCCTATATTGCCCCCGAAACAAACATTCTTTCGTCAATTATTCAGGCACTTCCTGCCTCTGTAACTGATAAATTATCTTTCCTCATTGACATAAGTAAAATATTGATGATTGTGCTAATTATTTATTTCGTTATTTTAATAATTTCAAAAATATTTAAACTAAGAGATTCATTCAATCTTTCTAATATAGCCAAGAACGTCGAAGAGATTAATGAAAAGCTTTCTTCCAAGGAAAAGAAATCCAAAAAGAAAGTTTAAATATTCATTATTATTCTATTAATTATGAAAATAGAGATTAATATTACCAAAACCAATATGGTAATAATTCTATCAGCCATATTCTTCGTAGGTGGAATGATTTTTGCATTTGCCTATAATTCTTCTGGAACCGGTGGAAAGCCTGCAGTTATGGGTCATTCGGTTGATGAAATTAACTGGGCGCAACCTATCAAAACGCTATTAAATATTGGAAGTACGGATGGATATAATTGGGATATTGGGGTGAACAATAATACCTATGGTAATTCTCTTGTTTTTCATAGTCAAAATCAATCCAATTATAGCAAATCAGTTTATTTTACTGCTAGCGGAGATATTTGCAGTAATGGCTTAGGCGGAGCATGTTTAAGTCAGACTGGTCCACCAATACTTTGTACTTTTAACGGCGAACTTTTAGTTAGTAAAGATCTTGGTTGTTTATATGTTAAATGTGATGGAACAAAAGTGAACGGTATTAGGTTCACTCCCCCATGTTAATAGATTACTTATTTAATTTTCATTTACATTCATTAAAATTTTAATCTGTATTTTATCAAATTAAATATAACTCTCATTTATAATTAATCTTAAATACCTCTTATTTGTGAACTTTTCATGGCTGCATTACCTATTTTGAATACCCCTGGAAAAGAATTAGAATCAATAGTGGATTGGTTAACCACATTCAAGGAAGCAGGTTGTAGTTTAGTTTTGCCAGTAGCAGATTTTAATCCCGTATTAGTTAATAATATTTCGGGACATTTTTTAATTGCTCCTTCAGGACCAAAATATGCAACTTTAGGTTTTGATCTTAATTCAAAAAAAATAATAACTCCTGATACCTTGATTCCAGATATTATAATCAATTCAAATCACATTGGAATTTATTTATTAAACGATGCAAGACATAGAACCTATTTTATTTATCCAACAATCGAATCAAGAGATTCTAAGGATAGTCTAATTAATGGATGTAATGGTATGTATGGATTACCCGTTGATTGGTTATTACAAAAAGGTTTTGCAAAAAGAAATTCTTAATTATTTACTCATTTCTCTCAATTTTCTAAGTGTTTCTTCCATTTCCTTGTCTCTTGCTGATCCAGTGGCAGGTCTTCTAACTGGAGCTACTGGTGTTGATGAATGGACTGGTCTTATTGGAGGTGTTGGCGAAGGTCTAAATGCATTTTGCATTCTCTGCATAGGATTAAATCCTTGTCCTGCTCCAGGGCTACTTGGTTTAACAACCGGAGTTACTTTAGCGTTACCTCTAAACTTAAACCACCATATTTGTAATTCATGTCTATATATAATTGCCAATGCAACCAGGATACACAATAACAATAGAATAATTATCCAGAACCAATTTACTCCTCCAGTTGAAGCAACAGCAGGCATGCAACAAACACTTCCAGAATCACAGGTTGAAGTTGAATCTTCATTTTCTCCAGTATCACAACTATTTCTACAAATTCCATTATTTAATGTGCAGGTATTTCCAGTACTAGCTGCAACACATGAGCCTATACAGCAACTTCCATCGCTTGAAGCTACATTATTACCACTACATACTTGATTAGAACTACATACTGCTCCTTGTTTAGCAGAACAGCTTAATAATGGGACCTTAACTGAACAGCAAACATTTAGTCCAGATACACATTGGAAATTATTCAAAACCGATCCACCGGCATTTATACAATCACCCATATTTTCACAAGACTGGGTTGAAACTCCAGTACAGATAGGTAAATCTCCTGATCCTCCAGAAGTTGCTCCTCCTCTAGTCCATCCACCATAAAGTAAAAATGCCATATTTCTTATGTTTCCATTATCCCAGCAACCATCTTTTCCTTGTATACTCAACAAATAGGTTTTAGCATTTTCAACTTCGGGAGATGAACTTGTTCCCAGAGTCAACATGGCTAAAGCAGTATCATAAAATTGACCATAGGGACTTGAGATTACTTGCCAAAGTCTATTATTCTTTTGACTCTGTATAATTTCAGCATATTGATTATCGGCTGCAGTTAAATAATATAAGAATGATTCTGGGAAATATTTTTTATTGTTATCTGCAAGAGCAATCAAATAAGGCAAATAGGAATCTACATTTTTACCTTCCTTACTTAATGCAACCGTTGCCCACAAACTTCCTTCATAATCGCAGGTATTTCCATTCTTGAAACAATTAACGCTAACTTTAGCAGTGGTTGAACCTAGAGCTGAAGCACTACTTGATTTTGGTAAAACATAAACTGTTTGATCATTCTTTTTTTGATAGGCAGTGGCAGTCAAAAAGTCCTTATCACAAGAGATTTGTATATCCTTATCATAGCAACTTTCTCTGAACAATAACCAATAACCATTGGCTGCTATGCTAAAACAATTTCCAGGAGTTCCAGAAATTGTCATATCGCTATTAACGCTGACTTTCTTTTGTACTCCATCGTAGCTAAGAGTACATTGGGATGGATCCTTATTGGCAATATCAATTTCCAAATACCAATTCAAATCGCTTGAAGTTGCATTTTTAGTCAATAACCAATTTACGATACCTGATCTTTCTCTTCCCGATCTTTGATAAGCCAATAATACCTGAGCAGTTTCCTTAAGATTGCAACCTTTGGCATTGGACCAGCAATTTTGGATTGCATTTTTTTCAGAGTCAATTTTATCCTGGGCAACTTTTCTATAGCCCAAAGCCAGAGTAGTATATATGGATTCTTCCAGTGAAATTGAAGAACTAGTCTTATTTTTAATTTGATTATCCAAACAGGTATAGGCATTATTTATTGCCGTATTATCGCTAGAGGTTGTAGAAGTCAAAGAGCCCACATCGGAATTTAACCCCGTAATGGAAGTATTAACTAATGTATTATTAGTAGAATTAGCGGCCATTGCCAACGACAAAGACAGCATAACAAATGTAAATATGAATATCAACAATTTACCTTCTTTTTTCATAACTAATCCATGTAATTATTATTTAAAAATGTTCTTAGTCGTTATTTTAAGCTATTTACTCGAGTTTTATTCCTACTATTTGCTCTTTCTCATATTTCTCATAACTTCTACTATGGGATTTTTCACATCCATTTTTTTATCTATCAATCCCAAATCTTTGTAAAATGCTTCGTTTTCGTAATTAGGCGGTAGAATCTTTTTCTTCTGCTTCATGTGCCAACTTATCTGACTCTTAATGTACCCTTCTTTCAAAGGATTTTCATTTAATTTATTCCAATCCCTTACCCTTAAATTAATTTCATCAAAACCCATATTTATTGCTCTAAAGAAAGTAATCAAAATAAACAGACCACGTTTTTTACCGTCGTTAACTCCCTTGAGTAATTTTTTAATTGAAGCAGGATACATGGAATCATTAATATCTTTGTATTCAATTTCATCATATTTTCTATCTCCCTTTTGTCCAGCAGTATTTTTAGAAAACTTTTCTCTCAACAATCTTTCTTCTTCCGTTTCCTTAGAGGCCTTCCATTTCATTGCATCCGAAAGTAATTTTTCTGCTTCACCTTCATTATTTTCCGGCATATAATTCATAAATCTAATTTTCATCGGATCTGCATCCTTTGGAGAAAATTCTTGCAGCTCTTCTTTTTTTATAACCACGCTACAAAGTGAAGTCTTTTCATGCAGCGAGTAGGGCATTCTAAACAGATGTCTTGGAGCTACTAAAATTAAATCCAATTCGGCATGTTCATCAGCCAATTCTCCTCTAATTTCTTCAAACATTTCTGGATGTTTATTGGAACTCAAAGGTAGTTTTTCATTATCCACATCCTTACAATTTTCACAATAAAAATATTCTATGGATTCCAACACTTCCAGCACTCCAGCACAATCATTACTTAAACATCTTAATCTTCTATTAACGCTCTTCATATCTCTTCTTTCCATATGCATATTACAAACTGGGCACATTAATTTTGTAAGTGCTCCTTTCAATGCAATGTTATTACATCTCTTACAAACAACTCTAATGGTTTTTTCTTTTTCATCTTTTTCCAGATGGCTAAAGCTCATCAACTGTCCAACTCTTTTTCTAAATTCCGGTTTTATCTCCTTGAAAGTAAATTCGGTAATTGCTCTAGGCCATTCAGGAAATGAATTTTTCATCAGTTGACCATTATAGGATTCAGGAAATGCTTTTCCCGATACAATAATATGAAATCCCTTTGATCCAGAATATTTTAACCCGTATTTTATACCATATCTTTCTAAAAGTTCGATTACTAATTTAGCTGCTTCCTTAGAAACATCAAAATAGGGGCTATCAATATCTATCAGTAGATCCCAACTTTTTCTAAGTTTATCCATTTCTTCTTTGGTTATTTCTGAACTTAGTTGTAGGGGATCATTCCATATTTCTTCAGAACAGTGAAATGAAGTTGCACCCTTATTCACCAGTCCAATTATATCGCTGGGATATTGAATCATATCCGGTCTTCTTCCAAAACCCTCAAAATATCGAGGTGAAATTTCTCTAAACGCTGCAAAATCCAACATCGCACTCTGTACTTTTGGATTAGAATAATATAATCTAGTAATCGCCCTTATTCTTTTTTCTTTATCACTCTGTTCTTCTGCCATGAAAATTGAAGCGATATTCCTTTTATATTGTTTATGCTGCTGAACTTTAGATTATTATCCAGTTAACTACCATAATCCTTAAAAGCTCCAAATGTGCACTAAAAATATGCTATTAAAACTAGATAGTCCAAAAATACTTTCAGATATAGTCTCTATTATTTCTGAATTGGTCAACGAGGTGCGTTTGAAAGTAACTAAAGAAGGTCTTACTCTTACAGCCATAGATCCAGCTAATATAGCCATGGTTTATTTCAAAGTTCCAACCGAATTATTCTCCCAATATGAAATAGAAAAAGATGAAATTCTTGGAATCAATCTAGAAAATTTCAAATCCGTTCTTAAAAGATGCAGTCTTGGCAGTTCTCTAACTCTTCAAAAAGATGATAATATGCTTAAGCTAGGTATCCAGGATAAAATCAAGAGAGATTTCACTCTAGCACTTATAGATATCGAATCCGAAGAAAAAGAAATGCCTAAATGGGAATTCAAATCCGTTATCAAGATGGATTCATCCGCATTTACCGAAGTTGTCGAAGATTGTTTGGTAGTTTCCGATGCTTGCACTTTTGTAGCCTCTCCAAGTAATTTCATAATCGAAGCCCATGGATTAAACTCTGCAAAAGTAGAATTCAACACCGATGAAGTTGAAATCTATTCCGATACTAGCACAGCAAGATTCTCTCTAGAATATCTAAACAAATTCATTAAGGGTTCAAAGATTTCGAGCAGAGTTACCATTTCATTCAGTGATAATCATCCAATGAGAATTGATTTCCCAACCGGAAATGTAATGCTTTCTTTTGTTCTAGCCCCAAGAGTCGAACACGACGATTAATCAAAAGCCTTTTAAGTATTAACTTCCTAGTATAATTATCCTTTTTTGTATTTGAAAGGAGGTAAAAAATATGGCAAAATTAACAGCTTGGCTTGTTACACTTATTGGAATATTGCTTGTATTACCTTTGATTAGAGTACCTTTTGATCAAACAGTTACTAACTGGGTAATCGCTCTAGCAGTATTAATTATCGGTATCGCAAAGTTACAAAGAAATTATTCTGGAAAAAGAAGATAATTTCTAAATAACAAAACTTTTTATTTTTTTATTTTAAACTTTTTATAACCATTTCAATTCTTTTTTGTTTTGTCTCTGGTCTTTTAGCTCGGAGCATTTGTCGAATATACATTCGCCTATAGGAATTTGAAAGTTTCTCAAATTTTTCAATAAGTTTTTCTTTCTCAAGAGCATTTTTCAAATCTCCCGGAATAACATTATCGTCAACACCATTAAAATCATCCAACAAAGGTTTCTTTAGTCCTTCTTTAAATCTAATTAATCCAGCCGAAGTCATAAGCTTTCTTTTTATCAAATCTCTTCCACATTTTATAGTATTTTTACTCCATCTACTTTTATCCGTTCTTCGAGAAAAATGTCTAATCCAGGTGTCCTCATCAATTCTTTTTGCAGTCGTATCTATCCACCCAAAACATATGGCTTCTTCCATTGCTTCTCGATGGTTCAAAGAGGGTTTTCCCGTATGCTTTTTATGGCTGATCATGGCTACCTTGTGCTCTCGGTCATGATTTTTAGCCAACCAATCCCTCCATTCATGTCTATGAAAAATAGTCACTTTTTTTGGCTCTTCTTTTATTTTTTTAACCATTTTTGTTACCCTAATTTTGAATAAATGTAACTAGTAATCTTTATATACCCTCATTTTCTATAAAATTTAGAGAATTTAATTGAATGTAGATAGCTAATGAGGTTCAAGATGCTGATAACATCTGAACATCGACATATACGAGAGTTCACAAACAAGAAAGATTTTAGTTGAAATCTGACTAGAAAGAAGTCGTGTTCTGCAAAGAGCCGGTCAATTCGAATAACATAGACAAACAACAAAATAAATTGTAGTTGTAAATAACTGCAAAACAAACAACAATAACAAAAAATGGCACCACACAGTCCACACCACGGAAGCCTTCAATTTTGGCCTCGTAAGAGAGCCGAGAAGCTAATACCTAGTGTAAACTGGAGTATCGTTCCATCCAATTCTAAAACCCAAGGAGTTCTTGGATTTTTAACCTATAAAGTAGGAATGGCCACTGCCGTTGTTAAAGATAATACTGAACATTCCATGACCAAAGGAAAGAAAATGGTTGTTCCAGTTACTATTCTTGAAGCTCCAAATATGAAGATATTTTCCGTTAGATTCTATAAGTTCGGAAAGGTTATGAAAGAAGTAGTCGTTTCCAATGATAAGGATCTAAAGAGAGTTGTTAGAGTTCCAAAAGAAGTTAAAGCATTTGATGCCCAAATTCCTTCTGGTTACGAAGACATCAGAGTTATTGTCTATTCATTGGCAAGCCAAACTTCCGTTAAAACCGTTCCAGATTTAATTGAACTTGCAGTTAATGCTCCTGATAAACTTTCTTTTGTTAAGTCATTAATCGGAAAGGAAATTTCTCTTAAGGATTTTCTACATTATGATTTATTAGATGTCAGAGGATTAACCATTGGTAAGGGTCTTGTAGGAACATTAAAGAGATTTGGTATTACTAAGAAACAACATAAGTCTGAAAAAGGAGTAAGAAGACCAGGTTCTCTAGGTCCATGGCATCCAGCAAGAGTTCAATTCGTTACACCTATGGCTGGACAATTAGGTATGTTCTCTAGAGTACATCTAAATCAAAAAGTTATTACCTCTTCAACCATTGCTGAAAAAGATATCAACAAACCATCAGGATTCAGACACTATGGAAAAATAAATTCATCCTATATCGTCGTCAAAGGATCAGTTCAAGGACCAGCAAAAAGACAAATTCTTATCACTCCATCCTACAGACCAACCAAATCAACCGTTAAAGCTAAATTTGAATTCCAGGAGTTATTAATATGAAAGCCACATTATATTCACCATCCGGAGATAAGAAATCCGAAGTTGCTCTTCCAGCTATTTTCAATACAAAAGCCAGACAAGATATTGCTCAAAAGTTTTACGAAGCAGAAAAATATGTTCTTAGACAAAGATATGCAAGTTATAAAGAAGCAGGTAAAAGACACTCTGCATCCGGTCTTACTTCCCACAGAAGACATAAGTGGAAAACTGGATACGGTAAAGGTCTTGCAAGATTACCGAGAAAAATAATGTCTAGAAGAGGAACTCAATTTAACTGGGTTGGAGCAGAAACTTCTCAAACCAGAGGTGGAAGAATGTCCCATCCTCCAAAGGGTCTTTACACTCCAAGAAAAATAAACAAGAAAGAAATGAGTTTGGCCATTGCATCCGGTCTTGCATCCACTGCAAATCCAGAAATGATTGTCCAAAGATATGCTTCATTAAATGAAGTCAAAAATATTCCAGCAGTTATTGAATCCATGCCAAAGAAAACCAAAGATTTCCTAGCCGTAGCTGAAAAAATATTTGGTGCAGCTTCCAGTAAAGTATTCCAAATAAAACATGTTAGATCAGGAAAAGGAAAGAGAAGAGCAAGAAAGTATAAATCTTCAGCTGGATTGTTAGTTCTCGTCGGAAAAGATGAAGATGTTAGAATTGCTGGAGTAGAAGTTAAGACCTTTGCTGAATTAAGAATGCGTGATTTGTACCCACTTGGCAGATTAGCACTATACACTCAAAAATCATTGGAGGAAATGAAAAATGCAGCTTAAACCAATTAGTTCAGAAAAAGCAGTCAAAATGATTGAACTAGACAACGTATTATTATTTGAAACTTCCATAAGAGTTTCTAAAACTGAAATCGCAAAAGAAATTTCCACTCTTTTCAACGTTAAAGTTGACAAAGTAAGAACTAACATTAGAGCAAATAAAAAATATGCTTATGTTAAATTAAATAAGGCTAATCCCGCAATTGATGTAGCCACTAAATTAGGAATGATCTAACATGGGAAAAAGAATTATTCAACAGGCAAGAGGTAAGGGTTCATTATCCTACAGAGTAAGAAAAGCAGCTTACAAATATAAAATCAAATATCCAATGAAAGATGGAGAAGCAGAAATTATTAATTTATTACACTCTGCAGGACACTCAGCACCTCTATTGAAAATAAAAGTAAAAGACGAAGTATTCTATATTCCAGCATTCAATGGTGCCATGGTCGGAGATAAAATTATGATTGGTGGATCTGAAATAAAACCTGGAAACATATTAACTTTAAAGAGCATTCCAACCGGAACTCAAGTTTATAATCTAGAAATAAATCCAGGAGATGGTGGAAAAATGACTAGAACTGCAGGTTCAGCAGCAACCGTTTTCAAAGTTCATGATTTCAACAAAATATCTGTTATGATGGCTAATAAACACATAGTTATTCTTTCTGGCGATTGCAGAGCAACCGTAGGAATCATTGCTGGCGACGGTAAAATATTGAAACCATTCATCAAAGCAGGACCAAAGTTCTACAAGATGAAGGCAAGAAACAAACTATGGCCTAGATCATCTGCAGTAAAGATGAACGCTATAGATCATCCATTCGGATCCGGTAGAGGAAAGAGAATCAAACCTAAGATTGCCAAGAGAAACTCGCCTCCAGGAGCAAGAGTTGGTCACGTACGTCCTAGAAGAACAGGAAGGGAGAAGAAATAATGGAACAAGAAGTAATTATCAGATCAAAGGAAGTATTCTATAGAGGAATAAATCTAGAAGTTTTGAAAAAGCTAGATGTAAGAGAATCTGCAAAGTATCTTCCATCCAGATCTAGAAGATCCGTACTAAGACATTTCGAAATTATTGAAAATTTCGTAAAAAGATGCGAAGCTTCCAATGCCACAAACAAAAGAATAAGAACCCATTTGAGAGATATTGTTATTGTTCCAAAATTAGTTGGAATGATCATAAACGTTTATAACGGTAAAACCTATACCGAAGTAAGAGTCACCCATCAAATGATTGGTCACAGATTGGGAGAATTTGCTCTCACCAGAGTTAAAGTAAATCACGGAAATCCAGGAATTGGAGCAACCAAGAGTTCCGCCGCAGATAAGAAATAATGGCTAACGAAACAAAAACAACCGCAAAGAAAGAAACCAAAATGGAAACAAAAGTAGAAACAAAAGTCGAGAATAAAACCGAAGCAAAGGTAGTTACACCTGTAGCTGCTGAAACAAAAGTCGAAAACAAAACCACTGATGCTAATAAAACTGAAAAGAAAGTCGAACCTAAGGTCACTATCGTAAAGAAAGAAGAAGCCATTGCCAAAGGAACCAACATGCCAATTTCAAAGAAACACGCAATGTATATCTGCGATCACATCAAAGGAAAATCCATCGACGTAGCAATCAAATTATTACAAGACGTTATTATTTTGAAGAGAGTTATTCCTATGAATGGAGAAATACCTCATCGTTCAGCTCCAGGCGTAATGTCTGGTCGTTATCCAGTTAGTGCTTCAAAGCAATTTATTTATTTATTAAAAGCATTGAAAGGAAACGCCATTGCCAACGGATTAGATATTAACAAAACAAGAATTTATTTCGGATCTGCAACCTGGGATTCAAGACCTGCCAGACGTGGTGGTACAAGATTTAAAAGAACATTTGTATTATTGAAAGCAAAGGAACAAAGTTACAAAGAAACAAAGGAAGGTAAAAAACAATAATATGGAAACAATTATGGCTAATCAACAAGCTAGAGTAAGATCGATGGAATCTACCGAATCAGCATTAGCTTCACTTACACAAGGAGATTTAGCAGTAATTCAAACTGAAGATTCTAAAATTTATTCTTATACTTTTATTGGTCCTAGATCTGGAAACGAGTTGAGATTCGCGCGCAGAACTTCCTCAGATACTATAAGTAGATTATCTTTTGCACCCTCAGATGTTTCATTATATACAGATCAAATTTATAGAGGAAAGGTTATTCAATCTAATGTTGTAAAAGGTGGAAGTATTGAATATTTAAGTTATGATGAAATATTGAGGAGGTTTAATAGATAATGGAAGAAAAGAAATTCGTCGGATTCAAGAAAGAAGAACTTAGGGTAAAGGAATATGTAAAAAGAACTCTAGGAAAAGGTAAGATTAGTAATGTCTCGATAGAGTATACTCCTATCGGAGAAAAAATAATTGTAGCCACTTCAAAGCCAGGATTAGTTATCGGAAGAAGAGGAGAAAAAATCGACGAATTAACCAAGTTCATTAAAAAGAGATTCAAGTTTGATAATCCACATATCGAAATCAAAGAAATAAGAAATCCATTACTTGATGCCCAATTAGTTGCAGACGAAATTGCACTTTCTCTTGAAAATCTAGGTTCATTAAAATTCAAAGTTATTGCCTACAAAATGTTACAAAATATTATGAAAGCTGGAGCCCTTGGAGTTGAACTAGTTCTATCCGGAAGATTACCTTCTGAAAGAGCAAGATCCTGGAGATTTGCCGAAGGTTACATGATGAAAACTGGAGACACAGCAAAAGTAGTAGACAGAGCCATGGCCCAGGCAGTTAATATTCAAGGAGTATCAGGAATTAAAGTTTCGATCCTACATCCTGATGCACACATCCACGATAAAATATTAATTGACGACGCATTTATGGCTAAACTAAGAGCTGGTCAAATTGTTGTTGAAGAAGATAAAATAAAATTCGCAGAAGCTAAAGAAGCAAAGGAACTTAAAGCCTCAAAATCAGCAAAATCAAGGAGTAAAAAATAATGGCACTAATTAGAAAATCAGACATTGCAAAAATGGATGCTAAGCAAAGAAAAGAAAAATTAGCAGAATTAAAAATAGAATTAATCAAAGGTAGCGTCGCTGCCAATAGACAAAATGCTAAAACCAAAGAGATTAAAAGAGCCATTTCGCGCATATTAACTATCAACAATAAGGTTGAGGAGGTCAAGACTAAATAATGGACATAGATCCAAGACTCGGTTTGCCCAACACATCCAACACTTTCGATGAGATTGCCAAGGGAGAACAGAAAATAACTGTTTCCACCGTCGCTAGACGCTTCGGCAAGATTACCACTCTCGTTTCAGGTTTCGACCCTGGATTCGATATCAAAGGTACTGCAAAACATCTTAAGGAAAAACTTGCATGTGGAGGAACAGTCAAGGATGGCATTATCGAACTTCAAGGTAATCACAAAAAGAACGTCAAGGCCGTATTGGTAAGCCTTGGATTCCAAGAAGATTCAATTTCAGATTAACATGGCAAAAGAAACAAAAACAAAAGTAAAGAATGACGCTAAGCAAGTCAAATACTCAGTTGGAACCAGAGGAAGAACTTTCGAAGGTTATGTAATTAAAAAATTCCCTGGAAGAGTAGTTATCGAATATGAAAGAACAGTTTTCGTTTACAAGTATGAAAGATACTATAAAAAGAAATCCAGAATTCACGCAAGACTTCCTGCAACCATCGACGTAAATATCGGAGATTATATCAAAGTACAGGAATGCAGACCTCTTAGTAAAATAATTCACGCTGTCGTTATCGGAAAAGTAAGATCTGCGGAGGTCAAAAAATGAAAGCAATTTCAGCCACAGTAACAAGAGGATTAAATCTTGGAGCAAAGGTTCATGCCGCAGATAACTCTGGAGCAAGAATTGTAAAAATAGTTGGAGTAAAACATGGTAAATCTAAGAAAGGAAGACAACAATATGCAAAGGTTGGAGACTGGGTTAAAGTTTCAGTTAGAGCTGGAAAACCAGAAATGAGAGGACAAGTATTCGATGCAGTCGTTATCAGACAAAAGAAATCCTACAAAAGAATTACTGGAGAAAGAGTATGTTTTGAAGACAATGCCGTCGCTCTTTTGAAAGATGAAAAAGGAAATCCAAAAGGAACAATAATCAAAGGCCCAGTTGCCAGAGAAATTATGGAAAGATGGAAGGAGGTTGCTAAATTAGCACAATTCGTATTATGAAAAACGATTTTTCAACATCTTGGATATCCAGTAGACAAAGAAGAAAGCAACATAAATATTTACATAATGCACCATTACATTTGAGGCATAAGTTTTTAAGTGCTCATTTGTCAAAAGATTTAAGGATTAAGTATGGCAAGAGGAATCTTCCCCTTAGGACAGGGGATGAAGTGCTTGTTATGCGTGGCTCCTTTGCTGACAAAAAAGCCAAAGTAACTTCTGTAAATGTAACTGATTCTAGCGTAACTCTCGACGGAATTCAGAGAACTAAGAAAGATGGAACAAAAGTAAATGTTTCATTCCACCCAAGTACATTACAAATTCTTAATCTTGTTTTAGATGACAAGCAAAGAGTTGCTGCTCTAGAAAGAAAAGCTACTCCTAAAACTGAAAAGAAAACAATTACAAAAGTAGCAAAAACAGAAGTAAAGTCCACAAAATCAAAACCAAAGGAAAATAAAAATGCATCAAACTAGAAGAGATTCAAGTACCAATTTACCCATAACAAGAAAGGGAACAAAATACATAGCAAGAGCTTCTCATCATTTGTATAATTCAGTTCCGGTAGTTATTGCAGTTAGAGATATGCTAAAAATTGCAAAGAATGCAAAAGAAGTAAAAGAAATGATTAAAAATAAATCTCTTAAAATTAATGGAAGAGTTGTAACTGATTACAGAGAAAGTCTTTTACTTTTCAATATACTTGAAGCTGACAAAACCTATGAACTTTCCCTATTACCTACTAAGAAATTTGTTTTTGTTCCAGTAAATTATAAAAATTTAAGATTATGCAAAGTAGTTAATAAAAGATTATTGGCTAAAGGTGCAGTCCAATTGAATCTACACGATGGTTCAAATGTTATTTCTAAAGAAAAAATTAATGTTCAAGATTCTGTTTACCTAGATTTCGAAGGAAAAGTAAAGAAAACTGCAACCGTTGAAAAAGATAAACAAGTTTTTGTTATGTCTGGAAAATATGCAGGAAACATGGTTAAAGTTTCAGCCATTGATGGAAACAAAGTTACAATCAAAACCAAGGAGGTTTCAGCCGAAATACCAATTTCAGCCGTAGCAGCCATATGAAATCCTCAACCACTAAAACCGTTGTCAAAAAAGAAAAATCTTCAGTTGAAAATGTAATGAAAAAAGTCAAACTTGAAAAAGTTGTACTAAGTGCTGGAGCCGTTGGAGATGATCTTGCCAAATCCAAGAAATTATTAGAATTAATTTCTGCTGGAAAAGCTCAAATGGTTCAATCCCATAAAAGAATTCCTGATTTCGGAGTTAGACCTGGACTTGAAGTAGGCACAAGGATAACTTTAAGAGGCAAAAAAGCACTTGATCTGTTGAGAAGATTACTTGGAGCTATTGATAATAAGCTAAAGGCTAAACAAATTGCCGACGGTCATTTTTCATTCGGAATAGAAGAATATATTGAAATTCCAGGAATGGAATATCACAGAGATATCGGAATCAGAGGATTAAATATCACTGCTGTTTTCATAAGATCTGGAACTAGAGTGAAACTTAAGAAAATCAAGAGAGGAAAATTCCCTAAGAGACAGCAAGTAACCAAGGCAGAAATACTCAAATACATGGAGGATGTGTTCAAAACACAATTCAAATAAAATGACAGCAAGCGATCATAACAAAGTAGCAAAGCAATTGAAAGGAAAGCCAGCAGTGCTTAAAAAATTCCTTGCTCACAATAAACCAAAAGATAGAAAAATGGGAATTGCCGCAAGAAAATGCGAAAGATGTGGAAGATTTGGAGCCCATCTAAAACAATATAATCTAAATTTATGCAGACAATGCTTCAGGGAAATCGCTGAAGAAATTGGCTTCAAAAAATATAGTTAGGAGAAAAAAATGTCACAAGATATCGTAGCAGACACGCTAAACAACATAATGAACGCCACCAGGGCAAAAAAGAAAACCATAGTAGTAATCAAGCATTCAAAACTATTGCTTTCAGTTCTAGCCATCGCTAAATTAAAGGGATACATTAAAAATTACAAAGTAGATGGAACAAAGTTATCCATAGATATTGGAAATATTAACGGTTGTTCTGCTATTAAACCTCGTTTCATGGTTCAGGTAGAAGAAATTGAAAAATATGAAAAGAGATATCTTCCTGCCAAAGATCTAGGAATAATTATCATTTCAACTTCTCAAGGTTTGATGACTCATCAAACTGCTCAAGATAAACATATCGGAGGAAGCTTAATTGCTTACATGTTCTAATATGAAAAAACCAATGTCCGAAGAATTGCAAATTCCATCTGGAGCAAAAGTAAGTTACAATGGAGAAACATTCCTAGTTTCCAAATCCGGAGTAGAATTAAAAAGAAAAATAGATGTTCCAAGTATAAAAATCGAAGTAAAGGGAGATAAAATATTACTTTCAACCGATAAGGGAAATAAAAACGAATTCAAATATATTAAATCAACCATTGCCCACCTGAAGAATCTTTTCAAAGGTCTAGATCAAAAATTCGTTTACAAACTAGAAGCCTGTAACGTTCATTTCCCTATGACTCTTAAGCTAGATTCTGGAAATTTAGTTATAACTAATTTCCTAGGAGAAAAAGTTCCAAGAAAAGCAAAAATCCTATCCCATGTTGATGTGGATCTTAAGGGAGCAAAGATAACCGTTTCATCCCATGATTTCGAAGCTGCTGGAGAAACTGCAACCAATATTGAAAAAGCAACAAAAATTAAAAATAGAGACAGAAGAATTTTCCAAGATGGTATATTTATCGTCGAAAAACCAGTTAGAGGTACTGTCGCCCAATGAGTAAAAGATTTGTAAGAGTTGATACCCACAGATTATTGAAACTAGGTAAAGGTAGACCTAAGCTTCAGAAATGGAGAAGACCTAAAGGAAAGCATAATAAAACAAGATTGAAGAGATTCGGATATCCAATTCAAGTTGAAATCGGATTCGGAAGTCCAAGAAAAGATGCAGGAAAAGTTGATGGTCTTTATCCAATGCTAATAGAAAATATGGCTGATATTGCAAAATTAACTAAAAATAATATTGCCATCATATCTAGAAATATTGGAGCAAAAAAGAAAATGTCAATAATTAAAAAGCTTGATGAAATGAAAATAAAGATCCAGAACATCGGAGGCAAAAAATGAACTTATCAAAGAAAAAAATATTAGCAGCAAAAGCCCTTGGAGTTGGCAAAGCTAGAATTATTCTTAACACCGAAAGAATTGCTGAAATAAAAGAAGCAATTACTAGACAAGATATAAAAGATCTTGCCGCAGCAGGAGCCATAACCGTTAGACCTGTTTCCGGAAGAAGAACCATCGTAAAAAGAAAGACCAGAAGAAGATTTGGTAGCATAAGAAAGAAAATTAATAATAACAAGAGAGAGTATATGAATCAAACAAGAAAGCTAAGGGCCTATATTCAAGAATTAAGAAAGCATGAAACCATCAGCGAAGAGAAATATTGGGCATTGAGAAAGCAAATAAGAGCAAGATTATTCAAAAGTAAAGCTCATCTTAAAGAGCAGCTAGGAGCTAAAGCATGAAATCCCTAAGACAAAGAAGATTATCTGCAAAAACAGATTATAGATCAAGATTAGCATTGCTTAAATCTGGAAAGCCAAGATTAGTGGTAAGAAAAACCAATAGATACATGATTGCTCAAATAATTTCATCCGACGTAGCTCAAGATAAAGTTGTTATTGGATTTACATCTAAGGATTTAATTGGAAAAGGATGGCCAAAAGAAAAAGCTGGAAGTTTGAAGAGTTTAACTGCCTGCTATTTACTGGGATTAATGCTAGGAAATGCTGCTAAAGCAAAAACCAAAGAAGCAATTCTTGATCTTGGAATGTACAGAAATATTCAAAAGTCAAGGTTATACTGTGTTCTAAAGGGAGCTGTAGATTCAGGATTAAAGATACCTCATAATGAAACAAAACTTCCAACCCTTGAAGAAATAAACAAGAAAGAAGATCTAAAAACCATATTCAATAAAATGAAGGATAAATTATAATGGCTGAAAAAGAAACAAAAAACAGATTGAAGGATCTAATTGAACCAGTTCCAGAAGAAATTACCAAATTGGAAAAGGCAGAAGCAGAATTAAAAGCAAATGAAGAACCTGAAGCAGAATTACCTGCAGCAGAAGTAGATGAAAGAATCAAAAGATTAGAAAGAAGAGAAAACAGAGAAGCAGAAGAACTTAAGAGATCCATTGCTGCCTGGGTTCCAAAGACAAAGCTAGGTAAATTAGTAAAGTCCGGAGAAATAAAGAATATAGATGAAATAATTAATTCTGATCAAAAAATATTGGAAGCTGAAATGGTAGATTCTTTAATTCCATTACAATCTGATTTACTTTTGGTCGGTCAATCCAAGGGAAAGTTTGGAGGTGGAAAGAGAAGAGCCTGGAGACAAACCCAAAGAAAAACCATGGAAGGAAATGTAGTTACATTCTCCTGCGTAGCTGTTGTTGGAGATAAAAATGGTCACGTTGGAGTCGGTATTGGCAAAGCAAAAGAAACTCTTCCATCCAGAGCAAAAGCATTAAGAAATGCAAGACTAGAAGTTATTAAAATTACTAGAGGTTTTGAAACCCAAGAAGAAAAAGGAAATAATCCTCACACCATCCCATTCGTAGTTGAAGGAAAATGTGGATCCGTAAGAATCAAACTAATGCCTGCCCCAAGAGGAACTGGACTAGTAATCAGCGATGAAGGTAAAAAAATATTAAGATTAGCTGGAATCGACGATATATATTCTGTTTCCACTGGCCAAACAAGAACCACATTTAATGTTGCTCAAGCAATAATAGATGCACTTAAAAAGACCAATGTTGAGGTGTTGAAATGATATTAGTAATTAGAATCTCCGGTATGGTAGAAATTCCAAAGAATGTCCAACTAACTCTTGACAGAATGAGACTTAGAAGAAAATATTCTGCAATTCTATTAAGAGAATCTGCTGAAACCATGACCCTATTACAATCCGTAAGAAACTTTGTTGCCTTTGGAGATGTAACTGACGAAACTCTTACCATGTTAATTGAAAAGAGAGCAGAATCATCCGATGGTAAAAAGATTGATGCCAAAGCAGTTGTTGCTGGTTTGAAAAATAAAGATTTAGCTGACCTTGGAATTAAGCCATTCATAAGATTACATTCACCTAGAGGTGGAATCAATTCAAAACTACACTTCCCATTAAAAGATGGAGTTCTTGGAGATAATAAGGCTAAGATCAATGACCTGGTCAGGAGAATGTTATAATGTCCAGTGCTGAATTAATGTGGGAATGTGCCTGCGGTCATACCGAATATTCTTCCGTTGAACCTGAAGAATGTATTAAATGCGGAAATCTAAGTAACTTTATGCAAATGCCAGAAGAAATCGTTGATGAAAGAGAAAAAGAAATGTCCGAAGAAGCTATGCAAGCACCAATTAAAAAAGCAAAATCTTCCGCAAAAAAAATCAAAGCAAAATCCACAAAATCCAAAAGGAGTAAAAAATGAAATTAGTAAGAAGAAGAAAGTCTGGAAGATATAGAGGAGCAGCATCCACTGCCAGAAGAGGAAAGAAAAATAGAACCAGAGCATCCGGATCCCAGGGAGGAGTAGGTATGGCTGGAACAGGAAAGAGAGGAGACCAGAAAAAAACTCTAGTAATCAAATTAACCGGCGGAAATAATTATTTCGGTAAGGATAGAACTCTAAGAAGAGGAAATCCTAAAGTAAAATTGGATATAATTAATCTTTCAGAAATAGAAACCAAATATGCATCTAAAAAAGAAGCAGATCTTACAGGTTACAAAATCCTAGGCGAAGGAGAACTTAAGTCCAAATTGAAAATAAAAGCATCGGCTGCTTCTGCTTCAGCTCAGGAAAAAATTGAATCCTCTGGAAGCACCTTAGAATTATTAGAAAATACCTCCGATAAAGAAAAAGGAAAGGCCCAATCAAAAGCAGATTTAAAAAAAGAAGATAAAAAACCTGCAAACTAAGGTTTAAAAACTTCTTTTTTTTCTTAACAATATGAACCTGAAGGCAATTTTACACAATCTTCCTGAGGTTAAACATCCAGTTGAAAAAAAACTAGGGTTTAATCAAAAAGCAAAGTGGACAATTATAATTTTAGCAGCATTTTTTATTCTAGCAAACATTCCACTCTATGGTCTTGGTGCAAATGCATTGCAAAGATTTGAATATCTGGCAATTATTCTAGGAACTGATTTCGGTAGCCTAATCTCTCTAGGTATTGGTCCAATTGTTATGGCATCCATCATTCTACAGCTACTGGTAGGTTCCGGAATATTAAGAATTGATACCAATACTTCCGACGGTAAAAAATATTTCCAAGGACTGCAAAAATTACTGGTTCTATTCTTCATATTATTTGAAGCCATGGTCTATGTACTCATGGGAGGTCTTGCTGCAGTTCCAGGCTACACTCTGATAGTAATATTACAATTGGTCTTAGGTGGTTTAGCCATCATGTTCATGGATGAAGTTACCACCAAGTGGGGTTTTGGTTCAGGAGTTTCCATATTCATCGTCGCAGGAGTTGCCTGGAGATTGGTTTCTGGTTTAATTCAATTCGTAGGTCCAACCGGAGAAAATTGTTTCAAGGACTTTTCCGGAACTGCCTGTTCTGGTAAATTATTAGTTATTTTACAATCCGTTATCAATGGTGCTCCTAAAGAAGCACTTGCAGCCATAGCAGTTATTGCAGTCACAGCATTAATATTCCTAGCCGTAGTTTGGGCCCAAAGTCTTAAGGTTGAAATTCCATTATCCTATGAAAGACTTAGAGGATATTCCATGAAATGGCCACTCGCATTTTTCTATGCATCTAATATTCCAGTTATTCTAACTGCTGCTCTTGTTGCCAATATTCAATTATTTGGAGGATTATTAGAAAATTCTCTAGGTCATGCAACCATTGTAGGTCATTTCCAAAGTGGTCAGGCAGTTTCAGGTTTAGCCTACTGGCTAGGTTCTAGTAATATATTAGATGCTATTATCAGAGGTAGCCTTCAAACTTCAATGATATTCCAGGCAATTACTCATCTTATATTTTTCATGGCCATATCTGCTCTATTTGCATTCCTTTGGGTAAAGACTGCCGGAATGGATGAATCAAATCAAGCAAAAAAAATACTTGCATCAGGTCTACAGATTCCAGGATTTAGAAAAGATCAAAGAGTTCTAGAATCAATATTAAAGAGATATATATTACCATTAACCATCATGGGCGGATTAGCTGTAGGAGCACTATCAGCCATTGCAGACACTCTAGGCGCATTAACATCCGGAACAGCAATCCTACTATCCGTTATGATAATGTATCAACTTTATCAAAACGTTGCCCAACAGCACGCAGTCGATATGCATCCTGCTTTGAAAAAGATGACTGCCTAAACCTATTTACTAATAAGTAATATCTTTTTATCTATTATATTTAAATACTTAAATCATAAAACCTTATTATGGCCAAATCTAAAAATTATGAAGGTAAACCTAGATTAGTAATCGAAAGTAGAGAACATTTTCATGGAGCTAGTTTTAACCGGGGGCATTATAGAGTTATACAAAGAGATGTTCCAGGACAATCTAGCCAAGTCGTTGTCGGTGAAACTTATTCCGATGGTCATAAAATAAGAGGTCAATATATTCTAAATTTAACTAATCATCAAGGAGTAGAAACTTTGGTTGATATTGCTCCAAATCAAAAGTTACTAAGTAGAAGAGCACGCAGTGCCATTAGAAATCATACGGACTACATGAGAATTTTATTCCAATTGCCCGTCGTTGATGAAACTAAAAGATAGTCATATTATCTAATATAATTATAAATTCATCATCTTTAAAAACACTTTAATCCTAATCTGATTATGAAAGGAATGGGTGTTATGTTTTTTGTAATGCTTCTTAGCCTAGTGGTAGCTTCTCTATGGACTTCTATTCCGGGATTAAGAGATGCAGTTCATCTTGTGCTTAATCCAACCGCAGGAGTTCTATTAAACTGGAATTACACTCTCGGTTTGCTATTAATTACTACACTTATTACGCTTATCACTACTATTCTTCAAAAATATGCCACTGATCAAGATTTCCTTAAAACCATAAAAGAAGAACAAAAAATAGTTCAACAGGAAATGAAATTAGCTAAGAGCAATCCAACCAAATCCATGGAACTTTCAAAGAAATCTATGGAGCTAACCATGAAAGCCATGCCCATCACCATGAAACCTTTAATGTATACGGTAATTCCTTTCGTTCTTTTCCTTAGATGGTTCCAAGACTTTTTCACCACTGCAGGAAATCCAACCATTCTAGGATTCATGTCTTGGTTCTGGGCCTATCTAGTATTTAGCATAGTTTTCTCGAGCATATTTAGAAAAGTTTTGAAAGTACACTAAAAGATGAAAGAAAAAAGAATAGCTTATTTATTTGTATTGATTGCAGCATTACTTTGGGGCTCGACTCCTGCAGTAGGCAAATTACTTATTAAAGATTTAAATAATTTACAAGTTATGCTTTTCATATTTTTCATCGCATCTATTACTTTATTTTTTATGGTATTATTTCAGAAGAAATTACCTTCAATTAAGAAATTAAAAACAAAAGACTTTTTCACATTTTTCTATATGGGCTTTTTAGGAATATTTATGTATAATTTATTATTTTATGGTGCTTTAATGTTTTCATCTGCGCAATCAGCTTTTATTGCCAATTATACTTGGCCAGTTTGGATTGTAATTTTTTCAATTTTAATATTGAAAGAAAAATTCGAGTATAAAAAATTAATTGGAGTATTACTTGGATTTTTTGGAGTATATTTTGCCGTTACAAAAGGTAACCTAACTTCTTTCTCAATTTTACAAGATAAAGGGATAATTTTAGCCATATTAGGTGCTATTTTCTATGGTTTATTTTCCATATTAGGTAAGAAACATAATTATGATAGATTCATTTCTATGATGTTTTATTACATCTCTGCGTTTATCTTAACTCTGATAACTATTCTACTATTTTCTCATTTTCCTACAATTAATGGATTACAATTATTAGGTCTACTTTGGTTAGGCGTATTTACTGCAGGAATAGCCTTTGTAAGCTGGTTCCTAGCATTAAAATATGGAGATACTTCAAAGATGTCTAATTTAATATTTTTAACTCCATTTATTTCATTTGTTTATATTTATATATTAACTGGAGAAGGAATATTGTTATCTTCTTTCATCGGTCTAGTTATACTG
The DNA here is from genome assembly GCA_964647695.1 of Candidatus Woesearchaeota archaeon. Taxonomy (GTDB): domain Archaea; phylum Nanobdellota; class Nanobdellia; order Pacearchaeales; family GW2011-AR1; genus VGKP01. Next base: position 126,967 of record CAZYIS010000001.1, read on the forward strand.
GTGGCAGGTATATTAATTCAATCTAAAAAATAATTAATATATTTTCGGTTTAGTTTCGGATTTCCATCCAAATAATCTTCGAGCTATCTCAGTTTCCATTTTTTTCCTAGCTTCTGTCAAACCAAATTCTAAATATCTTTTTCTATGACTTTCTTCAAGTATTATACCCAATGCTCTTGCATTAATTCCATTATATACAAAACCTCTATTGCCATCTCCAAGCATCATAAAAAATACATCCGTTAAATCTTCTCTATTTTTTTGTTCTTTAAAGTAAGTTTCATTTATTACAATATCATCTTTCTGTCTAAATCCTATTATTGTAGTTAAAGTTCCCCTAAATTCTGGCAGAAGACATTCCCTAGCATAAGAATCCCAATAAACTTCATTCGGATTAATAACATCCATGGAAAATATTATTACCTCAACTATTTAAGAATTATTATATTATTTAACAAACTTCTTCAATTCATCGCCATGAAGTCTGATTAACTTTTCATCTGCGGTTTTAATATATCCTACATCAAATCTGGCCAAATCAAAATTCTTTTCCAAAATATCTTTAAATAATTTCATGGCAAATTTGATTCCATCTTCAATATTCATATTTTCTTGGTAATCTTTTCTCAACATTTCCTTGATTTTCTCGTCGTTTTCTCCAATGGCATTGGCATGATATTCATAGAAGTTTCCAGTAACATCGGAAGTGTACAAATGTGGCTTTCCTTTGTTAACTCCAGCCACTAAAAATGAAACTCCAAATGGTCTTGCTCCACCATATTGGGTGAATGCTTGCTTTTTATCGGCAATCATTCTAATGACTGAGATTGGTTCAATTTGACTTCCATAGGTAACTCTATTTTGTTGAGCTAATACTTGGGCATGGTCTACTAATATTCTTGCATCCGATAAAATTCCTGCTGCTGTTGCAATAATATGTTCATCTATTTCAAAAATCTTATTTGCTGATTCTGGAGCAATTAATTTATCTCTAATTCTTCTATCGGCCACAACCACAACTCCATCTTTACAAACCAAACCTATACTTGCGCTTCCAAGTTTAACAGTTTTCTCAGCGTATTCTACCTGTAACAGATGTCCATCTGGAGAAAACATAGTTGCTGCTCTGTCATAACCCATTGCTTGATGTTGCATTTCCGTTGGCATGTCCATTTTTTTAGTCTCCTTAATTTAAAATTATAATATTTTTGAGCTTCTAGCGTATTTAAGCTTTATGATTGTTTAATCAGCACAATCTTTATATAACTAAATGTTCTAAATAAATTATGGCCCAAGTTACTGCTCGAATAAAAGTAAAAAATAAGCACTATGAAATTCTAGTTGATCTAGATGAAGCCCTAAAAGTAAAAGCTGGAAAGGGAATAATTACTAACGCCATGGTCACTCCAAATATTTTCATGGATCTAAAGAAAGGACTTCATGCTTCAAAGGCTGATTTAATCGACGCATTTGGAACCGAAGATGCTTATCAAATAGGATTAAAGATAATTACCTCTGGAGAAGTTCAAAAAACTCAAGATTTCAGAGATGCAGAAAAAGAAGCAAAAGTAAAACAAATTCTTCAATTAATAATTAGAAATGCCGTCGATCAAAATAATCATCCTTACACTGAAGATAGATTGAAGAGAGCAATCGATGAATGTCATTATGCCTTTGACAACAGACCTCCAGAGCAACAGATGACTGCTCTTATTGATAAATTAAAAACAGTAATTCCAATAAAAATAGAAACCAAGAAAATAAAATTAGTTATTCCTGCCCAATATACTGGAGCAGTTTACGGTCTATTAAAAGATTACAAAGAAAGCGAAGACTGGCTGGCCAATGGCGCTTTGCAAGCAATAATTAATATTCCTGCAGGAATGCAAATTGATTTCTATGAAAAATTGAATCACATCACCCATGGTGCTGTTCAAAGCGAAGAAGTTATTGCTAAATAATTTTCATTTATCTCTATCAACATTAAATTTATATATATAATTCAAACAACAAACCCTATGATTAATCCTGAAAAAACAGCACATCATTACATTAACAAATATGTTAATTTTAAGTCTAATCTAGCAGCAGGCGTAGGTTTAGTTATTGGTGGAACTTTAGCCGCATTAGTTACTGATTCAATCTTAGTTTCCGACCCGAATATGTCTAATTACATACGTTTATTCGGCGATTCTGTTGCGTTCACAGGCTACGGTGCATTGACTCATATGCTTACAAAAGATCATTTCTCAGAAAAATTTAAATCTCAAGAGAGAATTAATTTATTTTTAGATGAAGTAAGTAATCCCCGAAACGTTTAAAAACCTAAAAACTTGATAAATTCTGTAACAAAAACAAGATAACAGAAATGATTACTATTATTCTGTTCTCTAGACAATTACATTTAACACATTACAATGATGAAGAACGATTTTAAAAACAGTGCAGAAAATTCTGAAGATATAGCAATACAAGGCGAAGATACTACTAAAAAAAGAAAAATAGTTGTTCCTGGAGAAGTTATTGCTTCTGGAGAAGATTACCTTCCTTCCGATGGTACTAGAAGAGAAGGAAAAGATGTTATTGCTTCAAGATTTGGTCTAGCCGAAGAATCTGGAAGAGTTATCAAAGTTATTTCCATCACCGGAGCATTCGTTCCAAGAAGAAATAATGTGGTTATTGGAAGAGTTACAAATGTTACATTCAATGGTTGGGTTGTAGATATCGATGCAGCTGCCAATGGATTTTTACCTCTTGATGAATCCCCAAGATTCATATCTAAGAATGACATGGCTCAATTTTTGGCCATAGGCGACGTTATTTCTGCAAAAATATGGTCCATTAACAATCGTGGTATCGACTTATCATTAAATGGAAAAGGTCTTGGAAAGCTTGAAGGCGGATTCATTTTCAGAGTAAGTCCAAATAGAGTTCCAAGAGTTATTGGTCGCGAAGGAAGCATGATCAACTTAATAAAGGATAAAACCGGATGTAATATTTCAGTAGGACAAAATGGTTGGGTTTGGATTAAAGGAAATGATATTGATTCCCAAATAAGAGCAAGAAAAGCAATCGAATTCGTAACCGACAAAGTTCACGTTGAAGGTTTAACTGACAAGATGGAGGCTTGGTTTACTGAAAATTAATATGGCATCATTCAAAAGACACGACGGAAGAAGTTTAACTGATATGAGACCTATGACTGCAAAGGTAGGCGTAGTTCCTAACGCAGACGGTTCAGCCATGTTCGCATTCGGAAATACTATTGCTATCGCAGCAGTTTACGGACCAAGATTATTACATCCTCAACATATGCAAGATCCAGCCACAGGAATTCTAAGAGTTAATTACGATTTACTTTCATTCTCCGTAGCCGATAGAAAGAAACCAGGGCCATCCAGAAGATCCCAAGAAATTTCTAAAATGACTGAGTGGGCTCTAGCTCCAGTTCTTGATTTAGAAGCATTCCCTAACACAGTTATTGATGTTCAAGTTTATATTATTCAAGCCGATGCAGGAACCAGAACTGCCGGAATCAATGCAGCTTCACTTGCTCTAGCCCATGCTGGAATACCTATGAAGAATTTAGTATGTTCAGTTGCTATCGGAAAACAAGATACAAACATTATTGTAGATCTAGATAAAGAAGAAGAAGACTTTGAAGATGGAGAAGGCGCAACCGATTTCCCATTGGCAAAAATTGCAAACACTGATCAATTTACTCTAATCCAACTTGATGGTAAAATACCTCCACAAAGAGTTAAAGAAGTTTTAGACATTGCAAACAAATCCTGCGAAGAAATTTATGAAGTGCAGAAAAAAGCACTCAAGGAGTTGGTAGAATGAGTTCCATGGATACATCAAACTTAACCATTGAAACATTGAAACAAATGTTCGCTGTCGGAAGAAGATTCGACGGAAGATCCATTGAAGATTTCAGAGATCTAAAAGTTTCATTAGATGTTTCTAACAAAGCCGAAGGTTCTGCTAGAGTATTATTAGGAAAGACCGAAGTAATTGTAGGAGTCAAATTACAAATTGGAGCCCCATATCCTGATTCTCCAAACAAAGGAAACCTTATGGTCTCTGGAGATATGTTACCTTTAGCATCACCAAGATTTGAAAACGGTCCACCAGGATTTGTAGCCATTGAATTACCAAGATTAGTTGATAGAGCCATAAGAGAATCAAAAGTAATTGATCTTGAAAAGCTAAATGTAGTTCCTGGAGAAAAAGTTTGGACAGTTATTGTAGATATTTACCCATTAAACGATGATGGTAACTTGATAGATGCTGCCACCATTGGAGCTTTAGTTGCTTTGAAAAACACCAATCTTCCAGGATTAGACAAAGATAATAAGATTGATTACGATATCAAATCAAAAGATAAATTACCTCTATCAAAAGAAGTTCAAAATCCAGTTTCAGTTTCATTCTTCAAGCTAGGAGATTCAATTATTGTAGATCCTACCAGAGAAGAAGAAGAAGCTTGTGAAGTAAGAGTAACCTGGGGAATATCCAAGTGGAATAAGCAATACATGATCAATTCCTGTCAGAAATCAGGTAAGACTCCATTTACCCAAGCAGAAATAGAAAAAATGATGGTCTTACTACCTAAGAAGTACGATGAATTAAACGAAAAGCTTAAAAAGTTTTTATAATCAACTAATATCATGGAAAGCACAAAATACCCTCAATTTACCAAGTTCGAAATCGCAAGAATAATCGGAGCAAGAGCTTTGCAAATTGCCATGGATGCACCTCTATTAATCAAAATTTCTGAACCTGAATTAAAGGCTCTTAAGTATGATGCCATCGCTTTAGCCGAAAGAGAACTAGAATTAGAAGCACTTCCAATTGCAATCAACAGACCATCTCCAAGAAAGAGAAAAGATAAACTTCAAATCATCAAAGAAGAAAAAGTATCTGATGAAGAACTTGTTGCCAAAGAACAACAGGTTGAAAAAGAAATTGTCGAAGCCGGAGAAGAACTAGGATTAGTTCAAGTTGATGAATCCGATGCAGACGATGTTGCTGCTGGTCCAGAAGAACAGTAAATTCTGATTGCTTAAATTTATAAAACCTATTCTATTAAATGTTATATGTGGAAAGAATTATCTCTTTGGAAAAAGAATTTAACCTATTTTATCTTAATGCTAGTAATATTATTCATTATGGATATTTTCGAGAATAATAGCACCATGGGACGATATGTTATTGTTATTATTCTGACTATTATAGTTATGATCTTAACCTATCTTTTTTCAGAAAAATTTAAAGAACATATTATTAAATTTAAATCAGCATCATACGTAAAAAAAGGGTTATTTTTAGGAATTTTCATTGCAATTATAATAGGATTATTCAAAACTATAAAAAATCTAATTGGTCAAATTCAACCAGGAGACATTTTTTATGGTTGTAAAAAATGTTCTGGTATGTTCTGGGGATGGGGCGGTTGTTCAGTTAATATAACTCCTAATTGTCCTATGGAATTCATATTCACATCGATATCTTATGCGATACCATTAATAATTATAGGAATAGTAATTGGTTGGATTTACGACAAAATAAAACAACTATAATTTTTCTAAACTGTTTCATATAAATCTTTAAAAAGTTAATCTAATCGAAAATAGTATGTTGCAAGATTATGTAGAAAAAGCTTTTGCAAAAGATAGATGTGCCATTGGTAGATTTTGGGGTCAGACTTACATATGGATTCCTGCAACTCTCGCAGCGAAAGTCGATGATTCAAAATTATCTGATCTAGTGAAAGAATTCATTACTCCTGAAAAATTCGAAGAAATAATAACTCAGAATAGATTAATCTATAGAGACGGAGAACAGGGCTGGGCCCAATTACATCTCCCCTGTGTAATGAATATGGATGTTATAAATAATAAACAAAAGTATCAAGGTTTGCCCATCAGAAAAATCCATCCTGACTATCATCTTCCAAATCGTTTAATTAAAAAGTTAGTTGAATTAGCAAAATAAATATTATTACCTATTTCTCATATATATTTTTAAATTACTTATTTGACTGATTTTTATGGACATTAGAGAGAAAAAGCGATTAGAATTCATAGCTAAACAGGAAAGACAACATAGTTTAGTAAGAATGTATGAATCTTCCACTCCTATGGGCAGTTCAGAATTAAATCGAGAAAAATATCTATCCTCTTTACCAAGAAAAGATAGAGATAATCTTTATTTTTTAGTTAATGAAATATTTCCCGATAGATTATGTAGGTCTGGATCATTTGCTCTTTTCGCGGTCGGTACTACTACCTACGGAGAAGACTACTGGTCTGGATTGGCAAATTATCTCAAAGATAAAGATCCTAAGAAATTAGAATTTGTTCAGAGACATGGAGAAGATATCGACCTTCAGATATGTTCCGAAGATGAGATGTTTCGTGAATCTACAATACATTCAGCATTTGAAGTAATTCAAAGAGTCTTAAATAAAAATAATCTTAACTTCAAGGTAGAAGATGATAAATCTGAATGCGGTACTGAGTATATTCATTTTAGAAAAGATCAAGGAGATATCTCTTCACCTTTGATTGTAGAAAGATATAAACGCATAGAGTATGGTTCAAGAAAAATTAAAGTGGATATACCAAATTCAAGACCATTTCACATATTTTTTGATAATTCTCTTTCTGTTGAAAATAAATTGAAAGTAGAAAGAACTCATGATGATCATCCATTTTCTCTATTATTTAGACATAATAATTATTCTGATTTTAGACAGTCTGTAAATCTAATCAATGCCTACGAAAATCAAAGAAATTTAATCAGACAAAAAGATTAATGTGGTCTATTACTGCTATTGTTAAGGTCTCTAGGAAAAGGAGGCATAGGTGGCAGAGGAGGAATTCCAGGGTCTATTTGTTTTTCTAAAATACTTTTGCAAGACAGATTTTCTTTCATATTTGAAGGCAATGAACAACTCACATATATTTTACATTCTCCTGTTTTTACATCATTAATATAAAATAGATCGCCACAAAAAGGTGGGCTAGATTTAAAAAAATAATAAGCACCCGATCCTATAATTAATAATGCCACAATAATGCCTATTATCCATCCCTTTTTCATATATCTATTAAATAAATATTATTTATAACTCTTTTGAATGCGAATAGGTTATATTTATTAACATATTTTTATTATATTAATCATGTATATTAAAGAGGTTCAGGCAAAAAAGATTCTTGATTCTAGAGGCGAAGATACAATAGAAGTAACTGTTAATGGCTGCTCTGCCTCTGCTCCGGAGGGCAAATCCACTGGAAAGTTTGAAACTCATCCCTATAGAAAGAACATTGACTGGTCCATTAAGGCAATAAATTCTCTTAATTTCTCTGCTCCAGTAAATAAATTTGAAGATCTAAAATATATTGAAAAAGAAATTACCGTTCTATTTGATATTAAGGATGCAACTCACTTTGGAGCCAATGCTCTATTCGCTCTCGAATCAGCCATACTCAAGGCACTTGCAAAAGAAAATAAGAAACAACTTTGGCAAGTTATAAATCCGAAGGCAAAATTATTTCCAGTTCCAGTAGGTAATGCCATCGGTGGAGGATTACACTCGCATCAAAATAATCATCCTGTCTTCCAAGAATTTCTTCTTGTTCCAAAGGGAAAAAATATTAATGAAAATGTAAAAATCATGAATTCAGTTTATTCTTCATTAGCAAAATCTCTGAAGGGCAATAAGGTAAATGATGAAGGTGCTCTTGAAACTGATCTGGAAGAAGAGAAAATATTAAAATTAATGAGTAAATTCAAAAATAAAATTAATATTGGTCTCGATGTGGCTGCTTCTTCATTCTATGATAAAAAATTATATAAATATAATGACAAATCGCTATCCAAGGAAGAACAAATTGATTATATTAATGAGTTAATTGAGAAATATGATATATTCTATTGTGAAGATCCTCTTCAGGAAGAAGATTTCTCTTCATTTAACAAAATAAATAAGAAAAACCTCGTAGTTGGCGATGATCTAACGGTTACTCATATTGACAGATTAAAAAGAGCAATAAAAAGTAAATCCATTAACGCTATGATAATAAAACCAAATCAAAATGGTTCTCTATTACAGCTAAAAGAAGTCTTTGATCTCTGCAAGAAAAATAAAATAAAAACAATTTTATCCCATAGATCTGGAGAAACTCTTGACAATGCACTAGCAGATTATGCCTTTGGATTCGGTGCTGATTACATTAAGTGTGGAATTAAAACTCCCTGGAGAGAAGCTAAACTAAAGAGATTGATTGAAATTAAGAAAAAGTTGAGATGAAAATAGCAAAAAACGTTGATAGTTATATTAAATTATATCCAAAAAATATTCAGAAAATTCTAAAAACTCTTCGAAGAACTATTAAATCTACTGCCCCAAAAGCAGAAGAAACTATTAGCTATGGTATTCCTTGCTATAATTATCTCGGGGCGTTAGTTTATTTTGCAGCCTATAAAACCCATATAGGATTCTATCCCACTTCCTCAGGCGTAAAAAATTTTAAGAAAGAATTATCTAACTATGAAACCTCAAAGGGCACCATTAAATTTCATTTAGATACTCCTCTCCCCTTTAAATTAATTGAAAAAATAGTTAGGTTTAGAGTTAAGGAAAATACTTTTCGAGTTTCTAAAAAGGTTTAAAAACCCATCAAACTGATGATAATTAATGCCTATGGCAGAAGATTATCACGTACAGGCTGAAACAAACCCTGACAAACCCGTGAGCTCTTTATTAACAAAAAATTATAATGGCAAAAACCAAAAAAACCGACGATGTTGAAACTAAAGCAGAAGTAGCCGTAGTTGAAACAAAAGAAGATAAGAAAGCAAAATTAGCAAAATTACTTGAAAAAGCAAAGAAATTAGAATCATCCGTTGAAGACGTTAAAGATGTAGATCTCAAGAAGAAAGTTAAACCTGAAACTGCAGAAGATGAAAAAGAAAATACTCTTGTCCCAATGGAAGATTATCTTAAGGCTTCTATTCATCTAGGAACCAGAGTTATAACTCCTGACATGAGACAATATGTCTACAGAAGAAGAGCAGACGGACTTGCTGTTTTCAATACTGCAATGCTTGATGATAAAATAAGATCTGCTGCTGAATATCTATCAAAGTTTGCTCCTGAAAATATTATTCTAGTATGTAAAAGAGAAGCCGGATGGAAAGCAGTAAAGAAATTTGCAGAAACATTTAACATAAGATTATTTACTAAGAAATATCCTGCTGGAATTCTTACAAATACAAATCTAGAAAACTTTACCGAAGCTGAATTAATATTCATCTGCGATCCATGGCTTGATAAAAATGCACTTGAAGACGCAAGAAGAGTTCACACCCCAGTTCTATCCGTTTGTGATACAAACAATTTCACCAGAGGAATAGATCATATTGTTCCTGGAAATAATAAGTCTGCAAAATCCCTTGGAATGATTTTCTACCTACTGACAAAACTATATGCAGAAAATAGAAAGATTAAAATTGAATCTCCAAAAATCCAAGAGTATGTCGATGATTGGGATAATTTACAAGCTCCTAAATAATCACTACTGTTTTTCTATTACCTAAAAATTTAAATATTCATTATTCAAATATATTTATGGAGAAGAAGTTAATATATTGTCTATCATTGTTTCCAAAGAAAGTTTTTCCTGAAAAAATTATTGGTTCCCATATTGAATTATACAATGGTCAAGAATACTATGTGTTAGAGAAAAGACCAAAAAACTTTCAAAATTTTTTAAGAGAATATTATATAGATGAATCTGAATTAATCAAAAAGTTAATTGAATATACAAAACAAAATCCGAAATTAAAGGTTGAAGGAATAATTTACGACAATCACTCTATTAAAATTTTATAAAAAATAGCTTTTTTTGTTACTCCATAAAACACTCTTTTCGACCCAAAATCCTTCGTAAAAATAGAAAGATTTATAAATGAATTTTCAGTCAACAATCTCATACGATGTTAACGAAAATGAGTGCCTTAATATTTACAAGTCGTTGCTTTTTAGCGACGCTAATCGCGAGTTAAGGTATGATGTATGCGAATAATAATTAAGTTTTGAAATTACGATTATTGAATTAATTTTCAATTCCTAAAAATTTAACAATTTTTAGTATATATTTCTTAGATAACAAATGCCAAAGTCGTTCAGGAGGTTTGAGTGAATAGCTACATTTCTTGTAAAATGGTTAATAACCAAATTCATGTAGCGAAATAATGTTTTATCATTATAAATCCAGTTTATCCTGCTGGCGGCTGCGGCTATCTGGTTTACAATTAGACATGCAAGTCTTTTTTTTAGTTCGCAAGAATTGGAGAAAGGCATACCGCTCACTAACACGTAGCTAACCTGCCCTTGAGCCCGTAATAACCTCGGGAAACTGAGGATAATGACGGATAGATGATATTTTCTGGAATGATTTATCGTCGAAAGTTTGCGCAAGGATGGGGCTGCGGCTGATTAGGTAGTTGGCGGGGTAAAAGCCCACCAAGCCGATGATCAGTAAGGGCCTTTAGCGAGGAAGCCCTGAGAGGGAGTCTGAGACACAACTCCCAGCCCTACGGGGTGCAGCAGTCGGGAAACTTTTGCAATACACGAAAGTGTGACAAAGTAAGCCAGAGTGCTTTTCTATATTTGAAAAGCTTTTGTGAGATGTAAAAAGTCTTACGAATAAGGACTGGGCAAGACCGGTGCCAGCCGCCGCGGTAATCCCGGCAGTCCAAGTCGCAGCCACATTTGTTGGGTCTAAAATATCCGTAGCTTGCTTTTCAAGTCTTTTGTGAAATCGGGACTCTTAAGGTTCCGGCGTGCAAAAGATACTGTTAAGCTAGAGACCGGGAGGCGTAAGAAGTACACTTAGGGTAGCGGTAAAATGCGTTGATCCTATGTGGACTAACAGTCGCGAAGGCGTCTTACGAGAACGGTTCTGACAGTGAGGGATGAAGGCTAGGGGCGCAAAGTGGATTAGATACCCATGTAGTCCTAGCAGTAAAC
>CAZYIS010000002.1:0-37868 GCA_964647695.1 Candidatus Woesearchaeota archaeon
GAATATTGGTAATGGGCTCTTTTTTTGTTCAGGGATTTAAATTAGGTGTTTCTCCAGCTGAATGGGATGTGGATTTGGATGAAAATGAAGAAATTTGTACTAATTTTACAATTTATTCTTCAGAGAACAATATTAAAATCGCTGTTGAAGATTATTGGAGTGATAATTTTGATCGGGAAAGAAATATTAGCGATTATATTTTAAATTCGGATGATTTTAATATAAATTTAAAATATAAATCTTCAATAAACATCAAAAAAGAACAAAAATTCAATCTCTGTATCGGTGCAGAAAAAGAAGGATATTACTCAGGAGTTATCTTTTTTGAATCGGAAGCAAAAGGTCTTTCGGTAGGATCATTTATTCAGCTAAAGGTTTTGAAAAATGTAAGTTCTTCGGATAATAGGGATCTAATGGCCAAGGATTCAATTACTGGATTTGCGATTTTTAATGATTTTAATTATCAAACTAATCCGTTTTTACTGGCTTTAATTTTCAGTTCCTTGGGTTTAATGGTTTTGTTGTATTTATTGATTGAATTGGCTAAAAAAAGAAGAGAAAAGACAGATTAACTCTAGCCAAAAAAGGTTTATATATTCGATTTTGTTGTTTAGAATATGCTAAAAAAGGCAGGGAAAAAGGGACAGGTAGCTATATTTGTTATCGTTGCTATTGTTATCGTTGCAGCTATTGGAATATTCTTTCTAGTTAGAGCAAATATCGGTGCAAGTAATATTCCTACGGAATTTGCTCCGGTGTATAGTTATTATGAATCTTGTATAACTTTTGAAACGAAAGCTGCCTTGGATTTGGCTGGAAGTCAGGGAGGATTTGTTCAATTGCCGGCATTGGAACCGGGAAGCGCCTATGCTCCATTTTCTAATCAGTTGAATTTCGTGGGTTTGAATGTTCCTTATTGGTATTATTTAACTTCCAATGGAATGGTTAAACAAAATGTTCCTTCGCAAAGTGATATGGAAAAAGGAATCGCAGATTATGTTGCTGCTCATTTGGATGAATGCGACTTTTCACAATTTTATGCTCAGGGTATGACTATTAATTATTCAAAACCAAGTGTTGTAGTGAATCTAGATAATTCTAAGACTAGTGTAGTGGTTTCTTCTTCATTGTCTGTTTCAAGAAATGAAAGTAGTGCTAGAAGAGATAAACATTCGGTAGATATCAATACTAAAATTGGAAAGTTCTATACTCTTGCTAAAGAAATATATGCGGAAGAACAAAAAAATCAATTTTTAGAAAACTATACTATGGATACATTGTTTTTGAATGCTCCAGTGGATGGAGTTGAAATAAGTTGTTCCCCAAAGGTTTGGAAGAGTAATGAAGTAGCAAGTCAATTATTAACTGCTCTTGAAAATAATATTCAATCTATCAAATTCCAGGGTAATTATTATGATTTGAAGAATAAGGAAGATAAATATTTTGTTGTGCCTAAAACTGTGGATGAAAATGTTAATCTGCTATATTCTAAACAATGGCCTACCAAGTTGGAAATCAATGGAGATGGAGTGGATAGTCAATTGATGGTGGCTAAAACCGTAGGTAATCAACCGGGACTTGGAGTCATGGGCTTCTGCTATGCACCCTATCATTTTGTTTATGATTTGAGTTTCCCAGTAATGGTTCAGATATCTGATAATAATGAATTATTCCAATTTCCTATGGCTGTGGTTATAGATAAAAATGTTCCTAGACAATCTAATGCTGTAAGCATTGATGAAACTAAAACTTTTGATTTGTGTAGCGGTATGAATCAGGATCTATCGGCTAATGTTTACGATATAAATCTTAATCCAGTGGATGCGGATTTAAGTTTCAAGTGTTTTGATCAGGTTTGTCCATTGGGTAAAACTAGCAATGGAATTTTCAATGGAAAAGCCCCTACTTGTTTGAATGGATATTTGATTACTCGTGCGGATGGCTTTGTGGAGAAAAAAGATTTGATTTCCACCAATGAACAAAATTCAATAGATGTAATATTAAATAAAAATTATAATGAATCCATTGAATTATATGTGGATGGAACTAGATTTACTTCAGGAAATGCAATAGTTCTTTTCAATGGAGCTAATAGTGTAAGTACAACTTTGCCGGATAATTCTAATGTGATGTTAGCGGAAGGAAGTTATAATTTGAGTGTTTATATCTATGGTAATTCTTCCATAACTATTCCTGCAAGTACCAAGACTCAATGTACTAAGGTTCCTCAGTCGGGAATAATGGGCTTCTTTGGATCGACAAAGGAACAGTGTTACAATATCGATGTTCCGGAAACAAGTATTGAGTCCGCGTTGATTGGTGGTGGACAGAATGAAGTATATTTGTTGCCTAGTGATTTGGAAACTGGAAAAATAAAATTAGAGGTAAGTTCTCTCCCAGTACCTACCACCATGGATCAGTTGCAAAATAATTTTGAATTATTCTCTACAAAGGGGGTTGATTTGCAGTACGGACCATGAAAAAAGTAAATAAATTTTATCTGGGATTTGCATTTTTATTATTTCTAGGATTAATGGGTTTTGTGGGTGCAGATACATTTAGCTATGGTGGATATAGTAGTTCATCGTTGGGAACTTCAACTTCATATACTAATTATTATTCTAGTCAGAACATTGCTTCTCTATGGCCTAGTATTCAGGATGCCCAGAGTTGTGTAAATAGACAGGATATGTTGTTGCAGGTGGCTCCGGCAGGTTGTCAACCTACCGTTGTAAGAAGTGATTTGATTGCTCAGCAAACGGTTCCAGTGTTGTGTCAATTGACTGCTCTTCAAACTAATCCTTTGGTGGACATAAAGAGCATAAGAAATATTGCATTTACTGGAAAATATCCTGATACTATTCAAGGAATAGTATTTCATCCTTCTAGAGCTGCATTGAATACGGGAAATACTTTATTCGGTGATCCAATAATTAATAATGTGGGTTATGTGGTGGTGTTATTAAAGAAAAATGCAAATGAATCTTCTCTTCCTGAATCGGTTAGCGTAAATTTAACGGCAAGAATAGAATATCAGAATGGAAATGCATTTGGCATAGGAAATTATGAATTTATTCTTCCGGAACAGAGCGATGCAGATTGGCAATTGAATAAGGATAGACAGAGTTTCTTGAAAGGAAATTATTTTGTTAAATTAGAACAGGCTGATGCAAGTTATGCACTTATTTCTATATACAATGGTGATTTGAAAGTTGCAACCACCAGAGTAAATTATGGAAGTTCATCAAGTGATGTTTATCTTCCTGGATTTTATTGTCAATCAGCATTAACAATACAATATACAGGTTATGAATCTGCTCAACAAAGTGCAAGAATAGAAGTTAGCGATGAAAAAGGAACTGAAACATTTGATGTTTACAAAGGTAGTCAAGTGGGAACTAGTGGATGTAGAGTTTCAAATATAATTATGAATAGTGATCAGAGTGGAAGTGTTTCTTTGAGTTGTCCTACGGGTCCTATGACTTTACAGATAAAAACCGTAAGTCAATTTGCTACAAATCAAGAGGTTAATTATGTTAATACGGATGGAACTCTTACGAAAGCAACAATCATTGGATTTTCAAATGGAATGTATCAGATTAATTTGGCTGGAAATCCTTTGAATGTTACTGCTTCTCAGCTAAGAGCAACAAATAGCACTGCTAAAGATTCAACTCTATCGGCCGATGCCCAAGCTTATTTTGATGAAGCCATAAAATATTATGAACAAACGGCAAGAGAGTATCCTAATGATAAGGAAAAAAAGGATGACTCTCAATATATAGGAGAAGTTGCATTGTATAAGGGAGTTGAATTGGCAAGAACCTTTGGAAAAGGAGCTACCCAGTATAGATTATTGAATCAATTGGTAAATAATTATTCTATGTCTAATAGCATTGCTCAGTATAGGAGAGAATTGGCCCAGATAACCCAGAGTGATCAAAGTTTGGCTGGAAAAACTATTTTTGTAAATAATGGTTATGTTAATTTAAGATTGGTGCAATTGGATCAGCCAAGTAAGCAATCCAGTGCTTCATTTGATTTTGTAAGATTAGCTGACAAGACAAAGAAAGTTGATCAAGCTAATTATCCTCAGGTAACTTTGAACTATGGAGATAAGAGCACAGCTTTATCTCAGGAAAAAGATTCAAATATAGAATACTTTAGAATTTCGAGCGTCGATGTTAATGGTGCTACTTTGGCAGTAAAATGCAAAGGCGATTCTTCGGAAACAAGTGTAGGTCCAATCAGATCGGTTGATTACGGACAGACAACTTACAATGCTCAAATATACAATCAAAATATTAATACTCCTCAGGTAACTATTTGTAAAAATAATTACAAGGTAACGGTTTCAAATATCAATACTCAGAAGGTGGCTAGAATAAGAATTCTTCCTGCAGCTCAGCAAAGTAGAGCCGAAACTAATCTAAGTGTTTCCATAGGCATAGAAAAAAGAGCCATAAAACTTAATCCAGAAAAAACCAATGACACCATTGCTAATTTAAATGCTAGCATAGACAAATGGAATCAAATTTCTACTAAATTAGGTAATACGGTTACGGCATTGAAGGGTGCATGTTTGGCAACCACGGCGATATTAACGGTTAAGAATTTCTTTAGTGGTTTGGATGGAACTGCATTGGCAAGACAAAAAGCAATGCAGGATTATGGTTGGGATTCTAGATGTAAAGCAGCAGTTAGCGCTAAAACTGTAATTCCGGGAGATAGTATATCTACTCCTTACAAAAATGTGGATGAATGTTTTGCAAGAAATCAGGGAGCAATAGATAAGACCATTGAAGCCATAAAGAATAAGGTAAATTCTGATAATACTAAGATAGATGCATCTTTGAAAGATCCAGCAAATATACAGAGCGATACTTTATTGGGTGGAAAGAGAGCAAATACTGATGCGGTTGCTAAAGCTTACATAAGTGATTTGAAAAATAGTTTGGGTACGAGTACTTTACAAGTTTCAGATCCTAATAATCCTTCAAATAATATAATCGTTGGAAACGTAATCAGTACTTTAACCGATAGTGATTATGGAAATGGAACCATAGGCTATGAACAGGCAAAGAAAATATCTCTATCGGCCCAATTGGCAGGTGATTCTAGTGTGGATGCACAAACAAGAACTCAAGCACGGTCTGATTTGTATACTCAGTTGAATCAAATACAAACTAGTAAGGCAAATCTTCAACAAACTCAATTGGCAGTAAGTAATTCTGCAGGATTATTCAAGACTGGATCTAATCTTCCATTTACCAACGGAGCCAATGATCCTAAATCCATAAAAGGTTATTATTATGGTCAAACTGGAAGTTCATTGAATTCTAATATATACATACTTGACCAGCATCTTGGCGATGCTAACTTCCCTATAAATTCAGGCGATAAAATAGCACCTATAACTGCTAATGGTAATAATTATATTGTGGTATTAGGTTCGGCTTCGGGAACTGAATCGGATTGTTATCTTCCAAGAACTGGAGCTACTGCACTTTATAGACAAAATGGAAATGAACTTATTGCCGTGGACTCGGCTTTAGCTAGTTCGACTGCCAAACAAGTAAATACCAATGGTCAGGATGAATATGCTAATGTCATGAGTAAGTTCAGTTGTTTCAAGAAAACAGATGCTTCTAGTTATATGCATAAATATCTAAATGCAGAAGTAAGATATTATGAAGTTGAACCTTATAAAGGTGTTCCGGAAGTTGTTCCGGTTGATTTGAATGAAGGATGGTATGCTGGAATAAAACAGGAATCTGGATTACTTGGAAATAAAAAGAGTGTTGATGCATCTGGAGCAGTGCAGAGTTTCTGGCTTTGTAATGTGGGAAGTAATGGAAAAGAAGAATTTGAACAATCAGGATTCGGAGATGATACTTGCAAGAGATTTGACTTTTATACTGGACAGGTATTGAGTGATTTCCCAGGCATAACTGATAAATCTAAAGTAACTGCTTTGGTAAATAAAGCAGTTTCGGCATTGAAGGATGCACAAAGATCCTATGCATCTGGAGTTAAGAATGTAAATGTGGCTGGAAATAATGTTAAGGTCGGAAATCCTGCAGTATTAATTAATGGAGCAAATTGCGCTGACTTTATGAGTGCTAGTGATTGTAGTATAATGTTTAATTTGTGTGATCCGGTTATATGTCCAAATAGTAGATGTGATTTGGGTGGAACTTTCCAAGTTCAAGATGTAATTCAATCGGGAATAGTTGGATCTGCAGTATTATGTTTACCTAATTTTGGAAATCCACAGAATGGCGGAGTGGTAATTCCGGTTTGTCTGTCTGGATTGAAAGCAGGAATAGATGGATTTGTTTCCATACTTAAGTCCCATAGAGATTGTTTGCAAACAAGTTTATCTACTGGACAGATGGTTGGAATTTGTGATCAGATTTATTCTATTTATATGTGTGACTTCTTCTGGAAACAAATTGCTCCGGCATTCGATTCTTTGATTCCTAAGATTGTGGAATTGGCCAGTGGAAAAGGTCAGAGTGCAAGAGGTGGAGGAGAATATATGACTACCATGTATGCTTGGGAAAATGCAAAGAAGAGTGTAGAATACTTTACTCAGAGTTATGCCGTAAATTCATTCAAGGCATTTCAGTCGAGAAGTGCTGAAGAAATCGGTGGACAATTCTGTAAGGCATTTGCATCTACTTCAACACCAAGTGCAGTTAAATCATTATTGGAGCCAGATAGTCCAGTTCAGTTTTATGCTCAGTTTGATTCTCAGACCTATAGCACTGCAACTATTCCAGCTACGGCTCAGTATAATGTATTTTATCATATATTTGCAGGAAATGATGCTGGAGTTTATTACAATGTTTATTTGAAGGATGGACCATCTACATCTTATTATGCTTCAACTGGATCAGTGCCAGTGGCTACTGGATTTATAGCTAAAGGACAGACGGCCGATGAAACAAAAGTATTTACAGCTCCAGAAGGATATAAGCAATTATGTGTAAGAATAAATAACGAAGAGAAATGTGGATTCAAACAGGTAACCACTTCATTTGCTGTTAATTATTTGAAGGATCAATTGGTATCTAGTCAATTGAACCAGACGGCAATAAGCACTGAAGCTGGATGTATAAGTGGATCTGGAGCTGCTAATGGAGATTTGAATGCTTTAGGATTGTTAAATACTAATTTACAGGCAGGAGCACAGAATGCTATTTCTGGAAATGTTTATGAAAATGGAATAGTAAGAGTTTGCGCTACTGACAATCCGGCTAGTTCTACTAATCCAAGTAGATATGTACAAGTGGGAATTTGTGGAGATACAAAGATAAAGTGCTGGTTGGATAAAAATAGCGTTACTAATTCTTTAGAGGCAGGAGATAGTGGATTAAGAAATGCAACACTACAGAGTTTGAGTGATTCGGTTGCAACTTCAGCACAAATAAAGTTAGAATTAACCAAGTCCTATAATTCAATTATAAATATTAAAATCAATGTAACTAAATTAATTGCAGAAATTAGTGGTAAATCTTCAAGAGATGTGGATTTCAATGCAGTTAATTCATTGATAACTCAAATTGATAATTTGTTGAATAATATTCCGGATAATTCACAGACTACAAATGCAAGTAGTGGGGAAATTGTGCTGTTGAATTCTCAAAAGGCACAGCTTATATCCTTGAAAGGACAATTGAAGGATGCAGTGGCAAGATCTTATTATAATAGTTATTCAGCTAGTGCTGGTGCTAGGGCTACTGCCGGAACTTCTAGCAGTTCAGTGGGAGGAGTTAATTTAATTTGTGATACAACCTATGATGGTACTACTTATTCAAAAGGAAATGATGGAAATTGGTACAATGGTAGTGATAGTGATAGTATGGTTAGTGATTCTTCTTTTATTGTCTTGCTTGAAAATCAAGAGTGTTCAACTGGAACAACACAAACTTCAACAGGAGCAACTACTGGAACAACTACTGATTTAAATGTTCAATCAACTTCTACCATATTAGCTAATTCATTAGATACATTATGTTTCTTAGACCGAACTGGAGGAATAGACTTAGAAACTAGTTATGAGGGTGGTAGTGGTCCTGTTGCTTCTGGATTAGCAGTATCTTCTTTGGTTGCAGCAAATACACAAGAAGCTAGTAATGCTATAAAAGGTGCAGGCGAGTTAGTAGTTCAAGACGGTTCAAAAGTTATTAATTTAGAATCCTATCTTTCTGAAAATATTGCTAAAATTGCTGGAAATTCTATAACTGACCCAAGTGTTGTTGCTGAAAGAGCAATTGTAAAAAGTTTTCCAGGAAAAAATATTTATAATTTAGTTATAGATCCGGTAGATAATAAAATCATTGGACAAGTTACTTCACTCGGACAAATTAGACAGGTTTCAAAAGCAACTGCCAATAGTATAGGTATGGATGTAATTGGGTCAACTGGAAGCAGAATATTAAAAGGAGGACCTACAGTTGCATCCGATTCTAAACTAATTTTGAAGAGTACGGGAGAAACAATAGGAACTGTTGGTGAAACAACTATCCTTTCAGCCTCTGGTGTTTTGAAATATATACCTAAGGGCACTATTGTTAGTGGTTTAAGAATTGCTGGAAAGTTTCTAGCAGGGTATGGTTTAGTTTGTGATACTTGGACCATCGGAGTAACGGCAGTTATGGGATATCAAACTACTAGTGCTATAATTGATGCTCAAAATAGTGCAAATCAGTTGGATGCTTTCTATCAAAAATTAGTAGTTAATGAAAATCAAAAGATTTCCAGTTTAGAAAATTATATTGCTCTTATTCAAAGTGGTGCTGATACATTATCTTCTGAAGGTTATACTCTTCCAGATTCGCTGAGTAAAGATATAAATAATTTAAATAATTTTGTTCAGGATGCAAAAAAAGCTAATAATGATTTGAATAATTTCTATCAAGATAAATTAACTAATGCAGAAACTGAATCTTCTGGATTAGGAGTAACTAATAAAATAACTTCTCAGGAATCTAAAGATATATTGGCTAGATGGGATTTATTGAATAAACAATTAAATTCCATGGGTAACAGTGCTAAATTAATGTCTAATGAATTAGATAATTATTATTATTCTGGAGATTATAATTTTGATTCTTCTGCACTTTCTCCTATTCAAACTGTTAAATCTAGCGGATATTCTTTATCAAGGTCTATTACTTTAGGAGATAATGTACAATCTTCAGATATAAATATTAGATTAAATGGTAAGGATACATTATTCTATCTTTCTGCAATAGTTCAGTCTTCAACTTCAACTTCAACTAATGGTCCTAGTGTAACTACTTCTACAACTAATAAAGTTACAGGTTACAAATTGAAATTAAATATACCTAATGGTTGGTTTACTTGGTTGACTGGAAGTAATGATGTTGTTATAGGAAACATTAATGTTTTATCGAATAATGAATATAGAATTAGTTTTGTAGGTTCTGCATTTACTTCTGCAGGATCTAAATTGAGTAATTCTGATCTTGTTACCGTGTCTAGCCAATATAAGGCATTGAATAATGCTATTATCTCTGGTACAGATATAAGTTCTACTTCTAGTGGTTCTTCGAGCACATCTTCCAGTGCAATCATTTCAACTGGATCTACAGATCCTACATCTACAGATCCTACATCGACGAACATCTTAACTGCTAATTTAATTGATAGTCCAACGGAATGTAATGTGGTGGGTTGTAATTCTAAAAATAGCGTTTCTGTTACAGAACAAAATCAACTTGCTAAAAATATGAGATATCTTTCAAATACTATTAAATACAGTATTCAATCTAATTGTCCCGACTATAAAAAAGAAGCAGTAATCACTTCTCTCAATAATATTGCTAAAAATACTATTTTAAAATTTGTCAATGTAAATGATAATAGTGCTAATCTCAAGATTAGTTGTCAAGATCAAATTGAAAAAGATACAGATGGTACTACCATATTAGGTATGGGAAAAGCAGGAGAGTATTATACTTTTGATGATTTTAGCGTAATTATGACTCCAGGGACTTTAATTATTTATAATGTTCCTTCTGATACTAGTGGTCAACCGGTATGTGTCCTTAGTAATACTGTGGTTCATGAAATATTGCATACTCTTGGATTTGGGCATAATTCAGATCCAAACAGTATTATGTATTTTGCTGCTTCTAAGAATTCTGATTTCTGTAGATCAGGTAATATAGATCAATATATAATTGATATATTAAATACAGCATATTCAATTCCTTCTTTACCAGATATTGTGATTTCACAACCTACAATAACTAAATCAGATAATAATTTATATGTGGGTTTTGTATTATATAATAATGGTCTTGTTGATTTCAATGGTGATATTAAAGTTATGGTTTCAATCGGAAGTAAAACGATTGAAACTTTTGATTTAGGCAGTAGAACTGATTTTAAAGTAGGTCATGGTTTTAAACAAGGTAGTTATGTTGCTTCATCTAAAATACCTTCCGGCTCTGAAGTTAAGTTGTCAGTAATTACATCTGTTAAGGAGATTTCACTTAATAATAATCAAGTTTCTATAAACTTTAATTGATTTTAATAAAAAATGTGGGTGCTAGGATTCGAACCTAGGAAGACACTAAGTCACATCGGCCTAAACGATGCCCGTTAGACCACTTCGGCACACCCACACGCCTATAGGGATAATATTATGGTTTTAAATGTTTAGATTGGAGTTTGAAGTTTAGATAATTCTTAATAATGGATGTGAAGAAATTCTTAGGGTGATTTTATCACCTTCTTTAACTTTAAATTCATGAATGGAATCTATGGCTAGAACTGAGTTGCAGAGAGGATAGACATGGAATTCTTCTCCTTCATTGATGGTGGCTTCGGTAAGAGAGAATTTGCCTAGTTTACCTTTATAGGGTTCTCGGGTAATCATTTTAATGAATTTTGAATCTGCAGCAAAAGGAGTTCCTTTGGCTGATTTGAACCAGGCTGTGGAACCGGTCCCGGTGGAAAATATTAGACCGGATGAACGTTGTTCTTCTTCCTTGGATTTAAAAGAAATTTTATATTTTGAAATAAGATAGGCTTTTTCATTGGCAATGAAGACTTCATTCAGAGATAAAATGTCCAGAGGTTTATCATTAATAAAAACTTCAATTCTTTCTAATTTTTCGGTTTTGAATTTGCCGTTTTTTATTTCATTAAGTTTAGTTCCTAGATTAGCTACTGAGAGAGTGGTCAGTGCTCCTTCGCTTTTAGTTGGTGAGGAATTAACGGCCAGTAGGGGTTTTTCAGTTAGGTAATGGGATGCGGAAAGAACAGTGCCATCGCCTCCAAGGGCAATTACTAGATCTATATCTTTAAGGTCTTTTTTTTCAAGGTTATTTTTCCAGGCGTAGATGGGACTAAAATGTTTTTCAATCAATCTACAGGAATCGGATTCAATGGCTCCTTCAGGATGTTTACAGACAACGAGGGTTTTCATAGGATTAAAAAGAAATGAGATTATTTAAGGTTGATTGATTTTTAATGGAAACCATAATATTTTTAAATGCATTAAATACAAACTTTTATGACCCTGTTTGATTCTTTTTATATAGGCGTAGATAGAACAAGTGAATTAACTGTAGAAGAAGAGAAAGCTTTTGTTAGGGAAAGGGATAAATTTCCAGTCAAAAGTGAACCTAGAGAGAGAATAGTGGATAATTTTTCCAATAGGTCTTTTTATCTATTGGAGCGGATGATGACTAGATATAATGGAAAATATTCTAGCGGTTTCTTATTGGATTTGGCTCATGAGTTTATGTTCACCCATAGAAAATGTTGTGATCATTTTAAGGCCGATGCGAGGTATTCTACATTTTTGTATAGAGCAACAAGTAATCATTTTTTAAATTCCCTCAGAAGATTAAATAGGGGTGAGTCCAGAGAAGAATCTTTGGATGAAGTACATCTTTCTGGCAAAGTTCATTATTTGGTGGATAATAGGGATGCTTTGAATTTGTCCTTACAATCGGAAAGAGCAGAATGTATTAATCGTAATTTTAAATTAGCATTGGAGCAGTTAAATCCCGATCAAAGAACAGCTTTTCTAATGAGCCTAGAAGATCTATCTTCTTCCGAAATTGCAGTTTTAACAAATACTTCTGAAGGAACGGTTAGAAGTAGACTATTCTATGCTAGAAAGATTTTACAGGCAAATATGGATTCAGGTCTATTGGTCAAATAAGAATTATTTAGATGCTTTTTCTGCAGAGGCAGTGACTTTTGCTTTCAATTTGTCTTCTAGTTTAAGTTGATCTATTAATTCTTTGTAACGATTTCTGATGGTGACTTCGGTTATGCCTGCTACATCAGCGACTTCTCTCTGGGTTTTCTTTTCATCATTCATTAGTGCTGCGACGTATAATGCTGCGGCTGCAACTCCTGCTGGTCCTCTTCCAGAGGTTAGTTCGGAAATATCTGCTTTCTTTAGAATTCTAAGAGCTTCATTCTGTGCTTTTGGAGATAGATGTAAAATGGAAGAGAATCTGGAGATGTAATCTTTAGGTGAAGAAGGAGTAACTTTGATTTTTAATTTTCTAACAATGAATCTGTAGGTTCTTCCTATTTCTTTTCTTTCTACGTCGGATGCGGCTGCTATTTCATCTAGTGTTCTTGGAATGTTATAGGATCTGCAGGCAGCATAGATACAGGCAGCAATAACTGATTCCATGGATCTTCCTCTTACTAAACCACGCTGAAGAACGAAGTTGTATACTCTTGAAGCTTCATCTCTTACTACGGATGGAAGATTAAGGAATGATGCGACTCTTCTAAGTTCAGCCATGGCCAATCTAAGATTTCTTTCGATGGAAGTGGATACACGCTCTTGCCATTTTTTAAGTCTAAGGAATTTTCTAGTGTTTCCTGCTTCTAGTTTGTAAATATCTGAGATTTCTCCAACGTTGGTGGTAAGACCTTTGTCGAATTTCTGTAGAGACATGGGTGCTCCGCCTCTTCCTTTCTTATCTGCCTTGTCAAATTGACCTCCGACGTCTTGGCCAGTGTCCACCATTTTTTCTTCAACGATAAGACCACAGTCATTGCAGATTATTTCACCTTTTTGATCATCATAGGTTAGATTTACGCTATTACACTCCGGGCATCTTTTAACATAACTCATTTTGTAGAATTTTCCTTTGTAGGGTTTATAAAGTTTACTGTTGATTAGTATTTAAACCTTTGCTTTTTTTAATAATTTATCGACGAGAAAAATAAATTCTTATTTCTTTTCAGGAACAAGGATAGCGTTAATGCAACCTTCCTGGGTTGGTCTGTTGGTTATTCTGGCTTTACCTAAACTTGTTTCAATGATTGCACCTTTCATTAATCTATTCTGTCTTGCGAAGAATTTGTTTTGAGGTGTTTCGGTAACGTTGGTTATTTGAGCTTTTTTTGCTTTTCCATTGATTACAATGTTTGCAGAATTTGCTCTAAGAGTTATAACTCTAGTATTTCCACCTTTAACTCTCATTATTTTAGTTTTATTTTCTCCAAGCATGACGTGTCTTTCTTGACCTTGTCTTTCATAGAGTTTTTTCTTTCGATGAGCGTGGTATTTTCCACCGGATATTTTTCTTCCTTTATTCATAAAATGATGTTGAGATTGAGGGTTTAAATAGCTTTTGTTGGATTGTTTTTTATTAAAATATTAAATTTATTTTTATAATTAAAAATATTTTAGTTATTATGTTTTTTATTTACGATATATTTATATATGCTAATTTGTCAGAGAAATTATGGCTAATGGAATAGAAAGACCTTTGGACCTTTTGAACGCTTCAAAGGGAAAAGAGGTATTAGTACAGTTGAAAGGAGATAAAGTGTTTGTAGGCACTCTTGCTGCATTTGATATACACATCAATGTAGTCCTAGACAATGCCAAAGAAATGGAAGCTGGAAGTGTTAAGAAAAACATCGGCTTAACTTTCTTGAGAGGAGACACTATTATCTACATTTCACCTGCCTCAACTAACTTAAAGTAAATTATTGAATTTTTTGCAGCCTTTTGTCTGCTTTAGAACATTTTTCTAGTTTTAACACGAATTTAATTACAATAATCTTTAAATACAATTAATTATCTAAATGAAAATGGTAAATATTGGAGTTATAGGGCATACTGGAAGATTGGGAAAACCTTTGGTTGAACTTCTAACTCGTCACCCTGAGGCAAATATTGTTTATACTGAAAGTAGAAAGGAAGGAGAAAGCGGAAATATAAATAACGCTGATTTTATTTTTCTTGCTCTTCCAAAAGGAGAATCTGAACCTTATTTAGCAAAATGTGAAGGTAAGAGAATAATAGATTTAAGTGAAGATCATAGAGACTCCAGTGGTTGGGTATATGGTTTAGCCGAATTGGAACGAGAAGAAATAAGGTCTGCTCAAAAGGTTGCTAATCCTGGTTGTTATGCTACCTCTATAATCTTAGGTTTATTACCTGTAAAGGGATGTGTACAAAAAGTTTCAATAGCTTCTACAAGTGGAATTTCTGGTGCAGGTATGGCTGTAAGTTCAGAAGATCAATTTTTAATTTACAAAGATGGAAATACACATTCTCATCTTAAAGAAATTCAAGCAGCACTTAAATATAATGAATTATCTCCTGGAGAAATATTATTTGTTCCACAAAGAATAGATACGGCCGATAGAGGAATCATTTCGACTATTTTTGCAAGTTATGATGGATTAAGACCTGCAAAGGAAGCATACAAATCATTCTATGAAGGAAATCCATTCGTTAAATTAGTAGATACTATAGAAACTAAAGCAGTTAATAGAACAAATAATGTTCACATTAAGGTTCAACAATTTAGCGATAATAGATTAATAGTTCTTTCAACTTTAGATAATATCGTAAAAGGCGGTTCAGGTCATGCTATTCAAAATTTTAACATTATGAATGGTTTTGATGAAACTCTTGGACTTTTAA
This sequence comes from Candidatus Woesearchaeota archaeon, assembly GCA_964647695.1. Classification (GTDB taxonomy): domain Archaea; phylum Nanobdellota; class Nanobdellia; order Pacearchaeales; family GW2011-AR1; genus VGKP01. The sequence goes on from CAZYIS010000002.1 coordinate 14,957, forward strand.
ATTAAAATATCTTTTTTTGAAAAGGTTTAAAAGTTAAATAGGTTAAACTTGGATATGAGCAACGGGAAAGATTTTGGTCCGATATTTTATTTACACACTACTTTAGAACTCATAGAATGGTTTTTATTTTTACTTGTTGATTGGCAAATATTACTCTCTCTACTTATATTGCTTGAAATACAATATGCTGTTTTTGGAGGATGTGTTCTTGCTAGAGCAGAGTTTGGCAAGGGTAAAAATTATACATTTACATGGTATTATCTAGTAAAGATATTTCCAAATCTAGATCCTAAAAAGACAACTTGGGTTTTAAGATATATAATTCCTATTTTAGTGTTGGTATTAGCAGTTTATATTCAGGTATTTACCGGATATGTTCCGGTGTTACACTTAATAAAATAAATAATTTTTAGTTTTTACGAAAGGATTAAAAAGTAATTAAGTTTAATCTTATTATGGGTTGGAATGATTGGCCTGGCAGCATAAAATGGGGTATTAGTTTAGCATTAATTGCAGATGTGGCTATGTTTATTCCAATATTGCAGATAATTCCTTTCATTGTTCTTTATCCTCTGGGTTTGATATTTTCAAGTTTACAAATTGGAGACCTTTCGTTTTCTTATATATTGCCTGGTTTGTTTGCAATAATTCTTGCCACTACGGTATTTTTTGCCATTGGTTTAATAATCGGATTCATATTAAATAGAAAAAATGTAGACCCAAATCCTCAGCAGGGTAATAATCCTTATCAATTAGCTTTGCAAAATAATCCTTATCAATAATTTTTATTTACAATTCAATAGAATCTAGATCTTTGGCGACTTTGGTGTTTTTGAAAACCTTTTTGGCTTCGTTTTCTATGACCTTTAGATTATGTTCATATCTGGATGAGATGTGGGTTAGAATAAGAAATTGGGATTTGGATTTCTTGGCTATGGTGGCTGCATCTTTGGCAGTTAGATGTTCATACTCTTTTGCTTTTTCTTCATCTTGAGCAGAAAATGTGGATTCGGCTATTAGTAAATTCGAATCTTTGGCAAGGGCTATGGCCTTATCATTCATTTTAGTATCTAGAATGATGGTAATTTTCTTTCCTTTTTCTAGATAGGTAACGGATTTGGCTTTTATTTTCTTTCCATTGAAAGTAATATCTTTTCCAGCTTGTAGTTGACCTAGCAATGGATAGTTTGGAAGTTTTAGTTTCTTGATTTTACTTTTATTCAATCTCAGTTTATCTTTTATTATCATGGAATAGGCTAGAGTCGTGGTGCCATGAACCATTTCTTCAGCTTTTATTAAAAAGTCTTTATTTTCTAGGACAATTCCGGAAGAGATTTCATGGACTTCTAGCTTTATTTTAATATGCATTAAAAGTTCTTGAATTAGATTCATAAATTTAAGAGTTCCTCTGGGACCATAGATGTGAAGCGTTTTTTGATATTCGGACATGGCTAGGGTTTGGAGTAGTCCTGGAATTCCTAGAGTATGGTCTCCATGCCAATGGGTTATGAATATGCGTGTTAGTTTGCTGGGAGATAGTTTTGCTAATCTAAACTGTCTTTGGATTCCTTCTCCGCAGTCAAAAAGGATGTTTTCAGAATCATAATTAATTAAAATGCCCGTATGGTTTCTCTGTTCTGTTGGAATGGCATTGCCGGTTCCTAGGAAATCTAATGATATTTTGTTCATACTTGAATAGATGAAATATTGTTTAAATAGGTTGCTAAGTTAAGAAGATTTATAAGATTGTAATGCCTTATTTTATTATGAAAAGAAGAGTATTAAGTTTCTTTACGGTATTAATTATGCTAGCTTTAGTATTAAGTTTTATCCAATTTGTTAATTTTGGAAATTTGAGTGGGTTTGCCATATGGAGTGATGTGGCTGGAAATTCAAAAATACCTAATATTTCTTTTGAAAATAGCTCAGGAGTGGTTTTTGGTCTGGCATTGTTAATTTTCGTGTTTATCTCTGCTTTGATATTAAGTAAACTTGAGAAACACAGGGAAAGAAACCATCTGCAACTAATAAGCGATAAACAACCATTTACTAGAAAACTGATTCCCATAAGCTATGACTAACCCGGAATAGACAAACTTTAAATAACTACTTTTTTTCCTAGATTTAAGCTCCCGTAGCTCAGCCTGGATAGAGCATTGGACTTCTAATCCAAGGGTCGCAGGTTCAAATCCTGTCGGGAGCGCTTTTAAAAAAGAGGTAAAATAATAAAATGAAAATACTATTTATATGCAAATATAATAAATTGAGAAGTAAAATGGCTGAACATCTATTCAATCATTATAATAAGGATAAAAAGAACGAGGCTAAAAGTGCAGGTCTTAGAATGGATATAGTATATCCTTATATGGTGGAAAGGGCAAAGAAACTGCTGGAACAAAGAGGTGTTAAATGTAGTGATGATCCTTCGGTTTTGGTTAACGATTATTTAATTAAATGGGCTGATAAAATAGTAATCGTGGCTGATGATGTTTCTTCGGAATCTTTTCCAAAGGATAAGGTGGAAAGATGGGAAATAGAGGACGTTCCGGATGAAAATGCTAAGAAAATTTCTTTGAGAATGAATGAAATTGATGAGAAAGTTAAGGAATTAGTGGAAAAAATAAAGTAATGTATTTTGTATATTGATAATCTTTTTAAGTACAGTTATCATCTTTTATTATGCCCACAAAACCTTACTCTGCAAGTTTGATTGGAAATAATTTTAAATTAGTTGAAGAGAAAGTAGATGGTGGGACATATTATTATTTAGTTGGATTAATTCGTGCAAATACGGAATATTTTGTGGATGATAATCCTTCCCCCGGTTCAGCATCAACAGTTTTCAAAGTTCCGCTTACAATCGGTGCATATGAAGCATTTAAAGATGGATTGGAAAGGATACCTGGTAGTGGAATAGATGTTCTTGGTAATTTAGAAATCAGGTTTATTAGTCCATAGCAATCCTTAAATAACCTATATTTATCATATTCTTATCTGTGCAGAGATTGGGATAGAATTCTTATCTTTGTATTGATTAAAATGCGCACGTGGCACAATGGTTACTGCGGTCGGCTGCAGCCCGACTTTTTCCAGGTTCAATTCCTGGCGTGCGCTTCTATTTTTATAAATTTTTTAGCGCTTTTTCTCTTTTGCTCGTAATATCTTGATTTAGGTTTTTAATATATTTGTTAAATGTCTCGGATGCTCTGGTTGAAGTGTTGGCCCAATCAGTATCGGTCGGAGTAAAATGATTAGTTATTCCATCTTTTATTATATTCATGCTGGCGATTTTAAAATCCGATCGGTAGGATTGGAATGGATTTTCAGTAGAACAAACTTCGGTAGCTATGGAAAATTCAACGCCATCTTTTTTAGTCACCTTTAATGTTTGACCTTCGTATCTAAATCTATTAAATGCGCTAGTGCTAGCTACACCTAGTAAAGAAGTAGTATAATTAATCTTTTCTCCATTAAGAGTTACTGAATATTCTGGCATCATACATCTTTCCTGAGCCTGAGATGACAATAAGGAGGATGTGCCTATAACTGTAGCCATCAATAGATTTCTCAATGTTTTAGTCATAATTTTTTATATGGTTAAGGATATTTAAATAAATCGCTGTTTTTTTGCTATATTATACTCCCAATAGTCTCATTCTGCTCATAGGGTCTTCACCTAGAAACTTCAATAGGTTATGTAAAACTTCTAAATCTATCGGGTCTCTTGTGTCTTTGGTTCTTTTAATATGGTGTTTTTCTTTAACTTTGAATAAATATTGAGGGTTAGATATGTTAAATTTGAATCCTTCCATAAAATAGGGTATGGATTGAAAATCTTGAAGCGGTACAGTTATATCTAATTTAGGCCCTTCACCTTGATCTTTATTAGAAACTACTATTATCTCTTCTGGTTTTACTACTAATTCTGAAGATTCTTTTTTAAAAGTCAGAGCTTCAGTCAAATTAACTTTTTCGTTGTTTGGTGCCCTATAATGATGTACGAAAAGATCAAAATAGATCATTTCAGGATTATTCATATCAACTAATCTTAAAGAATTTGAAGAAAGTTTATCTTTCAATCCACTTTTACTTCTTTCTTTTATTTCTTTTACTGTAGTTGGTTCGTAACTTTCTACCTTTTTACCTGGCCAAATGGTTATTTCTTTAGGTCTACGCATAAGTTTCATTTTTGAAATATTTGCTTCAGAGACTAGTGATTCTAGATTGTCTTCTAAACATAGAATATGGGGAACAAAGTTACTATCTCTATAGGAACCATTTATAAGATTTGTAGCTTGGTTAGGTATCCAATCAGCGATAATTTTTTGAGCTTCTTCAGGAGCCATAGATCTGGATAAAGAATTTTTATATACTCTGAGGAGTAAAGATATGCTATTGCCTCCACCGATAAGGTATTCTGAATTTGGAAGTCTTTTCTTTATTTCATAGAGCATGGAATCTAGCTTTTTAGCTCTTTCTTGGTTTATAGGTCTGTAATCATGTGTGTGTTTAGATGTTATGGCAAATTCCATAACTCTTGTAGTTCTTTAATGTTTTTAAGCTTAATACCTCAATTTCACTACTAATGAGGGTAAAATGGGCAAAGTTAAGGTTTATAAAAGAGGTAAGCTAAGAGAGATTATACGATTTGTAATTAAATCATTCAAGGAGGTAAAATGGTACAAGGATATTGCGTTAAATGCAAAAAAATGACTGACATAAAAGATCCAAAGGAATCTTTAACCAAGAAGGGTACAAAGATTGCTAAGGGTAAGTGTCCAACATGTGGGACAACAGTCTGTAGAATGGGCGGATTAAAGTAAATTAGCCCTTATTTTTTATTTTTTTATTTATAATTGTTTTGAATTGGCTTTAGTTTTATAAAGCCTATCTTTAAACCAGTGGCTTAAACCTTAGGTTTAAATATTATTGATTTTAGGTGTTTATATGGTTGAGAATAAAGAAGAATTAAGCGTAGAAGAATTAACTAATTTTTGTAAGAGAAAAGGATTTGTTTTTAGAAGTAGCGAAATATATGGTGGTTTTTCAGGATTTTGGGATTATGGTCCTCTAGGAGCCGAGCTATATAATAACATAAAGAGTGATTTCTGGAAGTTTTTTGTTCATCAAAAGGAAAATATGGTGGGAATTGATGCTTCCATAATTAGTCATCCTAGAACCTGGAAGGCTTCAGGACATTTGGCTAACTTTTCAGACGTGGCTGTTACATGTAAAAAGTGTAAAAATGCAACTAAGGTAGATAAATCTGAAGTGGGTAAAGTAAAGTGTGATAAGTGTGGTGGAGAATTTGAAGTACAGGGAGAATTTAATCTAATGTTCAAGACCAATGTGGGTGCATTGAAGGCAGGAGAAGCATATTTGAGAGGAGAAACGGCTCAGGGAATGTTTATGAATTTTAAGCTGGTTCAGGAAACTAGTAGAAAACAATTGCCTTTTGGAATTGCTCAGATAGGAAAATGTTTTAGAAATGAAATTGCTCCAAGAGATTTTCTTTTCAGAGTAAGAGAATTTGATATAGGAGAGTTTGAATTTTTCATTCATCCAGAAGAAACCAAATGTGATCTGTTGGAAAATAAGCAGCTAAATGTTAAATTAAGATTATTGGATGCTGAAACTCAGGAAAAAGGAAAGGACATACTTAAGGATACCACTATAGGAAAAATGTTAAAAGAGAAAAGAATGGATGAATGGCATGGCTACTGGTTGGCTGAACAATTGCTGTGGTTTACTAAACTTGGATTGATAGATAAAATAAAAGTTAGAGAACATATGAAGTCTGAGTTAAGTCATTATAGTAGTGCAACCTTTGATATGGACTTCGAATATCCATTTGGAAGTAAGGAAATTGGAGGAAATGCTAACCGAGGACAATATGATCTTACTCAACATATGAAAGAATCTGGACAGAGTTTAGAATTATTTGATGAAAAGACAAAGAAGAAAGTAATTCCAAAAGTTATTGAACCAACATTTGGAATAGGAAGAGTATTTTTAGCTTTGTTATGTAATGGATATTATCATGATAAGAAGAGGGATAATGTAATCATGAAATTCCCAGCTTATATTGCTCCGGTTAAGGTTGCAGTGTTGCCTATAATCAAGGATAAAAAAATGGTCAGGTTGGCAAAGGATATTGTTTCAGATCTAAGAGAAAATTGGAATATTGTTTATGATGAATCTGGATCCATAGGAAGAAGATATAGTAGAAATGATGAAATTGGAACTCCTATGTGTATTGCAGTGGATGAGGATTCATTGAAGAGTAAAACTGTAACCATAAGGGATAGAGATACTACAAAACAGGTCAAGGTTAAGATTGATGAGTTGCATGAAGTGGTAAGAAAAGTTATCAATGGAGAGAATTTGCTTAAACTTGGTAAATTGGTAGAAACTAGAGTAAAAGAAGAATAAATATGGATAACTTGCCAAAAGAAGTTCTGGATAAATTAAAAGGAAAAGATATTAATGAAGTTTGTTTGAAAGTAATTTATAAAAATTATAAAGGTGAAGTCGGAGAAAGAAGAATAATTCCTATGGAAGTTTATTATGGAAGTAATGAATATCATAAATCTGAGCAATGGTTGATGAAGGTCTGGGACTTGGATAAAAATGCCTTTAGGGATTATGCGCTGAGAGATATTATTGAGTGGAAGAATTGAAAATTCCTTCTGGGGCATAGTCTCCTTTGAATACTTCTAGATTAGTAAAGAAATCATGTATCTTTGTTGATTCTCCATAGTTTTCTTTTAAACTTATTATAAATTCACGTAGTTCATGGGAATTTTTAGCTATCACTCCAATGTCTAGGTCCCAATTTTCATTTCCAATATATTTGTAAATCCATATTACTTTATTTGCATTACTAAGAAAATTCATAAGTTCTTTTTCTTTACTTAGCTTTGTTATTTTAATTTGAATGTTATGACATTCATATCCTAATTTTAATACATCAATGGAAATTGAATAGCCTTGAATTATTCCTGTTCTTTCAAGATTTTTTATTCTATATTTAATTGTATTTGCCACCATATTTAATTTACTCGAGAGTTCTTTATATTCTGCTCTTGAGTTTTTTGAAAGTAAAGATAGAATTTTCAAATCGATTTCATCTAAATCTAACTTTTCAGTTTTATTTTTTAAAACATGAACAGGTTTAACATCTATCATTTTTGTCGGATAGGATATTTGATAGGATGATTCAGCAATCATATAAGATTCCAAGTAATCTTCACATTCTTTCATCAGCTCTTTAGTTATTTCTTCTAAATGCAATCGGTCTTTTGCATATAAATCACAAACAATATTCCATTTTCCTAGAGCAATTCCTAGATAGGAAATAAAGGCGTTTTTTTCTAAAAAGTTAACTATTTCCTTTTCTTTTTTACTGCTTACATTTCTTAATTGGAGAAAAAATCCAAATTTAGAAAAGCCCAGGTCTTTCGTATTAATAATCGTGTAGAAGTCAGTAATTATTTTTTCATCTATTAATTTTTTCATTCTATAATTCGCAACTTCTCTACTTATCCCGCACTTTTTTGCCAATTGATTTAATGGCATTCTAGAGTTCTTTACAAGTTCCGAAAGTATTAATTGGTCTTTTTTGTCCATAATTTACTATAATGATAATATTATATAAATCTATTGCATTTAAGTAAAATATTAGATAATAAGTCTTATAATAGTGATATTTGTCATTACTTTATGATAGATAATAATGAAATTGAACGGAGAAGAGAAGAAGAAAATACCTTAAGGGATGCAGAGCATAGTTTAGGTTTTATAGGATTGGGATTAGTTGGATTATTCGGAGTAGTTATTACCAGTTTACCTATTCCTTCTCATTTCAGAGAAAATAAAGAAAATTATAAATTATTTTTAGAGGATTCAGTTTCTCATTGGACATATGCAGTCGATACTAATAAAGATGGAATAGCTGATATGTGCGTTAGAGATTATATCGTGGGCAGACCTCCTATGAGATTTCATACTGAAAGAAAACCTAGTGATAAAGAGCAGAATGAATTCGGAATTGCCTATGCTAATTTTCTAAATACGGAGGTAAGAATAAAATGAAAAATAATCTCCTTAAGATTATTTTACCAGTAGGTTTGTTTACTACTATATTTTATGCTCCTCTTTTAACTTCTTTTTATTTGATTTCTAGAATTGAAAATGTAGGAAACGGAGTTGATGTGCTTGAAATAGGTAATCAGATACTATATAGTTATAATGGGCTAGGATATATTGATGAAGGAAAAGATGGAACTTTGGATAAAGTTGTAAAAAGTATGCCTGTTGGTCCTTTCATGGGTGGTCCAGGTTTTGCATTATTTGAAGTTCCTAGAACCGATAATGATCAAACTAATTTTAATTTTGCAGTTAATCAATATAATCAATTTAAAGCTAATAAAAAATAGTTTTAAATAGTGTAGCTTATTATATCTATTATGATGTGGGATAATCTATTTTTTTGGCCTTTCATGGCTGGATTTATGTTAATTGGATTCATAATCGGGATACTAGTACTAATATTTGTCATTTGGATGATTATCGATTGTGCCAGAAGAAATTTCAAAAATGATGTGGAGAAAATACTCTGGATTGTGCTTATGATATTTACCACTTGGTTGGGTGCATTGGTGTATTATATTGTCATTAGGGCTTTGAATAAAAAGGGTTTGGCTAAAAAGTAATATTTATAGGAAATAAAAAAGATGGAAGATCAAGAAAAAGATATAGATGCAGAGGAAGTTGTAAAACATAGTCTATTGGAAAAAGCAGAAATAAGTTTAGTTCTGGATACCTATGATGATATATTTTCTGATTTCGATCCTAGACCTTTTGGACAGAGAGCATTGTCGGATGACTTTCTGATTGAGGCTAAGAAGGCTGCAAGGGACAAGGATGATGATATAGAATTAAGTTTCATGATTCCAAAGGATAAGAGAAGAATGGATTATGAATTGGTTATTAAGAAGAGATTAAGAGATCATTTTAGAAAGCATTCTATGTTGGTTAGAAATGAGATAAGTAGAATAAAAAAGCAGGGAGTAGTTTGGGCAATCTTAGGACTATTGTTATTAATCTTTGCCACAATGGTTACCTATTATCACAATGGTAGCATTATTTGGGATTTGCTTTTAATTTCTCTTGAGCCGGCTGGTTGGTTCTTATTCTGGATTGGTGGGGAAAAATTGGTTTATGAAGTAAGAGATAAATATCCGGAATTAGAATTCTATGATAAAATGACCAGATGTGAAATTAGTTTTCATACCTATTGATTAGGTTAAACCTTAGGTTTATATAGGAATTTTCATTTATTATATTATGAATTTGATTATCTGGATTGCTATTGCAGCATTTGTTTCAACACTAATTGGTGGATTAATCGCCATTAGATTAAAGAAAGCATTGCCTTTTTTCTTTGCATTTTCAACAGGTACATTAATCGCAGTTGCATTTTTGGATCTATTACCTGAGAGTATAGAACTTGCTCAAGGAATTGCTCTGGACACTAAATATATCTTTTTGACCATAGTGCTTTCATTTTTATTCTATAGCTTTTTGGAAAAATATTTCTTGGCACACCACCATCATGAAGATGATGATCACGGACATATTCTAGGACCTATTGGTGCCGGAAGTTTAGTTCTACATAGTTTTCTTGATGGAGCAGCCATAGGTGCAGCATTCCAGGTTAATCCGGCAGTAGGTCTTATTGTAGCACTTGCAGTAATAGCTCATGATTTCACAGATGGAATAAATACGGTTACTTTAATGCTAAAGAATAAACATAATTCAAAGAGAGCAATGATCTTTTTAGTAATGGATGCACTTGCTCCGGTGCTGGGAATATTATTAACTACTTTAATCAATATAGATCAGAAAATTTTAGCATTTATACTTGCATTCTTTATTGGAGAATTTATTTATATCGGGGCAGCTAATTTGCTTCCAGAAACCCATAAACATAAGTCCTGGTTTATCACTTTATTTATGATCTTAGGTGCAGGGTTAATTTATCTATTGAGTAATATTATTGCTTAAAAATTCAATTTTCACAAAGGCTTTAAACCTTTAATTCTAAGATTTGTTATGTCATTTAAACAATTTTTGAAAGAATTGAATGGAAATAGGGTAGAGGGAGAGTTAATTAAAACTGTTTTAGTTTCACTGATTACTTCAGTTGCTATAATAGGTATTCTTTATTATTTTATTCTGAAAAATATAACTAATTTTATTCCAAATTATGGGCTTTATTTATTGTTGGCTGCAATAATTTATTCTCTATTGGTTCCAATAATTAGACAGGTTAGAACCTATAAACAATTCGCCTGCATGGCTGGAATGATGATAGGAATGACTGCAGGAATGGTTGCAGGATTCATGGCTGGATATTTGGTTGGAGCTACGAATGGTATGTTCATTGGAGGAGTATTTGGGATGATTATTGGAAGTGTTTTAGGTGTCTGGGTTGGAAGTTGTTGTGGAATAATGGGATTCATGGAAGGAATAATGGCTGGATTTATGGGTGGATTGATGGGTGCTATGACCGCGGTAATGCTTTTGAATGATCATCTTAAATTAGCAAGTGTTATAGTTACTATCTTTTCTGGAATCATTGCCATATCATTGAACTATATGATTTATTTCGAAATGAAAGAGCATGAAGGAAAAAGTAGGGAAAATCATTTCAATACAATTTTAGTCACAGCCATACTCATGATATTAACTTTAGGTTTAATGGTCTTTGGGCCTAGGAGTGCAATATTTAGTTAAAATGATAATAAAGAAAAATACAATTTGGATGTTTCTTATTTTGGTTATAATAGTTATAGCTGGATATTTTGTGGTTTCAACTGGAAGTAAGAATAATAATTCTAACATTAGTGTTACTTCTGGAGATGTGCAAGTTGTTAAGATGTATGTTTCTGGAGCAAATTATATCTTTGAGCCTTCATCAGTTGTAAAAGAAAGACCTGTTAGAATAGAAGCAGATATGACTAGAATGCCTGGGTGTGCAAAGAGCGTTATCGGTTCTGAAATAGGATTAAGAAAGACTTTTAGTTCAAGGGATAATACTTTTACATTTACACCTACTAAGGCTGGGACTTTTTATATTGCTTGTTCGATGAATATGTATACGGGGAACTTAATAGTTACAGATTAAAATGAAAAAAGTTAAACTAAGTATAAATGGGATGCACTGTGCTTCTTGTTCGGCAAATGTGGAAAGAAGTTTGAAAACAGTCAAAGGTGTAAAGAATGTTTCTATAAGTTTAATGTTGAAAAAAGGAAATGTGGAAATGGAAGATAATGTTTCTGAAGAAGATCTGAAGAAAGCAGTGGCTAGAGCAGGCTATGCGGTAAATTCTACGGAAAAGGTTTAATCTAACATGGAAGGAGATAATGAAATAAAAGAGTGGAAAAGTAAACTTATATGGGCTTGGCTGTTGACTATTCCTATTGTATTACTTATGTTTTCTAATAGAATATTTGGTTTCATGTTGGTTAATGAAAAAGTTATGTTAATTTCAACTCTTATTTTGGCTTTTCCAGTGGTTTTCATTATCGGATGGCAGACAATTAGAATTGGAGTTAGAGGGTTAGTTACTTTTTATTTCAATATGGATTCGCTCATTGCATTAGGAACAATTATTGCCTATATTACGGGAATATTAAGTTTTTTCGAATTAACTGCTGATTATTCTGGAGTTGCTGCAATGATTATGGCCTTCTTTATTACGGGAAAATACGTTGAATCCATCGCAAGGGGAAGAGCAAGCAGAGAAATAATGAAGTTGTTGGAACTCGGAGCTAAGAATGCTAGAGTATTAAGAGGTAAAAACGAAATGGACATTCCAATTTCGGAAGTTTTAGTCGGGGATGTAATAATTGTTAAACCTGGGGAAAAGATTCCTACGGATGGAATAGTTGTAAAAGGAGAAAGTTCGGTGGATGAAAGCATGATCACTGGAGAGTCTATGCCTGTTGAAAAGAAAGTTAAAAGTCCAGTCATTGGGGCTACTATTAATCAGGATGGAATATTATATATTAAAGCAACAAAGGTCGGAAGCGATACTTTTCTGGCACATATAATTCAATTGGTAGAAGATGCTCAAGGAAGTAAAATACCTATACAAAAGCTTGCGGATTCCATAACTAGAGTTTTTGTTCCAGTTATCTTAGCACTTTCCATATTAACTTTTGGAAATTGGTTATATTTTACTGGTGATATAAGTAGATCCATAGGTATTGCAGTTGCGGTGTTGGTTATTGCATGCCCTTGCGCTCTTGGACTTGCTACGCCTACGGCTCTAATGGTAAGTTCAGGCATGGGTGCTAAAAAAGGAATATTGATTAGAAAAGGAGAAGCAATTCAAACCATGAAGGAAATAAAAATTATTGCTTTCGATAAGACCGGAACCATTACCAAAGGAAAACCTGAAGTAACAGGGGTAGTTTCTAGTGTTAGAGAAAACTATTTGTTGGAAATGGCTGCTTCGGTGGAGAAATTATCTGAACATCCTCTGGCAAAAGCAATAGTTAATTATGCAAATTTGAAAAAGTATAATGAAGTTAAGAATTTTAAAATATTAAGAGGGAGAGGATTGGAAGGAACAATTGGAAAAAATAAAATAATTATTGGAAATAGTGCTTTGATGAATGAAAAGAAAATAAATATTAAAAAGTTTGAATCTGAAATAGATAAATTTGAAGGATCTGGAAATACTTGTATGCTGATAAGTGAAAATGGAAAATCTATAGGAATAATTGCCGTGGCTGATGCAATTAAAGAGGATTCCATTAGAGCAATCGCAGAATTAAATCAACGGGGCTATAGAACGGTCATGATTACCGGAGATAATCAAAAAACTGCAGAAGCTATTGCTGCACAGGTAGGAATAAGAGAAGTAATTGCAAATGTACTTCCAGAACAGAAATTGGATAAAATAATCGAATTGAAGAAAGAAGGAATGGTGGCATTTGTTGGGGATGGAGTGAATGATGCTCCTGCATTGAAGGAAAGCAATGTGGGTATTGCCATGGGTACTGGAACGGATATTGCCATAGAAGCAGGAGATATAGTATTGGCCAACGGTTCTTTAACTGGTGTGGTAAGTGCAATTAGATTAAGTAAAGAAACTTTTAGAAAAATAAAACAAAATTTATTCTGGGCCTTTGCCTACAATGTGATTGCTATTCCTTTGGCAGTTTCGGGAACATTGCATCCTGTGGTGGCTGAGATTGCCATGGCTCTTTCGTCTATTACTGTGGTAAGTAATGCGAACCTATTGCGAAGAAAGAAAATCTAAATCTTGGATTTTGGATAGATTTATAATCTTATTTTATGGGGTTTTTATATTGGGCCTGTAGTATAGTGGTAATATGTATCCATGGCATGGATGAGACTCGAGTTCGATTCTCGGCAGGTCCATTTTTTCGAAAGTCTTTTAAACATTGTTTTCTAATATATATGATGGGAAAGGTGATAGGCATTATTGCCATAAAGGGTGGTGTTGGGAAGACTAGTATAAGTGCTTCACTTGCTGCTGATTTGGTGCAGAGTTTTGGAAAAAAAGTTTTACTTATAGATGCAAATTATTCTGCTCCTAATTTAGGTTTACATATGGATATTGTTGAACCGGATAAAACTATTCATGATGTTATTGCTGGAAGATCTAGAGTTTGGGGAGCAATTCATAAGAAATTTGGAGTGGATGTTATTCCTGGAAGTGCAGTTTATGGTCCAGAAGTTAATCCTCTTAAGTTAAAGGATAGAATTTCTAAAATAAAAGATGAATATGATTTTGTTATAATCGATTCTTCGCCTAGTTTGAATGAAGAAATACTTTCTACCATGCTGGCTTCGGATAATTTGTTCGTGGTAACTACTCCCGACTATCCTACCTTATCCTGTTCATTGAAAGCTGCTAAATTAGCTAAACAAAGAGGAAAGCCTATTTCTGGAATAATTGTAAATAAGATTAGAGATCCTAAATATGAAATTTCTTTGAAGGATATAGAAGAAACGGTTGAGATTCCAGTGGTGGCTAGAATTCCAGATGATAAGGCTAATGTAAGGGCATTGTTTAATAGAATGCCGGTTTCTATCTATGATAAAAATAGTAATTTTGCTAAAGAGTTGAATAAGCTATGTGCATCATTAAATGGTCTTCCGGAAAAGAAATCATTTATGCATAAAATATTCCCTAGAAATATGAAACAGGAAGAAGTTAATAGACAGGTTTTGAAGCAGGATTTCTATACTAGTTTGTTTACTGCTTAATCATAACATCTAAAAAGGTAATTTTTTAGTGTTTTTTATGGCATTCGATGCAAAAAGATATGTTTTTACTGATGTAAGGTCGTTCAATGAGAAACGAAGTACTCTTGTAGCGACTCCCAAACCATTTATTAGATTTGGAGAAGCTTATGATATGCAGGGTCTTTCCTATGTTAGTTTTTCTCATCCGGTTTCTTTTACTTCGGATAATGGGCAAGGAAATATTGCAGATATAACTGGAAATATGGATATTTCTCTAGATCAAATTTTGGGTGAAACTAAAAAAGTATTTGGACTTTCTAAATCTAGGATTGTTGATCTTCAATTAATGGATCCAGTTAGACTAGTTGATCTTACCTGCATCTACAGGCATAGTTCAAATGAGTTGGTTATTTCTGATTATAATTTATTTGAAAAACCTGAAAAAGTAGTCTATCGCCCAAGAAGATTAGATGCTCATAATGGTTCAGGGTTTGCCTGATTTATATTCTTACGAGTAATTATTATAGAAGTGGCTCTGGAGAGAATTGAACTCTCGACTTCAGCCGTATGAAAGCTGCACTCTACCACTGAGTTACAGAGCCTTAATACTTTGATTAAAAAGGGGTTTTTAAGTTTGTTGGAAAGTCAAATGAATGAACTAATTAAAGAATTATTGATAATCGGATGCAATAGGTTCTACTTTTTTAACTTTAGGACCTGCTTTTTGCATTTTAACTAATCTTGCGATATATCCAGCAATCTTATTTCTTGTGGATTTGGATGGTAGCATGGTATTGCCCAATACTTTCTTATTATTTGTAAAGTCTTCGCTAAGTGATGCATCTCTGCTCAAAAGTTGTTTTGCAGCTTTCTTTACCATTTTGGATTTTATTCTTCCCATATTAGGTGCTAGAATTAGGGGTTTTTAAAGGTTATCTTGACTAAAATTTAATCTTTTCAAATCTAACGAGATTCTTCCAGGTATTGGCATGGTCGGTGGCTTTTTTATCTATCTCTCCAGGCGACATGAACAGAGCAGGCATTTTTTCAATTTGGGCTTTATGTAAAGCGAGAGTAATGTCTTCTTCGGTGACTTTTTTCTTATCTTTTGCTATCAATAGGAATTCTTGTTTGCCAAATAGGGAATCAATGCTTATTTTACCTAGAAATTCTTTCTTAGCATTTTCTCTGGTTTCTAGAAGTTCTATTTGCTTATGGGACAGATAGGATTTAAGATTTTTGACGAATGAGCTGTCTTCTATTATTTTTTGTTTCTTTTCTTTTTTAGAAGTGGGATGTACTGGGTGTTCAACTTTTTCAGTTTTTTTGAAGTTGGAAGAGAGTTCATCTAGTTTTTGTTTTAACTGTTCTATGGTTTCATCTCTTTTTTCATTGGCTATTTGATTTTGTTGATTGGATTGTTCTCGGCTTTGTTTTTCTTCAGGTTCTTCTTCTAGCTTTTCTTGTTTATCTTCCGAGGATTCTTCTCTGTGCTTCTTAGATTGTTTTTTCTCAGGAATATTAAGCATATTTTGCAGTACGGATTTGGCTTCTTCGTCCGTAACTGAAGAATGTTTCCAGTAGAGTTTTGGTTCGGAGTCGTTTTTTACCTTAAGAGGTATGGCAAAATCTTTTATGGAACGTAGGGCCACTCTCAGAGCAGGTTCAACCTTATCATCCTCAAGAATTTTTTGAGATTTTAGTAGATTGAATGCTTCTTTTTCTCGGGGATTAAGATACTGGATGAAATTTTCTAGCATGGTTTCTTGGCCAGGGATATAATAGAGAGAAGAACTACCTACTTTCATATTACTCATTTTAACTTTATTTTCACTATAGAGTTCTGATAGATAGGCTGATGCAAATAATAGATTTAGATTTGCCTCTCTAGCTATTTGGATAGGTAGGGATGGACCTTTTGCTTGAATATTCTTAATTATATTCTCTTTTTCTAGTATCAGTTTTTGCATATCTGCAGGCATGGATAATAATATTATAATTGGATTATAAATATATATGTAATTTTCTTAAATAACTAGTTTAGGTCTTGGTCCAATTGCATTCGTAATAGGAAACATCGGATTCGTCATCCACAATGGCTATCAAAAGGGTTTTTTTAGTGCTATTGGCTACCCTATTCTTAGCAGCGAAGTCATGCCAAGTTAATTGGTCATGTTCTTTAGTGGTATAAAGTAACCATTTGGCGTGTTCTTCATTGGGAGTATAGCCTTTTTCGTAGACTCTAAATTCGGCTCCAAATTTAAGGGCAGATTTTACTATATATCCTTTTTTTCTTAGATCGCTGAAAACAGAGAGTTTGGTTTCTATTTTTTTATCGGTTTTTTTGAACTTTTTTATCAAAATCTCGGAATCAATTTCTTTCTTTTTGGATAAAACACTCATTTTTCTTTCCTGAATTAGGAAAAGTGCTTCTAGGATAGAATATTCTATTTTATTGTTCTTCTTTTCTCCAAGAAATGATTTTTCGTATAAGGAAAAAGCTTCAGGGGAAGTGGACACTAATTTGTCTCCAATTAGATGGGTATTTATCATAAAAGTAATAAGTTCGCAGGTTTTATAAAGCTATTTTTATTATATATCCTATGGGTTTTGGAAAGATATTTTCTAGCGCATGGAATGAATTTGGTAGTAATTTTAAAGCTATTTTTAGTTTGGTATTTTTAGTTTTTGTGATTAAATTGATAATATCTCATTTTATGGTTCCCTACTCTGATGAAATAAGAAATTCGGTATTTACTTTTAACAATATCAGTATGGTTCTATTGGCTCTAATTATCTTTATTATATTAAGTGTTTTTATTAATTCGGCCATATACGGTATGAGTATTAATAAGGTCAAATATGGCTTTAGAGATTTGCTGAAGAGTGCTAGACAATCCTTCTGGAAGTTTTTAGGAAGATCCATACTTTTAATGTTGATTATGGTTTTGTTATTTATATTACTGGTTGTTCCGGGAATTATATTTATGATTTATTGGATATTTGCTATGTTTATTTGGTTTAATGAACCTAAAGTAGGTTTCATGAATTCGTTAAGAAGTAGTAAAAAATTAGTTGAAGGAAGATGGTGGTTAACTCTAGGTTATACATTGTTAATATTCTTAATTGTATTTGTTATACAGGCAATATTTGCCTATGTTCCTTATCTTAATTCATTGGTTAGTTTACTTTCGGGAGTATTTCTTATCTATTTCATGAGGTATATGTACATAAGTTACTCTTCTAGAACCTCAAATAAAAAGAAGTGAATGTTTAAAAAACCCGTTTTATATCATTCTATATGGGAGATTATGGAGAATTCGAAGAAGTAGTGGATGTTGAACCAGGCAAGCCTGGAGTAGCTCCGGTTGATGGAGAAAATGTTCCGGCCAGAGCTAGAGTTCCTAGAAAAGGGGAAGTGATAGGTATTATTCTTCAAAGATATGGTGGAAATAGAATGGAAGTTCAGGGAACGGATGGAAAGAAAAGAAATTGTAGAGTTCCGGGAAGATTTAAGAGAGCATTATGGTTGAGACCAAAAGATATTGTTCTAGTGGTTCCTTGGGTGGATGATGATGAGAAAGCAGATATAGTATTCAAATATACTCCTGCAGCAGTTAACCAACTTAGGAAAAAAGGCGTTCTTGATTCTCTAAAAGAAGGTTTCTAATAAAAAATGGATGAAATAATTGATTTTCAAGCTATTGAAAAGAAATGGCAAAAGAAATGGGAAGAATCTAAGATTTTTGAAGTAAAGGAAGATAAAAAGAAAAAGAAATTTTATGTTTTGGATATGTTTCCCTACCCTTCGGGAGCTGGATTGCACATGGGTCACGCATTCGTATTTAGTTTAGGCGATATATATGCCAGATTTAAGAGAATGCAAGGTTTCAATGTTCTTTATCCGGTGGGCTATGATTCACTGGGATTACCTGCAGAGAATGCAGCCATAAAAGCAGGAACTCATCCGGAAGATTATACTTCAAAGTCCATTGCTAATTTCATGAATCAACAAAAGAAAATGGGCTGGAGCTATGACTGGACTAGAATGGTTAAAACCAGCGATCCTAATTTTTATAAATGGGATCAATGGATTTTCTTGAAGATGTTGGAGAAAGGAATTGCCTATAGAAAAAAAGCTCCAGTCAATTGGTGCAGTAAGTGTCAATCAGTATTGGCCAATGAACAAGTAACCAATGGAAAGTGTTGGAGACATGAAGATAATGATGTGGAAATGAAACAGTTGGAACAATGGTTTTTGAAAATCACAGATTATGCTGAAGAATTAATTTCTGGATTGGATAAGGTTAGCTGGCCGGAGAGGGCAAAAACTATGCAGAGAAATTGGATTGGTAAGAGTTATGGTAGTGAAATTAATTTCGAAGTGGAACTGCCAAGTGGAAAGAGAGAAAGTTGGCCCATATTCACCACAAGAGCTGATACTTTATTTGGAGTTACATTTTTAGTTGTTAGTGCACAGCATTCAAGATTATTTGATCTGGTTAGTAAAGATAATAAAAAAGAAGTTGAAGCTTTCCTTAAGAAAATCAAAACCGTATCTCAAAAATCAATTAAGGATAGTCAGGAATTGGATAAGGAAGGAGTATTCACTGGAAGCTATGCTACCAATCCTATTACTGGAGAAGAAATTCCTATCTGGGCAGGTAATTTTGTAGTCTCAGATTATGGGTCTGGAATGGTGATGGCTGTACCTGGACATGATCAAAGAGATTTTGAATTTGCAAGAAAATACAAAATAGAAATCAAACAGGTTATCGATGGACCTATAACTGAAAAGAAAGCATTCACTTCCTATGGTAAATTGATAAATTCAGGTGATTTTAGTGGATTAGAAAGTAAAGAGGCCATTGAAAAAATAGTTGCATTTTTGGAAAAGAAAAAGATTGCAAAAAAGACATTTAACTATAGATTAAAAGATTGGCTCATAAGTAGACAAAGATATTGGGGAACTCCAATTCCAGTGGTTTATTGTGCTGATTGTGGCATTGTCCCAGTTCCAGAGAAAGATTTACCTATTAAATTACCAAAGGAAGTTAAATTTGGAGAAGGAAATCCTCTTCTTACAAATAAAGAGTTCGTAGAAACCAAATGTCCTAAATGCAAAGGAAAGGCAAGAAGAGAAACTGATACCATGGATACTTTTGCCAATTCGTCTTGGTATTACCTACGGTATTGTGATCCTAAGAATGATAAAGAGATATTTTCTAAGGATAAAGTAAAGTATTGGACTCCAATTGATCAGTATATTGGAGGTCCTGAGCATATTACTATGCATTTGATTTATGTAAGATTCTATGCTAAATTCTTACGCGATCTCGGTTTATTGAATTTCGATGAACCTGCACTAAAGTATTTCACTCAAGGAATAATTAAGGGTCCGGATGGAGAAAAGATGAGTAAGTCTAGAGGAAATGTGGTAGAACCTTTGGAAACTATTGAGACTTTCGGAGCCGATACGCTTAGAATGTATTTGATGTCCAACGGAAGTCCCGAGAATGATTTTGTTTGGGATCCTAAGGGACTTGAGAATACACAAAAATTCTTAGTAAGAGTATATAATTACTTTTCAAATCTTGGAAAGGGAAAGAGTTCTGAAAAAATAGAAAGTAAATTAAATAAAACTTTGAAAGAAGTCACAGCTCATATTGATAAATTTGAACATAACAATGCAATAATAAAGTTAAGAGGACTATTCTCGTATTTTGAAAATGAAAAGATCGGAAAGAAGGATGCGGAATCATTTTTGAAGATGTTGCATATTTATTGTCCATTTATTACGGAAGAATTATATAATTTGATGGGCAATAAGAAATTTATTTCGACAAGTGATTGGCCTGAAGTGAATGAGAAGAAAATTAATGAAAAGTTTGAAGAGGAAGAGAAGAATTTTGATAAAACTGTTAGTGATATATTAAATGTTCTTAGAATAGTTAAGGAAAAACAAAATAAGGATGCGGAAAAGGTACATCTTTATGTAATTCCGAATGAATTGAAGAATTATAATGTTGTAGAGATAAGTAAAAGAGTAGGAATTCCGGTTATGGTCTATGCAGTCAATGATAAGAACAAATATGATCCTGAGAATAAGGCTGGAAAGGCTAAACCAGGTAAGCCCGGACTTTTCGTAGAATGAAAGGCAATGAAAAGATTTCTTTTACTGGAGAAGCAGTTGCTTTTATGAGAGCTTCTGAAAATGAGGATAATTTTAGTAAATACTTTGTCACGGATAAGATAAAAAGAAAGTTTGATTTTTTAGATAAATTTATTCCTTCAATCTATTTGAAAAAATTATTTTTAAAAAGAATTAAACTTTCTAGAAAGTTAGATGAACTGCTTTTAAATTATAAACCTGAACAAATAATCGAATTGGCTGCAGGTTATTCAACTAGGGGATTAAGAATGACTCTGAAAAATAAAAAACTAGTATATATTGAAAGTGATTTTTCTTCTGTAATGTCTAATAAAAGAAGATTTTTTAAGAAAATTGAAAGTAATGAAAAAATTAGATTAAGTAAAAATCATCATTTGTCAATTATAGATGTTTTAAAAGACGATTTAGTTAAAAAATTAGGTAAACTATTGAATAAGGAAAAAAGAACATTGATTATTTCTGAAACTTTGAATAGTTATCTTAGTCCTGAAGAATATGCTCATGTTGTTAATCAAATTAATGCCCTTGCTGAGGATTTTGATGAATTTGTTTATCTAAGTCATCAAGGAACAGGTATGCTTTCAGGTATTCTTGGAAAATTATTGTTATTTTATAGAGATAGGATATCAAAAACAAGAAGCTATGTGCATTTTTCTAATCAAAAAGAGATAAAAAACTATTTCAAAGGCAAGGGATTTTCTAATATCAAGGTCATAACTGATAAGAGTGTTAGTCAGATGTTCTATTTAGTTAAAAAATAATATATTTGACAAAATATTTGTGTTGTTCTGAATAGTTACTTGCTTTATAAATTATTTAAAAAGCATCAATTGTACTTTTTGAGTGACTCGCTATATAATATTGCATATGCAGCAAAATGATATTTGATTATGGATGTTTGTATTTAAAGAAAATAGTTCTGAATTTGTTATGCAGCAGTTGATTGGAGCAATTCCTGCACAGTGCAAAAAATGTGGAGAGCTCTTCGATTTGAGCTATGACCTACAGAACATGGACCAGGATAGGCTTGTTGTCGAGCTTATTTTATCCATGAGAAATCCAAGAATGGCATTGTGTTGGGGATGCAGAGCAAAATAGACAACATAACTAATATTCACAAAAAGAGGTGTGGATATAATTCTTTATTTTTTAGTTTTTTTAATTAAAATCCTACATAAAATTCTTTTAATCTTTCTCTGACTGATTCAATTTTTTCAATTATCTTTTTTGGGTCTTTTTTAGTTTGAAATTCAAAGAATAAATCATCTACAGGTTCAGACAATATGCTTTCTTCTTCTCCGTCATCAAGATAGAATTCATGATACATAAGATATAAATTCCATCCTATTTCGTCTCTAATCATTAAATCATCAACTTTTAACATTTCATTAGCACAGACATCCATAAAATCTAAAACTTTAAGATCGAGATTTTTTGATTCTCTTGCACTAAAAGAATTTTTATTTTTACCAATTTCTAGAAGTCTATTAATTTCATCAAGAAGTTTTTTTAGCAATACTGAATTTTTAATCAATCTTTCAAGTGCGTCTTCATTCATATTAATTTTTAAATTAATAGGTATTTATAATTTTGTTTTATGATTAATTTTATTAAGTCTAAAAATCGGTAAATTAGGATGAATGAACTAGTAATATCTATAATATTGGCAATAGTGCAGGGATTGACTGAGTGGCTTCCTGTTTCTAGTTCTGGACATCTAGTAATATTTCATGAATTGCTCGATTATCATCCAGGATTGTATTTTGATGTGGCTTTGCACTTTGGAACGCTTATGGCTGTGTTTGTTTACTTTGGAAAGGACATTGTTGATATAATCGAAGCAATGCTAAAAGGAAAATGGAAAAGTGAAAATGGAAAACTTGGATTATTGTTAATTGTGGCAACTATTCCAGCAGGAATAATAGGTTACGTATTCAATAAATTGTTCGAAGCAGCATTTAATAGTCTAATGGTGGCTGCACTGGGATTTGCTGTCACAGGTATGATTCTATTAATTGCCAGTATTGAATTTAGGAAGAATGATAAAAAACAACCATCCTATAGGGATGCAGTGATGATTGGATTTGCTCAGGTGTTGGCCATACTTCCAGGAGTTTCTAGGTCTGGATCAACCATATCGGCTGGATTGCTTAGGGGGTTGGATGAAAAAAGTGCATTGAGATTTTCATTTTTGATGAGTATTCCAGTAATATTTGGAGCTGGATTAATAGAAATCGGAAATAAAACTCTGCCTAGTGATTTGATATGGGCTACTCTTATAGCATTTATTGTTGGATTGGCAACCATATGGTTCTTATTTAGAGTAGTTTCAAATTCAAAGAAGAATTTGAGATGGTTTGCTGCCTATGTTTTGTTATTATCACTTTCATTGTTAATTTGGATTGCTTTAAGATGATGGAACAGAGAAAAATTTGGGATGAGTTGTATTC
>CAZYIS010000002.1:37878-98828 GCA_964647695.1 Candidatus Woesearchaeota archaeon
GAAAATAAATGGAAAAGAGAAACTAAATCTTTTAATGGTATATTGAAAGGTAAAAAAGTTCTTGAGTTGGGTGTGGGAAATGGTAAAACTCTCAAATCAATAGTAAAAGATAAGCCAAAATCCATCAGTGCTATCGATTTCTCTAAGAAAGCAATAGATATATGTAAATCTGAGTTCAGGGATAAAAAAATTGAGTTTATTGAAGGGGATGTTAATGATTTGCCTTTTGAAGATGAATCTTTTGACATGGTTGTTTGTTATTATGTGTTAAATAATCTGAATAAGGATGATCAAATTAAAACGGTTAAAGAAATTCACAGAGTTTTGAGTAATAATGGGAAAGTTCTCTTTGAAGATTTTGCCAAAGGAGATTTCAGGGATGATGGGAAAGAGGAAAAATCAGGTTTGATTAAGAATTATTTCAATCTTAGACAAATAAAAGAATTATTTTCTGATTTTTCTGGTGTGGAAATAAAAATTAGAGAGTTTAATACCATAAAGAGTGATCCTGAGCTAAAAAGAAAGATTATTGCTGGAATTATTAAAAAATAGAATTATTAATCTAATAAAAATAATCTTTCGGGTACTTTTTCAGTTATATGAACTAACCCTTTTTCAAATTCATAGCTTTTTTTAATTTTAGGAAGTGCGTTAAATCTAGGATATCTTAGAGTGTGTTTCCATGCGGATTGTTGGGTTTTTCCACTGACATCATGGGGCTGAAATTGCTTTATCCAATCCCAATGAACAATAAATATTTCTCTTTGGGTTACATAGCTCTCCAGAATATCTGGATTTGTGGTTCTTATGCTGCTCACAGAGCGATTCAATTGATAGGTTCCAACGCCCCAATAGCAAGGTTTTATTTCATCATATTTAAGTTGATATTCTAGAGTAGTCCATTTAATATAATTTCTTGCGGCAGGAACAAGACAGAATTTTAGTTCAACATTTTTATCTTTTCCAAGTAAATCCGGACCTGCAGCAGGGTTATCTTCCATCTTTAGAACTTGGGCAGCCCATTTATGGTTTGCAACTGGCATTACAGAATTAAATCTTCTTTGATTCATGGTACTTTTTCAGATTTAATCCATTTTATAAATTAATGTGTAATAATTAGCAAATAGCAGTATTAATGCCTTACTTGATAATTTGCTACAGGTTTAGATTCTTGATAGGGTCTGGGAGTTAATGCGGGAGTAGGCTCAGATATTCTAGAAGTAGGTAAAAGTTGATATTTTTCAGCTGTTTCTGGGTCACGATCAGAAGGCAGAGGTCTTCCAATTCTTTGTTCACACATTCTTTCGAATAACCATCTTGGAATCATATTTTAATTAATTAAAACCTAATTATAAACATTTAGATTATTCAACTATTGCTTTTATTCTTCGTATTCCAGAAGCAGAGGATTCTTCTTTGATTATTTTGAATGTGCCTATTTCTTTGGTGTTATCGACATGGGGGCCAGTGCAAATTTCTTTACTGTACCATCCTTTTTCTGGGCCTATGGTGTAGGCAGAAACAAGTTCTGGGTATTTTGTGCCGAATTCAGACTGTGCGCCTGATTTTATTGCATCAGCCAATGGAATTTCTGCTCGAGTAACGGAGAGATTCATTTTAATTACTCGGTTAACTTCATTTTCAATGGATTTTATTTCTTCATCGGTTAATTTCCTTGCAAAATTAAAGTCAAATCTAAGTCTTTCAGGAGTTATATTGGAACCTTTTTGTTTTATTTCTTTATCTAGAACTTTTCTAAGAGCTTCACCTAGTAGATGGGTTGCGGTGTGCAATCTTTTTACTATATCGCTGTTGTCTGCTAATCCTGATTTGAACATTCCAGCAGAGGCAGTTCTGGAAAGATCTTGATGTCTCTTAAATTCTTGATTGAATTCATCCAGATCAACTTTAATGTTCTTTTCATCGGCTAGTTCTTGGGTGAATTCTATAGGGAAACCATAGCTTTGGAAAAGTAGGAATGCATCCTTTCCAGTTATTATATTCTTATTTTGTTTAGCAAGAGAATTAAATTCTTTAATTCCTTTTTCGAGGGTTTGATTGAACTTTGTTTCTTCTTCATCTAATTGTTGAATTATAAATTGATGATTTCTATGAAGTTCTTGATAGTCCGGATAAATTGGAAGAACTGCTTTTGCTACCTTACTTGTGAAATTATCTTTTATATCTAACATTTTACCATATCTTATCGCTCTTCTTATTATTCTTCTAAGAACATAGCCCTGGCCAACATTACTTGGTTTGACTGTGCGTTGGTCTCCTAGAATAAATGTGGCTGCTCTAATGTGATCGGCAATAATTCTCATGGCTCGAGTGTCTTCTTTAGATTTGCCATATTTTTTATTAGAAAGAGATTCTATTTCTTTTATTATGGGTTGGAATAAGGAAGAAAGATAATTATCTTCTAAACCATTCATAATAGCAAGGGTTCTTTCGACACCCATTCCAGTGTCTATGTTTTGTTGCTTTGCTTTCTCATATTTTCCTAGTTTTGTTTTTTCATATTGCATCAACACATCATTCCAAATTTCTACCCAATTATTATCTTCAGGGTCAAAGGTTTTTGGAACTTTTTTATTAGATTTCCAATAGAACATTTCGGTATCTGGACCACAGGGACCGGTTTCTCCGGCAGGACCCCACCAATTATTCTTTTTTGGAAGGAATGCTATTTTTTCTTTTTTTATTCCTAGAGAAAGCCAAATTTTTCCTGATTCCTCATCCTTTGGAGCATCTTTATCTCCTTCAAAGCAACTAACGGCTAATCTTTCTAGGGGAATTTCTAGTTCTTTGGTTAAAAAATTAAAAGAAAAGGTTATGGCTTCTTGTTTGAAATAATCTCCAAGAGACCAATTACCTAACATTTCGAAGAAAGTATGATGGATTGTGTCTCCAACTTCATCTATATCTTGAGTTCTAATGCATTTTTGAACATTAACAAGTCTCTTTCCCAGTGGATGTTTTTGCCCAATTAGAAATGGAACCAGTGGATGCATGCCTGCAGTGGTAAATAGAACTGTGGGATCATTTTCAGGAATTAGGGATGCGGATGGAATATGTTTATGTCCATTTTTCTTAAAAAATTCTACATATTTGTTTATTAGCTCTTGTCTTGTCTTGATGGAAACCATAGAATCTTAGAAACTGTAGGATATTTAAAACTTTAGAAATTAGGGCTTTTAATTAGCGCCAATTTTGCTTAATTTTTGCTTAATTAAATCAATTTCTTGGTCTAGAGAAAGATCTTTTTTATTTTCTCCGGATAGTTTGATTATATGTCTTTTTTCTGGTTCTACGGCTTTTGGAAGCAGTTGATTGAATAAAGTTATGGACTGCTTTAGTTGGTCCACTTTGGTTTTTAATGCTATTTTAAACATAAATTCTTCACGTCTTAGTTTTTGATAATTTCTAACGGCTTTGGTGGCTTCCAGAAGATCTAATTGGGATTGGAGAAAATTTTTTTGGGTAAATGTCAATTCTTCAGGATTTAACTTAACATATTCATAGCTCATTGGGTCTTTTCAAATATGGTATCATTTATATTTTGAATTCTAGATTTTATTAGTGTTATTTGTTTTTCCCAATTGGCCAATTCCTTTTCTTCCTTTAGTTTGGTTTCTCTTATTTTATTCAAAAGAGAGTCTATCTCATTAACCTGATCATCTATGGAATCAAGTGCTTTTTTAGCGGAGAAGAATTTATCTATTTTTACGAATATGTCTCCTTTTTGGACAGGGGTTTTATTTACTACTGGTTCAGGTTCGCGATCTCTGCTAAACTCATTGTTTTGTTCTTCCTCTTTTTCCACAGGAGGTAATCCTATAGAAAGTGAATCGTTTCTGGCATAGGATGGTGTGTAGCTTGAAGTTTTTACTTCTTTTTTACTTTTTTGAATTTGGCTATTCATGCTGGATAGGAATGGATTGGTTCTGAAATTTTCTTCACTAGGTTCATCCATTTCAACAAGTTTGAATTTCTTTTCAGGAGTCTTAGGTTTTTCAGGCATTTTTTGAGGAAGTTCGACAGGTTCTTCTTTTATTTCATCCTGGTTAATGGCATCTTTTATGGCTGCTTGAGAGAATCCTTTTGCAATGGGTGAATCTGGGAATGAAGGTAGCGAATGTTTTTCTACTTCTTCATCGGAATCAGCATTGGAATGGTCATTACTCGATTCGTTTGTTTCTTTTACTGGTTCACTAGGCTTAACATAGGGAGAATTTGAATCCGATTTAGGAACATTAAAATCTCTGCTAAATGGGGACTTTATCGGAGGTAAATCAGGCAATTCTTTTTCTTCTTTTTTATTCCAGAACATAATCATTGATTTTGAAGTTAATTTATATAGCTTTATATTAACTTTAAAAGAGTAACAAATATGTAGAAAGGTTTTTAATCGGATTTTGCAGAGTGAGTATATGCAAGTATCAATTCTAAGAGAAGTTGTTTCAACCATCGCTGGAGAAAGAGCCAAGACAATTATCGATCTTTTAATCGATAAGAAGAATGTAAATGAGTTTTTGATTGCAAAGAAAATGAAATTAACCATTAATCAGACCAGAAATATTTTATACAAGCTGGGTGATGAAGGTTTGGTAAGTTTTATTAGAAAAAAGGATGC
This sequence comes from Candidatus Woesearchaeota archaeon, assembly GCA_964647695.1. Classification (GTDB taxonomy): domain Archaea; phylum Nanobdellota; class Nanobdellia; order Pacearchaeales; family GW2011-AR1; genus VGKP01. Next base: position 42,515 of record CAZYIS010000002.1, read on the forward strand.
TAAAAAAGGTGGTTGGTATACCTATTTCTGGACTTTGAATCCTGAAAAAGGGATGTTAAAGTATAAAGAAGGCATATCCAAGAGCATGGATCTTATTAATAATCAGATCAGAAGTAAAAAGACCGAAAGATTTTTCTTTTCTCCTAACTGTAGCATAGAATTTAATGAAGAAACTGCTTTATTGAATGAATATACTTGCCCTGAGTGTGGAGAAATATTACAACTAAAGGATAACTCTAAGGAAATAATTGCACTGGAGAAAGAAATAATAAAATTCAACGGTATGTTGGCTAGCGTAGATGCAGAGATTAAAGTAATACAAGAAAAAGATGAAAAAATAAAGTTCAAGAAAATAAAAGTGGAAGAAAAGAAAAAGAAAGAAGAAAGGGAAGAAAGAAAGAAGCAAAGGGCAAAGGAAAAGAAAAAATTGATTAAGGATGCTGCAAAGCCTAAGAAACCTGTCGCTAAAAAATTCGTTAGTAAGAAGTTTAAGGCTATTCTTGGTTTAGGTAAGAAAAACTAAAAATGAATTATAATCAAAGAAGAGCAGGTATTTTTGGAGTAATTAGGGGTTTGTTCAGTTTATGGAGTTTGACCAGTTGGATTATTGCTATTAATGTAATTATCTTTTTTCTACTGCTAATTTTACAATCTATTTTTGGAGAATCAATTTATAATTATCTTACTTTGGTTCCGGCTAATATTCTGGCAGGAAAATATGTCTGGACTTTAATTACGCACATGTTCTTACATGCAAATGTTTTCCATTTGATATTTAATATGTTTTCATTGTGGTTCATTGGCAGAGTTCTGGAAAAAATAATTGGATCCAAGAGATTTTTGTGGTTTTACCTATTGTCAGGCATATTCGCAGGTCTGGTTTTTGTTTTCTTCGCTGGTTTCTTTGGAAATACGCTAATAGGAGAAAGATTATTTGGAAGTGCTAACATTGCCGGAGTGGGTGCAAGTGGTGCATTGTTCGGTTTATTGGGAATTCTAATAACTCTGGTTCCAAAGATGAGGGTTTATTTAATTCTAGGTCCATTCGTAGCCATAATTTTAGAATCCATATTGTCTGCAACCATTGACAATGTGACATTGCTCAATGTATTAGGTATATTGGTCAATATTTATGTAATTGTTTCAATCTTCGCAATATTCTCCATGAATTCTAGAATGAGAAAACTTGCCCTGCCGGTTGAAATGTATATTTGGGTATTACCTTTGATTGCTATCCTTCCACTTTTGGTAATTGGTTTATTATTCCCATTACCTATCGCCAATACGGCCCACATTGGAGGATTAATTGCAGGTTTGATATATGGTTATTATCTTAGAACTAGATATAAAAATAAGGTTTCACTATTGGGTAAATATTTCAGATGAAAAAAGTAAAAAAACAAAGTTTGCATCAGCAGGTTAAGGATAATTTTGAAAAATCATTGATATTTATTAGGGAAAGTAAAAATTATATCTATTTTATCTCGGTTATTTTTATTCTGGGCATAATTGGAGGATTTATTTATAGCAGTCAGCTTTCTTTTCTGGATGAAATTCTAAAAAACATAATTCAAAAAACAACGGACATGAATGGTTTAGAACTCATATTGTACATATTCAATAATAATGCAAGTGTGGCTTTTTCTTCAATTGTTTTTGGAATTTTATTAGGCCTAATCCCTATTTTCTATTCTATTACTAATGGAGTAATTTTAGGTTATGTCTTTTCTAAAATTTATAATCTCTCAGGATTTAGTGAATTTTGGAGAATATTGCCCCATGGCATATTCGAACTTCCGGCAATCATAATCTCTATGGCATTGGGTTTAAAGCTAGGTCTATTCTTCTATTCTTCAAATACTTGGAAAGAATTTAAGCAGAGGGTAATGGGGTCATTTAGAACATTTATTTTTGTGGTAATTCCTTTATTGGTGATTGCGGCTCTAATCGAAGGATTACTTATTACTTATTTTAGATAGTAGGGCTATAGTATAAATAGCTTTAAAACTATTAATTTTTATTAGTTATTATGGAATTAGGTAAGGAAAGTATCGATGAAATAGACCATACGGCTGAAATGGAGAGTATGAAAAAGGTTGAAGCAGCATTGTTTATCTCTGGAAGGTATTTGAGTTTGCCTGAACTGGTATCTTTGACTGATGTTAATCCAATTTTATTGAAAAAAATATTAGAGGATCTGAATGATAAATACAAGGATGCAGGTATTGAATTGGTGCAGCAAAATAACTCTTGGAAAATGGATGTGGCCCAGGAATATATCTGGATGGTCAATAGGCTGGCAACGGGAAGTTCGGAATTTACAAAAGCTGAGCAGGAAACTTTGGCCATCATTGCCTATAAACAACCTATGAAACAATCAGTTTTAGTTAAAATTAGGGGAAATAAGGCCTATGATCATATAAAGAAATTTGTAGAAATGGGTTTGATAGGAAAGAAAAAAATAGGTCATACGGCTGAATTGAGTTTGACTGAACAATTTCATGAATATTTCCACGTTAATTCTGGAAAAGAAGTCAATGAAGGCGAAGGTGCTTTGGATGAGGATCAAGAAGAGGTAATGGAAGAAACAGAAGAAGGAAGTGGGAAATAATGAATTGGATTGATATCATATTCTTCATATACACTTTCATTGGAATTTACACTCTTAGTTTGTTTATTTTTATCTATTTCCCCAATAGAAATAGGTTGTTTAGTTATCCAAAAGGTAAACCTGAACCGGTTAGTATAGTCATGCCGTGTTATAATGAATCGGCAACCATAGGACATTCTATAGAATCCTTATTGAAATTGGATTATCCTAAGGATATGATTGAAATAATTGTGGTGGATGATCAATCTAAAGATAATTCGGTTAACATTATTAAAGAATATACAAAAAAATATGATAATGTAAAATTAATAGTCAATTCAAGAAATTCTGGTGGTGCTGCTGAACCTACTAATCTGGGAGTTAAAGCGGCTAAGTATGATTATATTGCTGTGGCTGATTCGGATTCTTCTCCGGATAGAGATGCTTTGATTAAAATGATTGGTTTCCTACAGGAGGATAGGCTTGTGGGTGGAGTCACTTGTGCGGTGGTGGCTAAACATCCTACTAGTTTTATACAAAAATTACAACAGATAGAATATTTCGTTATTGGATTCAATAGAAAGTTGTTGGATTTTATTGATGCAGTTTATGTTACTCCTGGACCATTTGCATTATATAAGAAAAAGGTTTTAATGGAAATAGGACTATTCGATTCCAAAAATATGACCCAGGATATAGAAATTGTTTGGAGAATGCACACCTATGGTTATAAGGCTAGAATGTGTTTGGCTGCTCAGGTTCATACTTCAACTCCTATGAAATTTACCAAATGGTGGAAACAAAGAGTAAGATGGAATATAGGGGGAACTCAGTCAATTATAAAACATAGAAAATCATTATTTAAACATGGAATGTTGGGTGCTTTTATTATTCCTTTCTTTTCCATAACTCTATTTGTAGGTTTATTTGGATTGGCAATTTTCTTTTATTTATTAATAACTAGATTAATTACTAGTTATCTTATGTCCTATTATGCTTATCATGCAAATACGGCCGTAGTTACATTTAGCGATTTAACTTTTGCTCCATCGGTCTTAAATTTCTTTGGATTTACCTTATTCGTAATTGGATTTTTATTTACTCTCTTTGTATTAAAATTGGTTTCTACCTATAGTTTAAGAAATAAGAATGTTTTTAATATCCTATTTTATCATATAGTATATCTATCGGTTTATCCAACGATAATGTTTTATGCAATGTATAAACTGATAAGAGGAACCTACACATGGTAAACAGTAAACACGCGTTTTGGCAGGCATTGTTATTCACGATTTTTATATTTGTAATTGGACTAATGGTAGGTCTATTTATTGAAAATATGAGAGCTACTAATTTCGAAGGTCAGGTTTCTAGTTCTGAAACTGCACTATTGGATGAACAAATAAGAAATAACATAATTAGCGATTCTAATCTATCCTGCGATATTATCTTAAATAGTACATTTAGTTTTGCCGATAGAATCTACGGTCAAGCCCAGTCTTTGGAAAAATATGATTCGGTTAGTCAACTTAGTGATAGTCTGAGAGAGATTCATAAGAGATATGATCTGCTTAGAATTTTATTATGGAATGAAATGCAAAATTCTCAAAAAAGATGCAAATATCAAAATGTTCACACGGTAGTTTATTTTTTCAATTATAACGCCGGTGATTTAAAAACAAAGTCGGTTCAATCGGCATTTTCTCATCTATTGACTGATTTGAAGAATAAGTATCCTGATAATGTTATCCTTATTCCGGTAGCTAGTAATTTGAATATCGGATCCATAAATCTGATTTTGAATAAGTATAATATTTCAACTTCTCCGGCTTTGTTAATCGATGATAAAAAGGTAATTTCTGATTTACCTTCATTTCAGGAATTGGAACATATAGTTTTACAGAGCAATAAAGAATAAAAAGACCTGTAAACCCTAAATTCTATGGTCGAAGATAAAAAAATGGTGGATGCAATTGATGATGGAAGAATTGTAAGAGTTTCTGAAGAATATGCTAAAAGAGAAGGATTAATGATTCTAAGAAAATATGAACATCCTACGGCTGATCCGGCTAAAACTCAAGAACAAATGAAACTAACTCCTAGATTAAGAGGGGAGAGAAAGGCCTATTTTGATATAGAAAGATACAGAAGACCATTAAGAGGGGGAAATGAAGTAAGATCTACACTATTGGATAATTTCCATTGGATTATCGGTGCCAGAAGAAAACAGCTTAATTTAAGTAGAAAACAAGTGGCCAATGCTATAAATGTGAGTGAAGAAGATATTAAGGTAATTGAGACGGGAAATGTGCCTGGAAACGATTTCATTATAATAAATAAGCTTGAAAGTTTCTTCAAGGTTAATCTAAGAAAAGATAAGAGTCTATCATCAAATTCTTTTAGAAGTGAAACTTCTGGGGAAAAGAGGGATATATCCAAACCTAAATGGGTTGGACGAGTTGGAGTAAGAGACAGCGCAGGAGCCGCAACTGGAGCTGAAAAGATTGTGGAACAGGGAATTGAACTGGCTGATAAAATGGATGATGCCAAGCTAGAGACTTATTGAAAATGAGTGAGAAAAAAGATTCTTATAGAATAAAAATTATTCCTTTAGATGTTTATAGAAATAATAGAGAAAAATACAAAGGTTTCAAAAGAGTAATTATTGATAGAACTCCGTATTATATGGATCAAACTATTGGCTCATCTGAAGGGATAAATGAAGCATTATTGGAACAAGCTTTTCAAGCAGTTCAAAGAACTAGCAGAGAATGTTCTCCTTCTGGTGCTGTTTCTTTAGACTTAAGAGTTCAATAGGTATTCAAAAAGTTTATAACAACACTTAGGAAGTGTTGACGAAGTTAAGGGTTTTTACGCATGTAAAAACATTTATAAACCATTAAAAAAACATGTTTATATGAATATTGAAGTTGTTAAATCTGAAAAGAATGAAATTGAACTAAAGATAGATAATTTGACCATTGCTGAAGTTCTAAGAGCTTATTTATATGAAAATGGAGTAGATTACGCTGTTTGGAGAAGAGAACATCCTTCAAAGCCATTGATTTTCAAGATTGAAAGTGCATCCAAGGGTGTAAAGAAAGTTGTTTCTGATTCGGTTGAAGCTATAAAGAAAGATTGTGATAAGATTGTTGCTGTTCTTAAGAAATAATTAAAAATAAGGTTTATAATAAACATTTGTGCTAACATATTAACATTTATAAAAAATAATTAAAAATAAGGTTTATTAACTCTAGTTTGTGATTAATATTATGGAGGTAAAAATATGAAAATTTGTGGAATTATTTTCGGGATTATTCTTCTTGTCCTTGGTTTTATGTCATTTAGTCTAAATACATACCAATGGATATTAATAATTGCAGGTATCGTTCTTATTTTGCACGCTTTGATGTGCAGAAAATGTTGCGGTTCATGCGAAATGCCTGAAAAAGTTAGACCTAAAAGAAAAAGGTAAAAACTTATAGTTATTTTAATTTTTAATTATTTTTATATAGTGTTGTTTGTTTGATTTTTGATGACAAAGATATCTGCTGGAAGCTATGATTTGAATAAATGGCTTTTTGGAGGCTATGAGAATGATATTATCACAGTGATATATGGTGGTCCTGGAACGGGGAAGACTAATTTCTGTATGCTGGCTGCGGTTTCCCAGGCTAAAAAAGGTAAGAAGGTAATTTACATGGATACTGAAGGTGGATTTAGTTCTGATAGGGTTAAGCAATTGGTTAATGGTGATGTGGATGTTAAGCAGGTGCTGAATAATATTTTGTTATTATCGCCTACTAATTTCGATGAACAGAAACAGGCTTTCAAGAAGTTGAATGAATTTTTGAAGGATGAAGTATCTTTGATAATTGTGGATGGGATGACTATTCTCTATAGATTGGATTTTGCTGCTGCCAGAGATAAGGACCTAGAGTCAATGCAAAAAATAAATGCTCTTCTGGTGGAACAGATGAAAACTCTTTCAGAGATAGCAAGAAAGAAGAACATTCCAGTTATTGTAACTAATCAAGTCTATAGATGGGAAGATGAAAGGAAGATGGTGGGCGGAGATATATTGAATTATTGGTGTAAGTGTATAATTGAATTGACCAATGATCACGGAACTAGAAAAGCTTTTCTTAGAAAACATAGAAGTTTGAAGGAAAAGGAGATGGAGTTCAAGATTAGTGATTCTGGAATCAAGAAGAGCGGTTGGATATAGAATATTAATTAAATTTATATATCTCGAATATTAGTTAGATTAATGAAAAAGAAGGTTTCTGGTAATAATAAAAATAGGGCTAAAGTTAGTTCTAGTGATTCTGGTCGCTTTTGGATTTTGACCATTGTTATTTTATTAATTCTAGCAGTGATAGGTTTTTTTGTTTTTAATGAGCTGACGGGAAGAGTTATTACTACTCAATCGGATGGTGTTACGGTTATTAATTTTAATTCATCATATTCAAATGTCACTCGTGGAATTATAATTGATTCATCAGGGAATGGACATAATGGTTCTCTTCAGGGTTTATTACCTGTTTCTCTTTCAACTGGGCTTTTTAATAATGGTCTTTATTTTGTTGCTGGCGATATAAATACTAATCCAGATTCTTCTTGGGTGGATACAAATGTTTCTATGAATTCTGTAGGTTTAAACAGCACCATATACTATTGGTTTAATTTAAGTCCGGATTATGCTAATTATAGTAATCAATTGAATGGTTGGATGTTCTCTTCACATGCCGCCATGCAGGACAGTCATACTTTAGATGCTAATCTATATACTACTTCTGATCGTTGGTGCATAGGACTACATGGACTATCCGGAGACAATTTTGCTGAACTAATGACTGGATGTTCAGTATCTAATTTGTATGGCTCTTGGCATCAGGTTGCATTTGTTAGTCAAAGTGGAAATCATAAGTTATATATTGATGGTAATCTAACTAGTGATTTCACAGGTAATTCTATTACTGATACTAATAATATAGCATTAAATTCCATAAGTGCATATAATGAAGGCCGAGGAATCAATGGTTCATATGATGAATTTGCGGTTTGGAATAGAACTCTAAATTCAAGTGAGATTTCAGATTTGTATAATTCTGGAAATGCTAAACAAGTAGCTAATAATAATTCTGGATTGGTTTTGCTTTACCATTTGGATGAAATTTCTAATATGACTATTACTCAGCAGGAACTTGCTCCTACTTGTTATAATATAGATCAACCCGGATATTATGTGCTGAATAAAAATAGTAATGGTTGTATTGTTATTTCTTCAGATAATGTAACTCTTGATGGTAAGGGATATAGTCTTAATGGTGTTGGTTCTGGAAATGGAGTTTATGTGAATTGGGTTGCAAATATAACTATAAAAAATCTAGCTGTTTATAACTTCAGTACTGGTATTTATTTAATTAATTCAAACAACGATACCTTATCTTCCATCACTTCAAATAATAATGGATATGGGATATATTTAGATTCAGCAAGCGACAATATCTTATCTTCCATCACTGCAAATAATAATCCATATGGTTTATATTTGTGGGATTCCAATGATAACCTATTCTCATCCATCACTGCAAATAATAATCTATACTTTGGATTAGAGATAGCAAACTCATACAACAATATATTCTCATCCATCACTGCAAATAACAACGGTGAATTAGGACTGGACTTATGGGAATCATCATCAAACACAATAATTAATTCATATTTCAATGGAAATAAATATAATTTGGATGATGGGTGGGGTGGTTATGGTATATTTATCGATGAGACTTCAAATGATAATATTTTTACAAATAATAATATGTGTGGAAATGAAATAAATGATTTAGGTTGTTATTATACTAATACAAGTACAAATATTACTGATCTGAATTTTAGTGCATCTGGAAATTCATTTGGAAGTCAGGGAGGATGTGGAACATTATTTGATGATGGAAAGAAAGCATGTCCTGTTGTTGTAACTCCTAGTCCTGGTGGTTCTCCTGGTGGTGGCAGCAGTGGAGGAGGCAGCCGTGGAGGTGGATCGGGTGGAGGAGTTAGCTCATTAAATAATAGTAATAATGATTCTAATTTTGTTCCAAGTGATAATGCTAATGATTCTAGTATTTCACAATCTAGTGATGGTTCTGCTGCAGGTCACGGTTCAAGTAGTTCAGTTAAAGGTTTTAATAATCCATGGTTGATTGTTTTATTATTAATTGGATCTATTTTAGTTATATTATTGATTATTTATTTATTTATGAAATCTAGAAGAAATAGATTGGAACCTATAGCCGAGAATCCTTATTTCAATGATTCTGGAAGTGTGAAGAAAGAGGTTAAGCCAGTTAAGACGGTTAAACCTACAATTGTCAAAAAAGAATCTAAACCTAAAATAGTTGCAAAATCTAAGGCCTATGGAGATGCAAAAAAGATTATGGTCAACATAAGAAAAGATTTGAAAAATAAGAATGTTGAATCAGCCAGGGCAAATTATGCAAAATTAGAAGATTTGTTCAATGACGGTTTATCCAAGGATGAGAAATCTGAATTGTATGATGAATCCATGGAATTATATTTTAAGATAGAAAATAATAAATAATTCTACTATTTATTTCCGATTAATAAACATTAAATATGCCCTTTTATTTGAATAAATATGCAATACAATGAATTTGTGGAAGTATATGACGAATTGGCAGCAACAACAAAGAAGCTGGAGAAGACGGCAATTCTTGCTGAATTTTTAAAGAAGTTGCAGAAAAAAGGAAAGAGTGAATGGATATATTTGCTAAGAGGAAAAGTTCTGGCAGATTATGATTCTCGTGAATTCGGCATTTCTGATCAATTGGTATTGAAGGCCATAGGAACTGCTTTTGGAATTGAACAGCAAAAAATACAGGATCAGTTTAATAAGAAAGGGGATTGGGGGGAAATTGCTGAAATGTTTGTGGAAAAAAGAAAGCAGAATACTCTTTTTTCAAGTAAGTTAAGTGTGGATAAGGTATTCTATAATTTGAAGTTGTTATTAAACATTGATGGAAAGGGAGCAGTGGATAAAAAAATGGCGCTTATTTCAGAGTTGTTAACATCAGCAACTGGAAAGGAAGCAAAATATATTGTTAGAACTCTTTTAGCAGATTTGAAAGTAGGAGTGGCTGATTCATTATTGGTCGATTCTATAGTTCTTGCATTCTTTGATAATAGTGAAGGCATGAAAGAGAAGATTGAAGAGAAATTTGATATTGCCAATGACTCTGCTGTTATATTTGATGCAGCCATTAGAGGTGAAAAAGAGTTGGATAAAATAGATTTGGTTCCGGGAAGACCAATAAAACCTATGTTGGCTGTTAAAGTGGAAAATTTTGATGATGCATTTAGAATATGTGGAAGACCTGCAGCCATAGAACACAAGTATGATGGATTCAGGGTAATAATTAATTCGGATAGGGGAAAAATTAGTTTATTTACTCGAAAACTGGAAAATGTTACCAATCAATTTCCTGATGTGGTGGAAGCGGTAAAGAAGAATATCAAAGGAGAAAGTTTTATTCTGGATAGTGAAGTGGTGGGCTATGATCCTAAAACTAAAAAGTATAGACCTTTTGAGGCCATATCTCAGAGAATAAAGAGAAAATATGAAATTGAAAAAATAATGGATCAACTTCCTGTAGAAATAAATGTTTTTGATGTGATGCTTTACAATGGAAAGAGTTATCTTAATTCTCCATTCATTGAAAGAAGAAAATTGGTTGAAAAAATAATAAAAGAAAAGGAATTGGTGATTAGACCAGCTATACAAATTGTCAGTGATGATGATGTTGAGGCACAGAAATTCTATGAAGATGCTCTTAAGATTGGAGAAGAAGGAATAATGATGAAAGCACTTAATGCAACCTATAAACAGGGAAGGAAAATAGGATATATGGTAAAGATGAAACCTATTGCAAATGATATTGATTTGGTTATAGTTGGAGCGGAATATGGAACTGGGAAGAGAGCAGGATGGCTTACGAGTTTCGTTGTTGCCTGCAGAGACGGAGATGAATTTAAGGAAATTGGAATGGTTTCTTCTGGGCTAAAGGAAAAGGAAGAGGAAGGAACGAGCTATGATGAAATGACTAAATTGCTTAAACCATTGATAACTGATGAAGTGGGTAATAGGGTAACGGTAAAACCTAAAGTAATTGTATCAGTTACTTATCAAAATGTGCAGAAAAGTCCTAGCTATGGTTCAGGTTATGCCATGAGATTTCCAAGAATAACCCACTATAGGCCGGATAGAAGTGTTTTTGATATTGCTTCACTTAAAGATATGGAAAAAGAGGCAAATAAGCAGAGGGAATAACTCACTTATTGACGTTTAATTATATTTAAATAGTTTTAATTTGTTTAGTAAATATGAAAAAGAAGGTTTATAGATCTAATAAAGTTCGTTCTAATAATTATTGGATTTTGACCATCGTTATTCTATTAATTCTTGCCATAGCAGGATTTTTTGTTTTTAATGAGCTGACTGGAAGAGTTATTGATGGTTCATATACTCCTATTTCTACTTGTCAAACTATTAATCAATCGGGAAATTATTATTTAACTACAAATATTAGTAAATCTGGAGATTGTTTGGTAATTAATGCTTCTAATGTTGTTGTGGATGGAAATGGATATAAAATAACTGGAAATGTAAATGGAAATGGGGCTTTTGCAGGGGCTAGGGGTTATTCCTATGAGCTGAATAATATTATTGTTACTGGAGGAATAACTTCAAATGGGATTTCTTTTTCTTGTGCTGTTGATTATAATGTTGGTGGTTCTGGAGGAACTATTACTATTGTTAACTCAACAACATCAACTATTTCGGCTATTGGAGCATCATCCAATGCTGGAGGTTCAGGAGGTAATATCAATATTATTAATTCAACTGCATCAAGTATTTCTGTTGATGGTGCTGGAGGAATAACTGCTGGTGGTGGAAATGGGGGAACCATCTCGATAAATAATTCTTATATCACTTCAACTTTATCTTCAAAAGGAGGTACTGGATACGGTGGGGGCGGTCCTATTTGTGGTTTTATGCTTTCTTATGGTGGTCAAGGTGGTTCTGGAGGAACTATTACCGTAAGTAATTCAAGAATTTTATCATCCATAACTGTTATTGGTGCGAATGGCGGTTTTGGTGGGGGCGGTCCAGGAGGAACCATTACTATTGTTAACTCAACAACTACTTCATTAACTTCTGACGGTGCTTGGACTGAGCCTGGAGGAGATATTACGGTAATAAATTCTACATTAACAACTATAAGTTCTAATGGTGCTGCTGGAGGAGATTATGCGGGTGGTCATGGTGGAAAAGTTACAATTGTTAATTCTAATTTAACTTCTATTAATTCGAATGGAGGTTCGGGTAGTTCTGGAGGTTCCGGTGCAATAGTAATATTAAATAATTCCAAAGTAAGTTCATTTGTTAACTCTAATGCCGGTAGCGGCGGGGGAAATGGAGGAGTAATATACAATTGGAATTCTACCTATGGAACATTAAGTATTCTTCCAACTAGTCCAAATGGGTTAAATGGAGTATTATTTATCAATGGATTTGCAAATATCAATTCTTGTCAAACCATTAGTTATTCTGGAAATTATAATTTAACTTCTAATATTAGTGCTGTTGGAACTTGTTTGACTCTCAATGCAAACGATGTGAATATTAATGGAAATGGATACAAAATAACTGGAAATGTAAATGGAAATTCATTTAATTTAACAAATATTAATATTGTTGGTAACGTTTCTTCTAATGGTGGAGCATTAACAATAATTAATTCAACTATTTCATCAATAACTTCCAATGGTGGAATAATCAATATTTGGAATTCAACTTATACAAATTTAAGTTCAGGCATCAATGGTCAAATTTTTATTAATGGAATTGGATATATTAGTTCTTGTCAAACCATTAGTTACCCTGGAAATTATATTTTAAATTCTAATATTAGTGCTGTTGGAACTTGTTTGACTATTAATGCAAACGATGTGAATATTAATGGACAAGGATATAAAATAACTGGAAATGTAAATGGAAATTTAATTAACTTAACTAACATTAATATTGTTGGTAATGTTTCTTCTAACGGTGGAAATGTTACGGTTATAAATTCAAACATTATCTCATCTATAATTAACAACGCCGGTATAATTACATTACTCAATTCAACTGCTGGTGATTTATATGTTAATGGAAATGCGGGTGGAAATGGTGGAAATATAACTATAATTAATTCAACTGTAATCTCATTAAATTCCAATGGTGGTCGAGATACTTATACTGGTGGAAATGGTGGAAATATAACTATAATTAATTCAAATGTTACTTCATCAATAATTGTCAATGGTGGAGGCTTTGCTATTAGTTATGGTGGAACTATTGGATTTGGAGGAGTAATCAATATTTGGAATTCAACTTATACAAATTTAAGTTCAGGCATCAATGGTCAAATTTTTATTAATGGAATTTTAAGTGTTGTTTCTCTTCAAACTATTAATTTGCCTGGAATTTATTATTTAAATTCAAATGCTGGAGCAGACGGAACTGGAGCCATAATCACTATTAATTCAAATAATGTTTCTATAATTGGAAATGGAGATAAAATAAATGTAAGCATAATTTCAAATGTTAATTCGCTCAACTTAACAAATATTAATATCGTTGGTAATGTTTCTTTAAATTTAGAAGGAAATCTAACTTTGACTAATTCAACTACTGGAAATATAATTGCTAATGGTGGACTTGTTAATATAATTAATTCAACCACTTCAGCAATAAATGTCCGCGGGGCTAATATTACTTTAACTAATTCTAAATCTATATCTGTAAAAAATACTGGATTGGGTGCAACAATTGCAGTAAATAATTCAAATATAACTTCATCAGTAATTGCTAATCAGGGAACAATTGTAATTATTAATTCAACTACTGGCAATGTAAGTTCTAATAGTAATGCGGGACAGATTACTTTTGGAGGAACAATTGTTATTATTAATTCAACTACTGGCAATGTAAGCTCCAATGGACTCCCTGTCTTTGGTTCGGGAGGTCATGGTGGAATGATTAATATTACAAATTCTAATGTATCTTCAGTTATGTCAAATGGGGCTGAGGGTAATGATGGTTTTATACGTCCAAATATCGGCGGTAATGGTGGAACAATTAATATTATAAACTCTATAACATCATCAATAAATTCCAATGGCGGAGGTATAGTTGGTGCTGGTTGGGCATCAGGAGGCAATGGCGGACGCATTAATATTTGGTTACCATCTACCTATGGAAATTTAAATGTAACTGGTGGTCCTGGCGGAGTCAATGGAAGTATTATAATTAATAATCCTCAGTCTAGTGCAGTAAATGGTGTATGTGGAATAACTCAAAATAATTGTATAAATGGAACATTAAATGATCTTACGGATAATTCTACTAATTTTCTATGGCAATGTATTGGAAGCAATGGCGGAAGTAGTGCATCCTGTTCATTAGCTATTCCTTTAATTCCAGTAAATGGCTTATGTTCATCTACAACTTACCAATGTTTGAATGGAACCTCTAGTGGAAATAATGCCAATGCAACTAATTATCTATGGCAGTGTTTAGGTGCAAATAGCGGAACTAATGCATCATGTTCAGCAATAATTCCAGTTATTGCTTGTAGTTCTAATTCTAATTGTGGATCACCAACTGTACTAAATAATTTATGTAATGGAAATAATGTATACCAAAATATAAGCACTCCAATATGTAATGATCCTGGAACAACACAATCTTCATGTTCCTATTCAATTGCTACATCGTTAAGTCAACAATGTTCTGCAAGTCAAATATGTTCCAATGGACAATGCATTGCAGCATCGGTAAATGGATTATGTTCATCTACAACATACCAATGTCTAAATGGAACATCTAGTGGAAATAATGCCAATGCAACTAATTATCTTTGGAGTTGTAATGGTTCCTATGGGGGAACAAATGTTTCATGTAGTTCTCCATTATTTAGTAAATTAAATATTAGTAAAATAGGAACTGGATCGGGAATTATTGTTTCGCTTCCTAGCAATATAAATTGTGGGGCTACTTGCGCTAATAATTTTATTAATGGAAGTTCTATTATTTTAACCGCTACGGAGAATACGGGATCTAATTTTAGTTCATGGATTGGATGTGATTCATCGGCGGGCAGGATATGTAATATGGTATTGGGTAGTAATAGAACTATAACTGTAAACTTTACTCTTTTAGTTCAAAGTGTTGATAGTGATCATGATGGGATTATAGATTCCCTGGATTTATGTCCTAATACTCCAGCTAATTTAAGTCGTATGGTAAATATTCATGGTTGTCCTATGCCTATTTTGAATAGATTAAACATAAGTAGTGATTTGAATACGGTTAATTTATCTAATATAACCTCATTTAGAATTGAATCACCTGGAATTGGAAAAATAGATTATCAGAATCACAGTATTTCATTATTGGATTCGAATGGGGGTGCACAATACGATCTTGATGCCAATATTAACATAACTAACAGAGAAGTTATAATAAATTCAAGTAATTTGCCTAGTTTGAATTTATCGGCTAGAATTACTCTTTATAATATTAGTTTTGTTTCTCCAAAAATATTATTGGATGGTAATATTTGTACTTCTTGTAACATTATTTCCTATAATAATTCTATTTTATCTTTCGATGTACCTCATTTCACAAATTATACCATAGTAGAAGGTTATGTTGCTCCCGATAATAATGCAAATCCTGGTTCTGGAAGCGGTAGCGGTTCTGGTGGTGGATCTGGGGGCTTAACAGTTTCTAATGCTACTAATAATGCTGCTGATGGTACTAATTTAGGTGTAAATGATATTGCCAATAATGCGGATAATTCAGGTATTTCACAATCGGGAGATAATAGTACTGGTGGTAATTCCGATACTGGATCTTCAATTGTTAGTTTAATGGTACCAATTATATATGTATTACTAGTTTTGATATTCGTGGTAATTTTGTTATGGTTTATTGTTAATAGAATTAAAAGAAATAGGTATAATGCTTTGGAGGGTGCTCTTTCTGAAGAAAAATCTTCTCCTGTTGAGTCAAGTAAGAGTAAAAAAACTGAAGTTAGATCTAATGATTATAAATCTGCTAAGAAAATAATTAATGAAATTGATAAGAATTTGAAGAATAAGGATTCTAGTGCGGCTAGAGAGAATTATAATAAACTTCATGATTTGTTCAAGTTGTTGTCAAAATCTGAGAAGGATGAATTATATGAGGATTCTATGCGTTTGTATAAGGAAATAGAAAAATTAAGTTAAACTTACTAATGTTTTTATAGGATTAAACTATGTTATTTTATATGGAAAAGATAATAGAAACAAGAAATAGAATTATGGGGTTTTTGTATAAAAATGTGCTAAAGCAGATTGCATTTCAATTTGATCCTGAAAAGGTCCATAACTTTTTCTTAGCTACTGGAAAGATATTTGGAAGTAATATGGTTACTAAGGAAATAACTAAGGATTTATTTAATTATGAAAATTCTATCCTTAGACAGAAAATTTTAGGCATTGATTTTAGGAATCCAGTAGGTTTATCTGCAGGATTCGATAAGAATGCTGAACTTCTCAATATTCTAGGGGATGTGGGCTTTGGATTTGCTGAAGTAGGTAGTGTGACTAAGTTACAGTGTGATGGAAATCCAGGAGTTAGATTGGAAAGACTTCCGGAAAAAAAGTCGATATGGGTCAATTTCGGTTTGAACAATAAGGGGGCTGATGAAATTTCTTCTAGATTATATAAAAAGAAGTTTGACATTCCTTTTGCAGTAAGTATTGCAAAAACAAATTGTGCTGCAACGGCTAATGATAAAGTAGGAATTCAGGATTATGTATATTCATTGAAAAAATTCAATGAATTGAATGTGGGTAATTTATTTGTATTAAATATAAGTTGTCCCAATGCCTATGGTGGGCAACCATTTTCAAGGGCTGAGGCCTATAGGGATTTATTAAAGGAAGTTTCCAAGTTAAAGGTGAGAAAACCTATTTTTGTTAAACTCTCTCCAGATCTGACTAAAAAGGAAATTGATTCTATACTTGAGATATCTGGAAAAAATAAAATAGCTGGTTTCATAATTTCTAATCTAACTAAAAAGCATGATAAGGGTAAAGGGGGATTATCGGGAAAGATGGTAGAGGATAGATCCAATGCATTGCTTAGCTATGTTTATTCTAAAACCAGAGGAAAATATGTTTTGATTGGAGTTGGTGGCGTTTTTAGTGCTGAAGATGCCTATAAAAAAATAAAACTCGGGGCTAGTTTGGTTTCGCTTATAACTGGTATGATATTTAACGGTCCTAATTTGATGAGTGAAATAAATCAGGGATTGGTCGAACTTTTGAAAAAAGATGGTTATAAGAATATTTCTGAAGCCATAGGCGCCGATTTAAAATAAATTCATAAGGTTATTAAATAATGTTTTTTTAGTAGTTTTATGAAAGTAAATAAATATGGTTTGATAATAGGTATCTTAATTTTATTTGAGATAGGTTTATGTTTATACATAGGATTGGTTCCAGCTAAGGATAATTATCTTTGCAGCGTTGGCACAGATTGCCAGACAGTGCAGAGTTCAATATATAGTACTCTTTTCGGAATAAAATTGGCTTGGTTTGGTGTGGCTTGTTTTTCGATTTTGTTTATTTTGTTTATTCTAGCTCGTTTGAATAGAAAGAATTACTGGATGTTCTTCAGTGCATCTATAATCGGCGCTGGTTTTGCCATATATTTCATTTCTCTACAGGTATTCATATTAAATAAGCTCTGCAAGGATTGTATAATTATTGATGGCATAATGATCATTATGTTTTTAATAGTTTTATTTGAGTATTTTGCTTTCAAAAAAGATATTAAAAGCATGGAAAATAGGCTTTCAAAAGGTTTATAAACAAAATTCCTTTATAAACCCTATAATAACATGAGTAAATCTAATCTAAAAGTCCAGAATATTGTAGCAACAACATCTCTTGGAAAGGAAGTTTCTTTAACTAAGCTTGCAAGAACCCAGAGTAACACTGAATATAATCCTGAACAATTTCCAGGTCTAGTTTTGAGAATTGAAAAGCCTAAATCTGCAGTGCTGGTATTTTCATCAGGTAATTTGGTATGTACTGGAACAAAAAGTATTGCTCAGGTAAAAGAAGTGGTTAATGCAGTTATCAAACAAATTGCTAAAATAGGTGTTAAGGTAACAAGTAAACCTAAGATTACAGTTCAAAATATTGTGGCTTCTGGAAGTATTGATCTTACATTGAATCTAAATATTTTAGCTCTACAGCTTGAGAATACGGAATATGAACCTGAACAATTTCCAGGTTTGGTATATAAATTAGTGGATCCTACCGCTACATTCCTATTGTTCAGTAATGGAAAATTAGTATGTACTGGAACTAAGAATAAGGAACAGTTGGAAGAAAGTATGAGACAACTTAATAAGAATATCAAGGCAGCTATAAAAGATAATAAGGATTAATTAATCTTATTTTGATTTTCAATTTTTTAATAATTTAAAATTCTAATTTTTCAAATCACTTATACCGAGAAGTATTAATAATAATCCGATTCCAATTAGGGCCCAGAAAATTCCACCCTTTAGAAAAACAAGTGCTGATGCCCATAGGGAGGGCCAAACCATGGTTCCTAGTATTATGACTCCAACTACTAAAACCAATCCAAGTAATAATTCAATCCATTTGTTCATGAATAGGCCAATTCTTTCAGGTATATAAATATTAATGTAATTCTTTGTATATCTTTCAGTTCTAATGAGTTAGAAGTCTTAGAGGTGTTTATAAATAATAATCTGCTAGTTAAATCATGGTGAATAAGTACATTAACTTTGATCTGGATGATTCTAGAGCTTCGATTATAGCTGAGGTCATGGCAAATAAAACCTGTAAAAAAATATTATCTCTAATCGCTGAAAAAGAGATGAGTGCAGGGGATATTTCTCTGGAATTAAAAGTGCCTTTGAATACCATAGGATATAATATTGAAAAATTGCTTAAATCTGGTTTGATTGAAAAGAGTAAAAATTATTTTTGGAGTGCAAAGGGAAAGAAAATTCCCACCTACGGCATTTCCAATAAAAAAATAATCATTTCACCTAAAACCATGTACAAAGGAATATTACCTGCTTTGTTGGTTTCGGGATTGGCTGCATTGGGAATTAAGATATTTGGTTCTGTCGGGAGTGATGGAGTAATTAATTCGGTAAATGAGGCCTATGCTCCTACGGTTAAATTGGCTGATTCGGTAACTGCTTCGGGAGCTCAGATGATGAATGGGGCTGTTCAAACTGGAATTTTACACAATGCTTGGGTTTGGTTTTTACTAGGTGCCATGGTTTCATTGTTTGTTTTTTTAATTTGGAATATTTTTAAAATGAAAGGAGGTAAATACAATAATGAATAATAAATTAATTGCTTGGATTGTGGGAGCAATAATATTAATTTTGATTGGTTATTTAGCAGTAAGTAGTCAACCTACGGTTTCTGCTCAGGGTGTTGCTTCTTTGAAAGCACAGCCGGATAAGATATCTGTTAATGTCAATATTGAAACTAAGAATATTAGTTTGAATGATGCTCAGAAACTCAATGCCCAGATTAGTGCTAATTTAAATGATGCCTTGCTAAGTTCTGGAATTTCTAAAGAGAATATAAGACTTGCATCTTATAACAGTTATCCTTTGCAGGAATGGGATGGAAATTCTTACAAAGATAAGGGTTATGTGGTTAGTCAACAACTAATAGTCTATGCAGAAAACTATTCTTCTATTGCAAGTATAGTTAATCTTGTGACTTCTAATGGTGCTTTGGTGCAAAGTATTCAATTCGAGCTATCTCAGGAAAAGCAGAATGAGTATAAGTCAAAGGTTTTGAAATTGGCTAGTGAAGATGCTAAAGTAAAGGCAGCAGCTATTGCCTCGGGTCAAGGTAAAGGTCTAGGTAGATTGGTATCTTTGAGTTCGGATGAATTCAATTATTATCCTATGCCTTATTATAACATGAGAGATGGAGTTTCAGCAACGGATGCTGGAAATGAAGCAAAGCTTGCCGCGTCTAATATATCTCCTAGTGATTTGGATGTTAGTTCCACAGTCAAAGTTCAATATAGATTAGGTTTGTTTTAATAAATTATTTTTATTTTTTTATTTTTTATAATGCAAAAGGTTAAAACCCTTTTTTTCTTAGAAAGTGGATGTTAACAGAAAAGCAAATGGATGAGATTAGGGAACATCTGGAGAAGGCACAGAATCCTTTATTTTACTATGATAATGATTTGGATGGATTATGTAGTTTTCTTCTGCTTAGAAAGTATATTGGACGAGGTAAAGGAGTAGCGGTAAAGAGTTATCCTGATTTGAATATACAATATGCTAAACGTGTTCAAGAGTTAAATGCAGATTATGTTTTTATTTTGGATAAGCCATTGTTATCAAAAGAATTCGTAGAAGAAATAGATAGATTACAGGTGCCCATGGTATGGATTGATCATCATGATATTGAAGGTAGTAATAAGGCAATAGAAGAGAAGATTGAAAAGGAAAATGCAGTATTTGTTTATAATCCTACACAGAATAAGGGAAAAAATAAAAGTTCTGAGCCGGTGACCTATTTATGTTATAATATTACTAAAAGAAAGGAAGATTTGTGGATTGCTACCATGGGTTGCATTGCTGATCATTATATGCCTGATTTTGCTGCTGAGTTCAAGAAAGAATATCCGGAATTTTGGGGTAAAAATAAAATTGAAAAGCCATTCGATGCCTATTATGGAACTGAAATAGGCAGAATTGCTCAAGGGATTAGTTTTGGACTGAAAGATTCCATAACTCATGTGGTTCAGTTGCAGAATTTTCTTATTTCTTGTAAGGGCCCAGCTGATGTTTTCCAGGAAGGAGAAAATAATCATGCTTTCAGAGCTAAATTTATGGAAATTAAGAAAAAATATGATGTTTTGTTGAGTAAAGCTACGGATTGTGATTTTGGAAAGTTAATATTCTTTGATTATACGGGTGATTTATCTATCAGTGCAGAAATTGCCAATGAATTGTCCCATAGAAATCATGGAAAGTATATCGCTGTGGCATTTGTTAAGGGTGGAATAAGTAATGTTTCTTTGAGGGGTAAGGGTGTTAAAACTATTCTTGAAAAATTACTAAAGAAATTTGAAGGATCTTCTGGCGGGGGCCATGATGATGCCGCAGGAGCAAGAGTAAAGACTGATGATTTGGCTAAGTTTAGGGAAGCTTTGGCAAAAGAGATTAATTGAATTAGCTAATAATGATAGATTTTTAAATGGATTCACTTCTTAATTTTTATGAAATATGATAAACTATTTTGGTTAGAAGATCATCCAGACATATTGCCTTCTGTAAGATTAGCTGGAGCTAATATGGAAGAAATTCTTGGTAAAACTAGTTTTGTTCATGATTATCAAACTGCACAAGATTTAATTTCTAGAGCCAGTTTTCAATTTCATATTCTAGATGCTGATTTTCCAAATGTTATATCTCCAGTTCATCTAAATGAAGTAAAATCATATCTTAAAAAAATAAATGAAGGTAATTTTACTATGTCTCCAATATTAGAAACTACTAATGGAACTCCGGCTAATCATTTTGTAAGATTTTATTTAGATAATCCATCTATTTTGGAAGGAAAATCTATTGTTTTATCTGCATCGAGTGTTGCTCCAGCATATGCCTATACATTAGGTTTGCCTTTTTATGCCAAGGGTACGATTTCCTCTCATGAATTAAAAAATTTAGTGAAAACTGAGTTAACACGAGCCCATTCTCCTCTTGCACAATCTCAAACGATTGAAAGTTGGGAGTGCGGAAATTTAAATGATCTGGTTCAAAAATATCTTCAATGATAAATTAAAAAGGCTTTTATAGCCTATAAAATTGATTTTAGTATGAATAATGAAAAAACAGCTAAAAAGAACCTGCTAAGGAAAAGCGAAGAAGCTAAAGGCATTTCTATTAAGGGTTATGATTTTAGTGAAGGAGTTAATCTGGATAAAATAATAAAGAGTTTCGAAACTACTGGATATCAGGCAACTAATTTTGCTAGAGCAATAGATATCACTAATAAAATGATTTCAGATAAGGCATTCATATTTTTAGGTTATACCAGTAATATGGTCAGTTCTGGATTAAGAGATATATTTAGGTATCTTGTGCAAAATAAGAAAGTAAATGTGGTTGTAACTACGGCTGGAGGAATTGAAGAAGATATTATAAAATGTTTGGGTGATTTCAAACTGGGAGATTTTTCTGCAAAAGGCAGTGAATTGAGAGCTAAGGGAATAAATAGAATTGGTAATATTTATGTGCCTAATAATAGATATTTGGAATTTGAAGAATTTGTGCAGCCTATATTAGAAGAATTGTATATGGAACAGAAAAAGAGTGGAAAGGTAGTAACTTCACGTGAAATAATTTGGAAACTTGGAGAAAAAATAAATAATGAAAATAGCATATACTATTGGGCTTGGAAAAATAAAATTAAGGTTTATTGCCCGGCAATATTAGATGGTGCATTGGGAGATAATGTATATTTCTTTTCTTTCAAACATAGTGATTTTAAGATTGATGTGGTAAGGGATGTAAAAGATTTCAATGACCTGACCATTGGACTGAAGAAAAGTGGATTATTGATTTTAGGATCAGGAGTTGTTAAACACTCTATATTAAATGCAAATATGTTGAGAAATGGTGCTGATTATAGCGTTTATATTAATACGGCTCAGGAGTTTGATGGAAGTGATGCTGGAGCCATGCCTGATGAAGCAGTTTCCTGGGGGAAGATACTTCCTAATGCTGAGAGTGTAAAGGTATTCGGAGATGCAACTATTCTATTTCCATTGTTAGTGGCTGAGAGTTTTGCTAAGAAAGTTTAAATTATTTCTGCAGAGGCCATAACTTTATCTTTTGAATAGAAAACGGCTATTTGCCCAGGAGTTATTGATTCTATTGCTTTGTTTAAAATAAATTGATTGCCTTTTAATTTTCCAGGGTGTAATTGACCCAGATGGCGTATTCTTACTTTCAAATTCGAAGGTTTTTTTTCTTTTGGATTTATTTGATGCAGATTTTTTATATTTATTATTTCACTTTTTAGCAGTTCATGACCTTCGGGAGCAACGATTAGGGTGTTGGGCTTTATTTTTTTAGCAATGAAAAACTTTTTCTGAGAATCTTTCAGAGGTTTTTCTATGTTTATACCTATATGGGACCCTGCTTTTTGTCCAATGGTGTAAAATGAAATGCCTTTATGGTTGCCAATTATATTATTGTTTGAATCTAATACTTTTCCAATTTTAGGTTTAATCTTTTTTTCTAGGAAAGATTGCATGTTTACCTTTCCTACGAAGCAAATTCCGGTGGTTCCATGGCGATTCCAGTTGGGAAGATTATTTTTCTTTGCAATAGCTCTTACCTTTTCTTTGGTTAGATTTCCTAGGGGGAATAGGGTGTGGCTCAAATCTGATTGGGAAATATCGGCTAGGAAATAGGATTGGTCTTTGCTAACATCTCTGCCAGATAATAATTCATAGCCTGTTTTTGATGGTTTTATTCTTGCATAGTGACCCATGGCAATATAATCTGCACCTAATTTCTTTGCTTTTTTCCAGAACAATGGGAATTTGATTAGTTTATTACATAGAATATCTGGATTTGGAGTTTTTCCAGATTTGTAATCTCCATACATTACATCAATAACATATTTTTTATATTCCTTTTCGAAATCAAAAACTACAAATGGTATTTTTAATTTTAGTGCAACTTTTTCAGCCATTCTTTTATCTTCTAGATAGGAACATTCTCCAGTGTATGGGTTTTTGGTATCGGAAAAGTTTTTCATGAATGCTCCGATGACATTATACCCTTGCTTTTTTAATAGCATTGCGGCTACGGCTGAGTCTACTCCTCCGGACAATCCAATCATTATTGTTTTTTGTTTTTGCATAATATTGTTTAGTGAAATTGATTTAAAAAACTACTGAATTTTACTCGACGACAAAATAATTATCTAAATTGCCGGTTTTATTTTTTTCTGAAAATTTGGTACAGGTTTATATACAAGCAATGCTTAATATTATTATCAATTAGAAAGAGGATATATTAAATATGGCTGCCAAAAAAACAAAAAGAACTAAGAAAGCTGTTAAAAGAACAGTAAAAAAGATTGCTAAGAAAAAGAAACGTTAATAATTAACGTTTTATATTATTATTTTTATTTTTAGTGGTGCTCATTATTGATTTTGAGCATCATATTTGTATTCTATTTATTCGAAATGTTTAAATTGATATTGTCATTATTCTAATTATGGCTGAAAGTGTTCAAACTGGTGGAGCGATTAAATTTGATTATCATGGCCCTTTGGAAAGAAAGCTCGATGATGAAAGAAAAAGAGCAATTGAGGAAGGTTATGCTGCTGCAGATGAAAGAGAAAGAAAGGAAAAAAGAAATAAAATTATTTGGTGGGTTATCTTAGCATTATTTTTAATATTAATTCTTGGATATTTTATACTAAAAAGATAAATTATATATATATCATTAACCATATTCTTATAAATCCTTTTTTAGTCCGATTTACATGGCTGATTATCCCGTTATAAGTGAAAGAAGAGTTTCTGAATTGAAGAGAAGGATTGAATCGGGAGATGTAGCAAAAGTAAAAAGTATGGATGCTAATAATGGTCCAGTCGCTTTGGAAATAATAATTGCTCATAAAAATACTCTTGAACATGGAGGTATGGATGATTTGTTAAGTTATGCTGGTTTTAATTTTAGTCCAAATCCTCATTTAGATTCATTGTATGGAAAAACTACAAAATATTATACTTTTAAGGACCGACGAGAAGTTTGGGTTGCTTTCGGAGATAATTCATATGATTCTAGTTCGGTTCGCATAGCTTTAGCTTGGGAAGAAAAGTTATCTCCTGAAGATGCACGATTAGCAATTCAAGCTTAAATAATTTAAATAGGTTTTTTATTTTTTCTTCCTTCAATGTGTTGTTCTCTATGACAATTGGCACAAAGTAAATTACATTTTGCAATTTCTTTTTGAACTCTAGCCCAACTTCTTGTTAGTCCATTTTGTCCTATTCCAAACTCTTTTTTAGATGGATCTTTATGATGAAATTCTAGAACTTCAGGATATTTATTGTAGCCACAGATAATACATTTTCCGCCTGCTTTTTCAATAGCCATGGCTCGTATTTTTCTTCTCCGCTTTGCAACGCTTTCAATATTCGATTTTCTTCTTTCAGCATAGGTTCTATTTTCTTTTTTCATTAATTAACAAAGATCTTAGAACTAAAAAACATTTCTTGAAATTTCAAAGTGGTTACTAAAAAGATAAAAAACGTCCCCTGCTGGACTCGAACCAGCGACCCCATGATTACAACCTTTTCCAATTTCGTGGAGGGTAGGACTATACCATCACCATTGCTTGTTAGCTTTAGGCGGCGAGTGTCTAGTCTCTGCACCTTCCCTTTCGGGCTTGGCTCAGGATTGCCCTCGTTTAGGTTCGGGTTTCCCTGAATTTACTCGCTTTTCATCTCATCGTTTCCAATGAGAGCTGCTAATTTATCCGTATTCGGAATGTCTTACAGTCACGTGCTCTACCGGGCTGAGCTAAGGGGACATATTTATGCCAGAAAAATTTGTTATTTAAAGGTTGCTATTAGGACTATTCGGATCCGCCCTGATAATTATCCATCTGTTTCTTGGAAGCATTCATTCTTTCTAGGAATCTATAGACATTGGCTTGTTTTGTTCCTTTGATTAGATTGGTTATGGCTGTGGTGGCTTCTTCTACTTCTTCGGCTGGGCAGATTATGCCTATGGTATTTTCATTGATTATTACATCGGAATTGGAAATGTCTTCTATGGTTCTTTTGGTTTTGCCGTCTTTTCCTATTACTCTGCTTCTAACTTCTTGCATGTTTTTTCTACGGGTGAAGTTTTTCATAGGTATCTTTCGGAAGGCTAATCTTTCGTCGGTTAGAGAAAGGGCTTTTCTAGCGCTAAAGCCGAATTGCATTGCTTCTAGAACTATGGATGCTTCATATTCTTTATAGGCTTCTCCTTCGAAAGTTACTTTTTTACCTACTATGGTTAGTTTTACGCCTAGCTTCTGCTCTACCAATTCCTTTTCTTTCTTAAGTTCCTTTATTTTTGGGAAATACATTGAATCCATGAATATAGCTATAAAAGTCGTTTTAAAAAGCTTTACAAATGAAGAATGAGCAAATTTCAACTAATTCTCTCTGGAAGAAGAATGTTTATAAGGCCTAAAAAATTATTTTGATTATGTTCTATAAAAGTACGCGTGGAGATTTAGAAGTTTCATTTTGTGATAGCGTTCTTTGGGGTTTGACACCTGAAGGAGGATTAATAGTACCTAAGAATTTTCCTAGGTATTCTAAAGAACGACTGAATTTGATGAAAAATATGAATTATAATGATCTTGCTCTTAATATCATGACTGATTTCATTGATGACATTCCAAAATCTGATTTAAAGGTTTTAATTGATAAGAGTTATAGTAAAAAGTTATTTGGCAGTGGCGCAATAACTCCGGTTACTAAAATAGGTAATGATGAATATATTCTAGAATTGTATAACGGTCCTACCTTGGCATTTAAGGATGTGGCTCTGCAGTTTTTAGGAAATGTTTTTGAATACGTTTTGGATAAAAACAAAAGTACTACTAATATCCTTACGGCCACTTCAGGAGATACGGGTTCTGCAGCCATCCATGGAGTAAAGGGAAAAAATAGATTAAGGATATTTGTTTTAACGCCGGAAGGAAGAATGAGTAAATTTCAAACTGCTCAGATGTATTCAGTCATCGATAAGGGGGTATTTAATATTGCAATCAACGGTACTTTTGATGATTGTCAAGATATGGTCAAGAAAGTTAGTGAGGATGTTAATTTTAGAGAAAAATATCATCTAGGCTATATGAATTCTATTAACTGGACTAGAATTTTGGCTCAGATTGTTTATTATGCTAAGGGTGTCTTTGAGGTACAGAAGAAAAATAATTTAGCTTTGGACAAGGAAGTGGATGTGGCAGTTCCAACGGGAAATTTTGGAGATATACTGGCTGGATACTATGCTAAGAAAATAGGAATTCCTATTGGAAAGTTAATTTTGTCTACCAATGAAAATAATGTGTTGGATATATTTTTTAAAAAAGGAATTTACAAAATAAGAAACAAGGAAGATGTCATCGTAACTGATAGTCCATCCATGGATATTACTTCGGCATCTAATTTTGAAAGACTTATCTATGATGTGGTTGACCAGGATCCAAAAATTGTAAAGGATTTATGGGCTAAAATCAAATCCGAAAAGTTTTTCGACATTTCAAAGACAAAATATTTTGATAATGTTAAAAAAACAGGCATTGTTTCTGGTTCTTCGAATAAAAAACAAAGATTTGCTACCATAAAAAATATTTATGATAAAACTGGAATAATTATAGATCCTCATACGGCCAATGGGGTTTTCTGTGCTCAGGAATATAAAAGATCAAAGGTTCCGGTTTTGTGTTTAGCTACGGCTAGTCCGGTAAAGTTTGAAGAATCCATAGTTGAAGCTTTGGGCAAGGTAAATTTGAATAGACCTAAGGAATATAAGGATATTGAAAAAAAGAAACAGAAATTTATCAAAATGGATCGAAATGATTTGAATCTATTGAAAGATTTTGTGGCTAAACATGCCATAGCTGATTGAAAATTTATAATACAAAAGGTTTAAAATATGCTTTTGTTATAATATACTATGAAAAAAGACGGCTTATTGATTTTTGCAGTGTTGTTTTTGTCTATTTTATCTAGTTTGACTTTTGTAGCTGCTAGTTCAACTACTTGTGATCCTTCAATTTCTTTATTAAATCAGGATCCTTACCCAGCTGTTCCTGGAGAGTATGTAAAATTAGTTTTCAAAGTAGATGGTCTTAATAATATCGTATGTAAAGATTTAACTTTCAAGCTTTCCGAGGAATATCCTATAACTTTGGATCCTGGAGTGGATAATAGTTACGTTGTTTCTTCTGGAAGTTATGTGGCTGATTATAGCTCTTCGGTTTTGATTCCATTTAAGGTTAGAGTGGATGAGAATGCATTGGATGGAGATAATCAGATAAAGTTGATTTATTATAATAATAAGGATGGAAATCCTGCTTTGGTGGTTAAGGACTTTAATTTAAATGTTAAAAATGTAAATGCTGCTTTCGAAATAAGTGTAAAGGATTATGATTCAGTTAAACAAATTTTAACATTTGATATAATCAATATCGGTAAGAATGATGTGGCTGCATTGGCTGTGGATATTCCTCAACAGGCCAGTTTTGATACCAAGGGCAGTGTTAGAACCATATTGGGAAGTTTAAACTCTGGAGACGATACTTCATTTACATTTGAAGGAGTTCCAAAGAATGGAAATATTAATTTAAAGATTAGCTATAATGATCTGCAAAATGTTAGAAGAACTATGGAACAGAGTGTCAGTTTTGATTCCGCCTTATTCCAGAATAGGGTCAAGGACCAAACTCCTTCCAAGGCAGGTTATTACATCGTATTCTTAATAATAATTGCTGGAATTGGTTATTGGATTTATGCCAATAACAAAAAGAAGAAGAAACTTGCAAAGGCTCAATTGGAAGCTTTAAGAAGAAAGTAAATAGTTCTTAGTTTATTCAGTTTTTAATTACAATAATGCTTAAATAGGATTTCAATGAGTAATAAAAATGACACTTGAAAGAAAAATAAATCTTAATAGAGTATTATTTACACTTGAATCTAGAGATAATGCTAATACTGGAGCTCATTTTGTTGCTCAAGAAGCAATAGCTGCAAAAGGGGCAAAAGGGTTTTACACTATTGTGGAATCTCGTTGTGAGGAAATTAATCCGATCAAAGTAACGAAAAAATTATTGGTGCAAGGAAAGAGGGATTTAAATAAAAAATTAGATTTGCGTTTTGCTACCACTCCAATAGCTGATTATTTTTTAATAGGAGGCAGAGTTGTTGAAAGAAATTTACAGAATGGGGAAATAGCAATATATGCTCAATTGGGAAATATGAAAACTCGTGGAGAAAAGATGATAAGATATCTTGAAGATAATTTTCATATAGGTCTTGCAAGAGCTTATCGTGAAACAATGCAAGAAAATATGGATTTTAGAAAAGGTAAATAATATATGGAGGACATAAATAATCTTTCGGAATTAGAAAAGAAGTTAGGTGTGGACATGGGAGATATGGTTATGTGTGTCTATGAACCTAAATTCAGATTGGAGGGTAATGTTATTAATTTTGCTACTGGCATATATAATCCATTTCAAGGAATTAATGGTGGTTCTCTAGGTCCAGGACATGTGGATTTAATGGCTAGAGTACAGCAAACAAAGAAATTGGAAAGGTCAGATAAATATTTTAGGTTACATCTAATTGGACAAGGATATGTGGGCAAAGATAATTTATTCAATCTGGACATAGGTCATGTTCAGATACCTGTTGAAAGTGTTATTGATTTTAGGGTAGTAATGAAAGCAAAAGATGTTGCTGAATTTTATAAAAAGGCGAGTAAATAATAATTTATTTAAATCAATTTCAAAGCAAAAGGAACATTGGCTATTTTACCAATACATTCTTCATCTATGACTGTGGATTTTAAAGCTACGGCAATGGATTTGTCTCCAACGATATTAAATGTGGCATCTTCACGGGCTTGTCTTTGGAGTTCTCTTACTGCTTCGTCTTCTTCTATCTGTTCGCCATTATAGAAACTTTCTCTTACATCCAACTGCTTTACTCCTTCTTCGAATTTTTTACCTAGAATTTCAGAATCACAGAGGGCAACAACGGTTCTATAGGATTTGTGCACTTTAATGCAGAGCGCCATTAAATTTTCCTCTTGATTGGAGATTTAGCTCCGCAGGCTAAACAATGTTTAAATTTAATACCTTTTTCAGTTATAATTTCAGTGTCAGGTTTATTGCAAACTGGGCAAAGAACAAATTCTTTGGTATAGAGTAATATTTTATCATTTACTTTTTCAGAACCTAGTTTTGTGTTTAGAATTAATCTATCATTATCTATTTTTCCAGGGGTGGCAAGTTCTTTTTGTAGGAATTTGGCCAGTTGATCTAGTGGTCTTCTAATATAGTTGGCAATTTGAGAAATATTAGTTATAACGGTGTTTTTACCCTGAACCATGCCTGATACTTTAGGGATATCAAATCTTTCGGTGTTTTGTGAAACTACCTTTACTTTTGCATAGGCTTTGTCCAATAGTTTTTCATAGCTATCCATACCTATGGAGGATAAATAAGGTTTATAAGCTTTATTTATCTAATTATAATATGGTTAAAGGTCTTAAAAATGAATCTCTAAAGGGTAGGAATTTTGCTTTGACCATAATTCTAGGGATATTTATCTCAATAATGGTTATTACATTGGCTAATTTGATTGTAAGTTATGTTTACGAAGCTCCAAAATATGAAAACTATTGTAATACTTCTAATTATTATGCTTATCCTGATAAGCCCTATCTTCCTCAATCGAATAATGTTTCGTGTTCATTTAATTCTACTTTGAACAATCAGGTGGATGCCTGTACTGCTAAAGGCGGAAATCCGGTTTATCAGTATAATGATGTGGGATGTACTGTTGCTCTGAAGAATTGTGACATGTGTGCAAAGAATCTTGAGAATGATACCAATACCTATAATAGAATCAGCTTTTTCATATTTGCAGTTATTGGCTTTGTGCTAATAGTAATCGGTTTATTTGTAACGCCTCTATTGGTCCAGTTAATATTATTACCTGCAGGAGCAATACTAGTAATCGAAGCAGCCATTAGAAACTTTGATGATAAATTGGCTGTAATAATTGTTCTAGCTTTATTGGTGGTTGGAGCTGTTTTCTTGGCTCTTAGAAAATTAAAATAAAATGGCAACCATAATTAAAAATAAAATATATAATAAGGGTCATGGAGCAATTTATGGTCTTGGTTTTGTAGGGGCTGCAGTTTATTATGTATCCATTGTTACGGGTTTCTGGATGGGTGTTCTAGGAGTATTGAAGGCATTGGTCTGGCCTGCTTTTCTAGTCTATTATTTGTTTAAATTTTTAGGATTGTAAAAATAATATTAAATAATTTTATAATAATAAGAGTATAATTTAACCTAGATATCTGATCTTTCCAGGTCTTGGTTCATAGGCAATACCATCTTCAAGAAGTTTCTTTATTTCTTTGTTAATGGTGTCGGGTTTTTCATGGAGATCTAGAATTAGCTTTTCTACATCTATTCCACCATCTTTTTCAGCTTCTTTTACCATGGCTAGAATTTTATCTTTCAAACCCTTGGTTTGTTCTTCGGTTGGAGCCGACTTTTCATCGGATTCTACTTCCATCTTTCTTATCAATAGAAATTCAGGTGCTTTCTTCTTAATAACTTCAGGAGTAATATATATTTCATTGTTCCAATATCTTATTAGTCCAATGATCATTATGGTATCTCCTTGATTTAACTGAGAAAAGAAAGAATCTACATCATCTCCAAAGGATTTAACCTTAATTTGACCAGTACCATCATCCACGGTTATGGAACCAAATTTCTTTTCTCCTTCCTGGATATATTTATCAGTTATATTTGCTATGATATTTACTCTAACAACATTTTTACCATTAATTTCTACATTCTTTAGCTTTTCATTTTCTATATTTTGCTTTCCAGAAAGAATTGCACCTATTCTTTGTTTAAATGCAGTATTCCTCTTTTGTGGAGTAGTTATTTGGGATGTTGTGTTTTCCATTTTATAAATTATTTTACCAATTAGAGCTTTTAAGCTTTTATGTTATTAAAAATCAGGTTTTTTGAATAAATCCTTTCTTAGGTCTAAAGACATCTCCTGATTTTGATAGTTGGGTTATGGAATCTTCGAGTTCGATGGCAGTCATTTTACCATCGATGGCTTTTTCTAGTTCTTCTACGGGAATTAGTTTACCCAGTTTAGATTCTAGTTGGGATATGGCTTCTCTTACAACTAATATTTTATTTCTTTTTCCAGAACTAATTCCAGTGGTGATTTTATCGATATCAAAGGTTTTGGTTTCTTGATCATAGCCTACCTGCATTAGAGAAATTCTAACTATGTCTATGGCTTTTCTAGCGTCTTCTCTTTTTACTTCTTTTCTTAGATGCATTTTTGCATGGGCTTCGGAAAGTCTAACTATTCCTTCCAATTGTCTTGCGGTGATGGCAATAGGTTTGACTGGCGCATCCACATTTACGGATTGGCCTCTAAGTTTAACATAGAACTCTTTTATTTCTTCTATGGCTTCATCGGTTAGTTTAGGTTTACATTTTTGTTTTGCATAGGAAATATATTTTCTTAATAATTTTGGATTAATTATATCTCTTATTACTTCTTGCTTGTGTTCTTCTAGAACGTGGGATGCAATGGCTTCATCGGTTACTTTATTAGGAATATCTTTTAGAACGAAAATTACATCAAAACGAGAAAGTAGTGCTGGAGAAATATCTATTTGTTCTGGGATGGGTACGAAAGGGTTGAAACGGCCTTGTTTTGGGTTTCCGGCAGCTAGAACGGTGGTTTCTGCTCTAAGGGATGCGTGAATATTTGCTTTCGAAACTGTTACGGTTTGTTGTTCCATGGCCTCGTGCATTGTACTTCTATCTTGCTCATTCATTTTTTCAATTTCGTCTATACATACTACTCCTCTATTGGAAAGAACCATGGCTCCTGCTTCTAGGGACCAGCCTCTAAGAAATTCATCTTTAATTACTGCAGCGGTAAGACCTGCTGCGGTGGCTGCTTTTCCAGATACATATCTTCCTTTTTGAGCGATGGTGGAAGTAAATTTCAATAGAACTGATTTGGCTACTCCGGGATCTCCTACTAGAAGAACGTGAATATCTCCTCTGGTTGAACCGCCGTCGGATTTCTTTTTCTTTACTCCTCCGAATAGTTGGAGGATAACGGATTCTTTAATCATTTCAAATCCATAGATACTTGGGGCTATGCTGGCAGAAAGTTTTTTGAAAACATCTTTATGAACTGAAAGTTCTAGAATTTCTTCTTCCTCTTCTTCGGTTATGTTAAGATCTTCAAAGGCTTCTTCCAATGGAATAATATTATTTGCTTCTACGGCGATATCATATCTGGTGGAAACTCCGGCTCCGGTCTTTAGCGGCAAAGGAACTTCTTTTAGTACTCCAAATATTTTTACTTTGCTTCCGGGAGTTGTTCTTTCTTCCATTTTAGGATCTACCAGATCTTCCTGAAGGAATACGTTAATTCTTCTGGGTTGTTCTCCTCCATCCAGTGCATCGGGAGATTCTTCAATAACTAATCTTTGGGTGTCCACCATTTCTTTGGATAATAATCTAAAGGCAGATTTCCAACCGCAGGTACATCTACTAGGTTCTCTGAATTTACTATCTATCTGTAGAACTGATAATAAGGCTCCACAGTTAGGACATTCGAATTTTGCATTTACTACTTGAGGTCTAACGTCGGATGCTTGTCTTACGATGCCTTCAATCCATAGGAATTGGTCCAAATGTTTAGATCTTATTTCTCTAATTTTAATAAGTGAGGATTTTGGAATATCGGAAAGTCTAACTCTTGGATCTTTTACCAATCCAGAGTCATCCAGTGCATTTTCAAGAATTGCAAGGGTCTGTTGGGGTGTTTCTAATAGTGCTTGCGATAGATCTGGAGAGTGTTCAGCTATGTTATTAAATTGTAAATAGACTATTTTTTCTCCTGAACGAATGGATGAACCTATTTCTTTTTTATAGGCATTGAAGAAGTTTTTTGCTTCTAGCAGTAGATCTTCCTGTCTCTTTTTCTTTTGTATCACTGGTTCCATGTTAAAACAGAGAAAATGAGATTTATATGGTTTATTGTTTCAGGATATCTTGTTTAATTTATTTATATTCGAGCAGTGTTATTATAAAAGGACAGAGTAAGGGGTTTATTAATATAAGATATTTAGGGATAGTATGGCCAAGGCTAATAAAAAATTAGAGATATTTTTGAAGATTATAGCTTATGCAGGGTTAGTTATTTTATTCATTATAATTATTTTATTTCTAATTAGGTTTTTATCACCTAGAGAGATAGATGATGTTACTCCTGGAATTCAGTGTGATGAATCTTTGCTTAGCAAGAGCGATGTGCTATGGGTTATACCTGCTTTTGATAATAAATCCATTGCGGAGAACAGGAGTTGGTGTAATTATATATTATCCTTAAATAAAACACTGGGAATGCACGGAGTATATCATAAATATCAGGAATTTTCTCAGGATAGGAATGAATCCTACATAGAAACTGGAATAAATGATTTTCAAAATTGTTTTGGTTATAAAACTACAATGTTTAAGGCACCTCAGTTGGCTTTGAATGATCATAATAGAAATTTATTGAAAAAAATGGGTTTCAGTGTTCAAGAAAATTTAAATCAGATAACTCATAAGGTCTATCATTGCAGTGATACGGGAAGATTTTCTAATAACTTAATAGATTGGTTCTAATTATTAGCTGGAACCCATATTTTAGGTGTAAATAGGCTATTGCTTATTAGCCATAAACCATTTCCAGTATAATCTATTGCTGGAGTTCCATCTTTTGATTTACCAAAAACCCTGAATTTTCCAATGCCTCGAAGAATTGGATCCGTATCTGTGAAATATACTTCATCATTTATTTTTAATTCTTTAAATCTTTCGGGAGGTAAACATGCTCTGGACATTACTTGACTAACATCTGAACCTCTGAAATCAGTAACTGCTTCTAGCATTCTCGGATTTAGGTTTCTTCCAGTCATACAACGAGCATATACCTCTCTGGCCATGCTTTCAGTTGCATTAGTATCGGTAGCCCTTAAATATGCTTTTACAAAATTTTCCACGCTAGGAGTGTACATTAAATTTTTGAGAATTAATAATTTAAAAAGATTGCGGTGTTCTTATTCAAGTGCGAATCTAAGGGTTGCTCCAACCCCTTTGGTCAAATTCCAGAATTGTTCGCCTTCTTGGGTTTCGGTGGTAATTATGAATACATCGGAACCAATATTGGTGGCTTTTTCTTCTAATGATTGGGTAACATCTTTATCCATTTTTTTAGAAATTAATAATTTGTCAACAGCTCCTCGGTCCAATGCCAGATTTACTCTTTCAAGACCATAGGCTGATCTTTCTTTATATTTTCCTAGAATTTCAAAGAACTTTTGGACTATATCTCTTTCTTTAATTAATTCTTGTTGGGATATATCTTCCTGGGATGCTTCCACAAGTAATTTCAAACCGTGTTCATCGGTATAGCCTATGTCTTTTACGGCAATAACTTTTTCTTTTAGTTTTGTGACTAGATCTCCAAGTTGTAAAAATTCTTCTTTGGTTGGAATTGGTCCACCCACTAGAATTCCTTTAAGTTTTGGCATGTCAAAGAATATTTCTTTCATGGATTCTGAGACACGTCTAAAAAATTCCTTTGCTAATCCTTCGGTTATTCTTCCGAATCTTGCGGAGGACTGGCCTCCAGCTCTTACCTTTCCTGGAACTCCGGATGTTAATCTTCTTAGAACTTTAATTTGTTTTCCTTCAAGAACTCCTATGGTTGCTTCTTGTCTATCTATTGCTAAAAGGCCAAATACTTCGGTGATGCTAAGCATTTCTCTCAATGGTTCGGTAACAAATGTTTTATCACATCTATAGATTCTAATGTTTAATGGCTTAAATGGTTCATAGGCCCAGATTTTAATTTCTTGACCTCCTTCTTTTTCAGATACATTTCCACAGAAAAGAGCAAGACCATTGGTGGGGGTTTGTTTATAGTTTTTCAGTTCACGAATAATCATTTCTAGGGCAGTAACTACGGATGTTCTAGTGGCTTTGCTCTTAATGTTTTCAGCAGTTCCAGCTTCGGCTGTTAGTTGGGTTGAAACCTGATGGATATTTGTGCCAAATGGAATTAGTACGGTAACTAGTTCAGTGTGAGATCCACGTATATTTTCCAATAGGGCTAACAGTTCTTCAAGTTCTTGCTTTTTTTTGTCTTCTGCATCCATATTATTGTTAATTAGATTTGGTTAATAAAGCTAAGGATTAGCTAAAGTATCTGTACGCTTAAAGGTCCAGTCTTAATTTCCTTTGCGCCAGTAACTGACTTTAGGTCAGCCATTAGATTTGTTAAAATGTCTTGATGTTCTTTAGGAAGAGTTAGGATTACTTCGGCTTTCATGGATTTTTGAGCTTTGGATTTTTCTTGTCTTACCAAAGAAACGACTTCAATAAGAGTTTTCCAGGTTTCAGAATCATTCTTGCTTTCTTTTAGTTTAATTTCAGAAGGCCAGGATTCATTATGGATGGATTTAACGTTTTCATGTTTTTTAAAGTGGGTTTGATATATTTCTTCAGTTATGTAGGGAGTTATTGGGGAAATCATTTTAAGAACTGCTAATAGTGCTCGATAAAGAGTGTAATGGGCAGAAGCTTTTTCTTCTTTGGAACCATTGTAAACTCTATTTTTTACAATTTCTAGATAATTGTCGGCTAGAGTTTGCCAGAAGAACTGATCTATATCTATTTTAGCTTTGGAATAATTATAGGATTCAAATGCTGCAGTGGCATTTTTTATGGTTTTGTTTAATTCTAATAATAGCAATCTATCGGTTTCAATTAGTTTAGGTATTTTTTGCTGATATTCAAGATTCATAAATACGAAATTGGTTGCATTGAGTATTTTGTTGACAAATCTTTTACCAGTTACTAGATCTTTTTCTTGGTAATCTAGATCTTCTCCTAGTTTACTTGTGGCTGCCCAGTATCTTAGAGCATCGGAACCATAGGATTTCATAACTTCTTGTGGAGAAATTACATTTCCAGTGGATTTTGACATTTTTTGTCCATTAAGTGTTACGAATCCTGAAATGGCTATATCTTTCCAAGGAATTTGTTTTTCATGATACAATGTTTTTACAATGGTGTAAAATGCCCAGGTTCTAATGATATCATGAGCTTGGGGTCTTAGGGAAAATGGAATTTCTATTTTATTATTTGCTATGGATCTAGCAATAATGGGAGTTAGGGATGAAGTTGCCCAGGTGTCCAATACTTTTTCTTCAGGAACACAGAGAGATTTACATTTAGGACATTTTTTTTGAGTTTGCATAGGATCTACGGGCAGTTCTTTTTCGGTAGCTACAATGGTTTCATCACATTTAGCGCAATACCAAACTGGAATAGGGATACCAAAGTGTCTCTCTCGGGAGATGGACCAGTCCCAGTCCAATCCATTGATCCAATTTTCATATCTTTTGAACATATATTCAGGATACCAATTTATTTTTTTACCTTGTTCAATTAATTTCTTTTTATTATCTAATATTTTAACGAACCATTGTTTTGTAGGAATAAATTCTATCTCAGTTCCACATTTATCATGGGTGTTGACATTATGTTTAATCTGTTTTTGTTCTGTGATGAGTGATTTTTCTTTTAGATCGGCTAGTATTTTTGTTCTTGCTTGTTTGATTCTTAGTCCGAAATATAATTTATTATTCATGGTTCCATTTTTTTCAATGGTTACATTGGGAGTTAGCTTATGTCTTTTTATGGCATCTACGTCAAATTTATCTCCATAGGAACAAATCATTAGAACTCCAGTTCCTTTATCAATTTGGGCTGAATCATCGGCAATTATGGGTACAAGGTTTTCAAATATAGGTACTTTAGCTTTTTTGCCTATTAGTTTAGTATACCTTTTATCAGAAGGATTGACAAAAATTGCAACGCAGGATCCTAATAATTCTGGACGAGTGGTGGCAATTAGTAATTCTTCAGATCCTACTGAAAATTTAATGGTGGTGAAGAAAGTATCTTTTTCTTTATCTTCTAGTTCTGCTTGAGCAATGGGTGTTTGACATTCTGGACACCAGATGGTGGGGAACTGGGCATTGTAGACTCTATCATTTTCATAAAGATCTATGAATGATTTTTGAGATATCTTTTGAGATTTAGGATCGATGGTTGAATAGGTCATATCATAATCACAGGATATGCCTAGGTTTTTCCAGTCCTGAATAAAATCAGGAGTTATATCTTTAAGAGTTTTTAGACAAAGAGAAATGAAATCTGCTCGAGACATGTTTTTACTTTTAACATCTTTTAGTTTTTCTATTAATCTTTCGGTAGGAAGACCGTTATCATCGGTTCCAAATGGGTAGAAAACATTATTTCCAGTCATTCTCTTGAATCGGGCAATGAAATCTTCTTGGGAATAGGAAAAGGCATGACCTATGTGCATTTTTCCAGAAACGGTTGGAGGAGGAGTATCTATAGAATATATCTTTTTCTTTGATTTTTGATCAAATGAGTAAACTTTTTCTTTTTCCCAATAGGATCTCCATTTTTCTTCTATTGCTTTAAAGTCAATGTCAGCCATAATTCTAATAGAAAAGAAGGGATTAAAAAGATTTGCAAGACAAATCTTTATCTCCTTAACAAGGGTTAAGGTTAAAAAGTTTAGGGTTTTATTGTTTATATGGATTCTAAACAAAAAAAGGCAATTAAACAGTTCAGAGAAATAGAGAAACTTGCTCCCGAGATTAGACTGGCTGCGGATGGTTGGAATGAGGATTGGAAGACTCTCATTGCTACCCTTATGAGCGCTAGGACAACGGATGCTTTAACAATTCCTGTGGCTGAGGGTTTATTTGCCAAATTTGATACTATAGAAAAATTAAGTAGGGCTAAAATTGGAGAAATTGAAAAAATGATTAGAAGTGTTAATTTTTATAGGAATAAAAGTAGGTATATCGCCCAATTAGCTAAAATACTGGTTAAGGATTATAATTCTAAAGTTCCACATAATTTTGATAAACTAATTGAACTCCCAGGCGTGGGAAGAAAGACGGCAAATGTGTTTCTTGCGGAAAAAGGACTTGGAACTATCGGTGTAGATACGCATGTGGCCTGGATATCTAATAGGATGGGCTGGACTAGGAGTGAAAAGCAAGAGATTGTGGAAAAAGATTTAAAAGAATTATTTCCAAAAGAGCTATGGGGAAAATTGAACTGGGTTTTGGTAAGATTTGGACAGACCTATAAGAGTAGAGCTAAAAAAATAAAAATTCTAAATAGGATTAGGAAGCTCTAGTCACTCTAACGACTGTAGGTGTCGGCGTAGGTGTAGGATTTGGTTGGGTTACCGTATTTGTTTGAGGTTGAGGATTATTACTAGTGGTTTGTTGAGTTGTGGCGTTAGATGATTTATTATCTACTACGGTTACAATGGTTAGATTCTTTGCCTTGTCTATATTTGCTACTGAATCATTTGCGGAGAGTAATCCTATGGCTAGTACATTTATTACAAATAGGGTAAATAGAATTAATGCTAGTGCTACTGTTTTTTTCATTTTCATTTTATGTTAAAATCCTCAAAAAGAATATTTCTTCTTGGAACTCCTTTAGTTTTAAGTTGTTTAGTAAGAGATTCCATCATTTTATTAGGGCCACATAGGAAAAATGAAGTTTCTTTAAGATTTCCACTGTTCTTTTCTATTTTATCGGCATCAATTTTACCATGGATCTCGGAATAATAAGGTATAACTTTTATTTTATTATTTTTTTCAGATAATAGATTTAATTCATCTAGAAATACTGCTTCGGATTTATTTTTTACGCAGTAATATAGGTAAACATTAGTATTATTTTCATTATTTTTAGCGAGATTTTGGGCAAAACTTAGGAATGGAGTTATGCCTATGCCTCCAGCAATCCAAACTTGTTTTTCATTTAGCTTTTGTTTATAGTTAAAACGACCATAGGGTCCTTCTAGTTCTACTTTATCTCCAATTTGAACATTCTTCAATTGGGAAGTATAATCTCCGAGGGATTTTATGGCTAATCTTAGTTTTCCATCTTTGGATGGAGAAGATGCTAGGCTGTAGGGGTGTTGTTCATTGGAAACATGTTTTGAATTTATTTTTAAAAATACAAATTGTCCCGGTAAATATTCTATTTTTTCTTTCAAAGGTGTTAGCTCCAGGATGGTGATGGGTGCTTTTGAAGTTTGAACATTTGCAATTACGTATTCATATTTATCGGCCAATTTTGGTTTTAGAAAAAGAGTATAAATATAGGCAGTTAGACCTAGAGCTGAAATTAGAACCATATAGTATCTTAGGGATGCAAAGAGAGTTATATCGGTAAAGACATTAAACATGTGGAAACAGGCCATGATATAAACTAGGCCCATCAATTTGTGAGATATTTTCCAATTATTATATTTCATGGTGGCAAAGAAAGTTAGTCCAAGTAAAATTATCATGGATAATAGAGCGAATATGCCCATATTATATCCGAATTGACTTCCGGGAATAAGGTAGGATGCTGCTAATTTGAAATTTTCTGGAAGATATTTAATTAATAATAATATGGGGTGAAATAAAATTAGTATGAATGATATTGCTCCTAGTAGATGGTGCCAGAGGTACATTTTATCTAGTCCATTAAAATAGTTTTCAATAGCTTTTAGTCTAGTGGACAGAACGAATGTTACTGCAAACATGGCTGTGCCTATTAAAGCAGTTAGTTGACCTAGACTATAGGTTAATGTTTTGAAACCATCTAATCCATAGGTTCCTTGACGTACAATTAGCCATATGAGTAAGGGCATGAATGATAAGAGAATCACTATTGCTGGACCTAGTTTTGATTTAAATTTCATTTTTTATTTCCTCCAAGGATATGAAGTTATTATATTCATAGGTTTTTAATTCCTTGTCTATGAGTTGAGCTTTTATTTTGGGATTTTTAGCTAGGATTGTCTTTCTTTCTTCATTGTTTGTGACCATAACTATGGTGGCGAAGGCATCGGCTTCCATGCACGTGTCAGCTACAATGGTGGCTGAGATGATATCTTCCTTACCTAGTATATGAGAATTTTCATAGTTTTCGTTAAATTGATTATAATCTCCGGATGTGGCTACGGCTTGATCTTTTATTCTAAAGGGAATAATTGTTTTATCTTTATCTCGTGGGTGTTGAATTTCTATTTTTTCTTCTTTTCCAAAGGAGGCCATGTCCCCTCTTGCATTAACAAACCCTGATTCTATGCCCTGAATTTTTAGGAATTTGATTATTTTATCTACAATATATCCTTTGGCTATGCTCCCAAGATCAATTAAAATATCTTCATGGGTTAATTCGATTACATTGCCGGATATTTTAATGTCTTTGTAGGACCCAGTTATTTTTGAAATTTCTTTATTGGATTTTCTTTCCAAAGTTTGTTTTCCGAGTGTGATGTCATATTTACCTTTGGTTAATTCAGAGTATTCTAGCCCTTTTTTTATAACTTCTAATAATTCTCTGGAAGCAATGATCTTTCTTTCTCTGTTCAGTTTGGATAGTTCACTGCTAGGATCATAGAGATTGAATATTTTTTGTAGTTCCTGTGCATAGACGTAGGTTTCATCCAAAAGTAGCTCTCCTATTAGGGGTTCAATGTCATAGACTGTTATCTCTATTTTATCTCCTAAAAGAGGTTTAGCAAGGGTTATATTATCCATACTAAAATCACGTAAATCTGTTTTAAAAGCTTATGAATTTAGAATTCAGAGTATAAATCTTGGACAAATAGATATCTTTTTATAGTATTTTTTTCTTTAGATTCTATGGCCAACGATGGAAAATTAAACATGCCTGGAGGTATGGGTGGATTGATGAGATACGATGAGGAGTATACTAGTAAATTTATGCTTAATCCTACTCACGTTCTAGTCTACATTGTGCTAATAGTTATTTTTGTTCTGGCTCTTAAGGCTTTTTGGCCTATACCAATTGCTTAATTAGATTAAATAAATATGAAAAAAGAAGGTAAACCTGGATTTTGGATTGTTTTTGTTAAGTTTATAGTTTTATTTATATTAGGTTCATTAATGACTTTTTTCATAAACAATGTTTATAAGATTAATATAATATATTCTATTTTATTTTCTCTTGTCTTTTTAATAGTAGGTTATTTATTTTGGAATAGGGGATTTTTTAATTTTCTTTTGGTTGCTTGTATAGGAATATTCACTTTTATTTCATTGGAAATTAGTTTTAATTTACATTTCTATATTATCTTTATTATCTCTTTATTAGCAGGGATAGTTTTCGGTATTATTGGAAACAAATACCATGATAGGAAGAGTTATGCATGGTTATTACTTGTTGGATTCGTTATGATTTGGATTATCTTGGCATTCAATGTTACCTATAGGGATGATTGGCTATTAGAGAATTATTTAACTATTCCTTTTGTTTTGTTATTATTGGTTATTTCAAAATGGTTTAAGTTATCTAAGACTTCCTATAGTTTGATATTTATCTATACTACTTTACATATAATTGGAAGTCATTATACCTATGGAGATGTTCCATTTGGGTATTGGTTGCAAAACTTTTTTCATTTAGGTAGAAATCATTATGATCGAATAGTCCATTTTTCATTTGGATTTTTATTATCTTATCCTGTAAGAGAAATATTCATAAGAATAGGTAAACAAAAAGGAATATGGGCCCTGTATTCTCCAATTATGTTAGTTTTAGGATTAAGTTGTGTTTACGAGTTAATTGAATGGGGGGTTGCTTTAAAATATGGTGGTGATTTGGGTATTGCTTATCTCGGGTCCCAGGGAGATATTTGGGATGCTCAACAGGATATGTTCGTTGCAGGTATCGGAAGCATACTAGCCATGACCATTACTGCAATTACTGTTTTTGCTTTTAGAGGAAAAGAATATTGGAAAGAAATAAAAGAAAGTTTTAGAGTCGAAGCTCCGGAACAGGGAGAAGTTGCATTGCAAAGATTTTCTAGAAATAAATAGTTAACCTAATTCAATTAGCTATGACTGGTATTGAATATTTATTGAATGAAGCAGAGAAAATAGAATTTGTTGAAACTCCTACTAATATACTTGCTGAAGCTCATACGGATTATCTTGCATCATTACCAAAACATATTACCTTATATGATTCGCCTATTGGTCAACAGGTCACATTATGGGTTAGATTTGGAAGTCAAGTGATCGGCAGAGAATATTAATTTTAGAATTTTTTTTAATTATTGTAAAAGATTAATCGGTAAAATTATAACCTAACATTTTATAATATCTAGGATAATTTCTCGGGTTTTCACGCATATCAAAAAAACCTAAAAGATTTCTTTGAACTATCATTCTAGGTGTAGGTTTCGGATTTTTATTTTCATATAGGATCATATCTACGCTGAATTGGGCTTCTGAACCCTTCGCGCTTTCTGGACGACTTATATCTAATGGATCTGCATTCGGGATTATGACTGGTATCATTAAAATCAGAGTACTATCATGAATACAATCTTCAAAAGCCCCACTATAGCCTGTGAATCTAGGTTCACCAGGAATAATTTCTCGGGGCTCAACATTACTTGCAAATTTGCCTTCTAGCTTAGAAAAAATAGCTGGGTCTACAGGTCTCTTTAAAATTTCAGCGAGTTTTTGTGCAGCTACTTCATAGGACATTAATCCATCATCCACAGACATAAATTTCATATAATTAGTAAATTTATTTATTATTTAAATACAGTATATGCTTTTTCACTATTAATCTATAGTTACTTTTTATTTCCGATTATCTAATTTAGAAATCTATTTATAGGCTTAATTCTAAACAAAATTATGTTCGGAGGAATAAATCCAGGTCAGATGAAGGCTATGATGAAGCAAATGGGTATCAAACAGGATGATATCGACGCACTTAGAGTTGTAATTGAATGTGCTGATAAAAAAATAATTATTGAACCAGCTAATGTGCAGAAGATGACTATGAAGGGTCAGGAAAGTTATCAAATTACTGGAGAATCGAGAGAAGAGAGTGCTGAAGTTTCTATTAGCGATGATGATGTTAATTTGGTTATGGAAAAGACTGGAAAATCGGAAAAGGAAGTTAGAGCTGTTCTGGAAAAGACTAAGGATATTGCCGAAGCAATTGTTGAATTGAGTGAATAGTTATTATCTTTTAATTTATAGTTAATTATATTAATCTGGAAGTATTGGCATATTAATGGAACAAATGGATAAGAAATTCTCTGAAGATCTGATGGAAGCAAATAGAAGTTGGCAGAGTGCCGAACATATAATAAATGTGGTTATGCCTGTGGTGAAGGATGAAAAGCTTTTGCTTAGATCACTTGAAATTTTATATAAAGGAAGTGTTAAAATAATTTCCACCATATTAAAATATGAATTTATATTCAAACGGGTTGAATTGAAGGCCGAAGCAGCAAGAAATTTAGATATATTTTTTAGAAAATGTACTGCTAGATATGAATTGAGTGAGGAAGATTGTCACAAGTTAAGGGATTTAATAAAACTGGGTAAAAAACATAAGGAATCGGGTTTTGAATTTTCTAGAACTGGAAAGATGATAATTATGGGTGATGATCTGAGTACCTATGAAGTGAATAAGCATACCATAGATGCATTTATTCATGTGCTAAGGAAGTTGACTACCAACGCTCGAACGGTAATTACGAAGGAAAACTCTATTTAATACGAACTTATATATATTATGTAACATAACTATTGATAGGCCATTTAGAAAGATATAAATACTAATTTCTCTTTCGTATCTTTACTTTGTCAAAGGGAAAGAATTGTAAATGGAAAAAATAATTAAAGAAAAAATCAGCGCCGACCATCTGCTCTATGTTAGTTTAAAGTATACTAAGACTTGCGATGTAATTATTAATTTACTTCTGAGATGGAAGATTATGATTGAACTTGGAATGGATAGATTGGTGGAAAAGT
The DNA here is from genome assembly GCA_964647695.1 of Candidatus Woesearchaeota archaeon. Classification (GTDB taxonomy): domain Archaea; phylum Nanobdellota; class Nanobdellia; order Pacearchaeales; family GW2011-AR1; genus VGKP01. Next base: position 87,117 of record CAZYIS010000002.1, read on the forward strand.
CAAAGAAGGCTAAAAAATGGAAACCAATTCCTGCAGCTCCAAGGGCTAAGTTTATACAGGTTAAACAACTTTATGCTAATGTTCCGGACATTGCAGATACATTAAATCTTTATGAATTATTTAGAGACATAGAACAGAGTGAAAAAGTAAGGGAAAGTGAATTTAGAAAAGGAGTAAATTTGAGAGTTACCTACAGAGGACAAGTGGTAAATATCAATCTGGACAAGCTTAAGGAATATTCGGCAACCCTCGAAAGATTTATAAGTGCTCTCAAATAATCTACTTTACTTGAGCGTTCATTTTTGTTCGCTTTATTAAGAAATGGCTAAATTAATTACTATAACTTCAGGAAAAGGGGGAGTTGGAAAAACAACTACTGCAATCAATATTGGTGCAGCATTGAATGCTTTTGGAAAAGATGTTATTATTCTGGATGCTAACTTAACAACTCCAAACGTAGGATTACATTTAGGAGCACCTATAGTTCCAGTATCTTTGAATCATGTACTTTTAGGAAAAGCAAAGATTGCCGATGCAATCTATGAACATGAATCCGGAACAAAAATAATTCCTAGTTCTCTTTCGGTTAAAGAATTAAGAAGATTGGATCATGGAAAATTGAAGGAAGTGGGAAAGAGATTAAGAAAGATTGCTGATTATATTATCTACGATTCGGCTGCTGGATTGGGAGAAGAAGCCATTGCATCCATTGAATCTAGTGATGAACTAATAATTGTTACCAATCCTGAAATACCTGCAGTTACTGATGCTCTAAAGACTAGTAAGGTTATCGAAGAACTTGGAAAGCAGGTTAGAGGAATAATTGTTACAAGAGTTAAAGGACTAAAGACTGAAATGCCTATTAAGAATATAAAAGATATGTTGGAGTTGCCAATTCTTGGAGTTATTCCAGAAGATAAGAATATGCAGACTGCTCTGGTTATGAAGGATGCAATAGTTCATACTCATCCAAAAAGTAAGGCTGCAAGAGCCTATAGAGAAATTGCTGCAAGAATAATTGGAAATGGAAATTATAAGGAAAAGTCCGGATTCTTTGATAACTGGTTTAATTAAAAAATTTAAATAAAAATTTATCTAATTTTAGATCCTTCTTTAATGTCTTTATCAGGTGTTAGAAGAATAACTTGAGATTCATCATCACTTATGGCTGCTAGAAGCATTCCTTGGCTTTCTATGCCTCTCATTTTTCTAGGAGCTAGATTTACTATGGCTATTACTTTCTTATTTTTCAGTTGATCTTTAGAATAGTGTTGTTTTATTCCTGCACAGATGGTTCTTTTTTCGCTGCCAAGATTTACGGTCAACTTGTAAAGTTTGTCAGCTCCTTCTATATCTTCAGCAGATTCTATTTTACCTACTTTTAGTTCTACTTTTTCCCAGTCTTTGAAATCAAGAGTTGACATAACTCCTTCAATGGAATGGGATTTATTAACTTTTTCTTTATTATCTTGCTTAATAGGTTTAACTTCTTCTTTCTTTGTTTCTATCTTCTGGAAAAGAATAGGTGATTTTTTTATTTTACTAATTTCCAATGGATTTCTTAAATCTTTTAGAGAAATTTCAAAGTTGAAGGTTTTAGCTATTTGTTCGGATGTGGAAGGCATAAATGGACTTATTAAAATTGCAATATCTTTAATGGCATTGCTTAATTGATATAATACTTTTTTATCTTTAGTTTCCCAGGGTGCTTTTTCTTGTACATATTCGTTGGTTTTATCTACAAATGCAAATATTTCATTAAGTGCTCTATTAAATTCATAGTTCTCAATATGTTTTTCCACTTTTTTAATTAAGGGTTTAGAATCAATGGGCTTTGCTTTTTGAAGGCCATAGGTCTCGGCGAGAGCGCTTACTCTACTTACTAGATTTCCTAGCTTGTTTGCTAATTCATTGTTATGTCTTTCTACCAATGAGGATTCTGCAAAATCTCCATCTTCTCCGAATACAAAATTTCTTGTTACAAAATAACGAATGCTATCGGCACCGTATTTATTTACTAGAGTTATGGGTGATATGGCATTGCCTAGGGATTTGGATATTTTTTGCCCATTAAAGGTTAAGAAACCATGGATGTAAACTGTTTTTGGAAGTTTATAGCCAGATGATTTAAGGAATGCGGGCCAGTAAACACTATGGAACCAGCCATTATCTTTTCCTAGAAGATGAATATCTGCAGGCCAGTATTCTCCATCTTTTCCAGCTCCGGAAATATAGTTGAAAAGTGCATCAAACCAAACATAGGTTACATGTTTTTTATCCAGAGGAAATGGGATGCCCCAGTCAAAACTAGTTCTACTTATGCTTAGATCTTTTAGACCTTCTTTGACTCTGTTGGCCATTTCATTTCTTCTTTCTTTAGGTAATGTGAATTCGGGTGTTTTTTTGTAGGTATCGAGAATGAATTTTTGATATTTACTAAGTTTGAAAAAATAGGATTCTTCTTTTAGTAAATCTAATGGGCGATTGTGCAGAGGGCATTTTCCTTCCACCAAATCTTTTTCAGTGTAATAGGCTTCACAGCCAGTGCAATAGTAACCTTCATAGAATCCTTTGTAGATATCGCCATTTTTATTGCATTTGTTGATTACGGATTGAACAAATGCTTCATGGTCTTTATCAGTGGTTCTAATAAATCTATTATAGCTTATGTTTAGCACAGACCAGGCTTCTTTAAATTTAAGATACATTTCATCAACCAGTTGTTTAGGTGTTTTTCCTAGTTTTTCGGCAGTTTCCTGTATTTTCTTACCGTGTTCATCGGTTCCGGTTAGGAAAAATACATCTTTACCCTGAAGACGATTCCATCTAGCTAGAACATCTGCAATTATCTTTTGATAGGCATGGCCTATGTGGGGCTCTGCATTGGGATAATCGATAGCAGTCGTTATGTAAAATTTGTTCTTCTTTGGCTTTTTTGTTTCTTTCTTTACCATAGAATGAATAAATGAAAGAGGTATAAAAATCTGTTTGTTTTAAATAAATTAAATAAATTAAATAAAAATAATATCAAGGAACTTGATTGTTCCTTGAGTATCCAAAACACAAGTTTGTGTTTTTGATTTAATGATCTATTAATCTGCTTCGGCATATTTACCAACTATTATGCTTCTTTCTTCGTCTCTTGATTTGGCTAATTTACGACTTACATTCATCAAATCAGGATATAATGCTCTTGAAGTGTTTTCGCTTAATCCAAGAGATTGCATAACTCCAATATAATCGTCAGCAGTTAGTCTACAGTTAGGATTTACTCCAAAGTAAAGGTGTTCTTCAGCTATGGTTCTTTTTTCAGCTATTTTACCAGCTAATATCAAACCATATTTTGGGAACTCTTGGGCAAACTCTGCAAAAGCTTCTTTCATTCCTCTAGCTTTTTCCTTATCTTCGGATTCTACAAATGCATAAAATCTTTCTCCAGCATATCTAGATTTACCTAGAACAGCAGCTATTGATTTTGCTTCTTTGTTTTTAGCTCTTTTAAGCTTTTGATCCAAACTGGACATTGGTATGTGCAATCTGTCTTGAGCAATCAATTCTAATATTTTGTTTTCCATTGTTTTGTTTTTTCCTCCTTACATCTATATAATTATTTTAATGAAATAGGATTAATGAAATAGTGTGGGTATAAACATCACCACAAAAGTTAAATAGGATAATATTCTCGTAAACGTATGAAATATGATTTAATTGTATTTGCTGGAGCACCAGGTAGTGGAAAGACGACTATAGCAAATTTGATTCAAAAAGAATTAAATTCGCCATTAATTGATCTGGGTTGGTTAAGGGAATACCATTTAGATCCTATGTGGAAAAAAGCAAATAAAAAAGAGGCAAAAATGGCTTTTGAAAATCTAGTTTTTATTCTAAAAAATTATAAGAAAAATGGATATAAGAATGTTATAGTGACTGATTTGTTGGAAGATATGACTAGTCAAATACCTAGATTATTTTCAAAGGAAAATTATATTATTATTCGTCTTATGGTTAACAATGATAATGAATTAAAGAAAAGAGTAATCGGGAATAGAGATTCTGGTTTTAAGAATTTTAAAAAATCTATTTTATTGAATAAGGCTATGCAAAAGAAAGGCTCACTTAAAAATGAAATAAGAATAGATAATACTCATAATAATATTTCAAAGGTATTAAATGAAATATTGGAAATCGTGAAATGAGAAAACAATTGAAGGAAGCAGGATTGACTGAAAATGAAAGTAAAATTTATATCTCTCTGTTGGAGCTAGGACAGAGTAATGCGGGTTTGATTGCTAAAAAATCTGGATTGCATAGACGGGTCGTTTATGATATTCTTGATCGTTTGATTAAGAAAGGAATTATAGGTTTTATAATAATGAATGGGGTTAGAGTATTCCAGGCTTCAAATCCGGAAAGGATAATGGAAATTTTGAAGGAAAAGGAAGCTAATCTATTGGAGATTCTTCCTTCCATGAATCAGATGTTTAATAAAACTAGGGAGAGTGAAGGAACTAATTTTTTCAAAGGAAAGAGGGGATTCAAGACCATATTCGAAGATCAAATCAATACGGGAAAAGAGATATTCATTATCGGGGCGTCTCCATCAGCCCAGGAAACTATTCCTTTTTATTTCAAATGGTATGACAAAAGAAGAGTTGAAAAGAAGATAAAAACCAACATTTTGTTTAGCAAAGGTAAAAAGAAACTAAAAGTCCCCTATGCAGATATAAGATATTTACCTCAAAAGTATGCTTCGGATGTGGCCATAAATATTTATGGTGATAGGGTTGCAATATTACTCTGGAATAAAGAAAATCCTCTAGCCATATTAATAAAAAATAAGCTTTTTGCTAAGGGCTACAAGCAATATTTTGACCTTTTATGGAATGTGGCCAAGAAAGAATAAGTTTAAAAAGCGTTTTTCTTATCAAAAAGAATGGTACACGGAATAGCTCATTACTTGGGTAAAATTTGGAGAAAGCCTACTAGAGAAATGTTACAGTCTAGACTAGTTCAATGGAGAGCTGGAGAAAGTATTGTAAAAGTAGCAAAACCTCTTAGAATCGATAGAGCAAGAGCTCTTGGTTACAAGGCTAAAAAAGGAGTTGTAGTATTCAGAGTAAGAGTAAAAAGAGGCGGTAGAAAGAGAACAAGACATAAGCACGGTAGAGTTTCAAGAAAACAGCACGTTAGAAAAATCTTGAAAATGAATTATCAATGGGTTGCTGAAATGAGAGCTGAAAGAAATTATCCAAATCTTGAAGTATTGAATAGTTATCAAATCGCAAGAGACGGAAAGTCATATTTCTATGAAGTTATTATGATTGATCCTACAAGACCTGAAATAAAGAATGATCCTGGATTGAATTGGATATGCAAATCTGAAAATAGAAACAGAGCCCAAAGAGGATTAACTTCAAGTGCTAGAAAGTCTAGAGGATTAAGAACCAAGAGTAAGGATGCCAAAGTCAGACCTAGCCAGAGAGCTTGGGAAAGACAAGGTAAGTAATTTTATATTTAAGGTGATAGCACCTTAGAGCTTAATTCTAAGAAATTTAATAAAATGCCCTCATTAGAAATTCATTGTGCTGAATGCAAAGAAAAATTAGGAGAAGATTTTAGTTTGGTACATAGATATCTTGATATGTATGCTCCTAAATTTGGAAATGATGCCCATAGACAAATTCTTCATCATAGGGAAGGAGTTGAATTATTAAGGGCATTGTTTGAAAAACGATTTGGAAATGGATATGGGGATAAGGCTGCAAGAGCTGCTGAATTACACATCATGGCTGATTTCAATATTGATCATGTGCCTACAAAATCAGAAGTAATTCATGTGTTGCAGGCGTATCAAACTGTTTAATTTTATTCAGAACTTTCAGTAGTATTAGTTTTATCATTCTTTTTTGCAGCCCAGGCTTCCTTTTTCGCTTTTTCTATGGGGCATTCGGGATTAAAACAGAATTCCCAGGGTCTTTTACCTTTTCTAATGGCTAGAAGTTTTGGAAATCCATCGGCTTCGCATTTCTTATCATTTTCAACTTTTTTTATCAGAGAATTTGGTGGTAGGGAATAGGTTTGTTTACAATTAGGATAACTGGAACAGGCAATAAATTGGCGTCTGGTCTTCTTTGAATAGATTATTCTTAGGTTTCCAGTTTTACAGGTTGGGCAGGGCATTAGAGTATTGGATTCTTTTTCGGCTGCTCTTTGGGTTTCAATTCCTTTTAATAATTCTTTTCCAATATTAGATTCTTGGGACTTGAATTCTTTAGAAATGTCGGTTATTAATCTCTTAGCTTTGTCCAGAACAAGATTCTCCTGGGCTTCTAGATTTTTATCTTTACTATCTTGTATTTTTTCCATTTCATCTTCTAGTTGGCGAGTTAAATTCTCATCTATAATGATAGGTGAATATTTTTCTAGAGCGGCGATGAGTTGCATTCCTAGGGATGTGGCTGCAATGGATTTTCCATCTAGGTAACCCCTATCGAAAAGAGTTTCCACTATGGATGATCTGGTAGCTTTAGTGCCAAGATTCTTTTTTTCAAGAATGGATACTAACGATGCGGAGGAAAATCTAGAAGGGGGCTGGGTTTCTTTGCTTAGAATTTTAATTTCATCAATTTTGACTTTTCCAGACATGTCCGGAAGAATATTTTCTTCAAGTTTAATGGGATAGAATGAGGTCCAACCTTTATCTATAATTTCTAGGCCATTGGCTGTGAAATTTATCTTCACTTCTTTTCCACTTACAGTTTCTTCTTCTTTCTTTTCGTCTTCATCCGCTTCTCCTTCAAGGGCAATGTCTTTTTTCTTTTCTCGGGTCATGGTATAGGTTAATTGTTTTCCTTTGTTATCTATGGCTGAAAGAACAATTCTTTTATTGGCTGTTCGAGCATCGGAAGAGAAGCAGGCAATGAATCTTTTGGCTATTAGATTATATAATTTTTCTTCCTGGCCATCTAATTGTTTGAATTCTCCAGTAGGATATATGGATGGGTGGGCTGGATCTGATTTTTTACCTTCTATGGGATTTGCTCTGGTTATGTTTTTTGCTTCGGGAAATACTTTTTCTAGTTTTTTAAGTATTTTTTTAGGTTCTATTTCTTTTGGAATCTTTTGGGATGAAGTTCTAGGATAGGAAATAAGTCCTTCGAGATATAATTTTTGGGCTAGAGTAAGAGTAGCCGAAGGATTTAGTTTGTATAATCTATAGGCTTCTCTTTGAAGAGTTGTCAAATCAAAAGGAGTAGGAGGTGAAATGGATTCTTCGGATTTTTTAGTTTCACTCATTGCTTGTTTAATATCTTTGAATTTTTCAAGAATGGATTTATCAAAAATATCTCTGGGATGAGTGAAATGAATTCCATTTGACAATGCTAGAGCTTGCCAGTAGGGTTCGGATTTGAAATTTGCTATTTCTCTTTCTCTATCAACTATTATTTTAAGGGCGGGACCTTGGACTCTTCCAATGCTGAGGATTTTGAAACTTCCAGTGGTTTTTATGGCTGACATTAATGCTCGGGAAAGATTTATTCCGTAGAGCCAATCTAGAAAATGTCTAGTTTCTCCAGCGTAGGCATTTCCCCAGGCTAGTTCAGGAAGAAGATTATCATAGGATTTTTCTAACTCTGGAGCGGTAAGAGTAGAATACTTCATTCTTTTGGCTGTTTTTTTATTGCAGATGAATCGAAGAACATTCCAACCTATAACTTCTCCTTCAATATCGAAGTCTGTGGCAACTACAATTTCTTTTGCTTTTCTAGATAGTTTTTTTAGAATATCATAGTATCTTTTGGTGAATGCAGATTTTTCTCTTTCATAGGATGGTTGCCAGATAAGATCAAAAATAGGCCACCCTTTTTGTCCTTCTTTATAGGTTAGATTGAATAGATGGCCGACTGCAGAGGCTACTATTATTTTTTTATTATTTCTGGATAGTTCATAGTAACTAACACCTGCTTGGGTTACCTTATTTGGACTTCCAAGAGCAGAGGCTATTTTCTGGGCTGCCTGGGGTTTTTCAGTTATTATTAATATGGAATCTCTGGAAGGGTTAGAAATTTCAGTATTATCATTGGCGTCATTGAATTTTTCATTTGCAGACTTGGAAGTTTTATTATAATTTCTTTTTTTTACCTGTTTTTGAGTTGAATCTTCAAGCATGGATGCTGGAGAGGGTCTTCCGGGTGATTCTACAGTGGTAAGTTCCTCTATGGATGGCTTTCTTTGCACTGATTTCTCAGTGGTTTGTTTTGGTTCGGTTAGTTTTAGGAATTCGCTGGGCATGTTATTAAGAGTTCAAAGGAGTTTTTATATATATTTGGGGTGTAGATTTATTAGAATTTAGATTTCAATAATCTTGCCTTCACGGCTCACATTAATTACTCGGGTTTTTCCTATAATTTCTTCGAATCCGGAAGCTTCATGGATGTGACCATGTAATAAAATATCGGGTTTGAATTGTTTTATGGCTTTAGTTATAGAATCGCTCCCGGGAATTCCTGAGAATTCGGATTTGCTTCCGGATGGGTGCATATGGGTTAGCATAATTTTCTTTTCAATGCCTTTTAATCCTGAATTTGCTTTCTTTAGAGTTTCAAAAATTTCTTTATCAGTGATTGCTCCTGGTCCTGGTGCGTCAGATGCTCCTCCAGCTCCAAAAAATCCTACATTTTCATATTTTACTGAGTAGCCATGAATATTTTTTATGCCATAGACTTCGGCTAGAAAATCCGTGGTGGCAAAGGAGTCCCAGTTTCCTGGAATAATGAGTACTTTTTGTTTTCTATCGGTGAATGGTTTAATAATATTCTTAGTTTTGCTCCAGCCAGTTAGATCTCCGCAGAGCACAACCAGGTCTACTTTTTCTTTTTCAGCTTTCAGAGCTAGTTTTTTAGTTAGTTTTTCTTCTCCATGAATGTCTGCTGCAGCCAGGATTCTCATTTTCTTAGTCATAGGATTATTAGTCAATGGAAGGTTAAAAATGCTTTCTTTAGTCAGGTTTAAATATTTAATTTTGCTAATATAAATATGAATAAAAGTGGTAGGTGGCCAATATGGCTTGCTGGTATTTTAATTGCGATTCTTTTGATAGGCATATTCTTGTATTTTGCTCTTTTTAACCCTAGGAATAATGGATATTATTCTAATCTAGAAGCGGAGGGGAAATTGGTTAATCCAGTTGCTGCTTTAAGTAATGATGAGGCAGTAAATCAGTTCGATGATACATTTGTTTATTATTTATTGGTTAGTATTAAGGCGTATAATCTGCATAATCCTCCTTTGAGTTCAAGTACACCTAAAATGAATATATATGTGGATGATTTAACCTATAATGCGGAAATTGTTAATGGAGAAATTAAAATATATATTGGAGAGACTAATAATCAGGATATTAACATTAGGACCACTAAAGAAGAAGCAGTAAAAATGCTGAGAAGTAGTACTTATATTTCAGTTTCATTCCAGGAAGGTAAATCATCCATAGATAAAATTGCAGGTCAATCTACTTTATTTGGAAAAGGTTATCTTAATTTATATAATCAAATTACGGGTAGTGGAATTACGGGAAACGTAATAAAAATTTATACTAGTTAGAATTGGTTTTTGTCGTCCCTTTTTTGTGCAACGCCCATTTCCATTGTTACTCTTCTAGATAACAAAAGTGCAGAAAGGTTTAAAAGTCAATATAGTGCTTTAAATATATCTATTACATCATATGTTTAGGAATAGGCATATAAAATAGATGGAAAAAACAAAATGAAAGACAATTTCGATATATTTTTTAGAAGAAAGCCTGCCTTGTTGTTAGTAGCTTTGAAAAGAATTGCTAGGGCAAGATATGGTTCCATATTGGCTAAGGAAGTAGATTGTACCTATAGTCATGCCGTTAAGATACTGCAGCAACTTGAAAAGCTAGGATTGGTAGTATTTGAAAAGCAAGGAAGAATCAAACTTATCAAATTGACCAAGAAGGGTCTAGAAATTTCTGAAAACATAGAAAATATCAAAAAATTAGTTGGTTAATTACACCTAGAGTTTTCTCTTTATCTATAATCTAATTATCGTGTTAATTTTTATTTATTAAAAATAAAAGTGGCCCCGACGGGATTTGAACCCGCGACACCTGGATTAAGAGTCCAGTACTCTGACCGGGCTGAGCTACGAGGCCTTAAAAATAAGTAAAGAAACGTGTTTTTAAATGTTCTTTAGAGCATCAGATTTACAATCTTAGTAATCTTTTTTCGGATAATGCAATATAGGCCAGGGCAGGTGTTTCATATCCTTTGGCTTTGGCTTCGGCGGTGGTTAAAAGAGCTATATCGGGAAATCCGTATTGTCCTCTGGATTTTTGTCCACAAAGTTCAGCACGGGCAAAAGAAAAACTTTTATCCATTAGAGCTAGATATCTATTCAGATAGTCCATATTTTTTTTAGCCGTTGCTTCTAATTCAGGGTCTGAAAAATCAGGGTTTTCGGCAGCTAATTGGCTCAGGGTGTTAATAGGTGTTCTCAGATTATTTATAATGTGCCTTGCGTGTGAATCTTTATTTAGAGAGTATACTGGATTAATAGTATCAATTCTAGTTTGATTTTCATTTGCTAAATCAAGAATTTGTTTAAGGCTCATGTTAAGATGTTTTTACCTGTACCGGTATGTATTTTTTATGTGCTTCAGCAATTAGATTTCTAATATAATTTTGATGCCAGTCAAGATGCAGGCAATCACTTTTCGGAGTATTTTCTTTCAATATTAAATACATTAAATAATTTTCTGGTTTCTCTACTCTTGTTTCTACATCTTTTACTGCATCAATTAGAGTTCCAAGAACTTTTCTTACGGTGTCGTAGTCATGTATTAATAAAGAATTATCTACTAATCCTTTTAGATCATTCATTTCTTTTTTTGCATCTCTTACTCTAAGTATTTCTGCTCCAGTAAGAGCTCTATTTTCTAGCCTTGAATAATGATGGTTTGACATATATTTCATCAAAAAATGAGATATTTAAACCTTTCTATTTTGTAATTACTGGTAAGTGACAGAAATAGCTAAATTATCGGTATTTTCTCCAGGAGTGGTTGCATTTGGCGCACTTGTAGAATTTGGTTTCGGATTCATCTCCGGCTCTAGTTTGGGTGGTCCAGAAATAGGATTTCTTATGTCCACATTTAGGGCATTCCATGTCAATAATTGGATAGGTATTGTCTGATCCTTCTTTAATGACTGCAACATTTTCTCTTTTAGCTATTTTTTCAGAAGATTCTATCTTAGGTTTTTTCTTTAGTTTGTGGCCACAGCTAGCACAAGCTGCCTTATCATCCTGAACAACAATCATACCTCCGCATTTTTCACAAAATTCCATGGTGTTATTAGTATTTTTTATCAAGAGGAGTCAAGTTTTTAAGTCTTTTGATTAACAATTATTTGCAAAATCCTCTCTGATCTTTGGGTTTAAAGGGTTCGAAGAATATTAGTTTTATCCAACCTAGATAGGGTATTCTTATAATTGATTTGCCTACTATTTGATTTGGTTGAATATTGGTTTCTACTCCTGATATTTGATTTTGATTATTATCTCCTTTGGTTTGTAGCTGAGAAAGGGACACTACACGATGAATTATGGGGTATTGGATACTATTGCTTCGGGCATTAAATATTATTACGCTGCCCAGTTGTACTTTTGAATAGCCTGTAACTATTATTA
>CAZYIS010000003.1:0-24837 GCA_964647695.1 Candidatus Woesearchaeota archaeon
CCTTGTTGATTTTTAATTAATCTAAATATGTAATTTCTATCATTTATTAAGTCTAAAAGACCCATTCTTACGGTCCAATCGATGTCTAAGGGAATATAACCCTCTTCTATAAGTTTAGATCTTTGAGTTACCATGTTAAGCCCTCTTTTCTACATTTTTTACATAGATTAGTTCATGTTTAGCAAGATTATTTTTTCCTTTTCTTTCGAATCTTACCAATATGGGCATATTAGTAGTAAAATAGGGAGTTGTAAAAGGCATAATCCTGTTTTCAAAGGTTATATCAGTTTCAGTATTTGCTTTTCCAGCATGAATTAATTTATCATCTTTTTGGATCCAAAACCTTATTTCTTCAGGACAATTTAAATTTTTCATTTCTCTATGATACTCTACAAACTCTCTAATAGAAATTGGAGGTAATCCTCCAAGTATTTTAGCCTTATAAACTCTATAATCCGCATAGGGGCCAGTCATACTGAGATATAGATTATCAAAAGTCAAGTAGGTTTCTTCCACTTTTTTAGAAAAATCAGTATCCAACTTTTGAAAATCTTCTTTTTCTGGAATTATAATTTCTGAAAGTGGGACATTTTCATAGGTATTTCTCATCTTTACACCTTGTATATTTAGTCTATTATTGCCCGAGAAAGTATATACCTCAGAATTTCTTAACTTCCAATCAGAATAGGCCTTCAATCTACTAAACGGACCTAGATCTAAAGTCGCTTTTTGAGTTTTTAATAATTCAGACTGCAAATTTACTATATTTTTTCCAGCATTTGCCAACTTTTCTTCAAGAGAAGCATATTCATTATTTCTTTGTCTTAAAAGTTCTTCAGCTTTTGCTATTTCAGATAAACTATTTTCTAGATCCGTTTTTGCCTTGACCAATGGATTTCTTCCAGTAGGAACTTCCTCTATGGCCATTTCATAAGACATATCATCACTTGTTAAATAAGTAATAGCATTAGAAACGGATTGAATAAAATTTTCTCTTCTTTTCTTGTCTTTTAAATCTTGAGTTCTATCAGGATGAAACGCTACAGTCAATGCCTTTTCATAATCTTTTAAAAATCTATTTCTAGAATCTTTAGGTAAAGTTCTCAATAACCATCCATTTAAAGCAATAACGTGCCCTGGAAGATTAGCAACTTCCGCTAATTTCTTTTCTAATTCATTTTGATTAGTCATTTTAAGCCTCGCCAATACTATCGCTAGCCATTACACCTGAAACAAATGAATCCATTTCAGTAGGGAATATGAGCGATTCTAGATTGCCTATTGCTGTATTTCTATTATCTAAAGCCAATACTGCTTTCTTTATTCTAGTTATAGCTGCAGCGTTACTAAATCCGTAGTCTGCAACTAATATATCATGATAACTTATTATAGTTTCAGCATCTATTCCTAGATCTTGAAGCATTAATGTGTCTCTAAAGGTTATAGCGCTTTTATCTAATTGTTCATTAACTACATCTCTAGTATCCACTGCTTCTCCAATTTTACCTAAAAGTCTTCTAAATGATTGAACATTTTGTGATGCATTATACAATATCACATCCCCATATCTTTCTTGAACTGCTTCTGAAAAATATTTGGCCCTTGTAGCTTGTCCTCTTCCTAAAACATCAACAGGAGAATAAACTAAATTCATTAAGGCAAATGCTTCATTAGGAGTTATTCCAGTACTAGTTAAGTCTCTAGCTATATTTTTCGCTGCTTCTCCACCAAGTCCAGGACGTTGTTTCAATAGAGCATCCACATATTTTTCTTGCAATGCTCTTGTTGTTTGTTCAACTAAAGCATTATTTTCTTGATCCTTAGGTTTTGCCATAAAAATTCAATAAATTGAACGTATTTAAAGTTTTCTATTTGTTACTACCTAATAATAACATATTAATAAAATTTTGATCCTATTTATGCTAATGAATCAAATAGAAGTTAATTAGCCTAAGATATATGTCGGTAATTTTTATTTCATCACAAGATATATATCCCTAAATTTAAAGTTAATAAAAAGGTATATATACTAGTTCATCCTAGATATATTATGGTGATTGATTCTATCACCTAACAACATTTCCCTGTGAAATAAATTACGAATGTAAAGAGTATACGCAAGTAAACAAATTACGATTGTAAACAGAAAGAAAGGGAATTACATGATGTTGAAGGTTGGGCGCTCGACTTGATGTCGCACTTAAGAGGTGAAAACCCGATTATTTCAAAAAATCATCATGTAATCATATTCATTTTTCTAATTTTAATTGGATTTTTATATATAGCAATATTAATAAATATCAAATAACTATCATTATTATGAATTTAGATGAAGTAATTAAACCATTGAAAAATCCAAAGGTTGTTGGAAGTATGATTATAGGTGGTCTTGCTCTTTCAGCACTCTTAACCTATGCTACTGTTGCAATAGATAAAAGATATATTGAATCTGGTGGAAATACTAATGCTCCTACAACTAATTATGAAAAATTAAGCTATATTATTAATTCTACAAATAGAAATCGTTAAAATTACTTAATATATTTCTGCTGCAACTGTCTAGCTGCATCTATAACTCTCAAATCTGGGCTAAGAATGTAAACATGATCATCTCTAGATCTTACGGCCCTAAATATTCTCTGCAGAAATTCTCTCCAGGCCTTATCTCTATAGAATTCCCAATAAAATTGGGGATGATTCTGATTTATAATTTTCCAGAATATGTCTCCTACGTTAGGGTTCGGATATTTGGTAAATACTATGGAGTTACACATCTTTCCCGGGAAATCTACTCCCCTAGCACACTTGGTACTGAATAGTGTATCTTTTAATCCTGATTTAAACAAAGAAACTTCCATTCCAGTCTTATCATTGCTCTGTAGAGTTAGCAATTGCTCTGAACTTATTAAATTACTTAAATGAAATTGCATTTTTTCCTGTTCATTGGGCAAATCCCTATAGGCATTGACATGAATAAGTGTTGGCAACTTAGATCTATTGAGACAAAGACTCAGTGCTTCCAAATAATCTTCTCTGGAATGCTTTTTAGAGGTAAAATTAGCCATTTTACAGTCCATTTCCTTTCCAGTTCTAACAATTTCAATAGAACCTAGATTCAATGTTTCCGCCTCAATTTTCTTTACCTTATCAATGCCGAATATATTTTTCAGGATACTATCAGAATGCAAAGTCCCAGACATTAACACCAGAGCCTTACTTTTCCTAAGAATTTCTCCAAACTTCCCCGATAAATTTGTGCTTACCAGATTTACCAAAATATTCTTCTCATCATCCTTAGCAAAAGTACAGAATACTTCACTTATGGTGTCCTTAAATTCTACGGCTGCTTCCAAAACACCATAGGAATAGTTCATTTCATCCAGCAATATTTCCGATTGCAGATCCGTATTTTCATTTAATATTTGGAATATGGTTTTCAGTTTAGTAGAAGCTATGGGAAATATCTCTTCTTCATTTACTCCCAAAACTCTTTTATTTTTTTCTTCTAGTTCAAGAAGTTCAAGTATTTTTAATTTGCCCTCTTCGCCCTTATCAGAATTGGTAGGAATCTGATTAAGTGCTGAATGAAATCTTGAAAGGTTAATCTTTTCCTGCTGATAAAGAGAATCTAGAAATTCATCGGCTTCGTCAATAATATCTATTTCCGTTTCCGGCTTTCTTCCTATGGATAGTTCTGATTTGTACTTTGCCGCATTAAATATCAGCACATCCGCATCCGTATAGGCCAAATATTGATCATAATAACTACATCCCGGCTTTCTATGATAGAATATGTACTTCTTTCCATCACAACCCACATAGGTCTTCTTTCTAGCATCGCTAAGATGCTTAATTTCCAAATCTGCCGGAAGGATTGGACTCCAATAGGGATTACTTGGGGCAATGCTTAATCTTCTTATTTGTTTCCAATCAGGTCTTTGTTTAACCTGCATGAAAGGATTGCTCTCATAATATTCTATCAATTTATGATAATTCTTTTCCGTAATCTTAATATTTTCCGGCAATGAAGGGTCAGCACATGAAACTCCAGGCATAATAATTGAATCATGATTCTCCCTTCCAGTCATTATGGCAATTTTCATCTTTTTTCCAGATTTATTCACCAGATATTTCTTAAAAGTATAATCATCCTCATACTGTTTCTGCAATGCTTTGACTGGAACAACTATGGATGTTTTTCCCAGAGTTCTTGCAAGATTTAGGGCTATGGCTGACTTTCCAGAGCCACATACTCCATGAAGAAGAATAACCTTATTCCCTTCTTTTATGGCATGACTAATCTCCCGAACTATATCTTCCTGGGTTTTACCATTCGAAAATTTCAAAGGAGAAATTTCCTTTCCATCCTCATTGAGATTCCAGTAGGGATTTTCAAATATTTTTTCTATTTTATCATCCCTTAGAAAAGAAAGCGAATCAGAATTCTTTAGCTCAACTTTTTCAACCTTTTCTGCACTGCTGGGCTCATTTTTTTTATTGAAAATATCCAGAATGCCCTGCATATCTTCCTTCTCATTACTTCTACCTCTAGAATATACCGTTGTTAACCCCTTCATCATTCTTAGTAAAATATGGGGTTTAAAATTATTGTGCTAATGAATTTAATCCGAAGGAATTTCATATATTTTGTCTATTTCTTCAGCCACTTTGAAATCTAAATCCGTTAAACTCTTGGCACTATGGGTGGTTAAACTTAATCTAACCACATTAAAATTAATTATTATCTCAGGATGATGATTATTTTTCTCAGCCACTTTAGCAACTTCATTTACAAAATCCATGGCTTTCTTAAATTCAGAAAATTCTATCTCTTTTGTGATAAATTCTCCATCCAATACCCAATTATCCAATTTGCTCATACCTCGAGTGATTTCTTGTAAATTCATCATATCTATTACCATAAGAACTAGTTTAAAACAGTTGTTATAATTTTAATAATAACTAAACTAAATGGCCTCTTGAAGCAGAAAAGAAGTCTGACCAAGTATCGGCCCCTAAACCTGTTCTATCCAATACCCTATAGGAATCACTAGGATTATTTGGTCTTAATCCGCCTATTTCACCCATCAATAGTCCATAGGCAAGATGATTAGCAGAATCAGAGGTAAACCTATGGGAAACTATTCTGTCGCGAGAATCCATTATTAGATAAACTCTAGTTCCACCTACGGGCCCTTTCACTTCGTAGGAGGCTAAGGACTTGCCTTCACTGGTAGCTTCTACCCTATTATCATTCCTAACTATTTCTAAATTAATTGATACCATAAAAATCATCTAAAAATTTCCTTTTTAAATCTTATTAATTATAAACATTAGGATTCAATTATTATATGAAATGCAAAGCCATTAATTTCGAAAGCTTTTTAAACACCTAATTACCATTGATTTTGAAGACGGCCACAGTAATTTGGTTCCACCTGTTCCCATTCCGAACACAGAAGTTAAGCTTATTACGTCGGTTGTGTTAGTCTCCCTCAAGAGGCGAAGCGTCGATGCTGTCTTCTTTATATTCCTTAGATAGCATTTTTATATGCTATTTCTCTTTCCTTTCCATGCTAAAATCATCCTCCAAATCCGAAGCTCAAAAAGAGATTGATGAATTCTTTAAAAAAGAATCATTCACATCCGATGAAGTTAGAAAGATTAAGCGATTGGCCATGAAATATAAAATTAAACTGCATCTACAAAGAAAACAATTCTGTAAAAAATGTTTAAGTCAACTTAAAGGCAAAATTTCAGTGAGTAAAGATAGTAAAACCGTAATTTGTTCCAATTGTAACTATAAAAATAAATTTAGGATTTAGCATTACCTAGTTTTTCTCTTAGATCATTCAAATGGGGCATTCCCGGAACCGGAGCTCCCCTTTTCATTACCTGCCAAGGAGAATTTGTATGACCATAGGCAAAACAAGCACCATGATTGTATCCTTCAAACCAAGTATCCTTTCCAATATCTCCTAAACCTACTGCAACCATGGGTTTTATAGAGCCATATTCGGCCATTAATTTATATAAAACATCCTTATCCCCATTTTCTCTAATTTGAGTTTCCAAATTTATAATGTCTGCTCCTCTGGTGATTATATTATCGCAAACTTTTCTCAGTTCATCATAACCTGGAGTTTTTTCAAAATCCGAATATCTTATTATTAATTTAGTTATTTGAGGATCAAAAAATATATTTCTTCTAAAATTATGCTCCATCTCAATATATTCAACATTTACTTCTGCACCTTTTCTAAGTAATCCTATTCGGTTTAAATCATGCCCTCCATTTCTATAGCCATGGTGTTCTCTTAAATCAGGATGAACTGACTCCATATTTCTTATAGAAAGTATAACTGGTTTATTTATGACTCCCATTTTAGCTAGCCTAACGCTAAACTCATTTACCTGTTCGGACTCTAAAGCATCAATATTGAACTGAATTATATCTGCCAAACCCGAATTAGCCGTAAGATATCCTTTTTTTATTGTTGAATCTATTCTTTTTTCAGCAATGACTGCCACAATTTTAGTCTTTCCATGATCCATTAGACTTTTATCCGGAATCTGTTTAAAAAGATTATTGTGCTGAGCTCAGAAAATTTCTAGCCTCAATTATGCTCGGTTGACCTGGTGCCGAAGGAGCACCATTCTCAGAAGCAACAAAAGTAAGATAGATTCCTTTCTTCATATTCTCATTTCTAGCATCTTTAACAAAATCATAGGGCCCCATGGGCAACGCAATCAATGGAAATTTATGAGCATAACGTTCTATTAGTGTATTAACATACTCAACTTTCTCAGGACTATCGGTAAAAACTGCAATCTTTCCAATATCTGCCCTTTTCATTTGGGTTTCAGTCCGCATTGAAACAACAGCATCTTCTAAATCTTCAAAAATCCAATCTCTTTCAGACTCATTTTTGAAAAAATGCTTCATAACAATCACCTTAACTCTTTTCGAATTTCTATTCAGCTCTTCAAATCGGTCCAATTCTACACTTACATAATTTATCCTATCAAGACTAGATAAAACGTTAGCTGCATATTGTAATAGATCTCTTCTCTGTTTTTCATTTCCCTTATAGCCATAAAGGGGGTTAGGTCCCGATTCGGCAATGCTCGTATTGGTGATTATCAAAGGAGTTTTTTCAAAACCAGTTAATAATTTCTTCAAACGTGAAGAAGTATCATGATTAGATTTTACAAGTTCAGGAACACAATCCAATCTTGGTTCAAGAATAATAGGAGCATATTTTTTCTCCAGTTCTTTTCCCACATGAAGCATACCATCTAGAGTATTTTCACTTATGGACATGGCTAATCGACATTCTTCGACCATCCCTAGAAATAATCAATTTTACTTAAAAAGATATAGGTAATTAAATATAATTAAGAAATAGGTTCTATTTTTGCATCATTGTCGCTTAAAATTATTCTATGATTCAAAGGTATTTTCTTTTCCAAAAGATCCAAAATATATTGATCTCCTTTTTCCATCTTCAATTTTCTTATTTCTCCATCCTCGACCCAATGTATTGATCCCTCATTGCAAGAACTATTCAATTCTCCTCCATGATTATAGGCTTCAAATACATAAACCAAAAAGTTAAACTTGGCAGGTTTACCTTGAAAATTCCTATGCTTATTATCAAAAAATACCACACCCCTATATTGTAAATTAATTAATTCAACTCCACCTTCTTCCCCATATTCTCTTCTTATGCATTTCTCAGGTATTCCTTCATCTTCCGAATTAAATTTTCCTCCGGGAAAACCCCACATCCCATGCATAAAATGCTCTGGATCCTTATCCCTATGGATCATCACAGTTTTTCCATTCTCTCTAAGAAGACACATAGTCGCTATTTTAGTTTCCAATCCATTAAAAGGAAGATTCATTTTTAATAAGTTATATTCTGTAAGTTTTGCAAATAAATTAAATGGTCTTTTCCCACGACCGCTATTCTATTAGCCCCTTCAGAAGGATGAGTTAATCTTGCAGAACTTAAAGTATCAGTATAGAAAATAAATTCAAAATTACTTTTTCTTTCATTTTGATCATCAGTAGACAATCTATATTTTTTCAAGTTTTCATGCTTAGACAGCAGCTGTAATTGCATCCTACTATGATTCATTCTAACAGAACAACCTTTTTTGAATCCTTGAAAAATAACTTCTCCAGAAAACGAAATTAATTCATCGGTATGTATCCCTTCGTTAAGTTTATCAGTCAAATCTTTAGGTTCAATAATTCTCATAGAAAAATCTAATTAATTGGTTATATAAAAATTGTTATTATTAAGAATAGGATTAAGCTTTCTTGAACTTGGTTACTTCTGGCAACATATCTGCATGACCCAAAAGAGCTGCTCTGCAGCAATATCTTGTTAATCCTAATTCATCTAGAACTTTACCTGCATCTTCGCCAGAGTCAATTCTTTTCTTATATTGTTCCCAAAATTGTCCTATAGGCTTTCCGCATCCAAAACATCTAACTGGAATTATCATATTTATAATGCTCAAAGATGGTTTTTAAAAGTTACTATTTTAGATTTTTGAACTTTTAAGCCCTAAAATGTTGATTGTTTAAAACTTACTATTTCCTATTTTTAATAAATAGTAATCTTATTATACTCAATTAATTTATTCTATTCATGGCCAAGGATTCAATTATAGAACTAAAAAACGTAAAAAAGTATTATCTCATGGGTGAAAACGTCGTTAAAGCCTTAGATGGAGTAAACATCGATGTAAACAAAGGCGAATTTGTAGCCATCATGGGTCCTTCCGGATCTGGAAAGTCCACGGCCATGAACCTCGTAGGAAGCCTCGATTTAGCAACGGATGGAGACATATTTCTAGATAACTATGATATAGAACATCTGGAAGAATCCGATCTGGCCCAAATTAGAGGTAAAAAGATAGGATTTATTTTCCAAAACTTTAATCTTATTCCTAATCTTACGGCCAAAGAAAATGTTATGCTACCCATGCTTTTCCAGGATGTTAGCAAAGAAGAAAGAGAAGCCAAAGCCGAATCATTGTTAAAATTAGTTGACCTAGAACAAAGAATGGATCACTATCCAAATCAACTTTCCGGAGGACAACAACAGAGAGTAGCCATCGCCCGTTCTCTGTCCAATGACCCTGAAGTTATTCTTGCCGACGAACCTACCGGAAACCTAGATACTAAATCCGGAGAAAAAATTATGCAATTCCTAGAAAAATTGAACAAACAAGGCACCACAATTATCATGGTTACCCACGATCCAAATCTAGCAAAGAAACACGCAAGAAAAGTCTACTGGCTTAAAGACGGAAAAGTAGAAAAGGTTACTAGAAAATAATTATCTAATATTCATATCCAAAAGTTCTCCATTTGAGAAACGCATAGGTCTTTTTGCAACAGTTTGAACTACTCTATTATCCATAACCGTAAATATTTCTGAAAACTCAGCCAAATGTTCTAATTCTTCTCCTATTACTTTTCTAGAATCATAGCCTGAAGGAAGTCTTATAAACGCAGAATTTTTTTCAAGACGATAGTCTCCATTTTCTACAATGGCACCAACCCTAGTAGCTGAGTTTGCAAGAAAACCTACACTTGCTCTGGCTTCATTTTTGTAGACTATAATATTAAATGCCAATCCGCCGTCACTTGAAGTTTTAGAAGCAGAGTATTCATCTGCTAATTTAGCAAATAAATTTCTAACAATAGGAGTATATGCAACAGCATCTAAAGGCGATGAAATGGCCATAAAAAAATAGCATATTTTACATTTATAAATACTATTATAATAAAGTTATTTATAAAATTCTTATTTTTTGCTCTTGCTCCAATAATGTTGAAGATCTCTTAAAAGCATCTTTCTTTATCTCTGCAAAAACAGGAATTTCCCATATCCTTCTATCTCCAACCCATAAATTTTGAACAACATTTGGCTTTTCTTCACACAATGATTTAAGATAGGCCATATTTTTTTCATCCAGAATATTAGGATAAACTAGTTCATCAGGTAATGTACTTATTCTAAAATCTGAAACAAGTGTTTTATCCAAAGAAATAACTATTTTTTTATCATCCATTTCAGAACCCCAAAGAGTTTGAAGTAATTCTTCATTAATGTAGTGTTTCAATAGTGGAGATGCAGAATATCCTATTGGATCACCCATAAAAGCAGTCCAACGTTTCCAATTCCAATTATAATTTGATGGTGTAATTGAACTCTGATGTTTTTTAGTTAATCTTTTCATTAATAGGGGATAATTCTCAGATTTAGTTATTAACCTATGTGCATGTTTAACTCTAGATTTATTTGCTCCCGTTTCTACATAAGCATAAACAAACCGATTATCCAATTCTGATATAACTCCTTTTACTATCTGTTCAGAAACCCCATCTTCTTCATCAACAAAATTCATTAAAAACTTACTTACCTCTTGTGAAGGATGAAATCCTAGAAAAAACTGCCCCAATTCTCTCAAAGATAAATCAAACTCTAAGGAACCATTTTCTAGTCTACTATTTCTATAAACATTAGAATAATAATCTCTTCCAAAGCCTCTTAACATATCAAAGAAAAAATAAGAAGCCGGAACACTTTTTTCCACATTAATCTTAACCGTATAGGGTCCTTCCTGTCTGATATTTGCAGGACTCCAAAATTGTAAAACCTTATCTTCTATCATAAAAATGGCAAAATTTATTCGTATTTAATTATTAGCATACCTAAAGATAACAATTAAAAACATCTTTTTTCTATCTCTCCTATGGTTAAATCAGAACAAAAAGAATTGAAAGGAATGATTGGCCTAGAAATTCACACCTATTTGACAACTAAGGAAAAACTATTCTGTTCATGTCTTGCTTCTAGAGAACGTGGATTGCAACAAAATATTCATATTTGTCCCATCTGCACAGCCCAACCCGGAGCCAAACCCATGTTACCCAATAAAACTGCCGTTGAAAAAGCAATTCAAATAGGTCTAATGCTCCAATGCACCATAAACACCGATCTAAAATGGCAAAGAAAGCACTACAACTGGCCAGATCTTCCTAAAGGATATCAGAATACTCTTTCTGGTCCCTACGCATCACCTGTGGGTATAAATGGAAAATTCCAAGGAATAAATATAAGTTCCATGCATTTGGAAGAAGATCCTGCCTCCTGGGATCCAGATTCGGGAGAAATAGATTATAATCGTTCTGGTCTACCCTTGATAGAAATAGTAACTGCCCCAGATTTCACCTCCGCCAAAGAAGTAATTGCCTGGCTACAAAAATTAATCCATAATCTGGCCTATCTTAAGTGTGTGGATTCCAATGCCGGAATAAAAGTAGATGTTAATGTCTCCATTCCAGGTAAATCTGCAAGAGTAGAAATAAAAAATGTTAATTCTCTCGAATCCATAGAAAGAGCCATCAACCATGAACTCCATAGACATGCCACCGAATCAGTGAAGCAACAGGAAACTAGGCGCTTTGATGATAAAAAGAATAAAACTGTGCTTATGAGATCTAAAGAAAATGCCGAAGACTATAGATTCATATCCGATCCTGATCTGCAGGACATTATTGTGGATAAAAAATTCATAGAATCTGAAAAATCCAAACTTCCCGAATCTCCAGAAGTCAAATTAAACAAGCTAATCAAAGCCTATAAAATAGACGACAAAAATGCAGAAATTCTTTCTAAAAATATAGATATAGTTCAATTTTATGAAGCTGTAGTTCAAAAAGTAGATCCCCTATTTGCTCTGCCCTGGGTAACCATTGAACTTCTTAGACTATTGAACCATAATGAAACCACTTTGGACAAAGTAGATATCAAACCAGAACATTTCATTGCCCTATTAAATTTAGTTAAGACCAATAAGATAACCGTTCTGCAAGGAAAACAATTGCTAAATCAATTCTATCCAAAATCTTCCATGCCTGGAAATATTGAAGGAAAAATATCTGATAAAAAAGAACTAGAAGTAATATGCAAGAAAGTAATCTCTTCTAATCCTAAAGCAGTAGAAGATTATTCCAAAGGAGAAAAGAATGCTCTTAATTTCCTTCTGGGTGCAGTTATGAAAGAAACCAATAAACGAGCTGATTTCAATATCTCCCGAGAAGTTATAGAAAAACTTCTTAAGAAATAATTTTTCTAAATTGTCAATTCCATAGTATTAAAAATAAGATAATCATAAATAATTATAGGCCTATAGTATAGTGGATAGTACGACCGGCTTCGGACCGGTAAACCGGGGTTCAATTCCTCGTAGGCCTATTAATTTACCAATCAAAAAATCCAGAAGGTAAATCTCCATCCAAGAACCACTTATCTTGATATTTAACAATCTTAATTGTTTCTCCAGAATTAATTTTACAATAACCCTGATCGCTAGTTTTATTTATCAATTCCGTACATCCCCTAAATTCATAGTAATTTTCAAAACTACTATGGGCGATTCTAAGATAATTTACCCAATAAATTCCCAATCCTATTACGATTAAACCTAGCAATACGATTAAATAAATTAAAATTTTAATTTTCCTATTCATGGATATATCAAGCAAAGGGTATATTAATATGTTATCTAATATTCAGTTTTATCCTTCTAAATTATAAGGTCTAAGTCCAAATTCAGCATTTTCATATGCAGTTTGTCCTAGTTCATATATTTCAGGACGACCATTACCAGTATCCTGGAGCAAAGTTTCTTCATTCAATGCTACTCCAAGTAATTTCGGTAATCCTTCTCCCTGAGATCTTCTCATGTCTGTTGGCATTTTTTATTTTCCTCCCTTCAGTTGTTATTCCAACTGTTTCAAAGAATCAAATATCCAATTAGCCCCAAGAAAGAAGATTCAAATAAAAATTATTCAATTAAGTATATAAGAAAAAACTGTCTCGAGGCTTTAAATTAGTTAAAGACCTTAGAAACAGATGAATATGCCACGGATGCAGAGCTAATAGACTTCATTGCTTTACTCAAAATCTTCATAGCCATTTGCATAATAAAATTAAAGAGCTATTGTTTATATATCTTTCGTCGAATAAAAAATTATTAGAAATGCAATATTCCCAAATGTCTCAGTATGGCCAATAGATTAACTATTCCAAACAAAACAAAAGTTGTGAAAACTCCCCAATGTTTATGTTTCCAAGCAAAAGCAATCCAAAGTAAATCTGCTCCAAAGAAAACATAAAATGAAGTGGCATAGGAATCTATGCTGGTAATATTAAATAAATTGGAATTAAGCACCGATGCAACTACACTCAAAATTGTAGCTACCCATTCAATTACATGATGTATCAAAGATTTCTCAATAATCTTTACCGAATAAAACATCCCTTTCTTTTTTATCTTTCTCACCATTCTAATTATTATAAGAAATTAAAGGTTTTAAACCTTAGGAATTAAATGTTTGAATCTTGAACTTGGGAAATCATACTTAGCCATTTGATCCTTAAGAGTTTGAGGTCGAGTCATTATTTCAAACGTTCCATCTTCTCTACGCAATACTTCTCCGCAATTTACAAAACCATTATATCCTGGAGCCATAGGATGTCCGTGAGCGCCCGCTCCAGACAAAGAAAGAATATCTCCGACATCAACTTTAGGCAACAATCTATTTATTGCCCAATGATCTGAATTCTCACACTTTGGTCCAGCAACACTATAAACTTGAGAGTTTCCACTCTTTCCAAGAACATTAAGATGTTGATAACAACCATAGGCTTCTACTCTTGCAAAATCATTTCCGCTGGCATCTACTTTTACATATGGTCCTCTTGGTTTTTGTTCTAAATGTAATGCTTTCATTAATAAAACAGCTGAATCTCCAGTCAACCATCTTCCACTTTCCATTTTCAATTGTAAACCACTATTAGGTCCATTAATAACATTAGACATATAAAAGTTTCTTATTCCTTCAGCAACTTTCTTTTCATCCACCTTAATATGTTCGGGTCTATAAGGGATTCCTAATCCTCCTCCAAAATTAGCAAATACAAACTTTACTTCATTTTCAGCTGCCAATTCATTTTGGAATTGCATCAATCTATTGGCCGATTCAATTAAATTGTTTTCATTCAATTCATTTGAAACAATCATTTGATGCAGTCCGATTCTCTCAACTCCTCCAGCTTTTAATTGTCTTATAGCCTCAGGCATTTGTTCAAACATTATACCATACTTTTGTTCTCCAGGTTTACCTATAATTGAATCTCCGCCGCTCATTCTGTTTCCAGGATTATATCTTAAAGAAACTAAGTTTGGTAATTTTCCAACTCTTTCTTGGAAATATTTTATATGAGTAATATCATCAAAATTAATAATTGCACCCATTTCATTTGCTTGTCTAAATAATGAAGCATGAGTGGCATTAGAAGTAAGCATTACCTGATGTCGGATAAATCCTAGCATTTCAGACAGGTATAATTCTTTAGAAGAAGCACAATCAGTACCCATTCCTTCTTCTCTAGCCATATCAATGATAGGAGCACAATCAGTTGCCTTCACAGCTATATGATTCATAAATCCAGCTGGAGCCCAGGAGAAAGCAGAATTCAATACCCTCATTCTAGCTCTTATTGTCGCTTCATCATAAACTATCATGGGAGTTCCAAATCTCTCAGCAGCTTCAAGTAAAACTTCATCACTGAAAGGATGCATTCTGACAGAAGGATTTCTATAAACATCAGATCTAACTCTATTTCCAGATTCTACTATTTTAAGAAGACCAGAAATACTTGAATGAGATCCAGGTTTAGCTATTGCTTCAGTTCTATATTCATCTCCGAATACTGAAAGTCCTCTTTTTGCATCATCAACACTAATATATCCATCAGGAGAAGTTATTGCAGCATAAATTTGTAAAGATCCTCTTTTACCCTCGACATTTGGGATGTCTATTCCAATTTCAGGAACAACAACTTTATCAAGAGCATCTACATTAATACGTAAATCCTTCAATCTAGCAGAAAATCCTTCTTTGTCTCCCATTTTAAATTTGTAATTTTTGTTTTATACTTTCCATTGCAGCTTCAACATTTTCTCTATGTCCAAATGCACTAAGTCTAGTAAATCCTTGACCTTCTGGACCAAATCCTACTCCAGGAGTTGTAACTACATTAGCTTCATTAAGCATTTTATCAAAAAACTTCCAAGAGTCCATTCCATTTGGATTTTTCATCCATATGTAAGGAGCATTATCTCCTCCAAATGTTTGAATACCTTTTTGTCTTAATCCATTTCTAATAATTCTAGCATTTTCCATATAGAAATCAACTAATACGTTTGATTCTAACATTCCTTGTTCAGATAACGCAGCTAATCCTCCTTCCTGGGCAATATTTGATGCTCCATTGAAGAATCTTGTTTGTCTTCCATTCCACATAGCATTTAACTTTCCTTCTGGAGCGTCTTCCGCAACTAATTCTTTAGGAACAATAGTCCAACCTAATCTCACTCCTGTAAATCCATCTTTTTTTGAGAAACTATTGAATTCCATAGCACATTTCTTTGCATTTTCAATTTCATAAATACTCTTAGGCAAAGTAGAATCATTAATATACCAATTGTAGGCTGCATCAAATAAAATAACTGATTTATGTTCTATTGCATACCCAACAAAAGATTCCAAAGATTTTCTATTCATAACTGCTCCGGTAGGATTATTTGGACTGCACAAATAAATTAAATCGGCTTTTCCAACTCCTGCAGGCAAATCATTTACATTTGGAATAAATCCATTTTCTTCATTACAAGGCATATAAATAAGCCCAGTGTATTGATTTGTTTTTTGATCAAAATGTCCAGTTCTTCCAGCAATTACGTTAGTATCTACATAAACTGGATAAGCTGGATCTTGAACAGCTACCGTATTATTAACATCGAAAATTGATTGTATATTTGCAACGTCAGATTTAGCACCATCACTTACAAAAACTTCGGATGGATCGATAGAAACATTTCCAGAAGCATAATGTTTTGCAATAGCATTTCTCAATCTTGTATCTCCCTGTTCATCACCATAACCAGTGTAGGTTTTAACATCAGCAAGTTTGTCAACACCTTCCCTTAAACCTTGTATAACTTTAGGTCTCAATGGTTCAGTAGTGTTACCTATTCCTAATCTATAAATTTTTACTCCTTCGTTAGCAGAAGTAAATGCTTTAACTCTTCTGTTTATTTCTGGAAAAAGATATCCTGCAACTAATTTATCGTAATTAGGATTAATTATTGCCATATCATCTAGCAAATTTCACACTATTTAATCTTTTTTACTAAATTTTCATTACTAAATAAGATAACAAAAGGAAGTTAATGTTTAAAAGAAGATTAATTCATTATATATTATGGACCCAATACTTTTACAAAAGCATGCAGACAAAACTCCAATAATTGTTAATGGTTTACCTGGCAAAATGGCCACCGATGTGGTAAAAAAAGTTCTTTCTTCCGTTGATTTTAGACTTTGGCAATATGGATTGACAGGACCAGAAACAAAAGAAGTAGCTATTGAAATTGGAGGAAACAGCATATTTCTCTACAAGCCTCATGAAAAAGCTAGGTTCAGAGAAATATCCGGATTTATAGAACAGGAATTTTTAACCGTAGACTTTTCTCATCCTTCCGCAGTAAATGACAACGCAAATTATTATTGTGAAAGTGGAATGAATTTTGTCATGGGCACCACCGGAGGAGATAGACCTGCACTAGAACAGAGAGTAAGAGATTCAAACATCTGCGCAGTAATTGATGTAAACATGGCCCCAGAAATAGTTTCTTTAAGAGAACTTAAACAAAATTACGCAAACACCCATGAAAATCAATTTAGAAAATATTCATTAGATATTAAAGAAAGTCATCAAAGAGGAAAAGCAGACACCAGCGGAACTGCAAAAGCAATGTGTGAATCCTATAAAAAAATGGGCTTTGACATCGATATGAATTTATTTGAAGAAGTAAAAAGACAATTAAAAGAAAAAAATGATGATATAACTATTCCACTAGGATCCAATGTTACGTTCACAGCCATAAGAAGTTTAGAAACCCAAAGAAAAATGGGCATTCCTGAAGAATTTCTAGGAAGACATGGATGGCACACATACACCATAACTTCTCCGACAGACCAGTTTACTGAACAAATGGAAGAATTAAAAGAGCAATACTATAGACAATTTTTCTTAGGTAATCCTGCACTTAAAAACCATTACCGCTCCTTGAATATTGATCAAACCCGATCCGTTTCCGCAGATGGGAATATAGTTCTAGAAACAAACTATGATAAAAGTGGAAAAATTAGATTCACCCATAATATAAACGGCGGATCAGTTTATGCCGATGGCGCACTAGATGGATTAAGATTCCTAAGAGACAAAGTTCGAGCAGGCGAAAAAGGTAAAGTATATTCTATGATAGACGTTCTTAGAGAACAAAAGAAAGCCATGACTCTAAGTGAATAAAAAACAATGTCTTATAAACCCTAATTTATTCTTTTATGTATGAGAGTAAGATATTCGTTTTCATCCAGAAAAACCCGTATAGCTAGAGCTGAAGGCATCACCAATAAGCACAAAGTAGCATTTCCTAAGCTAGCCAAAGATGTTATTCGTATTTCCGATATTGTTCTAGAAGTACTGGATGCTCGTTACATCGACAAAACCAGAAACACCGAAATAGAAGAATACATCAAACAAAACGAAAAAATGTTAATTTATGTTGTTAACAAAGCAGATCTAGTGGACAAAGGTGAAACCATAAAATATCTAACCGAATTAAATCTCTATCCCTATGTATTATACTCCTGTAAATCTCCCGTAGGACGTAAACAACTCAGAGATATGATCAAAATCCTAGTTAAGAAAGAGAAATTCGCCAAACTCCACGCCAAAGCCCACGTAGGAGTAGTAGGATATCCTAACACTGGAAAGAGTTCATTGATTAACACTCTAGTAGGTGGAGGAAGAGCTCTTGCCGCACCCGAATCAGGATTTACCAAAGGAGTAAGAAGAATAAGATTCAACAAAGATATTTTAATTTTAGATACTCCCGGAGTATTCGGGACCCTTGAAAATGCAGAAAAATCCAGAGATGATCTAAAGAACCAAGCCGAAATAGGAGTTAGAAACGCCAGTTCTGTAAAACACCCTGAATTTATAGTTCATACACTAATGCAAAGCAATCCAGGCCTATTTGAAGAGTACTACGGCATAGCTGCAGACGGAGATGCAGAAATACTTTTGGAAGAACTAGGTAAGAAAAAAGGATTTATGCAAAAAGGAAACAAGGCCAACACCGATAAAACTGCCCGTTATCTATTAAACGACTGGCAAGTTGGAAAAATTAAAAAGAAATAAAAGAAAGATTTAAAACTCCATTTCTATCAAAAATATTATGACCCTAACTGCAATTCTAGCTAAAAAACCAAAAACTAAAACTTCCCCTGTGAGAGAGAAAACTCCCACTGAACAATTATTAGTCGCCACCGGAACCCATAAAGATTCAACCATTGCGCTCTATGATATAAACTTTGAAGATAACCCCTTCGCCGTAGTTTTCATATATCCTTCACATATGAGAATAGATTCTGACTATATTCCATTTCTGGATGGAGGCTACTCAACCATATCCGCTGAAAAAGTCAAAAAAACACTACCCGGTATGTCCGTTGAGGATCTTTCAGATGAACTATTCAACGAAGCAAATTTTACATCGGTCTATGATTTTAGGTACACAAATAAAAATGACGAAGTATTAGCACATCATTTTGATCATAATTTAATGGGTTTCCTAGAAGATATTATTAAAGATATGTAATAGTAATAAAAATAAACAGTACTAATATAATCAAAATAATACCACAATCCTTTTAAACATAAATAATCAAGAATTAATATGTCAAGTAAAAAAGATTTGAAGATGGCCCTTGTTTCAGGCGCAGCTCATGCATTAAAATACAAAAGAGCAAATCCTCATGCCAGTGATGATGATGCCATCCAACACGTAACCCGGGAAGGCGAAGAAATTCTTAGAAAACTAGATTCAAGTGAATAAATACAATCCTATTATTTAGTCATCCCATTCTATTATTAATCATTAAATTTAAATTAGTATAATACAAATAAATTTTTAAAAAATTATTGTTTGAATTGAGCTTCAAGTCCAAGAACGAGAGATTTGAATTGATCATGACTTTCTTGATATTTTCCTTCTTCAACTTTTCTAGCTATTCCTTGCAACATTCCATAAACCTGTTGCCAAGTAGCTTGTGAATCACTTGTTGATTGAATCGAACGAACTATGGCTGGACCAATTTTACCATAGGTAATATAATCTCTCTTTCCAGAGAATGACTTTAAAATAAACTCTCTAGTTAATTTTTTCATTGCTTTCATTTCTAGAGAACTTCTAGGTAAATTTAAATTATCCAAACATGCACTAACAATATAACAACAACTATCTGGGGCGCTTTCACCAGTACCACAATCATCTCGGTCTAAAGGACCATATTTCTCCCTATCTTCTTGTCCAGCCTTATATGCTTTATATTCAATACTCCCTCTATCTATGAATGCCCCATTAATTGTATCGCTTCCTTCTCCACTTCTACCTCGTGCATAATTATCTGCATATTCTCGATTATTTTCGTCTTCTTCTCTACTTACCATAACAAACTAATAAATATCAATTATTTAAACATTCTTAAGAATATTCACTACTAACAAAATAGATTAATCTAGAAAAGTAATATTACTTCTTCTTTCTTCTAACCATTACTAACCAGTATCCAGCACCAACAACGATTACTAGGGCAATTATACCCCAGAATGAGGCACTACCTAATGCTCCAGTGACTGCTCCAGTTATTGCTGAAAAGAATGTTGGAGTTGTTGAATTTGTCTGATTAGATATTGGAGCAGTAGTATTTTCTGGTAAAGTCAAATTAGTGTTATTCAATTCAGGAAGATTTCTGAATCCTCCAGTTCTTCCACCACCAACATTACTGATTACAATTGGATTAGCAACAGTTAAATTAGAGATATTTACACTATTATAATTTCCGTAATTATCGCTGAATGTAAAGTATAATTGATAATCTCCCAGGGCAGTTAGATTAGAGATAGTGAAATTAAGTTGTTCTCCAGTTAAATTAGTCAAATTAGAGTAGCTTCCAAGATTATGAGTTCCATTGAAAACTGCTTTGAAACCAAAGAATTTCAAAAATTCAGAAGGAACAAATGATGCAATGATATCTGCAACTGTTTGATTTGGAGTTATGGAACTTGGCAATCCAGTTACACTTAAGCTAGTAATATTTGGAAGAGTTCTCTTTATGGTTAAGTTTCTTATATCGCTAGTAGCATTATAGGTTGAATTGTAGTCTACTTCAGCAAGGAA
Organism: Candidatus Woesearchaeota archaeon; assembly: GCA_964647695.1. GTDB lineage: Archaea > Nanobdellota > Nanobdellia > Pacearchaeales > GW2011-AR1 > VGKP01. The sequence continues at coordinate 20,407 of CAZYIS010000003.1, forward strand.
AGTATAATTTCCATCAGGAATATTACTCAAATTAAGATATAATGAATTTGAAGATTGATTTGATACATCGGAATAATTTACTATGCTTCCATTTGCATCCAATAAATAAATTGTGAAATTATCCATGGTAATCTTATTGGTAACGGCAGTTATATTCAAAGAATTTACATTACTATTTAATAAAGAACCATTTAAAGGTGTAGGATCAGAATAAACTATAGTTATAGGCGAGGATATAGTAAAATTAGTCAAATATGCTGCATTATCGAACTTTGTTGAATCATTTAGAGTAACTTCTACATAAATATAGTAAAGTCCGTCATTCAATGAATCGAAAGATCCAGAAGTATAATTGACATAATCATCATTTGAACTTAAAGTATTAAAAGAACTATCCAATAGAGAAACTCTAACCAATGCTATATTATCATCAGTTACGTTAACTGAAACATTATACTGTGCGCTAGTTACATTAATTATAGAACCGTTATCTGGAGAAGTTACATTCAATGAATATGGACTTGCAGATACTATTCCAACTAAAAAAATCAATACAAAACTAAAAAGAGCTACATTTATTAAATTATTTTTCATTGTGGTGATGGTATAGTATTAGTACTAAAATTTCCTTGTACTTTAAAAAACTGATGATTTTTATTAGGATTATAAGTTGTTTCAAAAGTCATAACATTAGTAGTAGCCGGTTTAGTTTGATTAGTTGTCCAATAATGACCTAGATTTGCACTATCATCTAGAAAATCTCTAGTCAATAAACAATAATTAGTTCCTGGAACCGTATTTGTTACAACAATTCTTTGCATAGGATTTGTTTTACCAAGTCCATTTACTTCATTGGTAATACTATAATCAGAAATAACGGGAACTGGAAAATTATCTGTTCTTCCTTCTAATCCACCAAGAGCAACGGCTCCAGCAATGGCTAAAGGCATAATATAATCTCTTGTCTTATTTGCTATACTCATAAAAAGTTGTAGAAATTAGCCTATTTAAATGTTACTATGTTACTATTACCTAGACACGACAAAAGAGAAATTAAATAAATTAATATTCCTAAACTTGAATTGGTAAACTTTATAATACCTATTTTTAATATCAGTAATGTGCGGGGGTGCCTGAGTGGTTAAAAGGGCAGGACTTAAGAAGTCGTTTGTTCGTTAGAACAATTCAGCGTTAGGATTTCACTTACTTGAAAAAGCTTGAGAAATCCTGTGGCTTAGTGCCTACGGAGGTTCGAATCCTCCCTCCCGCATTATTTAATTTTAAGAACTCTTTATTAAAAAATAGATATGATTAAAAATAGTTTGCTTATTGAAATTATGTGCCTAATGAAGAAAATACCCTAAGAAATAAAAGAAAAGAATTATCTGATATTCTAGGAAATAATTATAATGGAAATAAGTTATTAGATAGAATTCGATCTTTTTATTTCGAACCCAAATATTTTGAAAAAAATGGGCGAATTTATGAATTATTAGGAGTAAAACTATTTAAGAATATGCTCTTAAGTTACTCAGAAAAACACGGAAGATCAAGATCGAAAGAATTGAAAGGTTCAAATTATTACCTAGGAGCAGATTTATCAGAAGACTCACTTAAGAAATTTGAATCAAAAACAAGATATAACGAAAAAGTTCATCTAGTTACCGGATTATTATTTGCAGCCAACTCTATTTTCAACTTCGCAATGGAAGAAAATTTAATGGGCATTACTTTTACCCTGCCAGCTATAATAGATTTATATTTAATTAGTTTACAAAGATATAATCGTACAAGAATTTATGAAATTCTTTCTAGAAGAAATGCAAAAAAACTCAAAAAACCCATAATCGATTAAAAAATTAGTTATTTTTCTTTTTCAAAGGCCTAGAAGTAATAATTTCATTATCCACATTAGATCTATTTTTTATAAAATAAATAAATCTAGAAATTAAATAAAGAATTCCGGTAATCAAACAAATAATCACCCCAATCAGAGTATATTTATTCATACTGAACAAATTAGTACGAATATCACTTATGCCGATGTTTCTATCAGTATTATTTTGATCCAATTGTATTTTATTATAACCATCATTTGAAACTAAAATAGATTCATTGATCTGCCTTAGAGTTATATTTGCTTTGTTATTACTTATGTTCTCCAATTTTATATAAACATCATAATAAAGTGCATTGGTCAAATTCAATTTCTTTTCTTCTCCAATATAGAGGGAAACATTTATTGGATCACTTCTAAGAGTAATAGCTGCAATGCCATTACTAATGCCATTCAATGTTAGACTATGATTACTGAATAAAATCCTATCCTTTGAACCCAATAATCTACTAGCCCCAGTTTCAATTTGTTGAACAGTTAAACTAAATGTTTGTGTAGATGATCCCCCTCCGCCTCCGCCACCCCATCCGCCTCCGCCGCCAGAACTATAGGTAACAGGAGTAGTTATAGTAAAATTCTGAGTTAAAGAATTAGCGATATTGTTACCATAATCGCTACAGTTTACACTCCAATTATAAAATCCCGGAGTAAATGTTTGTGTAAAACTCTGATTTATACTTTGATTAGTTATGGATGTATTAGTTTGACTAATGTTTCCATTGACAATTAAACTGCAATTCTTTATCCGGAGATTATCTGAAATATTATAATAGAAAGTTTTACTTGTGGAAGATGATTGTTCATCTCCCGGAAATGGAGCTATAGAAGAAACATTTGGAGCCACTAAGTCATAGCTAATGGAATAATTTGCATCGGCAAAATGACTTTCTGAATTATTATTGTAAACTAAGCAATTCCAATTATAATTGTCTTCTTTTCCACTAAAATTATAATTGAATACAGAACCATTGCTCAGCCCAGTTATATTAACACTTGAAGTATTGACTAAACCGGTTGAGTTCCAAAGATAAAATGTCATATTCTTCAGATTATTTAATGAACTAGCACTACAATTAAATTGCTGAGTTACATTGGCTACCGCAACATCCAAAGGAGTGTTTAAACCTACTACTATGTTTCTTAGAGCCATGATTGCCGAATAAACATCGATTCTCGAAAAAGATCGATTAGAAGGTAAATCGTATATTTGTTTACCTGTTGAATTCAATACATATTTAATTTGAGATACATTTTGATTAATATTGCTTAATTTTAGATATTGATTCATTATTGCAAATACTCCCGCCACATGGGGAGTAGCCATGGATGTTCCAGTTTCGGTAATATAGCCACCATCTTTGGAAGTAGAATTAATATTTTCTCCAGGAGCAACCAGCATGAAAAGAGAAGAATCATTCCAAGTATTAGAAAAATAAGAGACGTTACTGTCTGCCTTGTTTGTAGAACCCACAGCCGTAGCTGATTTTATACATCCAGGGAATGAAACTGCATTTGAATAAAGATCATTGCCTGAAGCAACCACAACCGAAATATTATTTTGAACCGCAAAATTAATGGCTGCCGTTATATTATAGGATGCACTGGATTGATTATCACAATAGGAAGTATAACCTCCCCCTCCAAGACTCATACTTATTACAGATATATTAAATTTCAAAGCATTATTTATGCATAAATAAATCGCATTAAACAAATTATCTTCCGAAAAATCACCCGTTGAATTACCTGCCTTCACCATAAAAATTTTAGAATCTGGAGCCACACCTTTTATATTTCCATTGGCAGCAACTATTCCAGAAACATGGGTTCCATGACCATTAACATCCATGGGATTAGAATCTTGAGTTGTACAAAGAGTATCATCTGAACAATAGTCCCAACCCCCAATGACTTTACAACTGGAAGAGGCATTATTATTCCCATAGCAACCACCCAAATCAGGATGAGAATAATTAACCCCCGTATCAATTATACATATGGTTTGTCCTAGACCAGTTAAATTGGTATTATTGACCTTTAAATTCCAGGTACTGGTTGCATTAATCAATGGAACCGAATCCTGTAAAGAAGTATGCAATATTCTAATGGGAGTTACCGATTCAACCAAAGAATTATTTTTCAACTGATCTATTTCATCCTTAGAAAGATAGGCCACCATGTTTCCATCCATAGAATCAATGGCCTTGCCTTTCGTAACAGCACCTATTGAATTAACCAATGCTTTCTGGCCAGCACCTTGAACACCTAAATTTGTATTAGAAGAATTATTAAATTTTATTAAAACCCTAGTATAATTACCCATATTGTTTGAAACCGAAAGGCTATTTTCTAATTTTATTTTAGAACTAATGTTAACGGAACTGGCAAATACAAAAAACATTGAAAAAACCAAAAACATTACTAGAACTAGACCTACTTTTTTCATATTTAAGTAGAATAAAACAATTATATAAACGTTATTAAAAATAAGAAAACAATTTTTCGTCAGCTTGGCTTGTTTTTAGCCATTTTAG
>CAZYIS010000003.1:24847-87914 GCA_964647695.1 Candidatus Woesearchaeota archaeon
AAACAAAACATATAAAAAACCATTTACCCTTGCTAAATTAACAAAATGGAAGTGATGGATCCAACTGTTATTGCAGGAATTCTTGGAGGACTTGGAGGTTTAACCCGAGGAGTAGTCGGTTTGCTCAAAGCCCTGTCTTTGCGTAGAAAAATAATTTGGACCTACTATGGAATTACTGTGCTCATAGCCATAATCATAGGAATGTTTGCCGGAATCATATTTAATTTTGATTATCGCCTTTCTCTGCTTGCAGGCTATGCTGGAACCGACATATTAGAAGGAATCTACAAATCCTTTGCCGTGCAGAAGGTCTATGTTCAAAATAATAAGAAATAATCATGGCAAAAACCACCATCACCCTAACTCTAGATACAAAAGTAAAGAATAAACTCGATTCTAGAGCTAAAAAAGAACTTTTGAGTGTTGAAGAACTCATTGAAGACATATTGCGAAGATCCGTTCTATCCTATAAGGGCAATTCAACAGCCGATAAAGTGGATGATAAATTTCTAACCTTCTTTTCTAGAAAACAAAGTAAAACCCTGAGAAAATAATTATACTATTTCAGAAATATTGCTAGTAATCATTCCCAAGGTGTTATATTTTAATCTAGACTCTTCAGCCAAACTTAAAACCAAAGGAAGGCCTGCCTTAACTGGAAGTCCAAGTTTAATTAAAAGTTCATCATATTTTTTCTTAGATTGCGGATCAGGTACAGCTAATAAATCATCTAATAAACCTAAGTTTTCTCTATTCATCGCTACTATTATTTCAATCTTTGCGCCTTCAATGCTAGGTCTTCCATGAAAATTACCACTTGAGTCGATACCATATCTAGAACCACTTTTTGTTACAAATGTTTTTCCAAAATATTGACTCAAATCTCTAGGGTTAAATGCATTATCCATACCCTAAACTGTTTTTTAGAGCATATATAAACCTTATTCAAATAACCTAGTATAATTATCAAAAATCTGCTTTTTCACTTTTTCAATGCTCAATTTCTTAATTTCGGCTATCTTTTCTAGAAAGCAAAGTAAAACTCTGAGAAAATAACAAGAAAATGGTTTTTATAAGCAAGGCATTAATAAAATATCACTTTTTGTTCCAGGTTTAACTTTTACAGCAAATAAGCCATATCCTCTTTTTTCGTCAGGTCCAATCATCAGTACATCGAATCCTGTATTTGTTAAAGTTCTTTTCATTTCTTTGTAAGTATATGCTGCTTGATATGACATAATCGCATTGCCTTTTGGACCCAAAGATTCTAAAAATTCTATCGCTTTTTCTCGCGATTTTCTTCTTTTCTCTTGTATTTCAGTTGCTAATTTTTCAAAATCGGGATTTTTTATACAAAGTTCATTATAGAACCTGTCTCTACCAAGATCCCAACCGATAAGACCTCCCTCGTGTTTCAAGGACGAATTAATTTGTTTCAGGGCAGAACGCAAGTCATCAAAATGATGAAATGAATCCTTAACTACAACTCTGTCTAAATCTTTGTGTCTTTTTGAAAGAGAATAGACACTACCTACTTGATAAGTAAGATTTGGTGCTGAAAATCTTTTTTTGGCTTCACTAATTGCTATGGGATCAACATCCTCAGCGATAACTTCTGTTTTATCTAGTCTTCTTGCCACATGATACGCTAAACCGCCATCGCCGCATCCAACTTCAACTAATTTTGAGATATTTCCATGAGAAGAAAGCATTTTTATCTCTTCAGCTCTATCTTGATAAAAAATATCAATATCTTTTGCAAGAGATAATGCTGCGTCCCTATAAATAGCATCCAATATAGGATCTGCTAATTCTGGTTGTCTCTTAGGAACATTTTTCATTATGAAAAAGACCTGGTTTGATATTTAAATGTATCTAAATAGTAGTAACAATGGTAATGTTTAAATAGTTATATTTATCAAAAATAGAGAAGTAAAATGGAATCAACAATCAGCACGATAGTTAAAAATTATGAGATACCTGGATTTGGAAATATTCATATATGTAGAACAGATGATCAAAAGAGAGGTCCATTTTATGCAAGTCATGATTATACCTCTGGCAGTATAGCTTGTTCGTATCAATTCGCCCAAAGTAAAAGTGAAGAAGAAACAATTCAACAAGCTAGTTTACAAGTTCATGAAAGTTTACAAGAAACAAAAAATAGATTAGAAACAAAACTTACAAATGTTAACTCCTCTCTAAAAAAGATGACTGAAAATGTTGGTAAGAAATTATTAAGTGACTTTGAAGTTAAAAATTAGTATTCTATAAAAGTTCTAAAAAACCACTCGATTATTTACTAAACAATCTACTATAATTCTCAAAAATCTGTTTTTTCACTTTTTCAATGCTCAATTTCTTAATTTCAGCAATCTTTTCATAACTTGCGATGACATTGGCAGGTTCATTGGGCCATTTCTTATCCGGATGTAAATATGGACTGTCAGTTTCACATAATAATTGTTCTATAGGATGTTCTCCGATTATTTTCTGAAAGTGTTCGCTGTTCTTAACCGATGTAGGAATGCTCAAAGACCATTTATTTTCAATTATTCTTTTTACCAAAGAAAATTTACCCGAAAAACAGTGCATTATTACTTTCTTTGCATTATTTTTTTCCAGAATATCTATGCACTCTATTTCTGCCTTTCGAGAATGAATAATTATGGGCACATCCAACTCAATAGACAATTTAACCAACTTATCAAATATTTTCTTTTGATATTCATGATTTTCCAAATCTTCTTTGAAATCAATTCCAACTTCCCCTATGGCTGAAACAGATTTCTTATTTTTTCTTATGAATTCAATAATATTATCAATTTCTTTTTCATCCAATTTTATGGCTTCAATAGGGTAAAGTCCTAGTGCTGCTTTAACACTCTTAAAATTTTTAGCCAATTCAAGTGCCTTTTCATTGGTTTCTTGGGTTACTCCCTGAGCCACCATTATTTTTACATCATTCTTTTCCGCATTTTCAACTATTTCATCTATATTTTCATAGCGATCTATATGACAATGTACATCAATGAAACATTCTTTATTTTTCATACTGAGAATTGACAAATAAGATATATAAGATTAACTAAATTCCTACCCTTTGTCCGTCTTCAATTATTAATCTCGTTACGCAATCAGCCCTGCCTGAATCTTCATTGAATAATCTATATTTCCCCACCCAAATTCCATTTTGATTTACAAAATTATAATTGACTAGATCGTTTCTTTCTGCGTCCCTATATTTTTTATCGAAAACTAAACTGTTTTCATTCATTCTACCAGTAATATTTGATTCTCCCCAGGCATCAATTAATCTCCCATGAATTATATCTCCAGTTGATGGATCGTATCTAAAGAAACCTCCGAATATTGTTGATCTTATATCCGGTAGCTGAGAAAGCCAACCAGTAATTGAATGAATTTCTAACCTTCTAAGTTCAGCATCTGCTGGAGGCACAAGTAAATAACTTTCTGGAATTTCTATAAGGTGATCAAACATAAAAAATCAATAAAATAACTAAATATAAACTTATTCAATCTAGAGAACTATTATTTCTTAACCGGAGCTTTACCCAAAGGTGTAAATTCTTTCCAAGCAACTTCAAACATTTGTTCTAGTGCTCTTGCGAAAAATTCAGTTGAAAGCCAAACAGCTACATCATAGTTAGGATGTACAGTCTTATCATCCAATAACATGAACATTAATTCTTCAGAATCCACAACAGCAAATCTTCCACTCATATTCATTCCACTGGAATCTCTAACTTCTGCAACTCTTGAAAGATCTTTAGCAACTTTCATATTGTCAGCATTTATAGGTGCAGCAATTCTAATGGTAACTCCTCTTTTCTTAGCCTTATCCAAAGCAGAAGATAACATTTCCATCTTTCTATTAAGACCTTCAGCAGTTGTAACGATGGTAATTGTTTTTTCTGCTCCTCTTATCATCATATCCAAATGATTGTACATATTCTGTCTTCCTCTCAATGATCCAGAAAGATCTGAAGGTTCAACAAACTTAACTCCATTAGTATACAAAGAACTTAATTCATCCATGACCTCATCTTTTCTTAATTTCTCCAACCTCTTACTTTTTTCCTGAGCATTTACCACCAAATTCTTTTTTACTCTTTCAATAACCTCTTCAGGTTTAAGAGCGACAAACTTAATTGGTTTGCCAATCTTCATAATCATAAATCCTTTCTTTTCCAAAGATTCTAAAATATCATAGGTTCTTGATCTTGGAACATCAGAAATATTACTTAATTCTCCAGCCGTAGAAGTTCCCCTAGAAAGCAGAGCAGTCCAAACTTTTGCTTCATACAAATTCAAATCAAAGATCTTTCTTAAACGACTTAAAAATTCTTCTTTTATTATCATTATGTTTTGAGTGAAGTTTTGTCTACCTCTATGATATATTCAATGAAAAAGAGTATTTAAATCTTTTTCCGATTTGTATTCCTTTATAATTACAAAAATTTGACACTAAATTTGAATTCTTTTATCTGGAATTCAGTAAAACCTTCCAAAGATTTACCATCGACAAAATCCATCTTTTTCGAATTTGTTCTCTCTCTTAAGAAGTTAATATTTCTATTCAAAATCTTTTGCATTTCATCACTGCAGAAAACTTTTAATTCAATTAAATCTCCTTTCTGCATTTCTGCTTTCTTTCTAAGAGCCTGAATATTTCTGCTAAATTCACGAGCATAACCTTCGGCTTCCAATTCCGGAGTCATCTTAACATCGAGTTCAATTTTATTTTCATCCGATTTCTTAATAACCACAGATTTAACATTCAACTGCCTTGCTATAATCTCTAAAATTTCTTTGTCCAATTTTTCTTTAGTGAAAATATTTGCTTCTGCCAAAGGCCACTTCAATCCGATCTTAACCTTATCTCTTTCAGATAAACCAATCTCGATCATTTTCAATGCAACCATAAATTCTTTTTCCAATTCTTCATCGATTTTCTTTTTATTTGTCTTTGGTAATAATGACAAATGAACCGATTCTTCTTTCTGTCCAAGTTTTTGCCACAGTGTTTCAGCTAAAAATGGAGTTATGGGTGCCATTAATTTTATTAATCCGATTAAAATTTCGCTGAGTAATTCACGAGTTTCATCAGCTCTGTCTCTTATCATTTTAATATAATCCTTGCTTAGATCATTAACCAAAAATTGTTCCAATGCCTGAACTGCTTCTGGAAACTTATAATTATTATAACTTTCAGTCATTTTTTCAACCAATAGGTTATACTTTGAAATAATCCACTTGTCTTCAACTGCTAATTTACTTTTTACTTTATTTAATTGACCCACAAAATTATTTATGTTAAGCAATACAGTCATAACCCTCTGAATATCCTTAAATTCAGTTTCATTAAATGCGAAATCTTCTCCCTTGGATAATTTAGCAAAATAATATCTCATCAAGTCTCTACTAAATTTATCAATTACTTCGCTTGGAGCAGTAACATTACCCAAAGATTTTGACATTTTCTTTTTACTTATATCAGTTATCATTCCATGCACCAAAATATTATCAAAAGGCTTTTTATCGAATGAAATCTCCGATAATATATACTGAGAATTCCACCATCCTCTTACCTGATCCTTTCCTTCTATGTTCAAATCTGCAGGCCAATACTTTTTCATTAGCTTATCATCTTTAGGATACCCTAGAGCAGCCCAACTGGAAACTCCAGAATCAAACCAAACATCCAGAACTTCAGGAACTCTAGTTAATATCTTCCCAGATTTAGTTTTGATTTTAATATTATCAATTCCAGGTTTATGTACATCTATATTCTTTACTCCGGAAAGTTTTTTCAATTCTTCAATACTTCCCACCACAACTTTTTCTCCGCTCTCAGCATCATACCAAATAGGTAATGGAGTTCCCCAATATCTTTGTCTAGAAACAGGCCAATCATTAATTCCTTCAAGCCAAGCATTCATTCTTTGTTTCATCCATTCAGGATTCCAATTGTTCTTTTGATTTTCCTTTAATAATTTCTTTTGGATATCCGATATTTTCAAAAACCATTGAGGTTGAGAAATCATAATCAGTGGAGATTTGTCTCTCCAGCATAAAGGATAATCGTGTTCATAGCTATGTTTGTAAACCAAAAATCCATCCGTATCCAAATCTTTTATAATTTCAAAATCCACTTCTCTAGCCTTCTTTCCAGCATATTTGCCTGCTTCTTCAGTCAATATGCCGTCGATTCCTACTGGACAGGGCATATCCAATTTATATTCTCTTCCCACTTCAAAGTCTTCCTTTCCATGGCCCGGAGCACAATGTACCAATCCAGAACCATCTTCAGTGGTAACATATCTTGCAGATAATATAACTTCATATCCTTTCTTAACTTTTAATTTTAGATTTTTAGCCAAAGGAGATTCATATTTCCATCCTTCCATCTTCTTTCCTTTGAACTCATCCTTAACGGTGAAACCTCTTTCCATGGTCGCCATTAACTTTGGAACCAAATCCTTAGCAATGATCCACTTCTCACCTTCGGCAACTTCAACCTCTTGATAATCCGCATTAGGATTTACCATAACTCCAGTGTTTGCAGGCAATGTCCAAGGCGTGGTAGTAAATATGATCAAAAAAGTATTTTTCTTGTCCTTCAAAGGAAATTTAACATAAATGGACGGATCTTTTTGTTTTGCATATTCAATTTCATTAAATGCTACGGCAGTTCCACATCTAGTACATACATGAACTGGATATTTTCCTAGATATAGAAGATCTTTTTTATCAGCTTCTTTGAATGCATGCCAAATTGCTTCCACATATTCATCGGCCAAAGTAATATAGGGATTATCAAAATTCATCCAGACTCCCAAATTAGAAAATTCCTTATTCATATCGCCTATGTGTTTAGTAGCAAATTCCTTACATTTTTTAATAAAATTATCCACGCCGTATTTCACAATATCTTGTTTACTCTTAGAACCAATTTCTTTCTCAACTTGGAATTCAATTGGAACTCCATGAGTGTCATAGCCCGGTCGATCCATTACATCATAACCTTGTAGTCTTCTGGATCTCATGGCTATATCCTTCAGTATTTTATTAAGAGCAGTACCCATGTGAATATGCCCATTGGCATAAGGGGGTCCATCCATCATATAGAATTTCTTTCCCTTTTCGTTTTGCTTCTTGGATTTTTGATAAATCTTCTTATCCGTCCAGAATTTCAATATTTCATCTTCTTTTATGCTTGCTTCGCTCATATTACTATTTCTTCTCCCCATCTTTTATATGTTGCGATTGAATAAATTTTTCAAATCTCTCAGCAATAGTAACCGCAACTTTTACAGGTTCCGATGGACTAGACGCAACTCCTAATTTTTCCACAGGATTAACCTCATTAACAGGAATAGGTCTATAAAATCCATTTCTAATAAAAGAATCTTTCCAATGAAATGGTTCTTCAGAAAATCTTTCTGCTATCTTCTTTGCTCTTTCAGTTTGTTCTTTCAAACCATAGGCAAAAGGAAAATAACTCTGTGCTGCAGCGAGGGTTAAAGCCGAATAATGAACTCCTTGCTCAATCAAACCATGCGCATAGTTAAATGTTTTATCAATATTTCCTTGCCAAAGCAATTCCACAAAATACTCTACATTTCTTCCAGGAATATCTCTAGGTCCGTATTCCGGTTCAGGAGCAGTTGGTTTTATATTTTTAATCATGTTGAGAATTTACAAGTTCAGACAGAGCTAAACTTGATTTTAGATAATAATGGCTATAATAGAGTTACTTTCATTTCCTGTCATTGCATTGTTGCCAGCCATAATAAATTCATATAATGAGATTATTTAAACTATTCGACTAGATAAAATCTACTATTTTATTGGGTCTATTTGAGTATACCATTAAATAACCTGCAGGATCAAAAAATAGTCTTCTCCGTCTATTCAATTGCAAAGCTAATTTTACCATCTCCTCTCTAGCTTCTGCATCATGAGGAATATATTTCTGTAAATTTCCATTTAATTCTGTTGCAACATATAATCCTTCTTTAACTAACTTGGTTGCAATTACATCCAACCCTCTTGCAGAAATATTTCCATCCATTTCAACAGAACACATAGGATTAAATCCAATTCTTTTGACTAGGTTTTGACTCTCTTTAAACCCAAGATCATGATAGGTATATGTTGGTTTTTGGTTTATTTCCGTATCTTCTATCAATGTTTCTGCTTCAAAACGTTCAGTAGTAACATATAAATAAGCCATATAAAATTTAGTTAGGAAAGCATATATAAAACTTTCCTAAGCAAATATGCTCTGTGGAATTGCTATATCTCTTGATGGATTAAATCCAGATTTACTCAAATCCACCGAATTAATAAAAGTTTTATAGCTATCAATTACTCCATTTTTTTGTAAATAATTTCCAATTTCAGATGCCCTCGATTTATTCTCCAGCAGAGCCACATACACATCACTATTTACTCTTCCTTCAACTTTGAAAGAAGGATCTATTTTCTTAGCCACGTGATATAATAAGGGTGTTCCTCCGAGTTTAAAACCCTGAAAAAGAGGATCCATTCTTATTTTATGCATTATAAATCCAAGATGTTGATCTTTAATATTTCCATAGGATCTGTTTCTTCCAACCATAGAGCAACCATGGGCAAAATGCACATCTCCATTATAAAAAACTCTAAAAGTACTAACTGGATCAGTTTCCATAACCAAATCACCCAAATCCATAACTTTTTTGGGCATTATTTTCTGAACTAAACTCAAATCTGCTGCTCTACCTACTGGCTCCAAGACACCAACCGTAATTTTTATTGGACTTCCTTTTTCAGGATAGCAATAAACTGCATCTTCTTCACCCAACTTACCCATTCTTTCACTCCTTCTCTTCCCAAAGGACTCATTTATAGTTAAAATTATATCATTTACTCTTTTTACCGTATCCCTTATATCTCCTGTTCCAATAAACTGATAATCAAAATTGTTACCTAGGTCTGCATCAGGATAAACAACTTTCAATGCATCGTTTATATGTCTAAAATTATTCTGGGTTGTAGGATACATACTTCCGGCACTAACACACAGAGCAGGATGTGCTTTGGATAAATCGAAACCCTTTTGTTTCAAAAAAGAAATCCATTCTATAGCATCTTCATATTTGTCTGCAAAAATCCCATTGCTAATTATGGTCGTATCTACATACTTTGAATACTCCACTGCTGCAGCAACCGCGTCCCTATTCTCTTCCCTCAAAGGTTCTCCATCGGTTAAAGCAACCTTCAACACTCCCGATCTTACGGCCTGATTCATAGCATTATCAGTAATAGAAGGAGAAGGTAAACCAATTCTATTTGGGCCACAGTTAGCATAGCAATGAAAACATTTTAGATTACAATTAGGACCCATCTCCAAAAGCATGGTTCGTAAATCCGTATCATCGAATAATCTAGAATGAATGAACTCATTGGTTCTCATGTGGGAAGGGTTTTTCCTTGCCTTTTCAACTGCACGTCTTGATTCACTGTCTAGCATATATTAAATCAGAATAGGCATCTGAATAGCCATCACCTCAAAAATCCAACTTTATAACCATATTTAACCCTTTGTAATAATCTAATTATTATTTAAAAAGAAAGAGTTTACACTTATTTCGATTCACACTTGTTACAAACATTTTTCTTATTTCCAGGGCATACACCAAAAAAAGGTTTAGCAATTAACTTATATCCCAGCCCCTCAAGAGGAACTTTACAAATCTTGCATCTTTTTATCATATTGTGAAAAGAAGCCCATTCTTTTTAACCCTTTCTAATAATCCAAGAATTAAATATTTTTTAACCTTGAAATTATCTCGCGAGACCAACCTTGACAAGCACCAAAAGAAGGGTGTCCTAAAAAAGATAAATATTCCTTAAGAAAAATGTGATCTGTTTGGGGAGATAAAACAAGGACATCTGGTTGCTCAATTTTGGCCCCATCATTCACATAATCTAAATGAAACAGTCCATCTTCTTTTAGAGACCAAGGATACAATCCTTTCCCCAGTCCCGGGCCTCCAAGTCCAAGATTTTTAAGATTTAAATTAAACTCATCCCTATCTACTGGGAGTTTACGACCAAATCTCACAGCTTCATCAATACATCTGGTTAAACCTGCTTCAAGAGGAATTCTATCCCTAACATTGAATTTCTTCTCTGTAAAAATATTATTTTTAGTTACCTGCCTATGATAAAGCCATATCACTGGAAAGAATTTCATAGTATAATTATAACCAAAATTATGCTGTTGTTCACCATAGAGAACATCCACATGTGAATTAGTTGAAAACTTGAACATTTTATTTCTGGCTTTATTAAGTTTATAAATATTATATTAGTCTAAGAGTTATTTACTTTCTTCTTTTAACCCTTTCTAAAAAATAAACGCAAGCTATTTAAACTACAACAAAAGTAAAAAATTATTATGAGCACAAATTTTTTAGTAACTAAAATAAAGGTAAATAATCAGCCCTGGGAAAAAATAAGTAAATTAATCAAACACACACTTAGAACCATAAATACTGCAAAATTAGAAGATCAAGGATTATACTTTGGTTCAGGCGATTTAGATTTTTCACCAGGCATGGAAAGAATACTTCTAGGTATGGAAGAATTTAAAGATTTTAAATCATATCGTGCAGAAGTCAAAAAGCTGGCACCAATATTATCCTATGATTGGTTTTTTGGTGGATTTGCTAACGAAGTTCATCATACCCCTATAAATGTAACTCAACCAGGCAAAGGAATCATTAGAGTAAATACTTTTGTAAAACCGCACTCCTATCTCGCCGTATTAGAAACTGCAGGCAATTATTTCAAAACAGGCGATTTAATAAATTCAGATATTATTGAGTATCTCAATCAAAGGTACATACCATTTACACAAGAAGTTGATAGGGCCAAAACTCCTTAAATTCTTCTTTTAACCCACTTTTTATTAAAACTTTGTCTAAGAGAAATAGAAGTTACTATGAAAATAAAGATCATGGAACAAAGCAAAACCCATTGTCCGAAGAACAAGGAGACTATTCCCACCAACAATGAAACAAATATTATTATTCTAAACCATTTTCTCCCAGAAACTAATTCATCATTGCACATCCAGGCAATAAGATAGCCTATGGGAAAGCTAAATAATAATAAAATGATGGATAAAATTACTTCAAACATGATATATTACAGGGTTCAATATTTTTAAACTCTTGGATATAGCTCTAAAAATCGAACACTCAATCTTTAAATAATATCTATCCGATTAAATATCATGAAAACAGATTACTTTCCTTTGGCTTTTGGCAATTTAAAACATAGAGGTCTACGTTCTTATCTAACAATGCTAGGAATTTTCATAGGCATTGCTGCAGTGGTTTCACTCATATCCGTAGGCGATGGATTAAAACTTGCAGTAAATTCTCAATTTGGAGTAAGCAGCACCCAAGTATTAACGGTCCAAGCCGGAGGTTTAACGGGCTATGGTCCTCCCGGAACTGGAGTAGTTAATCCTCTTCAAAAATCCGATGTGGAAGCCATAGATAAACTGGGTAGTGTAGACATGGCCATTCGAAGAAACATAGGCGTAGTAAAACTCGAATTCAATAAAAAATTAGTAATCGGCTATGCCGGTTCAATTCCCGATGATAAAGCAAAAAGAGATCAGGTATACAAAGTTCTGGAAGTAAGCACCCTATCCGGAAGATTACTGGACACTGATAGAAAAAAAGTAGTCATAGGTTATGATCTATCCATTGCAGAAAAGAATGGATTCAACAAAGCATTGAAAGTTGGAGATAAAATAACCATTAATAATCGAAGCTATGAAATCGGAGGAATTCTAAATAAAAAAGGTAGTTTCATATTTGATAAAATAATTTTAATGTTGGACTCAGAAATGCAAGACCTTACGGGCTATGGTGACAATGTAGATATTATTGCCGTGGTGGCTAAAGATCAAAATTCTTTAACCAGAGCCCAGAATGATGTTGAAAAATTACTCCGAGATAGAAGACATGTAAAAAAAGGAAATGAAGACTTTGAAGTTTCCACTCCTGCTGCTCTTCTAGGTACCGTTAATCAAATTCTTTTTGGAGTTCAAATTTTCATCGTTATGATTGCCTCCATTTCCATAATTGTCGGAGCCGTAGGAATAGCAAACACCATGATCACATCCATCCTTGAAAGAAAAAAAGAAATAGGAACCATGAAAGCCATCGGCGCCCGTAATTCAGACATATTTTACATATTTACTCTTGAAGCTGGAATGCTAGGGTTAGTAGGAGGCATAGTCGGAGTAATCTTTGGAGCCGCCCTCGGATATTTCGGAACTCTAGGCATAAGTAGTTTAATAGGATCCAATATAACTCCAAATATAAATTTCCCATTGATATTTGCTGCCTTAACAGGAAGCACATTACTAGGAATTGTATCCGGTCTCATTCCTGCTTTGAAAGCAGCCCAATTAAATCCCGTTGCCGCACTAAGAGGTTAAAATGTTCATTAAAAAAGAAATAGTTAATTATTCATTGAAGAGCATCGTAAAAAGAAAAACCAGAAGCATATTAACAATTCTATCCATTCTTATAGGTATTACAGCCATATTTATTTTCATTAGTTTTGGTTTTGGTCTCTATGCTTACATAAATTCATTTTCCACTTCTACTTCAGCAGATAAAATAACCGTGATGCCCAAAGGTAACAGTGCTCCCGGATTAAATACGGCCTTTGCCCTCAATGATAGCGATATAAAAGCCGTGGAAAAATCCGCAGGCATAACCGAAGCAACCGGAGTCTATTCCCGAGCTGCAGAAGTAAAGAAAAAAGATGTTAACAAATATGTTTTTCTTGTGAGCTATGATCCAGCCAAACCTCTAGTCCTAGAACTGGCTAGTGTAGATATTGTTGAAGGAAGAAAACTACAGAGCAATGATATGGGCAAAGCAGTGGTAGGTTATAATTATAAATTAGAAAATAAAGTATTTTCCACAGGCTATAAGCTAGGCGACAGCATAGAAATAAATGGAGTCAATGTTAGAATAATAGGTTTTGTAGGATCCATGGGCAATCCATCCGATGATTCTCAGATTTATATCACCAATGATTATTTCAAAAAACTCTATCCCAATGTAACCAGCTATGCTGAAATTATTGCTAGAGCAGATATAAATGATATTAGCAATACCATAAAAAGAGTTGAAAAAAATCTCCGTAATTCTCGAGATCAAAAAGAAGGAGAAGAAGACTTCTTTGTATCTTCATTCCAAGATCTAATTGCCCAATTTTCTTCTGCCCTTAACATAGTCATAGGATTCGTAATTCTAATTGCACTTATATCCGTAGTAGTATCGGCCGTAAACACGGCCAACACCATGATCACTTCAGTGCTTGAAAGAACTAGAGAGATAGGAACCATGAAAGCCGTCGGAGCTAGAAATAAAGAAATATTAAAAATATTTTTATTTGAATCCTCATTCCTAGGATTTGTAGCAGGAGTACTTGGAACTCTTCTAGGATTTGACATCTCATTCACCATTGGAACCATTCTTAAAAATCTTGGCTGGGGTTTCCTTCAACCAGGTTATCCTTGGTATCTATTTGTAGGAACCATAGCATTTGCAACTCTAACTGGAGCTCTTTCGGGAATATGGCCGGCCTATAGAGCATCAAGATTAAAGACCGTAGAAGCCCTCCGTTATGAGTAAAATGAGTAACTCTTGATTAGACGTTATGAATAGAATTACTAATTAGAAAACAATAAATTTACTCAAAATATCTTGAATTTTCATCTTCTTGAACAAATTTAGGTTCTGGAAAAGAGGTAAAAGTTCTATCATTAACTAATCTATAGCCCCTAATAGCATTACCTTCAAATTTAGGAGTTACCGTACATCTAAGAGCAAGACTTTCAAGGAATCCTTGGGTTCTTACTGGATTGTAAATTTCAACTTTAGTTTGTTCGTTAGCCATAATTTTTAATGAAAAAGATGCCTTTTAAACCTTTCTATTAAGTGTAACTATATAGTAACAACATTGTAGAAACATTTAAATAGTTATTATGTATACTCTATGTATAAGATTATCACTATAAAATGACACTAAATACCAAAGAAAACAAGAGGTTCACCCTAACCAAAAGAATAGCCAAACACGGCTCTCAAGCAATCATAGTAGTACCTAGAATGCTTGAACAACATCTCAAACCAGGAATGATCACTCAAATTACCATTGAAATTATTGAAAACCCTACAGGGGAGGAAAAGCTCTAATGGAAACCTTTGAAATTAATAGATCATTAGGAAGAACCGGAAGAGAAATTAGAAAATTAAAAGATTTTAACGATCCAGCACTTGAAAGTATACTTAGTTCCAGTCAATATAAACTAGGAAGAGAAATAGGAAGAGGAACCTGGGGAAGAGTATACTCTGCAGAAGATACTTTAACTGGCCAAAATGATCTAGCCATTAAACTCCTAGAACCAACTGCTCTGGCCAGAGAACAAATGGCCCAAAGAAATCTAACCGAATTAAAAGCAGTCACCAATGAGTCTAGAAGATTTGCTGCCTGTTCCAATGTAGTTCCTGGAGAAATAGACCTGGATGATAATGGAAAACCATTTATTATAATGCCTAGATATGATAAATTCTTATCCGATGTATTAAATGATGAAGGAGAAAGAAAGCATTTAGGAAATGGAATAGATTTGGAGCAAGCAAATAAATATCTTCTAGGAATTGCCAAAGGACTTTCAGAAGTACATAATAAATTAGGAAGAGTTCATGGAGATCTTAAACCAGATAACATTGCTCTAGATAACCTAGATAGAAGACCTATGATAAATGATCTAGGAACTTCAACCTGCGGATCCTACCTTGGAAGAAGCGTTTCACCAAGAGATAATATGGGTTTTATTCAAACAAGAGATCCTACATGTTTTAAAGAAGGAAGTCATCCTACAAAAGAATCCGATAGTTATTCTTTCTTCGCACTAGCCTATAGAATACTTTCCAATGAGGGAAAATATCCTTTTGAACAAGAATTGATGAATGATCCTAATTTCTTTGATAACACTTCTCCAGAAAAATTCAAAGAAATATTAAAAGAAAAATTGAAACACGTTCCTAAATCCTATAGAAAAATATTAGAAAACTATGGAGACATTACAACCACTTGGAGATCTGGTAACGGTTCCTATATTGTTTCAAATTTGGAAGAGGTAATTGAAAATCAAAACACTTGGAAAGTATTAAAGGATAGAGTAAAAAAAGTAATACTCCCTGTAGCAGTAGGTTCAGCAATTCTAGGAGGAATGTTATATGCCTCAGTGAGATACGAACCCAATGACATAAAAATACCTAACATTCAAATAAACGGACCAATCACTCTAGAAGATAAAACAAAAGGCAATATAGTATTTGATAAAGAAGATCCAAATTTATTACAATTACCTCAACCTTCACCTGGAATACTGTTAGATGGGGATTTTTCCGCAAGAATAGGAAAATATGTCTCAGATAACAGAATAGTTGTAGCTCTGCTAGATTCCTATCAATCAACCATAATGGCTGGAAGAGCCTGGCCCGATGCCGATAAAGAAAGTAATAATGGATACTATACTCCTGCCCAATGGAATATATTTCAAGAGCTAAAAATAAAAGAAAATATGGGTTCCAGTGGTTTGAGTAGTCCTAGTAAAGCCTATAGGGGAGAAATACATCATCAAGTGGTAGCCAGATCTCTAGAATATGCTTTAAGAGCAGCCGTTAGACCTGATGGAAAGGTAGATCTAGAAGATACGCTAGCAATTTCCCTAGAAGGAGAAAGAAAAATAAATATGGCCAAAAGAGCAGCCAATAGTTTTGACTTTAGAAAATATATAAGCGCCAAAGATGAAAGTGGAAAATATATTATTTCTGAAAAAGATCAAAAATTCCTTAAAACCTGGCTTATACAAACCTATTACAAAGAAGATCCAAGAGCATTCTCAAAGGGTAAATATCCTTACGAGTAATTATTTTAATTCTTCTTGTCTACGATCGTGCTTAGGATAGGACTAGTACTGATTTGAATCAGTCTAAATATTTCTCTCAAATATGAAAGAACAACTGTTTCTTTTCCCTTGGAACTTTCCAACTGCTTTAGAATCACATCAAAATTGTATTTTCTAGCTTCATTATGTAGCCTATGCACCTTTTCCAAATCTTTTTCTTCGAATGATTCCGACAATAGAGAGAAATATTTATTTAACTCCAACATTAGTTTTATAGTCCTATCTCCAAGTTTAGGTTTTTTTTCATTCAAATAAACATAAAGATAGTATAGACCATGTTCTATATGCTGTAGAAATGTTAAAAACTCCCAAAGCAGAACTGGATTTCCTTGCACACTACCTTTAGTAATTAATCTTCTACAGAACAATAAAAATCTATCATGATTAGCTCTTATATCATTCATTTCATTAATATTCGAGAATTTTCCTTTTTTGCATTCTTCATTCACAAAATTAATTGTTTCTGAAGTTAACAATAGCAATCTTTTCATGATAACATCGAACTTTTGATCAGTAGGTTCAGATATATTTTCTATAACTGCTGATTTTTCATCTTTCTTTGTTATTTCGAAACCCAAAAGCAATGAACTAACTATCTTTTTCAATTCATTTGAAGAATTATTATCTAAATTAGTTATATTTATCTTATCAATGCCTCTCCTGTAGCCATGGGTTAAAATTATTCTTAAGTCAGTCCTATTATTTTCATTTATCTCTAAATTCAACTCAGATTTGGTATTAGTCCCTGCTCTGATTATTAATAAATTGTCCTCTTCCTGCACATCTATGCTTTCTCCACCCTTCAATCCCTTTTCATCAATCCACTTCTTAGGCAAATAGATGGTATAGCCTCCTCCGCCTTGTTTAATGAGCTTTCTTTCCATGAATATATCAAATTCTCGTGGTATTTAAGCCTTTTGATATGACTGATATCAATAATATCAGAAAGATATTAAAGTCTAATTATTGGTTAATACATTGTAACTACATAGTAGCTACATAAAACAAACACACGGAGAAAAGAAAAAAATGAAAAACACAATAAAAAACATCGCAATGTCAACACTAGCAGCAGTCACCTTGGTAACCCCAAGCGCATCTGCCCTAGACATGACTCCTCATGGAAGAGCAGAAGTAATGATTGGAGATGAAACTTCACTTCTAGACCTAAAGGTAAGTCAAAATGTGACTGAAAAGCTAAACCTATTTGGAAGAGCAAAACTAACCAGAGATAATCTAAAGCACACTGACACTCCATTCGCATTCATTGACGTAAACTATTCTCTAGGCCATGGAATAAACGCAGTCTATGAAACCCAATTCATAGATCTAAAGGATTCTACTTTAATCCAACCTAGATTTGGACTTAGCTATGCTGGAAAACTTGCAAAGGATCTATCCTTCTTTACCCAAACCAGCGTAAACATCACTCAAGATAAGGATCCTAAGAGAAATGGAGAAAACATTACTAATCTTAGATATGCTCCTAAAATTGGAAACTCAGATTACTATGGTCTAGCCCAGGTTGAAACCTGCACCAACTTTGGAAGCGATGGACTTAATTTCGCAACCCAAAACTTCAGATTTGGAGTTGGAAAAAGCAAACTAGAAGCAGGTCTTGCCCTAAATCTAAAGGAAACTGACAAAACATTCAGCAGCACAATTGGAGGATTTGTAGCCTACAAATTTTAACACAATGACATCACCACAGTCAATAGAAGATAGAACACTTGAATATGCATCAAGGATAGAACAAAGAATAGAAAAACTTCAAACTGCTTACAATGCAGCTTCAAAAATTTTAGATAGTCATGATGAACCAGCTCATGAAAGACTTGAAAATGCAAACTTAAAACTAGAATCTATAGTACAAAGTGATCCTGTTTTTTTGAAATTACTTGAATGTTGGAATAACACCTACGCTTTCTATCCTGCAAATGAAAGCTCAAAGATAACAAAGAAAATTAATGATGAAAGTTATAAAATAAGATCTAGAACCATGGATGAAAAAACCTACATGGTCTATCTTGAAACTCCACAATTTGAATTACATGACTTATTATTGGGAGGAGATTCAAAATGACATCCGATAAAAGCAATGTTTTAACCAAATATCACATACTGATGACTCAGAGTAAAACCACTAAAGTAACTAATGAACCTTTAACTAAAAAAACAGCGGATGAAAGAATTGAAAAGCTAAGAAATAATAGTTTCAATCCCCCCTATAAGATATCTTATGAAATAGTTCCAGTAGAAATCAAATTACCAAAAGCAGGTCTACCTATTGTAGGAGATAGCCTATACGTTCCAGGAGGATTAGAAAACACATTAATTAGTTCAGGACTAGATAAGGTTTTTATAAAAAGAATTATAGGTGGTCTAGCCACAGTCAATTCACTTAGATGTGTGAATGATGAATTCTGGGTTGTAGATTTCAAAGAATTGACCTATCCAAATACCCATACTGGATGTGCTGACTTATCCGAAGATCGTGTTCCTTATCTATTAGAATCACTTCAGAAGAATCAATCAAGATACGAAAGACTTTACGGAAAAAGAGAAGCTAGAATTATATGTGATAGAGACAGCGCAAGAGGAGCAGTTGCAGGACAAGACTTTCGTGATTCAAACGAAGGAGATTGGAAATGAACGCTCTATCTAAAAATATAGTTATTGGAGCAACAGGACTAGCATCATTAGTTGCCCCTATGCAAACAAATGCTCAAACCCTCGAAGTAGCAGATCAAAAGCCATTGATAAATAGCCCATACATAAGTTCAACCATTAAAAGTGAATATGGTGGATCAAGAGGGTTCACATCTTCAACCGGTGGAGCCTGGCAAAATGATTTTGGATTTAACATTGGCAAGGTTACATTCGATTGCTGGTCTAACTTTGATGTTCAAAAAAACAAGCTAAACGAAATAGACTATGGTCTTTCCTATGGATTCAATTTTAAGGGTAACAATATTAGCATTAGTGCTACTGATTTCACATCTCCAACCAGTGATTTCAAAAACTGTGTTGAAATTGGAGTTAATGTATCAAGAAATCTAACCTCAGGTAAATATCCTCTATCAGTCAATGCCTATGCAGGAGAATTATTTGGAGTAAAAGAATATGAAGGACAATTCTTCAGTCTTGGACTTAATCAATCAGTTCCAATTGTAAAGAATGTAAAACTAGATCTTTCAACCATGGTTGCCTATGATAATCATTACTTTGGAGTTCAAGGTTCTGGATTTTCTCACGCCCAGGTAGGAGCAGGCCTAGATGTCAAACTAATGAAAGATATTCATGTAAAACCTTTTGTCTCAGTTCAAAAAGCTGTTGAAAGTTTAGGGGGAACTTTCAAAGACAATTTAGTTTACGGACTAACTGTCAGCAAGTCTTGGTAAAATGGCAACCGACTATGGACTTACTGCAAAAATATTAGAACAAAATAATCCTAAAAATCTATTTGAGCTCATTAAGGGAGATTATAAACCATTTTCAAATTTCAAAATAAAAGTAGATAATAAAAACTTTGAAGAAATTAATCATAAAGGAACTGTAAAAGCAATAAGAGATAGACTAAAAGGCCTACATTTAACTCTAAGAAGAACCTCTAATGAAAGAATACCCTATTTAGAAATAAATCCTTCCAGAGCAGGACAGATTATCCTAAATCCATATAATGCAGAGGTTATACAAACACACCAGGAATCAAAAAATGCTAGTATCACTTATGAAAATGACTCTTTAATGCATGGAAGAAGCCTAAGGGTATATGAAGAAGGTAATTCATCTTTGGAAATTAAACTAGATGACCAATTTCCCTACATGCTAAAATCCATGGATCCAGACAAAACTGGACTGGGAGCAAGAAAATGAGTAAAGAAGACATTGCTTTTGCGATAGGTGCCACATTTCTAGTTGTTTCTGCATGCACTATTGCATACAGAGGATTTGAAAGAAAATTAGAAAAAGTAGTATCACAGTCTAATCCTGCTCTAGTAACTGCTAACACTATAGGCAATTCAACTCCTGATAAATTCTATCAAATAGGGACCAACAGAGCCTATGTTGAAATTGACGGCCGTTCTATTGAAAGTTATAATTTCGGAGGCATGAAATAATGACTGCCATAAAAACCAATGGATATTCACGTTCTTCTGAACAAAGAGTATTTAGCGGTGGAAAAAATCATGATTGGATTTTTGACTATCCTGGAGTTTTTTACGATAAAGGATACAAATTAGAAGATGTTTCTTTCAAAGAAGAAAATGCAGGTATAATAAACCTGGGTCTACTTTCAGTAACTGGAAATGTTAGTTATTTTAATCAAAACCTAGGTAGACTTAAACTTGGTTCAACCACAAGTTCTTTTTTTTGGTTAACTCTAACTGATTTAAAAAATTCAATCAAAGAAAAAAATCTTCCAGCAATCTCTAATGAAGATGAAAAAGTTCTAGAAGAAAAACTAGCCTATTCATTAGGTAACTGGGCCAATCTAAGAAGAACCTATAATCGTGAGAATACTGGAATTCCAGCAGAAATATATATGGAATTTGAAAATGAGGGCAGTCCAACACCCATAATAAGAGTCGGACTGGAAAACCTTGCCTATTTACCTATGCATCAAGATAAACCAGCAGTCTTTGCAACACCCTATTTTATAACCGGAAGAGCTAATTTACTAGATAAGGTAAAAGCAGTCTGTAATATATTCAAAACTAATGATAGTGTTAAACTAGGCAAATCTAGTCTGACTAAAACCTATCTACCAAGACTTAATTTTACAAAAAGTGAACTTAAAGGCACAGGACCTGCCGAGTATGAAGTTAAACTTACCTATTCTTTTAAAGAATTAAGAGAATATGCCTTAACCTGTCCAACAGTTCCAAGAGACGGCATTTCTCCAGGAGGAAATGCAAAATGAAAGACTTTAAGATGGATTGGCTGCCTTTAATCGAAATACCTAAAACTATTCCAGGTGTTAGTTTTATTTATGATGCCACATTACTAAAGGAATATGATGACCGAGTAGAAGCCGATTTCGATAATAATCCTGCTTTAAAAATTCTAGATTATAGTCAAGGAGTTGTAAGAGGATCTAATCCTTTTGCCGTTGCACTAATTAATTCTATCGTTTCTCCCCTAGGATATAGAGTTGCAAATCAAGCAGACCTAGAAAAGACATTAAAAATGAGTGATCTTCCATTATCAGGTCGCTATGAAGATACTGCTTTAGTTCTAAGAAATAGAGAGAATCCAAATTCATATTTAGCTGGAAATCTTGCAGACCAAGTTGAAAAGAGAGTATATAATATAAATAATCTAAAAAAACCTTTAGTTATTCCACTCTCGGGATTAGAAGTTGTAAAAGATAATAATTCTGAATATGGACTTGCTTTCAAATTAACTGACAAAGCACAAATAATTGTAGCTCCAATATTATCAAAAAATAATGGAAGCTATATTGATTCATCTGAAATGAACTCAGAAACTGGACTTCCAAATTGCATATTTACTAATGCTAAACCTGGAAATAGACAATTATGGACTAGAGGTTCTGGACTTTCAAGATTGTTGATTAATGGTGATCTAGATCTTGACTCAAAGGACACTAATCTGTTTAACTCTGGCTCCTATGGTAGAATAGTTTTGGTAAATGATAAATTAGATTCAAGAATATTATTCGGAGGAAGAAAATGAATTCTACTAAAAAAAGAATAATATCTTTAATGACTGCAGGAATGTTAACTGGAGTTCTAGGGATGTATGATGGAATAAATACCATATTTGATTATCAAGAAACAAAAGAAGTCTCCTCTCTTAAAGAAAAAGGGATCTCAGCAGTAAAAACATTAGAAACTCTTGAAAGAGAAAGAAATTGGATTACACCCCTTCCAAAAATAGATTATTCATCTGAAAAATTAAAACCCTATTTAGATTCACTCACTAACTTTTATGCTCATAATGATGAGAAAATAAAAACATTGGATGATGCAATTACCATTGTTAAATCCGACCTAGAAACAATAACAAATAATCCAGTCTATCTGAGAGATAGATCTGAAGTAAAACAAATGGAAAGAAATGCAGAGATGCATTTCTTTGGAGGATTTGGTTTAATATTAGTTTCATTATGTTATGGAATAGAGTCACTAGTATCAAATAAATCTAAGGATGAGGGTAAAAAATGACTGCCTATGAATTAAGCGAAGTTGTAAAAATAGCAAGAGTATACTGTGAATTAGAAGCCCAAACCATAAATTTTTATGCAGAAAGTTTTTCGGGTAAGAAAGAAGTATTAGAAACTGCTAAATCATGTATTAAAGCAATAAAAGAATATAGATTAATTCCCGAAGAAATAAGAAAAGAGTTTAATCATGGAAATTTAGAGTATAATGAATTAGAAAAATTATGTAATGATACTATATTAGGAGGAAAGAAATGACTGCCTATGTAGCCGTATTCAAAGACCTAAAGGGCAAATATCTTCCTAACTTTTGTTCCGATGAAAGTGCTCACGAGGCAAATCTAGCTCTAGGAAAAGAATTAAACTATGAACTAGTCTATCAAAACAATTTCAGAAGCTATGAACCCTGCCTAGTTGTAGAAAAATTCATTAGAGATGCCAATGAAAAAGGTAAATTTGATGCTAAAGATCTAGAATCTAGATTGGGAGTAAAGAAATGAAATCTCAAATATCATTAGATAATCGACTTTTTGGAATCCCTTGTAGAGAAGTTGTAACCTACACAGTTCATTCACTAATAAAGCATTTTGATTTTTTCAATAAACTTGGAAAAAATGAATGGACTTTTGAAAAAATAACAAAAGAATTTGGTTTCGATGGAAGAGTATTTGATGCAACCTTAAACTATCTAAGAAAAGAAGGATTATTAGAAAAATCAGGTATAGACTCAACAAAATATGTTTTAACAAAAGACGCGTTAAGATTTTTAACAAGAGAGGGTAAAAATGATTTAAGCTCATTCGTAACTATTTTGGAAGGTTGTGTTCCAAATAAAGCAGCTGATGCAATTGCTTTTGCTTTAACAACAGGCACCTCTGCAAAGTGGAATGAAACAGAAAGTTGGAGTGCGGCTATGAAAAGTGGAGCAATATCTCAAAGATTTTCAGAAGGAATGATGGCTAGAGGAAAATATCTTTCAGAAACATTAGTTACTTCATTAAAAGATGTTCTTTCTGATAGAAGAAGTTTACTCGACATCGGAGGATCTTTAGGAGATTATTCTGGAGTCTTCGCTAGAAACAATCCAAATTTACAATGCGCTGTTTTTGATTTACCTAAAGTAATTGAAGGCACTAAAAGAAATATATCTCAGAGAGGATATGAAAGAGTAATTACTGTGGACGGGGATTTTTTCTCAGATAATTTACCAAAAGGATATGATGCACACTTCTATTCTAACGTTTTACATGATTGGACCCAAGAGAAAGTTAAGGTGTTGCTCAAAAAGTCCCATGAGGCATTAAATCCATCAGGTAAAATTATAATTCATGGAATGCACCTAAACTCAGATAAAACTGGACCAGAACTAGCCATAGATCATTCTCTTTATCTTTCAGTATTTACTGAAGGTAGAAACTATTCAACAAAAGAAATTAGTGAAATGCTTAAAGGTGTAGGTTTCAAGAGATCACAGAAATATCATTCAGCAGGAGGCTATAGTGCTATAGTTGCAACAAAATGAAAGAATTTAAAGTGAAACATCAGGGAGAGAACCTATTTTTTTATTTTCCCTATGCAGGTAGTGCAGATTTACAAAGTCTAGCAAAGCAAATGAATCTATCAGCAGTGACATTTCCAACATTCTCTCAAACAGTTTCTCTTATTTATGAGGCCCATAATCAACCAGATCATCCCATTGCTAAAAGCATTTTAGAATCTTTAAGTCATGCTGGGGAGGGATTAACTTCCATGACTCTTGTACGTGGAATGAAAGATTATATTCAGATAATTGAAGGCAAAGATTTACAATATGAATTTAAGATTCATTCACTTCAAGAACTTGCAGAGAAAGGTATACTTGAACATAAAAACAACACAATAAGAACCTCGAGTTATGGGAGGAATGATAATAATTTAGGTCCTTTAGAATTAGAAAGAAATGAATATATTAATAAAATCGCAGGAGATGAAGGAGCTAAAAAGATTGCCGAACTTGTAGCCTATAGTAATAAACCTGCAGAGATAACACAACCATATCAAGATCAAGTAGGTGCGGCGATTATAAGAAAATATGATGGAAAATTCGAGATAAGCTTTGGAGCAGCAGATCATAGAGTATTTGGCTACATGCCCTGGAGATCTAATAAACAAAAAAGTTTAGTTTCTAGACTTATTAGAGGTAAAAAATGACTACTAAATTATCTCAAAGACAATATAATGGATTTGTAGATACATTACTAGAAAGACCTGCAAAAGGCTGGAAGAATGATTTTTCAGAAACTCGAAATGTTTTTTATCCTGACATGTCCCATAGAGGTGAATCTAAATATAAACAATACTCTACAGTTGTAAGAAATGGAAAGTTAAAAGGACACAGATTAGAGTTATATTTTAGCTGGACTGAAGTATCCGCCCATAACGTATCCTCCGATGAAAACATACGTGAAGATAGAGTGACTATATCTAACGAAAGAATCCCCGAACCCTATTACGCATTAACAATTAAGAAAGGTAGAAAAACAGTTTATGAATCAGAAAGCCGAAACCTTGAGGGCACTTATTGGGATCATAGATTGAAAGATCTACATGAAAATATTAAAAAGAATAGGAGCAGTCCATGACCTATCAAGTTAATTTCACTCAAGAACAAATAGAAAGAATAAAAGAAGCAAGAAAGGGATTAGTAGCAAAAACACTGGAAGTGCCGGCCCATGGAAAAATTGTTGAACATGAAGGAAAACCTGGAAATTATTATTTTGTTCTTCCAACAGTTTTTCAACCAAACGCAGGTTGCATTCCATTAATTGAAAATTATAAAATAAATAAAGGCGAAAGAGTTCTAGATTTTGGAACTGGATGTGGAGTAATAGCCATAGATTCTGCAAAAAGAGGAGCCCATGTGGCTGTTGGAATAGATATAAATAAAGAAGCCGTAAGAAGTGGTAAAATAAATGCTATTTTACATAAAGTTAATGATAATTGTCTAATTTACGATGGTGAAATTGTTAAGAATGGTAAAAAAGATTTTAATGTTATAACTGCAAACCTTCCTTTCACCAATGAAATTTGCTCAAAAATAGAAGAAAAAGCAGCCTATGATCAAGGATTAACTGCCCATAGAGAATTATTCCAACTAGCAGAAAACAGATTAACTAAATTTGGAAGAGTATATTTAGCCCAAGCAAACTTCGGTGCAGTAGATGAAGTTTTAGATTTAGCAAAAGAACATGGATTTTCTCACAGATTAATTGGTCAAAAAGAAGCCTGGGAACCTTCAGCAGTCTTCTATGCTTTTGAACTTTGGAGGAAAAAATGACTTCATTTATAATCAACCCCAATTCAATTAAATGGTATGTTGCTAATGTCCAAGAAGCCACTAAACCAAGTCATGAATGGAATGGCATAACTGATTATGACTCACATTTAAATGATATTAGAGCAAAGAATAAAGAAGAATATGAATCTGCATTAAAAGACGCCTGGAACCAAACCAATCCTTTAGTGAAAGCCTATCTAAAATTCAGAGGAAAAAATCCAAGTATCGATTCTAGAATTATGGAACCTGCAATGCTAGAGTTTCTAATAGGATTAGAATCGCAGACCATGAAAAATCTAGAACTAAGATATGCTTTAAAACCCGATACGGACAAAGCAGTAGATATTTCTTCCCTAACTCCTGACGTTCATCCTAAAACCTATCAATGCAGCGACCTAGAAATTAATAAAGAAGGTTTTGGAAATGAAAGATATAAATTACTATTGGAAAATGCATTTTCCGATGCACAAAAAAGTAGATTTGATTTCGTTTCGGTTTCAGAACCAAGATTTATTTCCTATAGACATTCAGATTTTGCTTCCTGGTCTGGAAAAATTCCAATTTACCAAATGAACGCAACATTCTGGAGGAAAAGATGACATCTGACATAAATCAAAACAAACTCTCCACCCAATATGATGAAATAGGCAAAGAATATCTTTCCGCACGAGAAGCATTCTATCAAAACGTAGCCGATGGAGCTAAATTATTCATTGATTCCCAATTAACAAGAGTAAAACCTACAAGAGGGCGTTTCTTACTTGATATAGGATGCGGAGATTGTAGCGATACTGAAAAATACAAAAAATTAGGTTTCAAAACATTTGGTTTAGACTCATCAAGAGTTATGCTAGATAAAGCTATAGAAAAAGGATTTGATCCAGAACATCTAATTCATTCAAGTATGGATAATATTCCTGCAAGCGAGAAATCATTTGATGTCCTAACCTCTCGTTACGCATTACATTACCTTGAAAATTTAGATCCTGCATTTGAAGAATTTGCAAGAATTATAAAACCAGAAGGATTATTAGTATTCATTGTAGGTCATCCATTAAACAATTTACTAAGACAACAAAATAAAGTCTATGGAGAAAAAGAAGTAATAGAAGTTCCACTTTATGGAGATAAAACCACTGTAAAGAGTGTAAGCCATACCTTCTCAGATTACATTTCTCCTACTTTCCTAAATAATTTTGATCTTCTTCATTTAGAAGAAGGCAAACAAAAAAATGAAAAAGAAATCGAAGGATTCCAAACACCTGGATTTCTGGGTTTTGTAGGGAGGAAAAGATGACAGACCTATTTAAATTAGTTAAAGAAACTAATCCTGCCTGGCTTCAAGAGTCTCTAGATAAAGAAGCTAAGTTCATACTAGAACAAGCAGCCGAATCAAGAATTAGTAAAATATTAGCTAATGAACTAGGAACTAAAGAATCTAAAATACGTAAAATAAGAGAATTTGTAGATAATTCTGAAAAAATGTTAGTACACATTGTCTACCTAGGACCCCGAGATAGAAAAGATATCGGCGATGCAATAGCAAAAGCAAATTCTAGATTGGATTATGAATTAAGCTATAGAGATAGTTTAGATGGACTAAATATAAAAGGAAATTGGGATCATGTCTATTGTTCAACCGCATTATTCGGAGAGTTTTCTAGAACAGAATTATATGACAAGATTAAACAATTGGCTGGAAATCTCGAACCTAATGGGCGAGTTTCTTTTGCCTATAGACCCCAAAGAAATGGTCCATTGTCACAGGATATTGAAATAATGTTGAAAAAAGAATCCAGAGTAGACTCCTTTTCAGATATGATATTATCCTGCTCTAGAAATAGAAGAATAAGGAGATACGATAAATTAGAAGAGACAGAATTATATGATATATTTACTAGACATAACTTGTTTACCAATGGCGAACCGTATAAAATAGGAGCTTGGGATGTTATGACTGGAATTAAAATTAAAACACCCGAGGTTAAACAATGAACTCTGATCTTTCTAATTTAACTGAACCACAAAAAACTCAAGTGATAATGCAATGGCAGAAACAGCAACATCTGACCCATGAAAGAGATATTGAATTAACTGCCCTGGGAGATAAACTAAAAGACTTTGTTATTTATCATCAGGTTTGGAACCCAGCCATAACTTCCGCCCGATATCACGCATCCTATTTATTAATGAACAATGAAAGACTCTATTCTGGTAAAAGAGTTCTTGACATGGGCTGCGGAACAGGATTAATGGGAGTAATAATGGGACTAAATGGCGCTAATTCAGTTACTTTTAGTGATATTTCGGAAACAGCCGTTGCAAATGCAAAAGAAAATGTTGAAAGATTCGACCTAAAAGGAAAATCCTACTTCAGCACAGGAGACCTATTCCAAAATTTGAATCTACCTGATGATATGTTTGATTTTATAGTTTTTAATCATCCTTTCTTTTCAGCTACTCCTTCAGAAAAAGGTGAAAAAGACCTAATAGCCCAAAGCATGCTTGCAGATAGAAAATTAATTGAAAGATTCTTAAAAAATGCGAAAGAAAGAATAGATGATAAATCAAGAATAATGATGCCTTTCTTTAGTTTAGCAGAAAATGATTCTAACTCTAATAGCCCATTGATATTGGGTGAAAAACTAGGCTACAATGTAGAACCTACCTTCTGTTTAGAATCTAATTTTGGATTACAGAAAGGAACCCATACTATCTATGAATTAACATTGAGAGGTAAAAGATGACGCGTAAAATGGCCTTTGGAGAAAAAGTTTGGCTAAGAGAATCAAAAATTGCGAGAATGTTAGTTGATCAATTTGGAAGTAACTTTCCATGGTATATGCCCAATGGATTAACACCTCAAATAGGAATTCAAATAGCAGCAGATTATGCCCTACATACTGGAGAATCATTTCTGAATATAAAAGAAGTAGAAGATAAAACAAAAGTAATTAAAGTATTTTCTAGGATGCCTGTCATTGATGACCTAGGTCATGCTGATGGTTTTGGAAATGAATTTGGAATGATTGCCTACACTCAACATGACAATCTCTGCTTGACAAGAAACAAACTAGATGAATATCTTAATAATCAAAATATCCGTTCAAGAAGATTACTTCATTTCGATAAAAATGACGAATTATTCTTTTGTAATGGTGTTAAAACCTATTATTCTGATTTATATCAATTATGGGGTAAAAAATGAATCCTCTTCCTTCTCCCGAAACCTATGAAAGAGAATTGCAATTTATGCCCTATAAAGAATCATTAGACGCCGTAGCTAATATAGTTTATCATGAAGCACCACAAAATGGAAGAGTTCTGGATTTAATGTGCGGACCAGGTTACTTAATTGGAAGATTAAGTAAGGCAAGAAGCGATTTATCATTTTTAGGAGTAGATATTGATAGAAACTATATAGCCTATGCAAATTCGAAAGGATATCAGAATTCTAAATTTGTTGAAGCCGATGTTTTAACATCGAATGCAATACATAAATATGATACCGTTCTATGTACTGGAGCATTGCATCATATTCCCTATGAAAGACAAGAAGAAGTCGTTAAACATATGGCCAAGATTATAAAACCTGAAGGTTTAGCAATTGTTTCTGATTGCCATATTGATAAGTATTCAAATGAAAAAGGAAGAAAACTTGCAGCAGCAAAGCTAGGCTATGAATATTTAGCAGCAACAATTGCAAATGGTGCTCCAGATGATGTAATAAAAGCAACTGCAGATATTATTGCCAATGATGTCCTTATGGCCGAGTTCAAGACTTCAATAAGAGATAGATTAGATTTGGTAGAAAAATACTTTAAAGATGTTAGAGTAACAAAAACTTGGCCAAACAACAGAGTAGATTATGGGGACTACATTATAACTTTGAGAGGAGTAAAATGACACAACAAAGATATTCTACCCATTTAACCCAAGATTATCCTCTTTTACTAAATGCATTTCCCCATAGCGAAGAAATGCATGCAGAAATAGGGAAAAGTTTAGAAAGATATTTTGGACCTAAATCAGGATTAATAGGTTTAGATATAGGCTCTGGTGGTGGAGAATCTACTAAATACATTATGGAATATTCTTCTCCAAGTATTATTGATCTAGTTGATCCAGACAATATACAAATGACTAGACTTCTCACTGATTTAGGAGCTGTGGCTAAAAAAAGAGGAATATTACTAAGACCTCATGAAGAAGATATTTTTGACTTTATGCCCAAGGTTAAAGATAACAGTTATGATTTTATTGCTTCCGCCTGGACCATTCATAATTTTGAGAAGGATAAAAGAGAAAAAATACTAAGAGAGGTATATAGAACTCTAACTCCTGGAGGAATATTTGTTAACATGGATAAATATGTTCCCGATGATGCTAAAGAAGAAGAAAGATTACATAGCCGACAAGTAAAAAGGTATCATTGCTTAGCAGAAATGGGCCGACCCGATTTAGAAATAAAAATGATTGCTCACGATGAAGAAGATAGAAAACCAGAATTAATGATGAAAGAAGGAGAATCCATAGTTCAATTGAAAAAAATAGGTTTCAGAGATGTACGATTAACAAAAAGAATGGAAAAAGAAGCAATAATTATTGCTATAAAATAAGTCTAATGAGCAGCAACCAATTATAACAATTTTCTTGAGTTTAATATGTGCCAAGTGGTACAAGTGACTCCAGATTTAGCACGAAGAATATCTTTTAAAGGGATAAAATAAAAGGGCGCACCTAAAGGAGTGTGACCATGACTATCATTTCCAAAAGGATTATTCTCAAAGTCAATAAGATAAGCCCAATTCTTATGAATATGCTGATTCTTTACATATTCATGATGATGAAATGGTGTTTCATGTAATATAACTGGAGCAAAACCTATCTCTTCCAATACTTTCCTTTTCAGACCATCCAGATGAGTTTCACCACGAGCGATATTCCCTCCCGGAAGAGTTAATTTGCCCACAGCCTTACTTTTTTCAGATTCAAATAAAAATATGCCCTTATTTCTATCAAAATACAATCCCTTAACTCCATAAACTTCAGGTAAATTTTCCATATTTTTCTCATCAAAGAGGGATTTTTAATTATTCCTATATTAAATATTAATAGGATAGTTTTATAATATTGAAAGTACTAGATTGCTTATGGTGATAAAATTTGGTCCAGCAGGTCTAGGTCCAGTTAAATCTGCTCTGCAAGTACTAGAACAATATGCTAAACTAGGTTTGAAAGCCTGTGAAATTGCTTTTACCTATTCTGTTTACATTAAACCTGAAGATGCTAAGATTATTGGTGCAAAAGCAAAAGAACTAGGCATTGATCTTTCCATCCATGCCCAATATTTTGTAAATCTCGCTTCCACTGAAAAAGCAAAACAAGAAGCCACAAAGAAAAGAATCCTTGACTGCTGTAAAATTGGAGAATTATTAGGAGTTAAAGTAGTAGTCTTCCATCCTGGTTATTACATTAACAAAGGAAAAACTGAAAAGGATAAACAAGACACTTACAACCTAATAAAGAAAGGAATAGAAGAGATAATGAAAGTTGTAAAAGCTAATGGATGGAAAATTCAAATCGCCCCCGAAACCATGGGAAAGGTTAATGTCTTTGGTTCCATTGAAGAAATCTCCTCATTGGTAAAAGAAACCGGCTGTGCTTTCTGCATAGACTTTGCCCATATCCTTGCAAGAGATAAAAAAATAGATTATGCTAAAGTAATCTCTCTTTTTCCAGGAAAAGAATGGCATGTGCACTTCTCAGGCATAGTCTATGGCGAACTAGGTGAAAAACATCACATTCCTACCCCTACTGCGGGTTGGAAAGAATTACTAAAACATCTCCCAAAAGATAAAGAAATAAGAATTATCAATGAATCGCCAGAAATGGTTGAAGATGCTGTTAAAGGTTTAAAGTTATATAATTAAACTATTTTAAAATTACGTGGCCAACTCCCGTTAGCATTCTATTTATTTTTTTAGAATTCCAAAATGTATATTGTCCGCTTCCCTTTAGATATCTCTGCACATAACCATGTTCATGACCTATCATTCTCGATATATCGCCAGTACTTAATCCGCTTCTGATTCCACTGTCAATTTCAGGAATTCCATCCAGAGTTAAAGAATCCAATAGCTCAATTACCATAAATCCTCTAATATGTTTCTCTTTCCTAAACACATCTAGATAATCAAGTTTTTCAATTGCTCCAAAAAATCCAAACGGTGTATAATTAAACTGTTTTCTAACCTGAAAAAGATATTTTGTACCTCTTAGTACTTCATTTAATGCATCCTTAAGACCTTGTTTTCTAATATCATTAAAATAATCTCCCGTAGAAGAATGAATGAATTTGCTAAATTCTGCTGAAGAACACTTCAAATCAAGTTTTTTAATAATTTCCTGTTCATGCATTCCAGATTTAATCAATTCTATTATCGATTCAAGGTGACCGAGGGTTTTCATTTTATTTTTTCTTTCTAAAAGGTTTAATTTTTTTATTTGGAGAAACATAGGAAGAATAGGTGCATACTTCATGAATAGACTCAAACATTTTCTTTGATTCAGCTTCAGAATAGCCTAAAAAGTTAAGATAGTCGGACATTCTTTGGGCCGCAACTTCTGCACTACTATAGGGCGAATCTTTCTTTTTTATATTTCCTCTTATTCCTTGTCTTACCCAATAATAAGCATTTTCAAGTTCCGATCTAATGGTATTAGCTAATGTAGGTGATTGGACTCCCCAGCAGGATGAAAAAGTCGTTATGTTAGCTATATCTTTAATATTAATCATACTTTCCCTTCTAGCGCTAACTTCGCCAAGTATCTTCTCCAAATTAATAACTTTCGGATTAGTTTCATCTTCCATATTAATATCTCACCGAGCCACCATATTTAATTCCTTGTTTAGCCCAATAGTCCTCAGAATAATCTAACTCTCTTTTACTAGGGACTTGAACACTAGAAAAATTAGTCAAATAATTTACCATAGTTTTCAAAGGCTGAGAGACTGCAGAAAGGGGTGCAAAAAAGTTATATCCCCTAGATTGAATATGGTCTGGATCTGCCAAACATAAATGATTCCATCGAATATCTGCTAAACCCAGTTGAGTAACTTTATCCAGATCACATACCGAAGGAAATACATCTAATCCGAAAAACTCAGCAATGCCCTCATCTATTACCTTTGGAACAACTAAATTTCTTTGAACTATTACCTTAGATAAACCAATTATTTTTCCAACCCTGTTTGTTTTTTTGTAAAATGAGTCACCTAGTCCTGAAAGAGATTTGATAACTACTTCCTGCCTATTAGGAGATAAAACATCTCCAGATCTATGACCTAATTCATGTAAGACAAATCTATCTAAAGAAACACTTAAATCATGATTCCTTTTAGGATCAAAAGAGATTTTGCCGGGAGAGGTAGTCATAACCACATAATATCCGTGTCTCTGGGCCATATAATTAAAAGACTCTTCCACTACTTCTATTTCTTCTATAGGAATTCCAGTTCTTTGTATTATTTGTTCTCTGAAAGTGCCCACCCTATCTTCCACCAGGGCTTTTGTGAATTTCATTTTCCAACTCCTTCATAAGTTCCCATAGTTATATGTGCCTTATATGAATTTAGCTGCCCAACCGTAAAAGAACCTGGCCAAGCTTCAACTATTTCCTTAGTAGGAATTCCAGAAG
Source organism: Candidatus Woesearchaeota archaeon (assembly GCA_964647695.1). Lineage (GTDB taxonomy): Archaea > Nanobdellota > Nanobdellia > Pacearchaeales > GW2011-AR1 > VGKP01. The sequence goes on from CAZYIS010000003.1 coordinate 58,139, forward strand.
ACAATAGATCTAATGCATCTTCCTTCGTTAATTTTTCCAAACTAGATTCTTCGATTTCAACAGATCTATTATTTCCAGTATAAGTCCCCATAGTATAATGAGCTTTCCATTGAGAAAGAGGTTTATTCTGCCAGCCTCTATAAATTTGTTGAATTTCTTCTACAGATTTACCTTTTTCAAATTCTTCAATTGCTCTACCCTTAGTCAATATAGGCTTTGATGAATTTCCTAAAAATGATCTGTTATCTATCTTTTGAGAAATTAATTTCAAAGATTCAGTTGGGCAAAACTTATTTGATGCACGAGAATATTGTCTTAAAGCAGAAACTAACTTAATTGGATTAGTTAAAGAACGAGTAATATCTTCTGAAGCCATGTCTAAATACTGAGGATATCTTAAAAACATGATATCTCCTATCATGGGAGCACCACTCTCAGAAATATAAGAATAACCTTCAAAGTCAACTAATTTAAAATAAGGTTTGTTTTTTACATAATCTGCAAGAGCCATAGTTGCAACTAATGATTCTTTGGAACCCAAGCCCATATTTGACATCATTCCTTCTATATTAAGTGAAATTAAATATTCTACAAGTTTAGACATGGCTGGATTTCCTCCAGATAAATTTATTAAAGAACCAGTAACATCATTAGGATCTATTTTTACTTCTTTCTTCCAATCTTCTGAAGCAATTTTTTCTAAGTTGCGTATATTGAAAAGAAAATCATTGCCTGAACTAAATCTGAATAATTTATTTAAACTACCAATTGTAGTTCTTGAAAGTAATGCTCTTAAAACAGGAGTATAACCTAATGATTTTATATCTTTTATTCCATCTCCTTCTAAAGCAGAATCGAATTCGCGCCTCATTTCCTGCATTTTTTCAAAACCTTTACGAATATGATGGGATGGCTTAAACCCTGGATCGGAATCAAATTTATGCGCATCTCTAAATGAGTATCCAGTCATGTATACTCTTTCGGAATCACCATCCCTCCTTAATAAATTTGCATGATGTAATAAAAATTGGTTATTCTTTTGTTTATCAGATAACATCGCTAAAATATCCAATGTTTTAGTTGTAATTGGACCAATATAATCTAAACTTATTACATCGAAGTTTATATCTTCAGATTTTGCATAATCGACTATATCTTGATTGACTACTTGAACTCCTAATCCTAATTTTCTTTGTGCTTCAGCACTTGCTCTGTCTCTCTCAATACTTACTATATTTTCAGGTTTTATTCCTCTAGGAAGATAAACTTGCTTAGCTTCAGCAAGATCTACACCTCCGAAGTGCAAAACTTTAACATCTTTTGGTTTTCTAAAGGTCAATATGGTTTTATCCAACATTTTTCCAACCAAATCTCTAGATTTAGCTTTAGCCCAATCAGAATCATAATGTTTAACCAGTTCCATTTTACTTAAATCTCCGCAATTCTCTTTCCAATTGCAACATGGAACCAGAATAGGTGACTGCAGTCTTTCCAGGAACATAAGCATACACCAGCTCAACCAATTCAAACAAATCTTGTTCTTGAGTTTTAATATTCTTAACATAGCCCAGTAAAGGAAGAGAAGCCCAATTAACAACAGCTCCAGCAATAGAAGCTCTATTTGAATCTTGATCTTTAATACTAGGTAATATTCTGTTTAATCTATCGGTTCTAACATCTATTTCTTCTATTAACTTGCCTAATCTTTTAGTTCTAGGTATCCTTCTTGATTCTGAATATCTTAATGAAAATCCTGAAATTATTTTATATTCTCTATTATCTTCCACCAAATCATCCTTAGAAACATGAGGAATCATAGTTGGTTCGATAAATCTAGGATCCTGCTGCAGACCAATAAAAGAAGAAACCTGAGTAAATTCATTAGTATAATCAGATAAATAATTAGCGAGAGTAGACTCATTCAAAGTTTCCAGTTTAGATAATTCAGAAGGTTTAATCCAATTGAATCTCTTTCTTTCTTCTCTCAATATTTTTCTAAAGTCGATCATTTGTTCTACCATGCAAAATCTCCTAAACCTTCCATTGAGTCTAAACTCTGAACATATTTCAAAGGTTTAATATCCCCGAATAACCCACTCAATTTTTCATATAGTTCTACTCTATCGGCTTCTGAAGCATGGGTAATCACTAAGTAATCATCTAATCGTCTAACCAAAGTATCTCTACAATTCCTATGATTTTCCTCTGCTTTTGTTAGCCCTAGTTTTCCAAGAAAGTTATCTCGGATATATAGTCTAGCATTGGAATTTGAAGTACTCCATTTATGAGCACACTTTTCAGCTATAGTTCTCAGATCTAAACCAGAACTCTGAGTAATTTGCGTAAGCTGCAATACTATGCATTCCATTTTCCTAAATTCATAAGATGTGCTCATTTGCTCCCATCTCCAAAAGGATCTTTAACATCCAATTCCAACGAAACGTTTTCCAAATTTGAAAGAGCAATTCTAGTAAAATGAGAAAGAACACTTGCAACTTTAATAAAATATGGTGCTTCTAGAACGTAAGTTGGTGCATTTGGATTAAACTCTAGGGAAGTATTAATTGATTCCCTGTTTTTATTTCTATACCTTACTTTTTTAGGAGTTGCTTCTACGACTAATCCTCTAGAAGTTCTCAGAACAATATTTCTTGGGCTATGACCATTTACCATATGATATGCAAATTCCCTATATGGATCACCCGAATCATAGATTAAACCTTCACTCATTGTTTCTCTATAAAGAGGATTTATTTTCAATCCTTCCCTATTTCTGGCTATATCTTTATCTCTTAACTTTCTCTTTACTTCGCCTTTTCTTATTTCTAGTTCAGCATTGGATACTCTGCTCATTTTCCATTCTCCTTAAGATTTCTCTTTCTTTCCTTATCAATTAGAATCAATCGGCTTCTTGCTCTTTCCGGATTCACTCTGCAAATGTTAAGCACTTCCAGTATGTTTTGCATGATTTCGTCGTAGCTTTCCCTTCTATAGGTTCTTAGAAATTCAATCCTATGTTTAGTAGATTCATCCACTTTTATCGTCGTGACTTTGCTTTTCTTCGGCTTTGCTTGATTTTCAAAGATTTCTTCCATTTTGGTATACCTGGGTAGAACCTTGTATACCTTTTTAAATATTTCGTCACTATATAATTACACCATACCAAAAAGCTTATATAGCCAAATTGATTATTATAATTAACTAAATTTTAACACAACCATGACAAACAAAACAATTTTGGTTTCGCTTGTGGCAATATTTGCTCTTACCTTTTTGGTATTAGCTAATGTTAGCGCACTTACCAACATCAATAGCGTTGAAGTAAATGGTGTTGAAGCTCTTAACGGAGCTGCAACTATCGGTGTAACAGGCGGAGAGACTCTAGCAGTCAAAGTCGTCTTTTACGCAACTGACAATGCATCTGATGTTAGATTGAAACTTTGGGTTAGTGGTGGTAAAGACTTATCAGCAACTTCTGATAGTTTCGATGTTATCGCAGGAAGAACCTACAGCAAAATATTTGCCGTAACTGTTCCTAGTAACATTGATCCAAGTGAAGATACTTCACTGTTCGTTGATCTTGAATCAAAGAGCGGTTTATTATCTGACCTTGAAACTATTAGTTTAACTGCACAAAGAGAATCCTACAATGTAGAAATTCTTAGTGCAAATGTTGAGAACACTGTCTCAGCTGGAAAATCTCTAGCTCTTGACGTTGTTCTTAAGAACGCTGGAAGTCATAAAGCTGACAATACCTTTGTAACTGTAAAAATTACAGCCCTAGGTCTTGAACAAACAGCTTACTTCGGAGATATGTCCGCAGTAGACCAATCCAACCCAGATATGCAAGATGCAGCAGAAAGAAGAATGTTAATTAACATTCCAAACTCTGCCAAGGCTGGAGTATACCTTCTAGAAATAGATGCATACAACAGTGATTCTTCAAGTGTGGTAACTAAAAAGATTGCAATCGGAAGTTCTGGTGCTGATAGTAGTGTTGTTTCTTCAACCCAAAGTAAATCCTTTGGCGTTGGTCAAAAAGCAACCTATACTTTCACACTAGTTAATTCTGGTGACAAAATACAGAGCTATGAATTGTCTTCTGACAGTGCTGATTCAGCATTGAATGTAGCAATTGATGATTCTGTTGTCGTTGTTCCAGCTGGATCTAGCAAGACAGTGCAAGTTGTCGCTTCTGCCTCAAAAACAGGAAGATATGACTTCGCAGTTAATGTATTATCCAATGGCGCAATTGTTCAATCCCAAAGCTTTATAGCAAATGTTGATGGAAGTTCTTCAAGTGCATTCGCTGGAAGCGCTGCAGTCGTATTGACCGTAGTTCTAGCAATAATCTTTGTAGTTCTTCTTGTAGTGCTTATTGTACTACTAACAAGAAAACCTGAAAAAACACAAGAAATCGGAGAAAGTTATTACTAAATAAACTTTTTTATTTTTTTACTTTTATTTTTAACTTTTTCTTTTTTTATTTTATTAATGTTTATACTTTCATGCAAAAAGTAACCTTTAACAAACAAAATGACCAGAGACCATTACGAAACAAGAGAAGCAAGAAGAAAGATCACTAATTCCTATCTTAAAAGAACTGCAATAACTGCAGCATTAGCTGGAATTTTACCTGCGAGTATTGGAATATTTAATTTATATAATGACAGCAAATCGCTAGCTAGAATAAATGAAAGAGATGCAAAGCCAATAATGATCCAATACGAAAAAGCATGGAAATCCTTCTGTACTGTTGGACAAGAATTACATGATAGCTATAATACGTTTACACTACCCTATGTTCCAGAATCAGCAAAAAAAGATCTAAATACACTAACTAATGACTCGTCTCCAGTACTCATTGAAAAAAGAAGAGCATTAAGTAATATTGAAAAAGCGCTTCAATCAGATCTAGACAATATCAAATCCGATGAAGAATTTAAACGCCTTTCCACTGAAAATTCAAAAGATTACTATAATGTTAAATTATATGGTAATTTATTCGTTGGCTCTTTCGTAGTTAGTATGTTGGGCTTTTTCGGAGCAGATTTAATCTCACGTAAAAAAAGAAACAGAGCCTACGAAGAATTAAAGAAATAAAATGACTCAAACAAACAACGAATCAGCATTAATTGAAAAATTAATAATATATGAAGGATTTCTAATAAGACAATTCTTAGATGCAGAAGAAATAGCCAAACCTATCAAAGAAAAAAGAAGATTATTTGAAGATCTAGTTACTGAACAAGAAGTATTAAAACAAGAAATGGCCGAAAATCAAGCCCAAACCTATATATCGGCTTTAAAACAATTTAGATCAAAATTCCCTGAGATAAATAGACTAGAAATAAATGTAATAGGAAATATTGTTGATAGAAGAATGCCTATCGGTATGAGAACATTAGATTATTCTGCACATCCATATATAGATGGACCTAATGGATTAGGTAGCGGAATGTTTAGAGCAAATAGCAAAGATACAATAGAAATATTTGGAAAAGCAAAATCCAAAGGATATATTCTTTATTTCCCATCTACCCATCTATTGAAAGCCAGACATGGTGATAAGTCTATGGGTTGGGAATTACGAGAAGACGAAAGAGAATTGATGCAAAAAATCTGGGAAGAAGTTAAATAATTAATAATCAGTATATCACTATCTGAGCATTGAAAATCCTTAAATATCCTTAATATCTCTCTTTAGAGTATGGTTCATGTAAAAAAGATGGTGATGACAGGATTCAAATCCTTTGCTAGAAGAACTGAAATAGTCTTTGACCAGGGAGTTAACGTCATTCTAGGTCCCAATGGTTCCGGTAAATCTAATGTGGCCGATGCCATATGTTTTGTTCTAGGTCGTTTATCCATCAAATCCATGAGAGCTGCAAAGGCAAAAAACCTTCTTTTCATGGGTTCCAAATATATTAAACCTGGCCGTGAGGCAAGCGTAGAAATAGTTTTTGATAACACTGATAAGACATTCCCATTGGATAAAGAAGAAATATCTCTTATGAGAATTGTGCGTCATAATGGAGTTAGTATCTATAAGATAAATGATGAAGTTAAAACTAGAACTGAAGTAGTGGAAATGCTTACCCTTGCCGGAATTAATCCCTATGGATTTAATATCATTCTCCAGGGTCAAATACAGTATATTGTTAGAATGCAATCCGAAGAGCGGCGAAAGATCATTGAAGAAGTTGCAGGAATTTCCATCTATGAATCCAAGAAAGAAAAATCCCTCAAAGAACTGGAAAAAACCGAAGAAAGACTAAAGGAAATAGCAGCCATTCTACGTGAAAGAAGTATCTACATGAAGAACCTTGAAAAAGAGCGTGCACAGGCTTTAAGATTCCAGGAACTCCAAGGTATGCAAAAGCGACTCAAAGCATCCATTCTCTCTAGAAAAATAGAAGATAAGGTCAAGGAACTGGAAAAAATAAACAAATCCATTGCTGAAAGGCTAGAACAAAGAGAAAAGGAAAAAGCCGAAGCAGACACCAATCAAAAACAAATAGAATCTTTACAAGAACAAATAAATCAAATAAACAAAAGCATCCAACAGGCCACAGGAATAGAACAGGAAACATTGAATGATAATTTATCCAATCTGAAAGCCGAACTTGAAGGTCTAAAGGTAAGAAGAGAAAACTATGAAAATAAGAAGATAGAAATTGAAAGAAGAATTGAAGGAATGCAGAAATCAATTCCTTCTCTGGAACAGGAAATAGCCGAAGCAAGAAAACAATCTCCTATTATGGCCATGAAAGCTGCCGAGCTTAAGAAAAAGAAAGAAGAACTACTTAAAATAGAAGAAGAAAGAAATAAACTCTACAATTTCAAAACCGAATTATTCTCATCCCGAGAGATTGCAAAAGATAAAGAACGCCAGTTAACCAGAGCGCAAACAGATTCTGAAAATATTCTAAAGCAAATTGAAGATATTTCCCTTAGACTAAAAATGCAAAGCGAAGAAGAGTGCACCAAGTCCATAGGTTCCATGAAACAATCCCTCATAGAAAAAGAAAAGACCATATCCGACTTCTATCAAACCGAATTATCCAATGAAAAACTGATATCCATAGCCGAAGTCGAGATTGCCAGAGCAGAGAAAATAAAATCCCAGGTAGATAAGATAGACACCTGCCCCCTATGCCAAAGTAAAATAACTCCAGAACACATAAACCACGTATTTTTAGATTCAAATAACAAAATATCCGAATTCAACAAACAATTGGACAATTCCAGAATAGAACTGAGTAAAATTAAAGACCAAAAGGCAATTCTGAACAATGAAATTCGTGAACTGAAAGGAAAAATTGCCGATCTTGAACTCGATTTGATGAAACATAAAGCATTGAAAGATAAAAAGGAACAACTAAAGAATTTAGTTAATTCTGAAAAGAATATTAGAGATGAAATTGTTAAGATTGAAGAGCGTAGAAAAAACCTGGAAGTTAAAGTAATTGATCTTCCAAAAATCCAAGAAAAATATGACTCCATTCTATTGGAAATAGAAGAAATATCGTCGAGAACCAAGGGAGATTCGGATACTTCCCTATTGTACAAAGAAAGAGAAGTTGAAAACATGAGAAATGTTATCAAACACAGCACCAATGACCTAAATGAGGTTAAGAATGAAATACTAAATATTGAACAAACTCTAAAGAACAAAAATAAACTTCTGGAAGAAAAAGAAAAACAATCCGAAGAACTTAATACCAAATTCAAGAAAATGTTTGAATCCAGAGACCAGATGCAAACCCAAATCCAAGAGAAAAGCATCAATCTTACTGAACTTCAAAGCAACATAAGACAAATAGAAGATCAAACCAACTATCTTAAAATAGGAAAAGCAAAGTTTGATGCAGAAAAAGAATCCTTTGAAATGGAACTAAAAGAATTCCCTGTTCCAGTTGAAGAAATAATAAAAGCCACCATTGAAAATCTAAATGAGAGATTAACCAAAAACAATGAAGCATTATTATTAATAGGAAGCATTAACATGAGAGCTCTAGAAGTCTATGATGAAATAAAAACCGAATACGATGCAGTGCAAATAAAAGTAAATACTCTAGAGAAAGAAAAACTAGATATCCTAACCATCATAGAAGAAATTGATAAAAAGAAACTAAGAACATTCATGAAAACATTCAATGCCATGAATGAACTATTCACCCAAAATTTCGCCAAGCTATACACCAAAGGAGTAGCCTATCTAGAAATAGAAAACCATGAAGACGTATTCGCCGGAGGAGTTAATATTGTGGTCAGATTAGCCAAAGGAAAGTACTTCGATATCACCTCATTGTCTGGAGGAGAACAAACCCTCGTTGCCCTTTCATTACTATTTGCCATACAGCAGTATAAACCATACCACTTCTACATATTTGACGAAATTGACGCAGCCCTAGATAAAAGAAACTCCGAGAGATTAGCTGCACTGCTAAGCCAATACATGAAATCCGGTCAATACATAGTCATCACCCACAATGATTCCATCATAATGTCTTCAAACCTATTATATGGAGTATCCATGCACGATGGAGTTTCAAAAGTTCTAAGTCTTAAGATTAACGATCAACCCGTTAGCCATGTGGATAATAACGACGCCACTAGAAATTCAGAGAACTCTGAAACCCCTGAAACTGCCCCTATTTTAGAAGAAGAAAAAGGTTTAAATACGGAAAATTCTGCCCAGGAAAATGAGCAAAATGAAGAAGACAAACAAGAAATCAGCTAAGCTAAAGCCAATTGTAGTTGAACATCCAGATCAAATAGAGGATGCTCTCGAAGGCCTAGATGATGAAGATAAACATGAAGACTCAGAAAATTTGGATGAAACCGAAGAAGAAAGGCAGGAAAGAGAATACATGGAAAAACACGGTATAAAAAGAAAGAATCTTATTGATGACGAAGAGGATTAATTTCATTACCTATATATTTTTAAATCCTGGACAATTTTCGAAAATATGCAAAATCTAAGGCGTTTAACTAATTTTGACATATCTGCAGTTATTGCACCACATTATGATTGGAGAGCAAGTGCCAGATATAAATCACTAGGAAGATTTAAAGAAGAACTTACAAAAAACCACTTTTTTATACACTATACCGAAAAAGCATGGATGGAAGCAAATAAATCTAAATCTTTAATGACCGTTAGACTTTGCAGAAAAGAAGATATGCGCGATCCTCATGAAGTTTATGAATCCCAATTACCCATCGATTTTCCAATAGATGATAAATTCCATTATAGAATTATAGGCCTGACCTTAGTAAATAGTAGAATAAAAATAAATCTTCATGAATATCCTTCAAGAGAAGAGAGTTTAAGATTTGAAGGAGAAAGAGTAGCGATAGATCAATACCAAAAAACAACCAATGGCAGAAAATTTGGAATTGGAGGAGAAGTTTTTGGTAGAAAAGATAGTAAAACCATTGAAACTGCATTAAACGCACTTAGAACACTCAACATATTCCATAGCGGAATTGTTTGTGATTCGCCAAGATTTCCATCCGAACTAATATTAGATAATAAAGATAACGAGGATTAATCCTTTTCCTGAATATTTCTAGAAACACTGATTATTGAATTATATATTTCCTTTACTTCCTGAATATCTCTCATTCCCTGTTGCTTGGTCTTTTCCACAATTTTATCCATAACTTCTTTTTCCCTTGCTGCGTCTTTTATGGCAATTCCATTTTTCTTCTTATGAATTCCTATTTCTTTAACAATATCAAATCTTTCTCTTAGCAATTCAATTATCCTTGAATCGATTTCATTTATTTTTTGCCTTAGTTTGTTTATTTCTTCCATTTTAAAATAAAGTCTTTTGATCATTATCTCCAGGAAAAAGAGTTTTCCAGGTGGCCCAGGTTTTTCTAAATAATCCCGAGTCTTTTAATTGCTCTCCATGCTTTTTCAAAAATTCCTTGGTGTAAGGATCACTAGGATAACCACTGCCGATATCACCATATTCACTAAATTCTTTTTTGAGTTCAGCCACCGACTCTTCCCTAGCACACTTAGCAAGAATACTTGCCGCACTTACCGAAATATGATTCGCATCAGCCTTATGTTCACAACTTATATCCAAATTTTCATTATTTTTCACATAACCTATCAGAGTTTTTCTCCAGGCAACCGTATTTACCGAAGGGCAGTCCACAATAACCTTTATTTTCTCATTTCCATTGTTTAAACTATTAATAATCTCAGCACATTTTATTGCTTCAAGCGTATTCAAATTAACTCCAGAATTTATTGACTTATCAATATCCTCTGCTTCCGTTTTAACCACTTTAAAACCTTCAACTATACCCTCAATTACATCCTTTAGCTCAAATCTCTTATTATCCGTCAATTTCTTGGAATCATTTACTCCTCTTTTTTGCAAAAAAGATTCATTCTCCTTTTTAATCAAAACCCCCGCAAGAATCATAGGCCCGATCAAAGGACCTCGACCAGCATCATCTATTCCTAGTATTAATGTCATGCCACTAAATAAAAAGTTATATTTATATAGGCTTTCCTTTCGATATTTTTATGAATTCAGGAAAAACAAGAATATTTCTACAAAAGAATTAATCCTAGATTGTATTTTAATCAGAAGAAAGTATTACCTGCCCAAAATATGGAACTTCTGCAGCTCTTCTAAATTCTGGAAGAGTAATCCTATTTACCATATCTGCATAATTATAATGACTGTCCATACCCTTGCCTCCAAGTTCTAAACAAGCTAATTTATCACTAAGTTCTATACTATCATACTCTCTACCTTCAAAAGCACCAATGGATCTTTCTTTTAATAATTTAAATTCCGAATTACCCATTTTACTAGCCTGACTAAAACCTTTCCTTATTAATTTTATAACTCTATCAACTTCTCTAGGATGCGTACCTAAATCAATATAATATAATTTTTCATCCAAAGTTCCATTTATCCTATAGGCAAGTTCACTATTGCCCCTTATTAACTCATACAGCCTACTTTGTTCAAGTTCGGTTAGAAAGTCCGTAAGAAGTTCAAAAGCAGGATAATTTTTAGAATTATTTCCCGAATGAGGAACAGCCACAGCCAAATAGGTTTGATCCAACCCCTTACGTTTTTCTTTTATAACTTTTGGTCTTCCAGAAAAAGGCAAGATACTAGGATTAGCTAAACTATTATTCTTTTGCACATCCAATAATTTATCCAAATTTAAACTCAATTCATCAATGGATACAGGGCCACCAACGTAACCCATTACTAATCTAGACGGAGCATATCCTTCCCTCCAAAATCGTTGAATATCCGAAGGAGTAAAATTATTAATTGTTCTTTTAGTTCCAAAAATTGAACTAGGAGGAATATCTGAAAATATGCTATGCAAAGTTAATTCGTGAACATATTCTTCAGGATGATCATGATTTCTAGCCATTTCTATATTAATAACTTCTAATTCTTTTTTTAATTCTCTAGCATTAGGCTCTGGCTTTTTCAAAAGAAGACCCAGATAATTAAAAGCAACATCCAGGTTTCTCAATGGAACTCTAACATGGAAATCAGTTTCCGTAAATGTTGTACCTGCATTAGATAAACCGCCAATATTAATAAAATCCTTGTAGGCAAGTTTTCTATTTTCCGATTCTCGTTCCTTGAAAGCCATGTGTTCTAAAACATGGGCACCACCTAAATTTGGTCCTGTAGTGTTTAAACCACCATAAGCATATTTGAAATAAACCGTTCCTCCTCGATCGTTTTCTCTTATTTCTCCAACTAATCTTGCTCCAGACTTAAGAGTTCTTTTAAAAAAAGGAAGAGTTTTCATAAAAAAACAAGCAATAATGAGGTTAATAAATATTATTGCACAAATTAGCCAATGCTATAGGCTAAATATATTGCAGAGATTATTGCTATGACTAACCCAACTATCTGATGTTTCTTTAGCTTTTCTTTGTTAACATAAACTCCCAATAGCACGGCTAGAATTATATAACTTTCAGAAAATGAAGTGGCAATGGATATGGGTATCAAAGCCATGGACATAGAATAGAAAGTCCAGGCAATATTATCAAATATGCACATGGAAAGAACCATTTTCTTATTTTTCATAAATTCTTTTTTCAATAATCTGAATTCTTTTCTCTTTAGTATTATTATAAGTGATAGAATAACAAGAACACAATCAAAAAACCACTTGGCAAACAATGGATCCGTCTCTCTAGCCATCCAACCCATGAAGAAATTAGCCGTGCCCATCATGGAAGCCGATAGAATTCCAATGAAAACTCCTCTTTCAAAGAAAAACTTCTTGAAAACATCAGGATTTCTTAGAGAAACCAAAATTAAACCTATGAACAGAGATAAAATGGAAACCAACTGATTACTTTCCAAAACTTCTCCCAGAACTATGAATGATAACAAAGACGCAAATACAATCTCCAGAGACCACAAGGGTTCAATCACCGAAAGCTTTCCCACCTTCAGTGCTTCAAAATCCAACACTGCTGCTAAAAATAATATGGCACTTCCAAAAAACAATAAAAAGAAATTAAAATAGGAATCAAACATGAAATGCATATCTTGGTAAACAAAAGGAATCAAAGATATGGCTCCTGCGAGAGTTATGAAAAACAAAGAACTCATATCCCCTATTTTTCTAACACTTTTTTGAATAAAGAAATCTCCAAATCCCCAGCCCAGCATGGCAATTACCGCAAATAAAATTCCTAATGTTTGACCCATCTTTTTATTTAAACATAGCGAGGGTGGGATTTGAACCGCACGACCTCCAGGTTATGGGCCTGGCGAGCACTCCAGGCTGCTCTACCTCGCTATGAAACTAACAAAGGCGAAGGACTTTTAAACCTTCTTATCCTCGTTAAAACATGAAGGCCCAAACCAAGAAAGAATTGAGTATTTTCAGACATATTCCTAATCTTCTTACCATTAGTAGAATAATTTTGACCTTTGTGGTAGTCTATTTCATATTTACCCGAAAACATATTTACACCATAGTTGCCGTTTTTGCAATAGCTGCACTTACCGATTTCTTTGATGGTTATTTATCTAGAAAATTTTCATGGCAATCCGAATTTGGAAGACAAGCAGATATGATTGCTGATCGTTTTCTTTGGATAGGAACTGCACTGGCTTTCTTTGTGTCCTATGGAATATTTGAGAAATTAGATTGGGAACATGGACTCCAATTACTATTCATAATGTCTAGAGAAATAATATCCGCACCTTTTGCCCTAATTTCATTCTTCGCAGGAAAACCAATTCCCCACGCAAGAAATATAGCAAAATGGACCACATTCCTACAAGGTTTTGCAATTCCAGCACTGATTCTTAGCACAATTTATCCTGTCTGGAGCTATTTATCCTGGCCTCTTTCACTGGTAATTGCCGTAACCGGATTCATTTCAGCCATGCATTACATGAATGACATTAGCGTACCAACTAATAAGAAAAAGAATTAATTCTTAGCTAACAATCTAGAAAAAGCATTTAAAATTAATCCAGCATCATAACTTACATTGCGAGATTTAAAGATTACATTGCTCGGATCAAATATGCTCAATGCTTTTTCCTGAGGAGCAGCACCCGTATAGATAACCACTGGGAGATTAGGCAATCTTTCTTTTAATTCCATCATATTTGCAATGGCACCTCTATAGGAATAACTTCGTCCGAGATCCACATAGGGAAAATGAGTTAACAGCGCATCAAATTTTCCTTTTTCTCTTGCTAATTTATCCACAATTTGCATATCAAAATCAAAAGCTCTATGAACTTCGAATCTAGATCTCAGATGACTCATCAATTCGGCCCTGACCGGTTCAACTCGCTCCATCATTTCAAGACCTCCAGAGCCACCATAATACTTATCCACATAGAGTAGCTTTTCCATAAGCAATAAAACTAGTTTAGATTTAAAGTCCTATGCTATATACAATATATAGTACATTATTCAAACTTTCTAATTCCATGGGCCACACTTTCTCTATAGCCTGCAGCACTAATTTCAATGAAATCTGCTTTGCCCCTTATTCTATCAATTTGATTTGCTCCCAGATAGGTCATTCCCGATGCAAGACCTCCAAGGAATTTTTCAACTATGGGTTTAACACTTCCCTTAAACTCAACAAATGTTTTTTCTCCCTCCACACTTATGACTTCCTCTTCCTTCTTTCCTTCAAGATTTAATTTCTTCAATGTAGCATCGTAACTTGCCATGCCCATATATTGTTTGAATTTTTTATCTCCCTTTTCAATTATCTCTCCTGGAGTTTCAGTGGTCCCTGAAAAAACATTACCCATCATTACCGTATCTGCTCCAGCACCAATTGCTTTAACCACATCTCCTGGATATCTAATACCTCCATCGGCACAAATAGGAATTCTTCCTTGAGTAGCTTCATAGGCATCCATTATTGCCGTAACCTGAGGAACTCCGGCTCCAGCCATTATTCTTGTGGTACACATGCTTCCAGGACCGATACCTACTTTTATTGCATCTGCTCCTTTAGAAAAGAAATATTCTGCTGCATCTTTAGTAGCAATATTTCCCACCATGACATCAATTTGAGGATAATTTTGTTTTATCCAATCCAAAGTTTTGCCAGCATACTTAGAATGTCCATGGGCTATGTCCAATACTATAATATTTACTCCCGCTCCAACCAATGCCAGAACTCTCAGTTCAAAATCTTTTATTCCTATGGCTGCGGCGGCAATTAATCCTACCTCTTTTACTTTTCTTACTTCTTTTGTCTGCTCGGGAATAGTTAGAAATCTATGAATTACTCCTAAACCTCCAAGTCTTCCAATGGCTATGGCCATTTCACTTTCACAAACCGTATCCATGTTAGCAGCCACAAAGGGAATATCGATATAATAATTTCTAGTTACTTTAGTTTTGAACATAACCTCTTTTCTAGATCTAATTTTATTATATTTAGGAATAATCAGAATGTCATCATAGGAATAACCTCGCCCAATGATTCTCGCCATTTTTCTCTTTGACCCTATTTAGTTGCTTAATTTTAGCTTAAATACATTGTGTCAAATTAAAATATGTTTTAATTATTATCTAAAACTTCAATCCTCAGCTCAACTATAGTTCCTGGTTTCAAACTCTGCTCAATTATCTTAGGTATGACTATAATTGCTTGATTGCCATGTTTGGCTATTCTTTTTGTTAGTGTGTAGGTTTTATTTTCCATTTTATTGCTTTGCAAGTTTATTATATAAATCATCAGCCTCATAAATTTCATTCCTCTTTAGAACACGTTTTAACACTGATCTAAACAATCTCAATTCAGTTTTAGATAATTTTTCTATATTTTCTTCTTGTCCATACGTATTTTTGATTAGTCCATTGAAAATTTTATAATTGCTTACATTTTTTCTAACTAAACTATTTGCTAAACTTAAAGCAGCACTAGCTATTGAATTAAATGTTGCTCTTTGATTTTTCTTTCTTTCCGCAGAATTAACATTTGTTGAGCAATGAGCTTGACCCTTGCCCACTGGACCAATAAAGTAATCTCCCCTAAAAAATCTTTCAATACCTTCTTTATCTAAAGCATGAAAATGGTAAGATCTTGTAGCATAATCAAAAGCCGTACCTCCCCATTCATTTCCTTGATATCTACGAATACTTTCTCTTCCAACTAGTATATTTGATTTTTTTGTCAATAATCTATCAACAATATAATCTAATCTAAATTGTCCATGCCCCTCATTTGCTTCTTTTTTTTGATTTGTCATATTAACATGGAGCCCCATCCATACTTCTATCCCTAAAATTGTTATAATCGTAAGTTAATTTAGTCATATCAATTTTTTTACTTCCTTTTAACTTAGCTTCAAGATTACTTAGAAAGTCTTTTTTTGCATCATCAGACATATTACCAACAGAAATACTCGCATAATTTGGATGAAAAAAGTCAAAGCCCCAACCATTAACTAATTGATAATTTTTTACACCCTTCATTTCTTTAGCAAATTTAGTTGTTTCTTCTTCAATCATCTTTACGTAACTCTCTCTAATATAATCTGCATTTGATCTTCCCCGAGTGCAGGGTAGACCATGATGACCTCCAGCCCTAAATTCTCCATCAATTATCAAACCAAAAAAATATTCATTACATCTTTGCTCATGTGAACCATTCCAAGGTAATGTTTCGCCTTGGTGACCTAGTCTTATTTCTACAATTTTGTCTTTGTTTGTTTTTTGTTTTTTGTTTATCATTTTGTTTGTTTAAACAGCTCTTATGTTGCTGTTCTATGAAAATTATGTATTTCGACTGTATTTAGATATAATCTCCCCCTTAGGATGGGATAATAACAAGATTTAAATAACTCCCTAACTTAAGATATTAATGCAAGAAATACTTGAAAACCTAGGTTTAACCAAATCCGAAGCCAAGGTTTACTTTGCCCTATTCGATCTAAAGAATACCACCATAGGGCCATTGGCCAAAAAATCCGAAGTATCCTATTCCAAGATTCAAATCCTTCTGGATAAACTAATAGAAAAAGGACTTGCCAGTTATATCATCAAAAACAAGGTAAAATATTTCTCACCCACTAATCCCATTAAAATATTTGATTATCTTGAAAGAAAGAAAGAAGAAATTAAGCAACAAGAACTGCAGGCAAAAACTTTGATAGAAAGTTTAGCTAAAAAGATGGGATCTCCCCAGGAAGAAAAGGTTGAAATCCTAGAAGACTATGAAGGTCTAAAATCAGCCTATGATGATGGACTTAATTTACTAAAAAAAGGAGATGAAGTGTTGGTTCTTGGGGCAAGTCTAGGAATTTACACCGATAGTGTGAAATATAAGAGATTCTTTGAAAGAGTTAACCTCCTTAGACAAGAAAAAGGAGTGAAATATAAAATAATATACAATGAGAATCTAAGAGATCAGGAAGGAGTAAAGTTTTGGAAAAAACAGAAGAACACGGAAATAAGATTTTTAATGCAGAACACTCCAGCAAGCATTAACATCCACGCCAATAGAACTATGATAATCTATTGGTCTAAGGACATTCCCAAGGTTTTTCTTATGACCAGCGAAGTGGTTACCGATTCATTTAGAAAATACTTTGATGAACTTTGGAAAATAGCTAAAAAATAATTAAATCAAAAGCCTTAAAAACCATCATGCCTTTAACCTATTGTAATAAATAACAGGAAAAAGTAATTTTTTCTATAATTAACGAAAGATGAACAAGAATTTCAAAAAAAAGTCATTTAGCAGAGGAAACGATAGACCAAAGTTCGGAGGAGCACCTAAACCTAGTTCTTTTGCCAAATTCATTTCCTACGATAAATCTACCATAGATCAAATTTCTACTGCCAATGAAGGATCTAACCTAGAATTAACCGGAACCATAGATCAAATAACCCAAACCGGGGGACCAACCATATTCACTCTTACCGATGGAACCGGAAGTTTAGCACTAAAAGCATTCGATGGAGCAGGAGTTAGAGCCTATCCTGAATTGAACATTGGAGATGCAGTCGAAGTTCAAGTAACCATCCAAGATTACCAAGGCGAACTAGAAGGAGAACTACAAAAAGTAAAGAGACTAGATGCAACTCAAAAAGAATATATGCTAAAGAAGATTGCCGAATTGCAGCGTGAAAAAGCAAAGGTTCCAGAAATGGACTTTTTAGTTAGTGATCCTATATTGAATAAATTAAAAGATAGATTCATCAAAGCAGCCACGGAAATTAGACTTGCAATTATACAAAATAGACCTATAGTAATTAGACATCACAATGATGCTGACGGTTATTCATCTGGTTATTCTCTAGAAAGAGCAATCCTTCCTCTTGTTTCAAAGCAACATAGTTCCATAAAGGCCGCCTGGGAATTTTACACTCGATCACCTATCGCTGCCCCAATGTATGAACTAGAAGATTCCATTAGAGATTCATCTAAATCTCT
This sequence comes from Candidatus Woesearchaeota archaeon, assembly GCA_964647695.1. Taxonomy (GTDB): domain Archaea; phylum Nanobdellota; class Nanobdellia; order Pacearchaeales; family GW2011-AR1; genus VGKP01. The sequence goes on from CAZYIS010000003.1 coordinate 76,095, forward strand.
TTCCAATGCGGCAAAATTCTCAAATAAAATGCCCCTTGTACTTATTGTAGACACTGGATCTGGCGAAAAAGATCTTCTAGGAATTCAACAAGGCCGAGTTCACGGAATTGATTTCATAGTTGTAGATCATCATGGATTTGATAAAGACCTAATCTCTGCCGAAACTCTTGTTCATATAAATCCATTTCTAGTAAATGAAACCGGAGATAAATTCTCAGCCGGAATGCTTTGTACTGAATTGGCTAGATTCATTAATCAGGATCCTAATCTTAACATAACTCAAATTCCAGCCATGGCCGGAATAGCCGACAGAACTGAAAATCCGGAAACCATGAAAGCATACCTTAAACTAGCCGAAACCAAAGGTTACACCAAATCAATGCTAGGGGACATTGCCGGAGTTATTGATTTCATATCTGCAAAATTAAGATTCATGGAAGCTCGTGAATATATCGAAGTTCTTTTCGGAGAACCTATGAAGAAACAAAAAGCTCTTGTGGAATTATTATCACCTTATATTAAGAAACTAGATGAAAAAGGTCTTGAAATTGCAAAATCCGCTTCAAAGATTGAAAAAGTAAAAGATCATTCTCTTCAAATACTTCCTATTGAAACAACCTTTGCTCGTGGTTTCTACCCTAAACCAGGAAGATGTATTTCATTATTACATGATTATCAACTTGAACAAAAGAAAATGAACAAATTAATTAGCATTGGTCTAATGAATGACGCCATCACCATAAGAGTTTCAGAAGATTCCCCATTCTCAGTAAATGAATTTGTAGACTTCCTAGAAACTGAACTAAGTGAATCATTCCCTGAAGGCGGAGGCCACAAACACGCAGGTTCCATTAGATTCCTACCAAGTAAGCAAGCAGATGTATTGAATGTTCTAAGAGATTATATAAAGAAATTATAAAAATTATATTTTATTAATTTTATTATTTCTAATAACTATTGCTTCTGTATCTTTTATTCTTGCAACTTTAACATCTTTTAATTTTTCAAATTCATCAACTTCTCTTTTCAATTTATTATTGTAATGTGGAAAAACAGATACATCAGTAAAACCTAATCCAGTTAAATCTCTTAAATCTATTTCATTAACATCTCCTTCACTTCCCCAACCAGCAATAGAAATTTCATCTCCTGCAATAATACTACCTGCACTAACTCCAATATACAATCCACCAGATTTAACATATTTTTTGAGAGAATCTACTAAACCTGTTTTTCTCATTCGATCTAATATAAAATAAGTATTACCTCCACAAATATAAACTGCATCATATTCTAGTAGTTTGGGATAAGAATTCTTTTTTGCAATATTTAAGTAATCAATATTCGGTAAAAGTATCCCCGTCCTTGATATTTCTTTACCAGTAATATCTATGTAAGTCATATGTTCTGGTTTTTGTGCTGTGTGAACTACAAGAATCTTACTTTCTTCTACTTTTCTTTCTAACATTTCTACAAAAGTCTTTCCAAGTTTCTTAGATGTTAAACCACTTGATGTCAATAGTAATTTCATATATAAGAATTAATGAATTTCTACTTAAAAACTTTTAGTTTTAAAAAATTATCTGAAATCAAAAAGCTTTTCTTTAGCAAATCTAACTTTCTTTGCAGAAGCATACTTATCTTCCTTTGCTCTATAGCCCAAAGCACAAAATGCCACAGAACCATATTCAGTATCCGTTAGATTAAGAATTTCATCAACCTTCTTTGCATCAAATCCTTCCATTGGACAAGCATCAATCTTCTTTGAAGCAGCAGATAATAATACAAATCCTAGAGTAATGTAGGCTTGTCTCTTATTCCATTCATGAATTTGTTCCTTATTTCTTGATTTTACTGATCTCAGCAACATATCATGTAATCCCTTAAGACTTTCCACCGAAACTCCTCTTGTGTTAGCAACTTCAGCCACAAAATCATTAATATATTCTACACTCAAATCTTTTCTTGCACAAAGCACAATTAAATTAGAAGCATCCGTTACCTGCGATTGACCCCAAGCAGCATTCTTTATTGATTCTCTCAGCTTCATATCCTTAACCACCACAAACTTGTAGGGTTGTAGTCCAAATGAAGAGGGTGCTAATCTAAGACTTTCAAGCAATTCATCAAAATCCTTTGCAGGGATCTTCTTTTTTGCATCGAATGACTTGGTTGCATATCTCCAGTTTAACACTTCTTTTAAGTTTTCCATAATCAATAGTTAATATTAATCCTTTTAAACATTATGCATCTAAATTCTAGAAGATTCTATTTACCGACGCTATTTAGTCTAAAACAAGCTTCGCATATTTTCTTAGGACCAAACATTTTGAGTTTCTTATTATCAAACCAACCATTACATTTGCAACAATTTCTTCCACAATTATTACATATTACCTTATTACTCATTTTTTCCAGAGAAGAATGATTAGTGCAAACTGATTTATAACAAACACTACATTGCTTATCACACTTCCTACATATTTTATTTCTGCAGATATTACATTCTTTCTTTGTACAGGCCTTGCAAATAATCAATGAACATTCATTGCATCTATCCTTAGGACAATTATTACAGGATATGTGCCCCGAACTGCAAAGATGCATTTCCGAAAGAGGCATTTTACAAGAATCACAATGTATGGTTGAAAACTTATTATGGAATGGATCAAAGGAGATCTCTATGGCCCTCATGGACTTTTTATTCTTCAGATGAATATTAAATTTATAGTTGGGATAATAAAGGATGGTGCTATTAACAAGTTTAGTGCTAAGATTAAGAGAATGCTTATTTATTTCATCCTGAATAAAGAAGTTCTTTTCCATTTCCTTAACCTTGTCCATTAGTTTTTCTTTTAGTTGTTTTATTTCATTTTCTATTCTCTCTAGCTTTTTAGAATCGCTTTCCTTGGTTGCTTCCACCATCTGATTTTCCAATTTCTTCAGCTTTTCATTAATTTCCTCATCCTGTCTACCATAGTGATTGTTTATTCTTTCCAATTCCTTATCCAATTTTTCCGAAAGGGTTTTGGATAACTTCTCTATACTCGGCTTTAGCTTATGTTTTATAGAATTCTTAGCCAAAGTATAACTAGAATTAACATCCTTATAATTAATTTCTTTAGGATCTCCATCCATTAATCTTAAACCATTCAAATCAATATCCAATATATCATCACCCTTAACATAGATATCATTCAAGACCTGCTCTTTATCGTTTAGATATTGAAAGTCTGTAGCAAACGTAAATCTATTGATATAATCCATTATTTCCTTCTTTTCCTGGCTATAGATTTCCCCTTCCTTTAGCACAATGGGAATTTTCAGATTTTCTATGTTTTTAGAAAAATCTATTTTTAGAATAGTGGTCTGCCCCTTATTTTTTATGTAATCATTCATTGACTTAATCAAAAAACTACCTTTAGTCAATAATTCCACATCGCTTCTTCCCGTATCAATGACTGAAAAAAGATAATCTCCCTGTTTACCCAATGAATCCTGGATATTTTTAGGAACATTCATAACTTTCATCAAATCTCCTTCATAATCTACCTTTGCCCCTACACTAACAAAAAAATCCTCCATGAAACCAAAAATATCATTATCAATTTCACTCATGTTTATCCAGTACCTCGCTGGTATTTTCCTTAGCCTTGGAATATTCTTCCATTCCCTTTAATACCATATCGCCCAGCTTATCCACATCCTTGGCAAACACATCCAAATTATTTTTAGAATCTATGAAAGAATTCATCAACATCTCTTCTATCTTTACCAATCCAGAAGAACATTTTTCATCCAACCCTAGATTAAACAAGATAATGGGCAATTCTCCAATAACCAATCCTATGCAACACATCTTATTTATTATAAGGTCCACAACTTTTTCTTCCATGGTTCCTTTTGTAGCCAAACTATATATGTTCATATCCTTCTTCTGTCCAATTCTATCCAATCTACCTATTCTCTGTTCCACGGCCATAGGATTCCAAGGCAAATCGTAATTAATCAAATTATTACAGAACTGGAAATTCAATCCCTCTGCCCCAGTCTCAGTACTTATCAAAATATCTGCTCCAGCTCTAAATCTTTTAACTATGGCTGTCTTTTCTTCTCTATCCAGACCGCCCGCATATTCCAATATGTCCAAATTAAGTGGTGCAAGTTTTTCCACAATATATTTCAGAGTTGAAGGGTGCTTTGTATAAATTAAAATCTGCGAATCCTTATCCTCCGCATATATTTTATTTACCAATTCAACTAATTTTTCTATCTTAGAGTCTTTCTTTAGTGCTTTACTCTTTTCAAGTAATTTAATTGCCACTTCCTTAGTTTTATTATGATATTTTATATCATCAATTATTTTTTGTAGAGATTCCTGTGCCGATCTGGTTGAACTTGTTACCTTTGGCAATAGCGCATAGATTATCAACTTCCCAAATATTTCATTTCCAGTGGCAGCAAAATACTTTGTCTTAAGCAAATCAAATATTCCATCATAAACCTCTTTTTCTTCCGGAGTTTGTTCAACTGCAATTATCTGAGGTATTCTATTCATGTAATTAACTCCCTTTGCTTCATCCCTTCTTCTTCTAACCATCACCTCACTTAGTTTACGTCTCAATTCTAGAGGATTTATGGGATGTCTCTTATTTCCCTTATGAAAAAATTGTTTCTTGAAATCATTCAATGTTCCCAGATGACCTCTCTTCAATAGATGCAGCAAATTATAAAGTTCCAGCAAATCATTCTGAAATGGAGTTGCAGTTAAAATGAAAAATCTTTTTTTCTGTAGCTTATCCACAAACTGCCATCGTCTAGAATTCTTATCCTTTAGCTTATGAGCTTCATCCACTATCAATAGATCCCATAATATTTCATGGGCCTGGGAATGTTTAAACTTTCCACTTTTCTGATCAAAACCCTTTACCCTATCCAGAGAAGCAATGATGAGAGGATTATTCCAATCTTTTTCATCTTCAATAATTACCGGATCCAAATCAAATTTCTCTTTCAATTCCGATACCCACTGATCCACCAGAGAAGGAGGAGTTAATATCAAAGCTTTTTTTATGAACCCTCGAGCAATGCATTCTTTTATTATTATCCCTGCAGTGATGGTTTTTCCCAATCCTACTTCATCGGCCAACAATCCAGTACCATTCAAATCCCTAAGTAACTTCAATGCTCCATCCCTTTGATGAGGCAAATCATACTCCAGATTATTCTTAAACAAAGGATAGGATATCAACTCATTTATCTGCGTATCCTTGCTAACCTTAGCCGAGCTTACCTTCAAATCAAATGCTTCTTTTTTTTCAAATTGTTTTTTTTGAATCTTCTGGATAATGTCTCCATCATCCCCGAAAGACTCATTTATAATTATATGAGCCATTCTCACCTCTTTTATTATTGGCAATCAATTCTCATTCATCTTTTTTGTTTTTAAACATTTAGCAATTAATATAATAGGTTTGTTCTACACCTCAATCCGCCACCACCATTATCCAGATTATCCTCTCTTCTAAATAATTCAATAGGATGAACCCTATCTTTTCCCAGTCTATCAACCAAATATCTTACCGTTTCCTCATTTTTCTCTGAAGCAATGATACTACCATCCGGAAGAGTTATGTAATTTAGAGCTTTTCCCATTATATCCATTGACTTTGTAATCACATGTATATCTGCTCCTATTTGACTTGCCAAAACTTCAACCTCTGATTGAAATACATTATAATATTCCAAATTAACCATCAATGTTCTTTCTCTAGAATTTTTTTCCAATATATTCAGTTCCGTATCCAAATGACCATTTCCATTCATTCTTCTAAATAATAGGTGGGAATCATCATGGGAGGGTTTAATCGCTAAATTATCCATAACCGGCATAACAAAAACCCTATAGCCCATATTTTTTAACATTTCCTTATCCAACTCCCTGACCGGATATCTTTCTCTAGCGGATAAAATTAAAGTATGATCGAAACCTATGCTAAGTCCTCCTTCACCAATTGTTGAATAAGTCAGAGGCTTACCTACATTTAAATTAGTCATCATTAAATTAATATCGCCCGTATCCGAGTCAGAACTGAAGATTTGAGATTTTAGATCTAAGAAAGAATCTCTGGGCCAATTTAATTGTTGATCATAAATTTCCGCGAGATGATTTCTTCTACTTCCAGGCAATGAAACAAGCATATCCGGAGATTTTTCTGCAAAATGTTCTATTACTGGAAGTTCTGGAAGATCCCCACTCATTCTTATGGATCGCCTAGGCACAAGTAATTTTAATTCTATACCCTTAGATTCAAGTAATTTTCTTCTTCCTTCCCAAACCTCTATACATTGACCCACATCTTCGTAAAGAGTATCATTTCCAGCGCCATTTATTCCAGACCAAATTAGTATAGGTTTCTTCATATTGTTATTTCCCAAAAATCGTTTGGGCTACGAATCAACCTCTCAAAAAATGTATAATTAGGGATTTAAAAACTTACCTTTGTTTCTTCACAAAATCAAACAAATGATTATAATAATCGCTCTTGTATCTACTAGCCATCTTTTCTATTATCAGCTCAGGGGTTGAATTTGCCAATCTTCCTAGAACTGGATTATGATCCACTATTAAATCATAATTTTCATCCAATCCCTTTGCCTCAATACCATCCACTCTTGCTCCTTTAGGAAGAGTTTTCTGTATTTCTTTGCCCAGGTGTGTAGCAATTACTAGAAAACATCCTTTTCCTATAAAAAACTCTGCACTGGCAGAAATTATGGCTCCTGCAACTCCTGGTTCAGTAACCGATTCTATTTCATCGGCCAAAATAAGAGTTTTATTTCCAGGATTTATCTTTGACATTTGTGTAAGCAGAGTTTCAAATGCTCCCTTGCTAACCGAACCCTTATTCTTAGCAAAATAATATATTTCTTCAAATATGGGCATTTTAACTTCCCCTGGAGAAGGCAATCCCAATTGGAATAAGGAATATATCTGTATGATGTGTTCAATGAGTGTAGTCTTTCCTCCCGAATTTGCCCCGGTTAATATGGAACACTTATGTTCATTGCTCAAATTGAAAGAAATTGCTTGAGAATTATCTAAAAATAGATTATTAGATTCATTTATCTGTAGCACATCAGAAAACTGGGGGAAATTCCTAGTTTTTTCTATATATTCAGATATTCCAGATGTGAAATCATATAATATGAGCAGATCACCCAATCTACTCAACAAAGAAGGCAACTTTCTTAGTTTATCCGAATTCTTTTTTATCTTAACTGCTATGCTCGTATGTTCCAGCGTATCCTGTTTCTTAATTAAATTACTCAATTCCTGCTCTTCTATCTCAACCGGAATAGTTTTACTAAATAGATTAGAATTCATTCCCGAAAGTCTAATGGAATCATGCATTATTTTTGATAACTCATCCGGAATAATATTTCTACTCAACATACTATACAATGAATCTCCCGATAGAGTCATATTCTTTATTTTATCCGAAATATTTTTATTAATAGAAAGCAATGCTGCTTCCACATCTTCTCTTTTCAATTTTTCCTTCTTCCCATTGTCCAATAACTCTAGTAAAGGTTTTATTTCATCTATTACCGTTCTTATTTCCCCTTCTTTTATGTTTACATCAAGAATATTAATATTCTCACTCCATCCCGATAGCATCTGCACATATCTTTCCAGATAAACATCATCTATGGAATCAAGAAAAACCGTCTGAGGAAGATTTTCCAATGCTCTGGAGAAATTATCTGCTTCTATTACCTGAACTATATCATATTCTTCCAGAGATTGCAGATCACTCTGGGTAATAAGAAACTTAACTGGACATCCCAACTTCTGCAGATCATTATAGGTTCTATCATCCTCAGTCACCACCATTATTCCATAGTTAGGATGCCACCATTGTTTAGGTTTCCTAATGCCTTTGAGAAACTTATTATTCTCCAATTTAATGGTTCTAAAGAATTCCTGCCTTTCCATTATCTTTTTAGCATCAGCGGTAAACTCAAAGAAATTAAATAGATTAGAACTATCGGAAAAGTTAAAATTATTTGAAATTCTACTAATCAACTTATTATGAATGAGCTTTGCATCCTTGGTTTTATAGAATGACTCTTCCTTCAATACAATAGAAGTCTTATTCCCATTAAACGGAGACAAATTATTCTTTTTTACAAATTCAATCAGCTCTTTTTGCATAAAATCTAAGAATAAACCAGTATTTTAAATATTTAGTAACTGAAATATAGACAAAAAATTAAAAATTACTTCAGCTTACCCTGTGCTTCGAAATAAATTACTTTCTTCTCTTAGCCTTTTTAACAGATTTAATAGTATTTACTCCCAATAGATCATACAATCCACACCAACTAGTTAGTGCAGTTATAATTGCCACAGCAGTTATAATATAGAACCATGGACTTGCCACATAACCAAAGTAGGCTGCAATAATTGCAATTACCCATCTTACTATTTTATCAGTTTTTCCGATATTTTTAGTCATTTTTACCTCCTTATAAGATAAAATAAGGATGAATGAACAAACTTTTAAACCCTTCCAATAGAAGTTAGTTCTAGAAAGTTACAACTTAAGTATTTATTATCTAAAACATATAATATAGTATGAATGGAAAAGAAGCAGAACTTTTAGGAATGCATGTTGGAGACGGCACATTGTATAAAACTAAGAGAAATAGCTTAGTTTGGGAACTTCGTGGAAGTGTTAATGAAAAAGAGTACTATAAATATGTTAGACAATTAATAAAAGAAATATTTAACATTGAAGTTAAACCTAAATATCGAGGTATCAATAGTTATGGTATTCAAACAACAAATAAAATAATTACTCAATTTTTTATTGATTCTGGTTTCAAACCAGGCCCCAAAACTCTTACAGTTTCTATTCCAGAAGAAATTAAGAAAGCAAAGGAAAATATTCAATTAAGTTTTCTTAGAGGTTTATTTGATACTGATGGTTGCATAAGATTTGACAAGAATCGAACCGATTTTTATTATTATCCGAAAATTGAATTTAGCTTGGCCTCTAAACAATTAATAGAAGACCTAGAGATACTATTTAAAGAATTAAAGTTTAGAGCACATAAATGGCAATATAAACGAAAAGATGGAATGACCTTTAGTATATGTCTAGCAGGATTTGATAATTTAGATAAATGGTTGAAAGAGGTTAAACCTGCAAACCCCAAGCATCAAAATAGGGTTAAAATTGGTCTATTAAACAAGAATAAAATAAAGCTAAAAAAGGTAAGTACAAATCTTTAAAAGACTCTAATTATATGTTAAATTAAGCCCGGATGGCGCAGCGGTTACCGCGACGGATTGCTAATCCGTTTTCCAGCAATGGATCCCCAGGTTCAAATCCTGGTCCGGGCGTTTAACCTTTTTATGATTTCTCAAAGACTCCAAAGTAAATTTAGAGAATAAAATATATAGATCGAACTTTAGAAGTTCAACGCGCTGTTCTTGGACAGAATGAACTGTAAATTGGTCCATCATAGATCCTTTTAAGGTTCAACTAGGAATGAAGTTCTGTCAAAAACATTTGGAACATACCAAAGAGGGTTTGAATATTTATCTTTTTTTGAAGCAGATTCATATTCTAGAAAACCCTTGAAAGCATCTTTTAATACTTTCGAAGCAGCATATGCTTTTACATTATCTTTATATGAAGCTTCCATATCTTCAAATTTCACGCTATAGGGTAAACCTTTTGTGCTGATTCTGTCTCCTTCTTCGTAAGAAAAGCCCCCATTAAACACTATATTGTAGGCAAGAGTTTCAAGATCTCTAGAATGTATTCTATCGCTAGAATATCTAAGTGCTCTAGAAAAAGATCCTTTCTTCTTTTTATTTTCAAATATTTCTATTTCTAAGTTCTTACTTCCGCTATCAAAGTGCCAATTCCCTCCCCAATATACTCTAGTTATAATAAAATTTTTACTCATATTTTTACACCTCCATTCAACTTTTGAGCGAGATAATCTTTAGAACGGTGTTTTTCAGCAAAATCTGTAGCACCATATTTTAAACCATATTTAATGTATTTTTCATCTGATGTATGAAGAATTCTTATTGGAGAATAAGATTTAACTGACTCTAGAACTCTAAAACCTGTTTTGTCCTCTCTTGAATTATCTTCTTCACTCCAATTTAAGTCTATTAAGAGAGAATCATACCTTCCGTTCTTTGCCCTTTGGATAAAATCGCATTCTTCTGAAGCAAAATCAAAATCTGCTATATTAGAATAGTTTCTAAGGAAAGCCTTATTTTCTATACTTCCAACTACTCCGATTTGATCATCTCCAACCAAAACTTTTTTCTTTTCTTGGGTATTGTTGTTTTTATTTACCATGATTAAGTAATAACCACAACCTACTTAAGTAAAGGTGTTCTCCTACAGGACTACTCTATAGAAAGAATTAAAAACTAGGAATTGCTTAATTATTCATGAATTTGAGTCAATTAAAGGAAATAGGCCTCACGGATGGTGAGATTAAGGTATATGAAGCATTATTGGACCTGGGGGAATCAACCAAAACTGCTCTAGCAAAAAAGTCCGGTGTGGCTCCATCAAATATTTATGATATTACCAATAGACTCATTGAAAAGGGAATAATTTCGAAAGTGGATAAAAATGGTATAGCTAATTTTAGTCCAGCTAACCCTTCTAGAATATTGGATTTTCTAGATAATAAAAAAAGAGAAATTGATAAGGAGAAAGATGGCCTCTCTTCCATACTGCCCCTATTACTATCAAAATTCTCAAAAACAAAAGAAAAAGTCAATGTGGAAGTCTTTCAGAATTGGAATGGACTTAAAACCATATTTGAAGATTTATTAGAAGAATGTGATAAGAGATCTGAGAACTATGTTTTTGGAGCAACAAAAGGAGAAAAAGAAGAGCTAACAGATAACTTCTTTCTTAAATATTCAAAAGCTAGAGCAGACAAAGGAATAATAACAAATATTATCTTCAATGAAGAACTTAGAAATAGAAAGGAAAGAATAGCCTTCTTTCTAAAATCTAGTAAATATAAAGTGAGATTTTTACAGCAAACAACACCTTCAGAAATTATGATTTATAAAAATAAAACATGTATAATTATTTTGTCAGGTGCGCCTCTGGTAATCCGCATTACGTCAAAAGAAGTTGCGGATAGCTTCAAACAATATTTTGATTTAATGTGGAAAATAGCTAAGAAATGATTGCACCTACTTTTTCGTTGTTACTAGAGTTTAACTTTAAGTTCAAATTATGACCTATGTGAAGCATAGTTCTGAAAAGGCCCAGTGATAAAATTTGTTACTATTATATATAAAATATAACCAGTTAATTTATATATGACTATTAGTAGGAAAATTTATGTGGGGACCTCATGTTAAACTTTGGAGCAACATTGAAAGACTTAAAGAGTACACTGCTTTTGACGGATTATTTGTTTCTAGAAATCACCGTGGCGAATTAGTATTGCCAAAAGAGAGCTATTTGGACTATTTTCTATTTGACCAAGAGAGTGAAAAAGATCTAATGATAGGTTTTGGTAGGGATCGAAGAAGAGAACATTTTTATTCCAAAGAAAGATATGATGGCAAAGAAAGAATGCTATTTCAAAATAATGGACTAATGGACCTAGCCCATAAATCATTAGATAATCCTTCTTCTCAATCATGGGTACTACTACAGCAAGCATTTGCCATACCCGAAAGAACCACTGAGGGAATAAATGAAAGACAACAGATATTTAGAGCATTAGAAAGTTCAGATTTAGAAAAGTTAGAAA
>CAZYIS010000004.1:0-33488 GCA_964647695.1 Candidatus Woesearchaeota archaeon
TCAAGGACACGGCCCTTTCACGGCCGTAACCCGGGTTCAAATCCCGGTGGGAGCACTTCTATTATTTACCCAAATTTGTTACAAAAATAGAATATTGAAAGGAGGTTGACCCAAAAGGAACCTTGGTGCCTTAGGAAACTAACATTTATAAGTTATTTTTCATTCATTAATATATAAAAAGAGCCCATGGTAAAGAAACAAAAACAAAAAAAGAAGAAATTGATAGTAGACAATGACCTACTTAGCAGTTTAGAAAACAGTGGTTTTTCTGGAAAAGTTAAAAATAGAGCCTATATGGCACCAATCCAGAGGGAAATTCTAGAATATAAAAAACTAAGAAAAAAAAGAAAAAAAGCAAAAGCTAGAAGAACTGGGAAAAATAAAAAAGAAGCAATAATTAGAACTGCGCCCCAGTTAGAAAAAACTGAAACTAAAAAAGAAGGTATATTTTCAAAACTAGGGACCCTATTCAAACCTAATCCTAGACAACTAGTAATTCCTAAGCTAACAGTAAAACCCACAGTTCAAGCTCAAGAACCAATAAAACCTGTAGAGCCAGTTCAGCCCACTAAACCTATAGAATATATTCAACAACCTCTTTCTTCAGCCGAAGTTATTAAACAAATAAAATACCAAGAAATTAAAACTAAAACACCCGTTAAAGAAAATCTTTTTCCAGACCTAAAAAATTTAGATCACCATAAAGATGAAATAGAAATTCTAGAACATGAACCTATTCAAGAAAAAACTGAAACTAAAAAAGAAGGGATATTTTCAAAAATTAAATCCATTATAAAATATAAACCAAAAAAGAAAGATGATTCCTATACTCTAGAACCCATCACCGCGTCCAATGATAATAATCAACTAAAGGACGCTTCAATTAATCAAGATCAAAAAAAGGATAATAGTGAAGAAGAAACAAAAGAAAATGATTCGGAAAGTTCATCCATAGATATATTATATTCTGAGAAAAAAAAGAAAATTATCTAAGATGATAGTCTTCCCATCTTCTAACTGAATCTTCATCAATTCTAATTTCAGGATTTTTCTCAACCCGATTATTTCTCACATATTCTTTCCTATATAAAAATCCAAATAAAATACCTGTAAATATGCCTGACAAATGAGCAATATCACCCACATTACTCGGCATTAACACACCCAAAACTCCTCCAGCCACCCATAGTACGCCTGCCAGGAACATGGGCATAGGAAATCCAAAAGCCCAAACCATCATGGTAGGTCTAATTATTATCAATGCTCCAAGAATACCATAGATTGCCCCACTAGCACCCAGAGAAGAATCATAAAAGTTAACTGCGATTATATTTGCAATTATTCCAGTGGCAAAAAAGACAATTAAAAACTTTCTAGAACCTATTAATGCTTCTAATATGCTACCAAAAAGAGCCAAAGCAAACATATTGTAAAGAATATGCAACATATCTGCATGTAGAAATATGGCCGTTACAAATCTCCAAATTTGAACATAAGAGCTTTGGTTTAATAAGAATAAATCCGTAAATCCATTAATGGTTAGCTGAAATACATATACAATTACACAAACAACCACTAGCTTTAGTGCATAGAATCTGTTTTCCATGCTAATTCCTAAATTATTAACATTAAAAATATATGCTAAAATTAAAAAATAGATACTGATTAAGGATTACTATAAGATACTGGATTTGGAGTGACTCCACCGGAACTAGGTATTGTAACAGTAGGCGTACTAGAAAGCGGAATAATCGGAGGAAGATCATTACCTGATAGATCTCCACCCACAGTATTCGCAACATTACCATTTACACAATCCAATTTTATTATACTCTGGCAAATGACCAAACTTCCATCCTTGGCTTGAACCAAATAGGCAGTTCTAAATTTACTAAAATTACCAGAAGAGGAATTGGCATAGGCTCTGGTTTCTAGATTATTTATTGAAGAAATTCCTACAATATTATTGCTAATGAAATTTCCTTCTTTGGTTTCAAGAATTAAAGTTAAATTTGCAATCCTATTGCCATCAGCCAAACTAGCCCCATAGACCAAAGAATAGGCTGAAGAATTATAATTACATTTAATAGGAGTAATTTGCGCATTCTGACAAACTCTATCATTTTCCACACCAGTTCCAGTGTTCTTAATCACATTCATAACGATTACGCCTATAATAGCCACGGCGCCCACAACCAATAATATTATTAATACCGTAGAAACAATATCGCTCAATGCTCTCTTTTGCATAGTTATATATGATTAATGTATTTAAAAATATTGGGTCGGGAATATTTTAAAAATATATGCTAAACCTACTAAACCGGAAAGTATAAATATCGATAATTATTAAACCAAGTATGAATAACTCTTGGAGTTTTCGGCACTGTTTGTAAAGAAAACTATAGCAAGAGCAGTATTTCTAATTTATTGAATCCTGGAGCAAAAGACACTTTATGTGTTGATTATATTCATCCTGCCAAAGAATAAAGGATTGCAAAAGTGTAAAGATGAAGCAATTAAACTAAAAGAAGAAAATAATAGTTCTGCAGAATTAATAGAAGTTAGGGGTGAAGATGTGCCCTATTTTGTAGACTCTTTAATTAAAGAAGGTAAAAAAGCAATAGGTATAACTGGTGAAGATTTATTTAAAGAATTTCAGTTAAGAACGCCTAACCAAAAGATAGATATTTTAAAAATAATAAAATGGGAAGACTCTACCTGTATTTTCAATAAACCTACCCTATGTCTTCTAGGATCTAAGGATAAAGAAATAAATAATCTAAATAAACAACTCAAAATATGTATAAACTCAAAGTACAAAGAAATAGCAAAAAAGAAATGTACTAATTATCTTGAAAATCAAGGCTATAAAATTGAAAGAATTTATGCCTCTGGAGCAACCGAAGAGTTTTTCTCAAGAGGAATTGTAGACTTGGTAATAGATATAGTATGCTCGGGCAGTTCAGCAGAAAAATATAATCTTAAGGTATATGATAAAATATTTTCTTCGGATATTGTGATAATTGGAAGAAAAGAAGAGAATAAATCTGAAAAAGAAGATAAAAGAATTCAATCCATATATGAATTATATAAAAAGATTAAAGAGAAAGTAAATTCCGATGAAAAACAATCCTACACTAAAAAAATCTCTTCCAATGAAAATTATCTTAAGAGAAAAATAATTGAAGAATCAGCGGAACTTATTACATCATCAACAAAAGAAGAGCTAATATCCGAATCAGCAGATTTATTATATTTTATTCTGATTTTCCTAGCGAAAAATAATATTACTCTTAGGGATATTGAAAAGGAAAACTCAAGGAGAGATAAAAAATGAACCCATATTTAAGACATCAAACAGAACTAGCATATCAATCACTTATTTTTGATTATCGAAGACTTTCATTTATAGAAAATTGGGAAATAAAATTTCCAAATGCTAAAAAGTTAATGAAAAACGCAGCATATATTGCAAGAGTAGAGGGAAATATAAATCATGCTCTCTCCTTGGAATCTAGATTATCTGAATTACCAGAAAATAGCACTTATTTCTGTGGACGTTCAAAGAATGGTTGTAGTACTGGAAGATTTTCTTTAACGAATATGGGAACAAAAGAAAAGATTAAAAGGGGCAAAGGAGATAAAATAATATGCAAATAGAAGTAGATAACGTTAAGGGTTTTCGTGACTTTTTGCCACCAGAATCACTTAAAAAAGAAGCAGTACAGAAAGTAATTGAAAAATATTTCAAACTATACGGTTTCATGCCCATTGAAACACCCATAGTTGAATTCGATGAACTAATGAAACCTGCATCCCTTCCTGCTGAAGAAGACGATGAAGCCGTATCCGATAGATTTAGATTAAAAGATAGAGCCGGCAGAAATCTAGGTTTAAGATATGAATTCACCTTTCAGTTAAGCAGAATATTCAAACAAAATCCCAATCTGAAATTACCCTTCCGAAGATATCAGGTAGGCCCCGTATTCAGAGATGAACCCATCGGAGGCGATAGATTCCGTCAATTCGTACAATGTGATGCGGATATAATAGGGGATAATTCCATCCGAGCCGATGCCGAATGTCTTTCCCTTGTTTCCGATATTATGAAGGAACTTAAAATTGATTGCGAGATACAAATCAATAACAGAAAACTTCTTAATTCCATAATTGAGAGCTGTGAATTCTCATCCCCTAAATTAATAATGCGTGAATTGGATAAATTGGATAAGATAGGCGAAGATCTGGTAAAAGCAAATCTAAGAAAATACGCCGATTCCAATAAAATTATTACTCTTTTCAAACTAATGGCTAAACCTCTTGAATTTTTTGAAGAAAATGCCTTTGATGGTTCTGCTGAAATAATTGAACTCCAAACTCTTTGCAATAAATATGGCCTAAAGACCAAATTCAACCCATTCATGATTCGTGGTTTTGGCTATTACACTGGAAATATATTTGAAATAAAGGAACCAGGTAAAAATTCCATCGCTGCCGGCGGACGTTATGACAAATCCGTTGGAAAATATTCCAATAGAGACATTCCAGCTGTGGGAATTTCATTTGGTCTAGAAAGAGTTACTGCTTTAGCTAATATTAAACCCCTATCTCTTCCAGAAGTACTTATCATATCCATAGGCGAATTATCCGAATCCATTAAACTAGTAAAAAAATTAAGAAAATATGAAATCTCTTCAATTCTAAGCGAAGACAAAATAGGCAAATGCATGGAATACGCCAATTCCTATTCCATACCCTATGTAATTTTCCTAGGCGAACAAGAAGTAGAAAAAAAGAAGTATAAAATTAAGAACATGAAATCTGGAGAAGAAAAACTTCTTTCAGAAAAACAAATCCTTTCTATTTTTGGTAAAAAAATCAAAGAATAAAATTATTTACGTTTAGATTTATCAGAATAATAATTCCTACTACCTTTTTTAGCCAATTGTTCAACTAAAATTGGAATCTTTCTATCCAAATCCCTCATCAATTCTTTAAAAGTTTCAATTTTTGTTTGAAATTCATTTTCAGATATGGATCCTTTCTTGAAATAACTATATTGTAACTTTTTAATTAACTCATTTAAAACCTCTTTTTGTAATCTTAAATCTTTAATCTTTCTATTGATATTCCATATACTGAATGTTTTCCAAAATACCAGAACAATTATCAATATAACTGCTGAAATAATTGAAATTTGTTTCCAATTATCAATTAAAAATTGTTTTAATGTTTTAGTGGTGGTGGAATAGAATAATCTTAGTTTAGTCTGTGTGGCTTCTATTTCAGCCATTTTTTGATAAGCTTTGTCAATAAGCACAAGCGTATCTTCGAATCTTTGATCTGAATAAGATTTTTCCACTTCATCGATTTGATCTTTTATAGAACTAAAATCATAATTTTTAGATGAACTGTTCAATTCTTCTCTAAATACAATCAATTGATTTTGAGCTTCCAAGGCATTAACATAGATAGTATTAATTTCATCTATATATTGAAAAATAATTTTATAGTCTGCATTGGTACCTGTATTTTCAAGTGCAAGTTGTGCAGAATACAATTGGTTTACCTGATTAAATGATTCATTTATTCTATCCGTAGGAATACCTCTAGAAACCAAAGTATCTATTTTATTTTGAGCATCAGCTATTTGATTTGAAGCATTTATGGACTGATTACTCTGCAGAGCTGATGAAAAAGAAATTAAGAATAATAAAACAAAAAATGCAATAAATAATTTATTTAAGTTCATTTTATTCTCATCCCCTTTAAAGCAGCATTTGCTTCTTTAGTAGCTATAGTTTGATCAATTTGACCAATTCTCTTTATGTAACTATTTAATTTAAGTTCGTAAACTCTAAGCTCAATCTTTCCTTTTTGCAGATAAGCAGTTTGAACTTCCTTCATCAATTCAAGTAAACGTGCCCTTTCCAATTTAAGTCTATTTTCTTCAGATGTAAATTTGAAAGCATGGGCCAATTTACTTTCAGCTTCAATCAATTCTTCAATTACATTTGCAATTCTCTTTTCATATTGGATCATAGCCGAATTATATTCTTCCATGGACATTTTTTTATTCTTGAATGTATCCGTTTGGACCACCTTAATTAAATCAGTCAATATAACTTCTTCTCTGATTAATCTTTTTACCCTGTTCTTAAGAGCAGCATATCTTCCTAATTTAACTCCTCCGAGTATAACAATCATAAGAGCAAATAAGGAAAGACCTAGCTCTTTCTTTTTATTTTGTAAAATATATGAAAGAGAAGTAGTAACTCCTTTAACTTCAGCCGAATAGGCCAAATAGGCCTCTTTCATTCTGGAAGCAGCAGTTTCATATTCTCCTCTGGATAATGAAAGTTCAGCAAGTTTCAATAATCTATTAGCATTTGAAGTATCCACTCCTTCCGAATTATATTTTTCAATCAATGATTTAAGCTCAGTTATACTATTATAAGCTTCCATGGCCAAATCAACATTTTTCTTTATAATATCATAATTTGTTTGTACAATTTCATAATGGAAATTATCATAGGCACTGAGCGAGTCATTATATAATTGAGGCATATTTGTAGTGGTTATATTAACTTCATCCAATGAAGCAATTAAGGTAGCCATAGCATCCAATAATTTCTTTGCATCCTTATCCGATAGCGAATTAACCTGAAGAGTAATGGTTCGATCTTCAGCATAATCTTTCACTCCCTGCCTTCCAGTTATTAAGAAATGGAAACTCTGCTTACCTAATTTAAGATAGGTTGAAGTAGTTATATTTATAGTGATATTTGCTGATTTTCCTGGACCCAATAATTCCATATTACTTGGAATTATTTCCATATATCTTGCCAAATCTCCAGATACATTAAATCTAAGATTTGTCAATGAAATATTTGCATCTTCATTCTTAAATTCTACCACTATACTACTCTGCTGTCCTCTAATGATGGTATAATCTGCCTTTGTTTCCTTTGCCCCTGAACTTCCTCCGTTTCCTCCACCACCTCCACCCGAACCTCCTGATGAACTAGGGATAGTAGGAGCACTGCAATCTTTGTCATAAAACTGATTAGTATTAATATAGGTACAACCAGCACCACAAACCCCATCCGTTTGAGAACAATAAACATTTATTATTTTATTTGCAGTTCTATTGGTATATTCAGTTACATTAGTACCATTATTTCCAACCGACGAGAATGAAACTCTATAACTACCCACAGGTATATTACTTCCAATGGATACATTCAAATCCGATCTAGCAATGTAATCATTGGACAATTCCTTAGCCGAAACATTATTCAGTAATAAAGAAACATTTCCATTATTCACATTGAAATAATCTGGAAGAGTCCAATTAAGAGAAAGATTGTAAACATAATTATCGCCTATATTCTCCACATATGCTCCTAAACCAAAGTTAGAACTTTGATTCACCTGAACAGGAACATCATCAATATAATTATATAAGAAAGGACCTCCTGCATAGGTTGTTGCACCATAACTGATAGTCCTATTCAAAAATGAAGCAGTAGGCGTATTGGTGAATACGGTTATATTGACCAAATCAAATCTCGAACTAGACGAAAATGTTTCATTTAATGAAATGGTTTTATTGTCTTTGAAAGAATGATTGGAATAAAGAGTAAATGTAGGAACATAAAATTCTCCATCATAAAGTAATCCACCCGTAGGAGTATTATCCTTAACATTCTTAAAGGTTAAAGGAATATCTCCATTATTAATAATTGTTAAATTACCTATATATTTATTTTGATCATAAACACCAGCCACATTATTAAAGTTAAGACTTATATTCCAATATCTTTCCCAGGCAGATTCTTGACTCAAAGTTGAACTATTCCTAGTATTATTTGCATTATCCTTTGTAGAAACATAAAAAGTATAATTAGTTTCATTATGTATTGTAGTGATATTGACATTATATTTTCCAGTTCCAGCGTCAATTAAACTCATAGGAACTGCGAAACGACCTGAGCCCGTATAATTATATATTAAAGAAACATTTCCTACTCCCGAAGTTGCATCATGAATAGTTACATTGAAATTTATTAAAGTATCCGGATCAAAATCATCCTTTGAATTAGGAGACATTACAAAATTAGATATGGTTGGAGCAACCGTATCCACAATTAAAGTTCTATTTTCAGTTTGATAATAATTTCCTGCCCAGTCGAATAAGCTATAGAACCATGTATAGATTCCATCGGTCAAACTGCGAATAGTTTCTACAATTTTTTGAGCAACATTATGATTATTACCTGGAGTTACATAGGTTATAACTACTATCCCATCCGTTCCAGCAGTTCCAACAGCTCCAGCATTTCCTGCTGTCCCTCTAAGAGGATTTGCTGAATCTCCAGGAGTAGTTCCATCTCCAGCAGTTAATACTCCATCCGACACAAAAGCAGAATTCAAAAATCCGGAACCTCCGCCACCTCCACCCATAGTATTAGATTCGCTATAACCTCCAGCTGAACCTCCCCAGTAACCGCCTCCACCTCCTCCTCCATAACTATTCGAATGAGTTACTCCTCCCTGCAATGCGCCCTGTCCACCTCCACCATTATTGAAATCTGAACTGGCATCAGCTCCAGCAGAAGATTGTGTTCCAGGATTACCGCCATAACTGAATTTATCATCATAAGGTGAATATCCTACTTGTCCATCTGATCCTCCTCCTGCTCCTCCCTGATTTCCTTCTCCAGCTCGGCTAGCTCCACCACCTCCACCTCCTCCAGCAATTATGACTGCATTAGATTGAGAAATAGAACTTAAAAACAATCCAGAATAACCTCCACCTCCTCCAGAATATCTATTATCTCCACCTCCATTTCCTGCTGCTCCTCCGCCACCATGTGCTCCTGTATCGCTATTGATTTGTCCTCCTGCTCCAACAAGAACTAAATAAGAATTAGTTAAATTAGTTATAGTTCCACTTGCTGCTCCTCCTGCTCCTCCAAGAGCACCATAACCCCAACCTCCAGGAGTTCCTCCAGCACCACCAGCACCAAAAACAGTTACAGTAAAATTAGCTACTCCCTTTGGAGGAACAAATGTTCCATCGCTGGTAAAAGTATGAACAGTGTATCCATTACTATGGGTTATTACTCCACCAGTTCCTTCACTACCCAGTGCATCGTAAACCGATATCTTTGTACCATTAATATTTAATGTAGCATTTTTTATCCCCAGATTATCAATTAAATTAGCTGAAAAATTATTTGAACTGGTATTTGAAATTGTATTATTTTCTGGAACCAACAGGGTAACATTTGGAGCAGTGCTATCAAGAATTATCATTCTAGTTTCAGTAGAATAAGAAGAATCATCATTTTCGAATAAGGTAACATTATAATAATAGGTTCCTTCCTGTAGGTTAGTCCAGTTTACTTCCCTTAAACTTAATTCGGAAGTTTCATTCACCAAACCCGAGGAATTATACAAATCAAAAGTAACATTCTTTTCATTGGTACTAATAACTGAAACATTTGCATAAATCCAATCCCTAGCAAAAGCACTAGCAGTATCAGAAGTTGGAGAAACAAAACCTATTTTAAGAAGAGAATAATCCAAAGTTACATTAAATAATTGATGAGCAGAATTAGGATTCAAAGTTGTAAATTCATATTTATATTGAAAATAAGAATTATTAGAAATATTAACTAAATCCTGAGGACTATTCACAACTCCAAGATTAGTAAAATTAGAATCTGAACAATCACTCCGAGCACAACTTCTAACCGAAAGATTTAGGTTAGCGCCAGCACCACCTAAAGCATATAACTTAGCAACTTCACCCGCAGATAATGCCCTATTCCAAATTGCAAATTCATCCATACTACCTATAAAATCTATACCGCTATTTGAAGAAATACCTTGATTTGAACCTAGATAGATATTTGATGGAGTTCCTGAAAATGAGGCATGATTTCCAAAACCATAATCAGTCACATCTACTCCATCCCAATAGATACTTATTAAAGATTGTGTATTATCATAGGTAATAGATAATTGATGCCACTTTTGATCAAACAAATTAGGAATTACAGCACTCTTCGAATCCTCATACTGGTGCTGTAAATAAATAACATTTGTTCCATACCAACCAAAATAAACTTGGAAATTTTCATGCCAATTCCCCGTAGAAGCAGAATATACTACACAATTACCAGCATTACCATTACTATTCCAATCACATGAAGGACCAGCATTGACCCACATGGACACTGTTCTGGGATTATCTTCAAAAATAGAATTTATTTGAGGAATGGTGAAATATCCAGTACCATCAAACTGAATTGCATTTCCAACAACTCCTGTTTGTCCATAAATCATATTTCCACTTACTGATCCATGGTTTCCATTATTAGAAGTATCAATAATATTTCCGCCGGATTCATCCATATGATAAAGTGCCACATTTCCAGTCATGTCAAAAACAGAATTACTTACCTGATTATCAGGTAATTTTGAAACTGGAGATAGACTGTTCCATGAAATATTATTAAAATGAGAAGAACTTGTTGAAATTATTTTACTTTCATAATAACCATAGTTTCCAGATTGGGAATTGTATATTGTTTGTATTTCTTGGGAAGATAATATCCTATTCCAGATGGCTAATTCATCCATTTGACCATTAAAAGAATGAGTATCGCAAGTGTTATAGGATCCGAAAGTAAAAGATTGAAGCGAAGGATTACCCGAAGTCTGACCTGCTAAAGTTCCATCTAAATAAAGAGAAATAGTGCCTCCGCCAAAGCTAAGAGTAACTAAATGCCATTGGTTAGTCCAATCAGAAATAGAAACAACAGATTGTCCATTCCCACCCAACTCAAAATCTAAACCTCCGCTTCCACTACCATATATACGTAAAGCATTCCAACCACAAGGATCGGTATCTAATAATCCTTGTGCAGTCATACCTAAATTTTCACTAGGTTTTATCCACATAGAAATAGTTCCTGAACCTACACCAGAAAAAGGATTTGAACCTGCAACAATATAACTAGTACCATCAGATATACCTATACTCGAACCCATTTTTGCATCCAAACCATAAGTAACTGCCCCACTCACAGCTCCATTATTTCCATTTCCAGAACTATCGATTATATTTCCAGAACTTTCATCCATATGATAAAGCAAAACATTTCCAGTCATGTTTATCGGAGTTTCTGCTTGACCATTTGGAAATGCAACACCTGTTCCAGAAAGAGTAACTGCCCCAAGTGTAGTGTTATAATAAGTATTGTAATAAGTTCCATTGTCAAATGCACCCTGAGAATTATCAATAATCTGAGAAGCAGTTACAAATATTAAAGAACATATTATTAAACCAACGATAATAACCAATAATCCTTCGGTTTTCTTAAATATATTTTGCATGTTTACCTCCATGGACATAATCTTTTTTTATTAACTGTTCTAAATAATCCGAAATGTCCAAACTATCATTAATACATTTGATTTTCACCTTTTTCCACAAATCCACATCTATTTTTATGCTAGTCGTCTTCCTAACCACGAAATAAATAAAGAAAAAGAGTTTATAAACTTTAGGTTGGTAATACTGTAATACCATACTACTATAATACCAGTAGTATACAATACTATTATAAAAAATATTGATAAATCAGAAAAAAATAATTACAAAATAGAAAAGTAACTCTGAAAAATTTTAAGTCAACTTATAATTAGATCTATCGCTTCTTATAACTTTTTCAGGATGAACAATGACTCCCTTTCCACTAACAATTTCCATTTGGACAATTTCTCTCTTAAAGCTAGCTCCCCTCATCTTTAATATTTCAATGGCCGAATCCCTTTGTCCATTGGCATAGATTACATTGTAAATAACCACAATTCCATCCGATAGGAATGATACTGCTTCTCCTTCTTCCTTAAATGTACTTCCAACGTGTGAAGGTGCAGCAACTTCCCTAATTAAAAAGTTAGTAATCTTATTATGTTCTAGATATCTGAATAACTGTTCCATATAAATTCTAAATCTACTTTCCTGTCCGGAAAATGCTGAAGAGATAGACGTAAGCGAGTCAATAACTACAAAATCAGGTTTAAAGTCTTCAGGGAATAAAACCGGATCAATATCTATAAGTAATTCCTTCTTTGCGGCACTTAACAATGCTTCTACGCTTCTGGCCACATCTATGGCATCAAATCTCTTTAATCTCAATAAACCCTTATCGATATATTTCTGAGGTTTCCATCCAAAATGTTCCATGTGATCAATAAGTCTATCCTCTGGCTCTTCAAAACTCATGAATAAACATTTCTTACCTTTTTCGCACATATTCATAATGGTTGCAAGAGAAAATAATGTCTTTCCAGATCCAGGACCACCTTCAATTAATATAGCTGCTCCAGAAGGAATACCATAACCTTCATTAAACAAAGCATCGAAACCCTTTATACCTGTTTTAATAAACTCAAATCCGTGTTCATTCTTAAATTCTTTTTTAAAATTCTTAGAAGAAACCTTTGAATTATTTTTTGGAGAAGATTTAATTTTAGTCTTTTTAGCAACTTTAACCTTATTCACCTTCTTCACTACTTTTTTCATAACAACTAGAGCTAATTTTAATATTTAAACCTTTTGAAGAAAATTAATAACCTATAATCCAAAGAATAATAAAATTATTTAATTTATTTAATAATGTTAACATATATTGTCTACACAAATTAAAGAAGGATTTTAATTAGAAAAGCAATCCGCATCGCTACGACACGGTCCACCCTCATGACTGTAACAACTATCCCAAAGTACAATAACTTGAATCAAAACAAGTTAATGATTCGTAAGGATAACAATCCGCATCGCTACGACACGGTCCACCCTCATGACTGTAACAACTATCCCAATAACCATAATCTGCACCAGGATTGTAATTTATAGAATGAGAATCTATGCAACCATAAGTATAATACTGGCAACTACCATCATCTACAGTTGCTGCAGGATTGTAATTCTTAGTATGTGGAGCAGAATCCATGCAACCATATACTCTGAATACTTTTAATAGACCATTAATGTAAATCTGCCCATCTGAACCAACACTAGCCGGACCAGTACTACCACTAACATCCAATGTTCCGTTGGTTGAAGGAGTCCAAATATTTATTGTTCCTCCGTTTCCTCCTCTATCGGTAGCATACCCTGCTTTAGCAGAAATACTTGAAACATTTGAATATAGTATGGTGATTGTTCCTCCGAATCCAGCATCCATCGCATCACCACCATTTGAACTTATGCTCCCAGTTGTTGAATTAGCGATGGTGATTGTTCCGCCGCTTCCACCCCGTAAATCATAATCGTTAAAACCTCCATTAGCATTGATTGTGGAAGTTGTTGAATTAGCGATGGTGATTGTTCCGCCCGAACCGCCAGAGATACCTTCTAGATCATTATTTCCCGCTCCTGCAGCGGAAATAGTTCCAGTCACGTGAACATTAATTAAATTAAATGAATACCCACTACTTCCTTGTGTATATCCATTTCCATTTACATTTCCATTTATAGTAAATCCGTTACCATAAATAACTGCTCCACTTACAGTTATAGTTAAACAATCTCCACCAGTTCCAATATTATTTTTCAATGAATAATTTCCAGCAGTTATTGTTTGACAAGAGCTTATATTTTTAGCATTAGCCGGAACAAAATTAGAAATTACTACTGGATTCACTACCTGAGCCACATTTCCATTTACACAAACCAATTTTATGGTACTCTGGCAATTAACCATACTTCCATCCTTGGCCTGAACCACATAGGCTGTTCTAAATTTAGTCAGATTACTAGAAGATAAATTTGAGTAGGCTCTTGTTTCTAGATTATTTATTGAAGAAATACCGACCACATTATTATTAATAATATTTCCTTCTTTGGTTTCAAGAATTAAAGTTAAATTTGCAATCCTATTACCGTCAGCCAAATTAGCCCCATAGACCAAAGAATAGGATGAAGAATTATAATTACACTTCGTAGGAGTGATTTGAGCATTTTGACAAACCATATCATTTTTCACACCCGTTCCAGCGTTCTTGACCACATTCATAACAATTACACCTATAATAGCCACAGCAGCCACAACCAATAATATTATTAATACCGTAGAAACAATATCACTCAAAGCCCTTTTTTCCATATATTCTATAGAATTGTAGTATTTATAAATTATTCTAAATTAAAAGAGAGTAAATATCCACTTAACCATAAGAACAGCCAGAAGAGCCAAAAGGAACCCGGTCGCATAGGAAAATGCTTTTTCTCCGTATTTCTTATTTCCAGTTATGACCCATATGGTAATCATGAAGAATCTTCCACCATCAAATGGACCCAAAGGCAACATATTAAACAATGCCACCAATGCATTTAGTATTACCAACCACCAGAAGAAATTGAAAATAAATACCCCGAAGTCTCCAATCTTTGATTCGTAAACAACACCATTAAAATAATTATTCAATTTAGGAGTGAGCATATTAATTTTACTCATTATTCCAGATCTAGGAACTGATGAACTACTTATTCCCAAAAATGCAGATCCATTTCTATTTCCTAAACTAAGATTAAAAGTTTCTCCGCTACCATTGTAAATTGTTTTCATCTCAACAAAATCTCCGGGCTTATGGGCCAATATGCCATCCGTCAATATGGTTCTTGAACTAACTTTTTTACCATCAAATTCAACTATTAATCCTCTCAATCCAGCATTAAATGCCGGAGCATTTTCATAGGCCCCTAAATAAGATAAATTCTGCAGCAATGTTTGATTCAATACCTCGACAGTAGTATAATAGGTGTTATTATTAGAAACTATTTTTATAAAAGGATTACCATTTATCATTGAAATATTATTATCTATAAAACTAATTTGAGAAACATTTATTGAATCTGCTGCATAATCTCCGAAGCTAACTCCTTGAGGTTGGAATGCCACCAGGAAGAATAACCAGAAGAATACCAATAAAATTCCTGCTAAAACAATATTTGTGAAAACTCCTGCAGCCAAAATAGCCAACTGTCCAGTCTTGCTGGCTTTGTCCATATCCTTATCATTCTGTTCCACAAAAGCGCCCAGAAAAGGAATAATTACAAACAAAAGAATGATCCAACTCTTGGCAATTAGTGCAATTAATATTATTAACAATATAACAATTAGATAATTTCTAAATGATTTTCTTGTTTTAGTCACCTTAGCAATAATTAAATCAGCAATCAAAGGTCCTAGAAAACCAAATCCAGTGGATTTTATTCTTACCTTGTTGAGTCTAGCGAATATGCCATGGGCAAATTCATGAACCACTGCAAGAGCCGCAATGGCCACTATAAAGTATGTAAAATATAAATCCGGAAAGAATGAACTTAATCCAAAAAACTTATTGAAATAGGGAAATATGGGAAATATCGGAGGTGCTCTAATAACCTGAGAAACTATAGGATATTTAATATAAATATAAACCGATTGAATCATCAAATACATAACAAAACCCATCAAAGCATAGCCCACGGCGATTACAAAATATTGTAAAGGTCTAAGCCAACGAGCATTTTTCTTTGCAAACCACTCAATGAATTTTATTCCCAATTGGGTTCTATAGAGATACATTATACCTTCTTTCTTTAGATTCTTTCTTCTTTTATAGAGAAAAATTCCGGTAAGTATACAAAAAATTATTAAAAAAACAATATCGTAAACTATAAAGTCCATTTACTCACCTTTTTTTGATTATGCATCTTTATTTCTTCCTTACAGGTCTGAAAATATGACTTCCACACTTAGGGCACTTTACTTTTTTAGCAATAACTCTTACTGCCTGAGTTCTTATCTTTTTATTACAATCTCTGCATACAAATACATTGTGAAACATTCTTGTCTGAGCAATAGGTAATTTGGTTGCCATTTTTATGCACTAACCCTCATGATTACTTTCTTACCTTCCACATCCCAGTATTCTACATTTTTTTCAGGTGCTAATTCAGCCTTAACTTCTTCCATGAATGGTAAATCCATGGTTTCAAAACTTTCCAAATCCATTACGCTTGCACTGGTTTCAGAAACCGATAGAACCTGAGCTTTCTTCTTGTCCACCATTGGAACTTCATATCTAGTATGACCTGGGCAACCAACAATTCTTTTCTTTCCAGAGAAAATTTCGATACATTCCATTCTACATTTACTAGCTCCATGTTTTCCAGTCTTAGAAATATCGTTACTTCTAACGGTGCAGGCTTCTCCTTCAACCATTATTGTTGTTCCAGACTTTGCTTCAGTAGCGTTAATTAATCTTAGCATATCCTAGTGTAAAAAAATTGATTTATAAACCTTTGTCTGGATTTCAAATAACGATATATCTTTAAAAAGCCCGTAAGCCTGAATAATTTACAAGGTGGCCATTACGGTTACTATGGTGACTAAACGCATTATTGCGAAAGTAGGCACAGGTTTGTTGGCAGGGTTCATTCTATTTACTAATCAATCAAATTCTCAAGAACTCATTGCCATGGCCAATCCTCCAGCCCAATTCTATGAAACTTTTAGGGCTCCCGAATCCAAAGCCGATGCTCCTCCTGAAATAAATACTTCTCTAGAAACCAGCGTCATGTTATCTAGAAGAGAAGAACCCCGATTTGAAGCCCCGGGAAAACTAGATAAAAAATCTTTGGAATATAATGTATTAAATCAGCTTCAAATTAAATATGAAAATTCATTCCCCAACTCTATGCTCTCCGATATGATGGCCTATAACACTCCAGGCAATAGAGCATCGCTCTACGATATGTATACCACTAGAACAAAAAATCTAATAAAATCCAGTGCAAGAGATGCTCTGAAAAAATGGGCCCTGGGCAATATAGATTTGGATGGTCTTAAAAAACTTGGAAAAACATTCCTGAGCACCAAAGAAGAAAGCGGAGTAAATGTCAATTATCACCCCGAAGATAAGGGTTTATCAGGTCAATATTTAGCCACCCTAAGAAAACACAACCTAAGCATAGATCTATTGGATGTAAATCCTTCAATTTCCTGGGTATGTCAATTCAATCGAGATTCCATTGTTAATTTTAGAACCAGTGTAGGAGATGGAACCCAATTAACCTTAAGATCCAGAATAGCCGATGAAATTTTCGGCTATGCTTCCGTAAAATATGGTGGTCTAGGAGTAAATAATCTTGATGTAAAATATGAAAATAATATGAATCTTGCCACAGGCATATCCAGTGAAAAAAAGGTGGAAAATAAAAATGGAATATTGGAAACCCGGTCCGTTTGGCAGGCCGGAGCCTCAATTGGAAATTCAGATCTAAACGGAAGAGGAGAAATATTTGCCGGCGCGTCCTACACCCTAAACTTCTAATTTGAATTCTAAACAAAAGTTTATAAAACCCAATTTGCAACCTTTTTTATGAGCACAAAGAAAAATGATATAATCGAATTACTCTACACAGGTTATACCCATGGCAGCGTATTTGATTCTAACATTGAAGCCGATCTAAAAGCAGCAAAATCCGAAGCAAAAGCAAAACAAACCATAATCGTAATCGGACAAAAAATGGTCCCAAGAGGATTGGATGCAGCCATTGAAGGAAAAGAGGAAGGAAAAGAATATAAAATTGATCTAAAAGCCAAAGATGCATTTGGAGAAAGAGATAGAACATTATTGAAGACTATTCCTATGAAAGTATTCACCGATAAACAAATTATGCCAAAACCTGGAATGGCATTTATAATGGACGAAGCCTTAGTAAAAGTTGTAGCAGTTTCTGGCGGAAGAGTAATAACTGATTTCAATAATCCTCTAGCCGGAAAAGATGTAACCTATAAATATATTATAAAAAGAATTCTGACCGATGATAAGGAAAAAGCAGCAGCCCTTTTCGAAAACCTTCTAAGATTTGTTCCTCAATTCGATGTCAATGACAAAGAAGTAACGGTCAAAGGACAGAAAGCCCTTGAACTTTTTGTAAATGCTTTCAAAAACAAATTCAAAGAAATTCTAGGCAAGGATTTAAAGTTCTCGGAAGTCAAACCCGTTGAAACGGAAAAGAAAGTCGAAGAAAAAAAAGAAAGTGATTCTAAAAAATCACAAGCATGAACAGAACAGATAAAAATATTCTAAAGCAAGCATTAACCATTCAGGGTCAAGATAAGGCTCCTCGTCTAGAAATTTTAGAATCTGGAAGACCCATAGAATTTTCAAGATTAGAAAAAATGAGTATTGCTGATTTATCAAAATGCAGAGCATCCATATTGACCATACCATTAGTTGCTAGAGAAACAACTGGAGCTAATTATGAAATAATTTTAGGTGATGGAAGCTTACAAGTAGGAGAAGAAAGTTATCCTGCAAAACAAAATGCAGCAGAAATCGTAGAACTATATTATTCTGCAACATTAGCCTATTTTAGTGGCGGAATTTAATAATAAATCTGAAAAACCAATTTAACCGTCGTCAATTAATCTAAAAATTTACAACAACAATCCTTATAAATGCCCAGCTCTTAGAAAAAATATGACATTAACGATTGAAAAAGAGGGTAGTCAGGAGCATGACATAGATCATGAGCTTGAAGAAATTCTAAAACGCCAAGGATCAAGAATAAAAGTAGTAGGTTGTGGAGGTGGAGGAGGTAATTCTGTTTCCAGAATGAAAGAAATTGGAATCAAAGGTTGTGAAATAGTTGCCGTGAACACCGATGCCCAAGATTTATTGTACAGCAATGTAGATGCAAAAATTTTAATTGGTAGAGAATTAACTCACGGACTAGGAGCCGGAAGCAATCCAAAAATAGGAGAGCAAGCAGCCCGTGAATCTGAACAAGAAATAAAGAAAAAAATTGGCGATTCGGATATGGTTTTCATTACCTGTGGTCTTGGAGGAGGAACTGGAACTGGAGCAGCACCAGTAGTTGCAGATATTGCAAAAAGAGCAGGAGCATTAACCATTGGAGTAGTTACACTTCCATTCACCGTTGAAGGACAGAAAAGAATTGAAAATGCCCAGATAGGTTTAGACAAAATGGTATCTGTTTGTGACACATTAATAGTTATTCCAAATGATAAATTATTGGAAATAGCCCCAGAACTTCCAATTCACACTGCATTCAAAGTTGCAGACGAAATTTTAACCAACTCGGTTAAAGGCATCACCGAATTAATCACCAAAGCCGGACTGGTAAATCTAGATTTTGCCGACGTTAAAGCCGTTATGTGCAATGGAGGCGTTTCATTAATTGGTATTGGAGAGTCTGATTCCAAAGATAGAGCTAAAGAAGCAGTAGAGAGAGCAATTTCCAATCCTCTTCTTGACGTAGATATCACCAACGCCACAGGCGCACTGGTTAACATTGTTGGAGGAGCTGACATGTCTCTGGATGAATATAGAAAAATAATGGAAATAGTTACCACCAAGATTTCCGGAGAAGCCAAAGTAATTTCCGGAGCTCAAATCTCTCCAGACATGGACAAAACCATCAAAGTACTTCTTATTGTAACTGGAGTAAAGAGCGCACAAATACTAGGTTCCAGCGAAGAACTTACCAATAAACAAAAAGGCGATTTAACCTCCGAACTAGGCATAGACTTTTTAGAAAATTAAATGGATATAATCAAATTAATTCTTTCCATTGTAATATGTCAATTTGCAGGCATATTAGGATCCCTATTCAATATTAAATCCATACCAAAATGGTATTCAAAAATAAAAAAGCCAAGATTTAATCCCCCTAACAAAATATTTGGACCCGTCTGGACATTATTATATCTTCTAATGGGAATTTCTCTTTATCTGATACTTACCTCTGGAAAAGATATAACTCTACCAATTATAATATTTTCAATACAATTAGTTCTGAACATAGTTTGGTCATTTCTATTTTTTGGCCTAAGAAAACCATTTTTTGCATTTCTAGAAATAATAATTCTATGGTTATCCATACTAGCCACTATAATTATTTTCTATGCTATCTCTAAACCTGCAGCCTACCTATTAATCCCTTATCTACTGTGGGTTAGTTTTGCATCCCTATTGAATTATTCACTCTGGAAATTGAATAAGTAACCTTCAACTTTCAAAAGCCTTAAAAACCTCTTTTATTAATAATTAACATGGATAACAATGAGTTCAGACCTTCTGCAGGAACAAAATTAAAGTCTTTTTTTGTACAATGTCAAAGAGTTTGGCAAATACTTAGAAAACCAACCAACATGGAATTCAAATCCATTGCTAAAATATCTGCTCTAGGAATATTAGCCATAGGTGCTCTCGGTTTTATTATTGCCGATATAATTACTTTGTTTAAGTAAAATGGAAGAAAAAAAACCTACCTGGATTAAAGTGTTGAATTGGATATCTATAATCTTTATCATTTTAGCGATAATTTCTGGAATCATATTTTTTGGAATGGATTTCGGAGGAATAGGTATATTATTAATTTCTTTACCTGCAATAATAATCGCTTTACTTTTATTATCATTTAATTTTTTCTATTATCTTAAAAAGAATAATAAAATATTAGGAAATATAATATCAATTATTTTATTAATTATAATGATAATTGTTTTTATAATTTCTACCTTAGGATTAATGAGAATACCTCCATTTGATTATTGGGATATTGCAGGATTTTTTCTATATCCGTTACAAATAGTAATTGTAATATTTTTAATAGGTTTAGTTTATTTTGTTAATAAAAATTAATATCTTCGTCCAGAATAACTTCCTCTTCCTCTAGAACTTCCTCTTCCGCCACCTCTAGAGTCTCTATAGCCTGCATTTCTTCCTCTAGAATCATGTCTTCTACTTCCCTGATCAAATCTTATGAACACATGGGCCAAATCTTCTGGAACTTTTTGTTCTTCAATCTTAAGAGTATCATCTCTTAGAATATTTCTAAAGGATTCATAATCTCTAACCGAAACAATGTTAATGGCAATACCATCAGCTCCAGCTCTTGCAGTTCTTCCTATTCTATGAACATATTCCTTTGCATTCTTTGGAAGATCATAATTATATACGTGAGAAACATTCTTTATATCCAATCCTCTTGCAGCAAGATCAGTACAAACCAAAACAAATACGCTTTGTTTCTTAAAATGTTCTAAAATTTTATCTCTTTTCTGTTGAGTTATTCCACCATGAATAGCAAGGGATTCAATTCCATTTTTATTTAGATTATTTGCAATGAAATCTGCATTAACTCTAGTATTACAAAATACCATAACCAAACTGGATGCTTCTTTCTTCAATAAATGCACCAATAATGAAAATTTCTTTTCCTTTTCCACATCGTAATAGATTTGTTTAAGCAAAGTTGGATCCACTTGATTTGCCACAGATACCTGCACTGCATCTTTTTTCAAATATCTCTTAGCCAAATGTTCAATATCCTGAGAAATTGTTGCGGAGAATAACATGGTCTGTCTTTCTTTAGGACAAGCAGAAATAATTTTTTCCACATCTTCTATGAATCCCATATCCAACATTCTATCAGCCTCATCCAGAACAAGAGTTTTTAATTTTGATAAATCAATGGTTCCTCTTTCCATATGGTCCAACAATCTTCCAGGAGTTCCAACCACAATATCTGCCTGTTCCAATTCATCAATCTGAGGAGTTATTCCTACACCACCATATATCATAGAGATACTAAGTTTTCTATGATGTGAAAATGTAAATAATACTTCTGCCACCTGTTCAGCCAATTCTCTTGTAGGTACTAAAACCAATGCCTGAATTCCTTGTCCTTTTTCAGTTTTTTCAATTAGACTTGCTCCGAAGGCTAGTGTTTTACCAGAACCTGTTGCGCTACCACCAATAATATCTTTTCCTTCCATTGCAGAGGGAATAGTTTTTTCCTGGATTTCACTAGGTTGCGTAAATTTTGCATGTTCTATTATCTTGATCATGGCTTCTGACAAGCCTAGTTTTCTGAAACTTTCCATTTTGTTTGTGATTGTTTGTATTCTTTCGATTAAAACGAGAAATAGTCCTTTAGGGGCATTCCTCATACACCTTACTCAACATTTAAGTCAAGCGAATAATTATTATAAAAATTGTGGGTATATAAAGCTACGTAAATAGAATAAAATACAACCTAAATATATAAAAACAAATCTTAGCTGAAATATTTATGAATACAATAGAAGACCTAATAGGTATGATTGCCACCGAAGCAATTGAAGGCACTAGAGACTCGCCTGCCGAACCTAAACTTATCTCCGACAACATCCCCCCATTAAAATATGCTCTTAGATTAGAATATAATCCTGCGACAGAATGTTATGATTGGAAAGATTAATCAGATTTAGATTAATCCCAAACTTTAAATACCCTAAATTGTACTAAAAAACATTATCAAAGACTACATATCTTTGCCCTATTTTCTATAGGCCGAGATCCTTATGTAGGAGATAATGAATAAACACCATGGAATTAAAACAAGCACTAGCTGAATTAAGAAAACAAGAAAAGAAAAAATTCGATCAATCCATAGATTTTATCGTAAATCTTAAAGGCATTGATGTAAAGAAAGATAATATTTCTACCATAGTTACAATTCCTAATAAAATCAAAGATAAAAAAATCTGTGGATTCTTAACCAAACAAACAAGTTTAGTTAAAACCATTACCCAACCTGAATTCGCAAGATACAAAGATAAAAAGCCATTGAAAGAATTAGTTAAAGAATATGACTTCTTTATTGCAGTTCCAACTCTGATGCCACAGGTAGCAACCGCATTCGGTAAGGCTCTTGGACCAACCGGAAAAATGCCATCCCCACAACTAGGAGTAGTCATGAAAGAAGAAGACGCAGTTATCAAAGCATTAATTGAAAAAATCAATCATTCCATTAAAATAAGAGTAAAAGAAGCAAGCATCAAAGTATCCATTGGTAAAGAATCCATGGCTGATGATAAATTAATTGCAAACATTGAAGCTCTTTATGCAGGTATAGTAGCCGCATTGCCTACTAAAAAGGAAAACGTTAAGTCATTAATGCTAAAAACCACAATGGGAGCTCCAATAAAGTTGGAAATTAAATAATGGCAAAGAAAACCGTTAGTGCTGATCACAATAGAGAAAAAGAAATTCCTCAATATAAGTTAAAAGCAGTTCAAGAAATAGCTAAAATGATTAAAGATCATAGAACTATTTTGATTGCATCTACCAAAGGATTACCAAGTTCCCAATTTCATGAAATAAAGAAAAATCTTAGAGGAAAAGCAGAAGTTAAAGTTGCAAAAAAGAATCTAGTTCTTAGAGCTATTGATGAAGTTAAATCTGCCGCACTAGATTCAATGAAAGCTCAGGTTACTGCTGACATCGCCCTATTTTTCTCCAATGAAGAACCATTCATTCTATCAGCCATGCTATCCGACAATCAATCTCCAACCAAAGCCAGAGCAGGAGACATTGCTCCAATTGATATTTTAGTAGAACCAGGACCAACCGATATGGTTCCAGGACCAGCAATTTCCGAATTATCTGCCGTAGGATTAAAAGTAGCAGTTGAAGGTGGAAAACTAGCAATCAAATTACCTCATACCATCGTAAAACAAGGAGTAGCAATAAAAGAAAACGTAGCTGCTGTTATGGCTAAACTTAATATTTTCCCAATGAAAGTTGGATTCGAACCAGTTGCAGCCTATGACAGAACTGAAGATAAAGTCTATGTTGGAATAAAGATCAACAAGAAGGAAACTCATGAAGAACTTAGAGCAGCCATTGCAAAAGCATTCAGCTTTGCAGTCAATGTCAAACACGTTTCAACTGAAACTGTTAAGTACTTCATAGCAAGAGCAGGACTAGAAGAATCTGCTCTTTCATCAAAACTAAATATTCAACAACCACAAGGAGGATAAAATGGAATACATATACGGCGCTTTACTTTTACATAAACTTGGCCAATCTGTTACAGCTGAAAGCCTTACAAAGGTTATCAATGCAACCGGAGTTCAAGCAGATGAAGCAAAAGTAAAAACTTTAATTGCTTCGTTGCAAGGAATTGATATTGCAGCTGAATTAGCAAATGCATCAAGCATTGCATCAGCTCCAGCAGCAGCCCCTGCAGCTAAGGAAGAAAAGAAAGAAGAAGCTAAACCTGTCGAATCAGCCGCTGGACTTAGTGCACTTTTCGGATAAATCCATTTTATCCAGAATAATAGCATAGTCTAGCACCGCTAGTTTAAACACTCTTCTTAGAAATAGATAAATAATAATAACAATAGTTAAATATCATTCTCCAATGAAAAAAATATGGAAAATGAAGTCCTAGTAGGAATAGGAGATTTACACGGACATTACATAGCTCTGCAACAAATATTAGAATCTTTAAATCGAAGACACAATATTTTCTCAGAACAGAATATACTTAAAGAGGGGATAAAACTTGTTTTTACAGGAGACTACATTGATAGAGGAGAACAAGGATTAAAGATAATAGAAAGAATAAGAGAATTACAAGAAAGAAATCCAGAAAAAATTAAAACATTATTCGGAAATCACGAATTACTTGCTCTTGCAGGTCTTGATACTTTGAAAAAAGCTGGGGGAAGTATGGAATATTACAGATATACATCCGCACATGGTGGAAATGGTGGAGATGCTTTCATAATGGAATTTGGTCTGACAAAAGAAGAAGCATTCACCAATTATTTAGCAAGAATGAGTAGAGAAGGAGATATAGGAAAGTGGATGAGAGCTCTAGAACCAGGAACTCTTGAAAATATTTGTAATAGAAGAATATTATTTGTTCATGGTGGAGTTCCTCCAAAAATAAAAAGCTTGACTGAAGTAGATTCTGAATTGAAAAAAATAACGCAACATATTCAAACTCCAACGGTTTCATTTAGAAATTCACAAGAAAAATATTTAGGATCAGAAATAATTGGAGCAAAAAGCTTGTTCTGGGATAGAAGATTCCCTGATATGGATGATGATGAAGCGATAAAAGCAACAAATGAACTAGGTATAGATTACATAGTAATAGGGCACACCCCTAGCAGAGATGGACTAATGAGGGCCTATGGTAAAAAGATATTTAACATAGATATAGGCATGACCCCAAGATATGGCGGAAATGATCCTGGAGCAATAGTTATTAATCAAGAAGGTATATTTGCATCATATTATAAAAAGGGTGAAAAGCAAATAGTATCATTCTCGTAAAGGTATTGAATTAGTAATACATAATACTTAGATTTATAAGTATCTTTTTTATAAAACAATTGTAGTAGCCCACTTGGCACAATGGTACTGCGCGAGTCTTGAAAACTCGTTTCCCTTGGGATATCCCGGTTCGATTCCGGGAGTGGGCGTATTTTATTTATAATTTTAATTCCATTACCTATAAATATAAAAAACTTCTTAACTAAAAATTAATATGATCACTACTAAAGACAAAGAATTTATGAAAATTGCATTGAAAGAAGCTCTAGAAGGATATAATCGAGGCGACTTTCCCGTAGGTGCTGTTTTAGTAATAGATGGTAAAATTATGGGAAAATGTAGTAATTCTAATAAAACCAACAGTGAATGGACTGCCCATGCAGAATCATCTTTAATCAGATCTTTTGCTCCAGCGATTCAAAGAAATAAAAAAGAAGAAAAAGTAATAGAAATATACGCTACTCTTGAACCTTGTCTCATGTGTTTAGGAACCAGTGTTCTCAATAGAATTTCTAGAATAGTATATGCCTGTAAAGATCCCAACGGGGGAGCCACAGGACTTAATCCAAAACATTTAGGTGATTGGTATGTTAGAAAATGACCCAATATAGAATATGATTTAGATAATAAAGAAGAATCCTATAATCTTTTAGTAAGCCATATGGAAAAAAACGAAACCTGGGAAAATGTTCTAAAACAATTTAAAGAAATGAATAAAAATTAATTACATTACATTTTTAAATCAAATTAAGTCAATAATTGTATACGACATGGCGATTGTGGTGTAATGGTAGCACGGAAGCTTGTGGCGCTTCTAGAGTGGGTTCGATTCCCACCTTTCGCTCTTTTTTTACCACTATATAGTTACACTCAATAGAAAGATTTAAATACTTATTTACATATTAAATATTATGTCTAATGAAATAAGAGATATGGAACAAAAAGATAAATCTAACTCTAATAGTCTAGGGTGTACATTAATGTTAATTGCCGGATTAGGTATTATTGGCGGCGGACTCGGAGTAATGAATGTAGCAACCCAAAATAATGCTAATTTAACAAATAAAGTTGCAAGAAATTTATCAAGTGTAGTATTGGGAGAAAATAAAACATTATCAAGAGAGAAAACTTCTAAATTTCTTCAAACATTAGGTTATCAAGAAAAATTAGCTGAAAACCAATCGGTTTATTTTAGACCAAAAGTAAATGGTTTTTGGGAAAATGAAGTTCAGATTGTTATTGCTCCTAATATGAATCAAGACGGAGCAAGAGTTAGAGAAGGAAATTTATTATTTGATGCCTATACTAGAAACCCTGCTGGAAAAGTAATTGCATCTTTTACCCGAGATGAGCTTGTAAAAAAAGGTTATTCTACTGATTAATCAACCAATTAATATAATATCAAGTTATACTCTAATAACTATTAGTTTGTTTATAACTATTAGGAACCAAAGGAATCTGCTCCTTCCGCTCTTTTTTATCACACATAAATATAAAAATAAATAACTCTAGGTTAAAATATGAGTGAATACATATTTTTAGATAAAAATAGAAATCCATTAGTCTCGGATGGACACTATATGGATTCCACATCCAATGAAATGAATCCGAGCAAAAGATGCTGTAGAGTAGAAATTAAAGAATCGAGATTAGACCTAATTTATCCTCATAAACTAATCTCAGCCACAGGACATCACGCCGAAGAAGAAGCATCTAAACTAATTGGGCTTATAGAAGCTTAAATTTCAATCTTAGAAAACATATAAGTTCCAATCAAATTAATAACCAAAGCGACTATTAATACTACTCCAAAATCTAACCAAATATTAAAATGACTAATTCCCGTGAATGCATATCTTAATCCATCTACTCCATAGCTCAAAGGATTAATCTTAGCTATTGTTTCTATGACTCCTGGAAGTCCATCCAATGGAAATAGGGATCCTGATAAAAAGAAGATGGGCATAATTAGAAAATTAATAATTAATGGAAATGCCTGCATATCATTTAATCTTGAAGCTATAGCAGTCCCCATAGAGGTGAACAATGTAGCAATTAAAAACATAAATACTATGGCCAATGGCAACATGGTCCAATTATCGGGTCTGAATCCTATCAATAAACAAATTAGAAATACTACTATTCCTTGTAGCGTTGCAACCGTTGCTCCTCCCAGCGTTCTTCCGATCATTATTTTAAATCTAGGAACGGGTGCAACCAGAGTTTCCTTCAAAAATCCAAATTGTCTATCCCAAATAACTTCTATTCCCGTAAATACTGCAGTAAATAATATGGACATGGCTATAACTCCTGGAGCTAAAAAGTCAATATAATTCCCACCACCAGCCTTTTGAAATATAGGGCCAAATCCAAATCCAAGAGCAACTAAAAATAAAATTGGTTGCGCAAGAGAACCAAACATTCTAGGTTTAGATCTCCAGTATCTTTTCAATTGTCTAATCCACATAATATATACAGTTCTCATCTTCTACCCCACAGTCTAGCATGTTGTCTAGAAGTATCTGAAGAAGAAGATTCTTCCCTAATTATATGTCCTGTTAATTTCAAAAATGCATCTTCTAAATTTTTAGTCTTGGTAAATTTCTTTAATTCTTTTCCAGAACCAACTTTTATTATTTTTCCATGATCGATAATTGCAATTCTATCACTTATCTTATCAGCTTCTTCCATATAGTGGGTTGTCAAAAAGACAGTCATTCCTTCTTTCCTATTTAATTCTTTAACATAGTCCCAAAGATGATTTCTTGTCTGCGGATCTAGGCCCAACGTAGGCTCATCCAGAAATAATATTTTAGGATGATGTAATAATGCTCTTGCAATTTCCAATCTTCTTTTCATTCCTCCGGAAAAAGTCTTAACCAGGAAATCCTTTCGATCATACAACTCAACAAATTTCAACAATTTTTCAACTCTGCCTTTAATTTCTTTTTGAGGCACATGATAAAACACTGCATGGAATTCCATATTTTCATAGGCAGTCAATTCATCATCCAAACTAGGATCCTGAAATACTATTCCGAATGATTTTCTCACTTCACTCTGCTCTTTTAAAGTATCAAATCCATTTACCTTTAATGTTCCAGAACTTTGATGAAGAAGAGTAGTAAGCATCTTTATTGTTGTAGTCTTTCCAGCTCCATTGGGTCCAAGAAATGCAAATATTTCACCTTTTTTCACATTGAAACTTACCTTATCTACTGCAGTTATTTTACCAAATTTCTTAACCAGTTTATTCACCTCTATTATATTCTCTTCCATGAATAAAAAAGCGAAAACTACTTTTTAAACCTTCAGAAAGATAACTAATCATAGACAATAACTTTAGTATTTATGCTAGGATTACCCATAAAATTAAACACATATGGATCAGCGTAAGCAGGTCCAGTTCCAGTTTGCCCAGGACAATAGGAGTGTGCATAATTTAACATCCAAACCCAACTCCAAGGATCAAATAAAGTATATTGACCGCTGGTCCCAGTTATCCAAGAATAATCTCCCCCACCTTCTTGTCTAGTCCACCCATATATTCCTGAATTTTTATTACCCGACATAGAAGATTGCTCCATATAGATATGTTCATCTATAGTTCTAACCTGATCATAGCCATCATTTTTATTCTGCATTTCCAATCTTATATCACAACCATCTTCATCCGCGCAATAATCTTGTAAATTAATATTCTGACAAGAGTAGGTAACTGAATCTGGACTAGAAAGAGAAAAAGTTATATTCTTTCGAACATAATTTATAGTGGTAATCAAATTAGAACAACCCCATCCGCTAGAATTATGTACTAATGATTGAGTAGCATTGCAATTAGGAAATCCATATACTTCATCAATGGAATGGCCCATGACTGTAGGATTTCCCCCCACAGGCGGATTATTATATGCAAAAACAAAAATAAAACTTCCAATTAATAATATCGCTCCAATAATAATAAACAGATAACTTTTGGTAATATTCACCCTAATTTCCATAACGTGATTAAAGTTATTATGTTTTTAACCCTTTCGTAAATAATATAACTCCATCCTAAAGAATAAGCCTCTACCGAAATGCATGAAATCCCATCATTTATCTATATAAAAAATTATCTTTGATGAATGTTAATCTGATATGTAACTCCATCAGAATGTGTATAAAAACTAGTTATTCCTTTTTGTCCTTCAACAATAAAATCTCCAGATTTTGGATTCAAACTTCTATGAGTTGTACCTCTAGGATGGCTTTCGCTTTCCATTTCCTTGCCTATCAATTTATAATTTTCAACAATTACTCCAAGTAGAGAATTTAATCTTTTTCTTTGTTCAACAATTCGTTCGTTTGTCATAAAATATTAGAAAATATGTGCTATTTAAATCTTTCTATTTTGTTGTTACTTTATAGTAATACTTAAGCCTCTACCGGGATTTGAACCCGAGACCTCAACATTACCAATGTTGCGCTCTAACCGCTGAGCTATAGAGGCTTGATTATGCAAGAAAAAAAGGCTATAAAAATATTAGTATTGCTACTTTGAAAGGTTAATTCCACTTAAATTAGTACCATTTGCAGTCAAATTATTAACCTGATCTATTGAATCGGGCAACCAGTTGAAACCGACGACATAGGCCGTAGATCTAAACGTATTTGCTGTTAAACTTAAAAGCCAAGAATAATACTGATTTGCAAACTCTCTTGCTTCAATTCCATCCTTAAGATGCAAATTCGAATTACTTATTATTAAAAAAGCACTTAGAAATAAAAAAATAAGGATGAAAATTCTTATTCTCATTTGTCTCAGTTACCTAAAGAACTATTGGTAATATTAACACCCCAATTTTGATTAATGGCATAACCCACAACTTTAGCACCATTGTTAAACAAACTTCCCAACCAGGAGAAATACAAGGAAGTAACTTGAGATATTCCATCAAAACTAGTTAAATCCACCTTTGAAGAACTATAAACCTGCATGAATGATAAAGCTAAAAATATTAATATTCCAGCTATAAAAACAAGGCCTATTTTATGTCTTATTTCTTTGAATTTGAATAACAACATTAAAACTACAATAACTGCAATAATTATAACAAAAGTCCAAATCATTTTTACCTCTTTACTCCTTCCTAACAAGAAAGAAAACAAATATAAAAACCTTGCTATACGCCCATATAGCATATAGATAGAATTTTAAACTTAATTTAGAACCTAATGCTATAGCCCTTTAGTGTAGCGGTCAAGCATTCGGGACTCTGGCTCCCGAGACCCAGGTTCGAATCCTGGAGGGGCTATTTTTATTTTAAAATGAAAATAAAGTATTAACTAAACATTTACAATTAAACTAAGAAAAAAATATTAAATCTTTACG
Source organism: Candidatus Woesearchaeota archaeon (assembly GCA_964647695.1). Lineage (GTDB taxonomy): Archaea > Nanobdellota > Nanobdellia > Pacearchaeales > GW2011-AR1 > VGKP01. The sequence goes on from CAZYIS010000004.1 coordinate 30,593, forward strand.
CCAGAATCCTTAGGATTCTTAGCATGCTGATCCATATCCCCTTTGTTCAAACAATCCCAACATGGTCTTATGGTTCCATCGGATTGTTGTATTCTTTTTGTACCCTTACATTTAGGGCATTTGTCTCCAAATTCCATAAAAATTAGTGCAAAAACTAGTATTAAAGCTTTATTATAGAACAGCACATAGATGATATCAAAAAATAGCCAGTAGAAAAGATATAACTATTTAATATTCAAACACCTTAATATATTATGACATTGGCTCATGAACTAAAGCAAGAGCACGAAGATATAGAACGAGAGCTACTAGAGTTGCAAACAGTCATAAATTCTTCTTTTATCAACTATCCCAATCTCATCCACGTTACAAAGAAATTAAAAAGCATTTGGGAAGCCCATGAAGAAAAAGAAGAACCTTTTTTTTCTGAACTAGTTAAAAAAGGATTTACCATACCCATAAAGAGAATAACTTTCGAGCATGGAAAACTAAATCAAGATATGAATAAAATAATTTCTGCACTTTCATCCAAAAATGAAGATGAAATTCACACTGTTTTATTCAAATATGGAAATGATCTAATTAGAAATCTTAGACAACACATGGCCGATGAAGATTGGATTCTCTACGCACTTCCTAAAAAATTCTTCTAAGGTAAATTTATAAATGAATACCCATCTCTATCTAAAAGCTCCCGTAGTCTAGTGGTCAAGGACATGGCCCTCTCGTAATAACCGAGAATTGAATCGTTGAGATTACAAACTCAGTCTGCTCTCAGACAGGTATTTAGCTCTGAAGTGCCTCATAATTTCTTGAGGCATTGGAGAACGGCCAGAACCCGGGTTCAAATCCCGGCGGGAGCATTTTATTTTTAATTATAAAATAAATTTAGAAACTTCTTTTTTTGAAACAGAAACAATTTCTTCTTCGTCAGCCATATCCGATAAACCTAGATTCAACAATTTACCATTATCTACTTTAAAATTAGCATTAATAAAATTATAATGCATAGAAGTAATGCAAATTATTTTATCGGCCCAGGAAATAAGCTTACCTAATTCTTCTCCGGAAACAGAATATATCCCCACATTTCTACATTCCAGATTTTTATTCGATTGAAATGAACTACTGGCCAATTTAGCTCGATAACCTCCGCTGCAGACAAATAAGATATTCATTTTTTTCATAAAAACATCAATAAAACAGCCTATAAAAATCTAATTTTTATAAAATTTATTAAAAAAAAGAAAAAATTCAAAACAAAACATATTTAAACAAAACTTAAATACTTCAACTACTTAAAAAAGTCAGAGGCGTATATGGATGAACTAATAGATAACGAAATAGAAGAGAAAGAAGTAAAAATTGAACAACCAGATGTAAATGTAACTAAGAAAGAAGTAAAAATTGAACAAAACGAGATTAAAACTGAATTTAAAAAAGAAGTCCAGGAAAAAATAATTCCCGTTCTAAACAATAATAATGGAAAAGTTACAGAAGAAGAATTATTCAATGTTCTAAAAATGATTGCTCCCGGAACCAATCTAAGATCAGCCATTGAAGGTGCATTGAAGGGCGGAAAAGGAGCACTTATAGTAATAGACAATGAACACCTACTTCCATTAATAGATGGAGGATTCAGAGTAAACTGTAGATTTACACCCCAAAGACTAGCCGAACTGACAAAAATGGATGGAGCCATTGTCCTTTCCAGCGATTGTAAAAGAATAGACTATGCCAATGTTCTATTAACTCCCGATAGCAAAATTAAAACCTCCGAAACCGGAACAAGACATAAAGCAGGGGAAAGAACAGCAAAACAAATAGGCGGAGTAGTAATCACCATTTCCGAAAGAAAACATGATATAACCCTATTCTATAAAGGTCTTAAATATCCGATCAAGAGCACCGAAGAAATAAGAAGAAAAGTAAATGAAAACATCCAATTGGTTGAAAAACAAAGAGAACTTTTTGATTCCTACATAGAAAAATTGAATAAACTAGAACTAAGAAACTATCACAACATAGATCAATCAATTCTAGTTATTCAAAAAGGAAGATTAATACAAAAAATCTCCGAAGATCTGAAGAAACACCTAGTAGAACTAGGAAATGAAGGTACATTACTAAAAACAAGACTTAAAGAAATAATCATGGGCGTAGATAAAGAAACCTCTCTAGTTATAAAAGATTATACCAATCTAGATGTTAAGAAAACCAAAACTCTTCTGGAAGCCTTATCCTACGATGAAATACTGGATGAACATAATATTCTTTCTGCACTAGCCTATGAAGATCTTGCAGTCAAAAGAAAAATCCCTGGTTGGAGAATACTCTCCAAGACCCTGTTACCCGAATCAGACATAGCTAAAATGGTCAAGCATAAAGGTTCTCTAGGAGAAATACTTCACGGCTCTGCAAGGTCATTCTATGAAGCCATTGGTGAAGAAAAAGCCAACCTATTGAAAGAAGAAATAGAGAAGATAAAACTTAATCCTTGGCAATTGAGTTAATTTGCACTAGTTAAAATTCTAGCAATTGATATCTTTAAAAACCCATTTTATGATAAATTATCGGCAGATGGGAATCCCTTAACCCGGCCTCATCTGCCGCTTTTATTTAATATAAATTTAAATAACATATAAACTATTTTAAAGTATATTTACAAAAAAAATTTTGGTAAAGATAATAAATTGGTTTTTTAATAATTCAATCACCTAAATGCTTATAAAATTAAGTTAATACTTTAAGATATGACATTAGCAAGACAACCTGGTGAAGATATGCTGGATTATCATGCTAGATTAACTAGTGTTGAAAGAACAAGAATAAATATTACTCCAAGACAACCTGGTGAAGATATGCTGGATTATCATGCTAGATTAACTAGTGTTGA
>CAZYIS010000004.1:33588-74914 GCA_964647695.1 Candidatus Woesearchaeota archaeon
CAAGACAACCTGGTGAAGATATGCTGGATTATCATGCTAGATTAACTAGTGTTGAAAGAACAAGAATAAATATTACTCCAAGACAGCCTAGTGAGAGTATGCTGGATTATGCTGCTAGATTAACTAGTATTGAAAGAACAAGAATAAATATTACTCCAAGACAGCCTAGTGAGAGTATGCTGGATTATGCTGCTAGATTAAATATGACTGAGAAAACAGGAATTTCTTAGTTTCAAATAACCATTAATTCATTTTTACTAAATTACAAAACAATCTTACCTTTCTGCCATTCAGAAATAATAGAAATAGCAGTCTTGGTTTCATCCACTTCTCCACCCTTCTTCAAATATCCTCTTTTTCTTCCAATTTCAATTAATATTTCATAAAGATCGTCACTTCCAGTATCTTCCACTTTATATCTTTCAAATAAACCTTTTCTATTACCCTTATCCAGAAACATTTGTAATATATCACAAGCAATCTTTTCCGGCTGATGAGTTTTATGAGGGTGCTTACTTCCCAAAATTAATAATTTACTATTCTTATCTTCATAGGGAATAACTCCTGGAGAATCTAAAACCAATAGACCTCCAACCCTAACCCATTGAGTTCCTCTAGTGGTACCAGGCATATCTGCCACAAGAGTTCTTGCTCTTCTAGCGAAGGCATTAATTATAGCACTTTTTCCAATGTTAGGATAACCCACCACTCCAACCCTGGGCATTTCCACATTCAATTTTTTAGCAAGTATCTGCACATGTTTTCTCAATTTACCCATACCTAGATTTTGAGTTCCCGATACAAAATAACCTTCAGGATATTTCTTTCTCAGATCAGCCAAAACTCTAGGACTCAGAATATCTATTTTTGTATAAACATAAACTAATTCCTTTCCAAAATTAATTATTTTTCTTTCCAGTTCTTTATTTCTAGAAAGCTCAGGCATTCTTGCATCCAACACTAGTAAAACTATATCCGAATTCTTCAATACATTTTCTACCACTGGCCAAAATCCCATAGCATATGAAAGAAAAAAGAGCTTTTAAGCGTATTTGTTTAACCATTTCTAGACTAAAAAGCAATAGAAAAAACTTTATAAACCCTCAAAAGTTGAATGAATCATGAAAAGATCATCAAGACGTTGGAAGAAAAAAGGACAAATGAGATGGAAGTGGCAACGTAAAAGAATCAAGAAAGAAAAACGTAGAAGAAAGATGCATAGATCTAGTTAATAACCCTATTCTAAGTTTCTCCTCGATAAAATCATTTCTAAACCATACAAATCTTTATAAAAACTATTTTCTGCAATGATTTATGAGTCAAAGCGAAATATGGACAGAAAAGTATCGTCCATCAAAATTTGAAGAAGTGGTGGGCCAGCAGGAAATAATAAAGAGAGTTAAATCTTTGGTTAATGCCATGAACATTCCCCATCTTATGTTTGCAGGTCCTGCCGGAACCGGAAAATCTACTCTTGCTCTGATAATCGTTAAAGAACTATTCAAAGAAACCTGGAGAGAAAATTATCTTGAACTTAACGCATCCGATGAAAGAGGAATAGATGTGGTAAGACAAAAAGTTAAAGACTTCGCCAGAACCAAAGCTCTTGAAAACATTCCATTCAAAGTAATATTTCTAGATGAAGCTGATGCATTGACAAAGGAAGCTCAACAGGCCCTCAGAAGAACCATGGAAAACTACACCAATACCTGTAGATTTATCATGTCCTGTAACTATTCCAGTTCCATAATTGATCCTATTCAATCCAGATGCGTAGTATTCAGATTCAAACTTCTTGAAAAGAAAGATATATCCGAAGTAATAAAGAAAATTGCCGAAAGAGAAAAATTAAAAATTGCCGATTCAGCATTTGAAACACTCTATGAAGCCAGTGAAGGTGACTGTAGAAGAGCTATCAACCTATTACAAGCCACATCTTCCATTTCCCCTGATGTTACCTCAGAAATGATTAACATGATAGCCGCAACTACTAAGCCTTCGGGCATAAGAGTAATACTTGACTATGCTCTGGCAGGAGATTTCATCAATGCCCGTGATAAGTTATTAGATACCATGCTAAAAGATTCTGTTTCCGGACAAGAAATAATTAAAGGAATCCAAAAAGAAGTTTGGAATCTTCAAATAGAACCAGAAATAAAAGTAAAGATTACTGAAAAAACTGGAGAAATTGAATTTAGAATGACTGAAGGAAGCGATGAGTTTGTTCAGCTGCAATCCCTATTAGCTTCATTTGTTCTTGCCGGTCAAGGCAAACAAATTTAATAATAGGACAGAGGTAAAATGAAAATAAACATAGGTACAACAAATCCTTCTAAAGTTGATGCAGTAAAAGAAATAATAAGCGATTATCCCTCTTTAAAAAAAGCTCAAATCAGCACCATCGATGTACCCTCAGGAGTATCTAAACAACCTAAAGGTCTAAAAGAAATAACTACTGGAGCAATCAATAGAGCTAAATCTTCTTTTAAAGATTGCGACTACAGTTTTGGAATAGAAAGTGGTTTAATGGAAGTACCAAATACAAAAACAGGATTTATGGATATTTGTTTATGTTGTATATATGATGGAAAGGAAACACATCTAGGTACATCCTGTGCATTTGAACTTCCATTGGAGATGATAAAAAAAGTTAAAGAAGAGAATTTAGATTTAAGTGAAGCAACCTATAAATTAGGATTAAGTAAAAGTAAAAATATAGGGGCTGCAGAGAGAATAATAGGAATATTAACAAAAAATAGAGTTAGTAGAAAAGAATATACTAAACAATCAATTCAAATGGCATTAATACAAATAGAAAATAAGGAGTTATATTAAAATGATAACAAAAGAAGAATACTCTGCACTTTATTATATAAGTATGGGTAGAAATTCTATTGAAAGACTGTCGGAAGATTTAGAAGATAAAAAGAAAACAATTAATTTAATAAAAGATTTAGAAAGAAAAGGGCTATTAAAGATAGAACTAAGAGACAATAAAATATATTCACTTATGGAAACAAAAGACGGATCAAAATTATTAAAATCAAAAAAGTATAAATCTTGGTTTGAGGAATTGGGAGATTAAAATGAAAACAAAAGAAGAATCTCAAAGTCTAGCGGAAAAATATAGAATAAGAAAGTATCTAGATCTGGTAAAACAAGATGTGGCCGTAGCTGAAATTAAAACATTCATTAAAGAATTCCCGAAAAAGAAAGCCATGATTCTCTATGGTCCTGCAGGCACTGGAAAAACATCCCTTGCTCTAGCTGCGGCAAAAGAAAATGACTATGAAGTTCTTGAACTCAATTCTTCCGATCTTAGAAATAGAGCACAATTAGAAGCAGTGCTTAAACCTGCAACCCAACAAACATCTCTTTTCAAAAAAGGAAAACTTCTGTTAGTAGATGAAGTGGACGGAGTAACCGGAACAGACATAGGAGGAATTCCAGAACTAATTAGATTAATTGAAGAAACAAAATTCCCAATAATCATGACTGGTAACGATGTTTGGCAATCTAAACTATCCCAACTTCGTCAAAAATGCAAACTGGTTGAAATGAAATCTCTCCAAACCACAACCATAGTGGAAATTCTTAAAAAAGTATGTGAAAAAGAAAAAATAAAAAGAGATGATGAATTTCTAAGAAAACTAGCCATAAAATCTCAAGGAGATATTAGAGCAGCACTAAATGATCTTCAATCCTATTCCCACAACAGTGAAATATTAGTGGACAGCTCTGAAAAAAGAGATGTGGAAGATAATATATTTAATATTCTAAAGAAGATATTCAAAGAACGCCAACCTTTCCTTGAACTATTCGAAACCACTAAAATGTCTCTGGATGAAATTCTTCTTTGGATAGAAGAAAACATTCCAAAAGAATACAAAAATGAAGCTTTAGCCAAAGCCTACCATGCTCTAGGCAAAGCCGATGTATTCAGAGGAAGAATTTACAAAAATCAAAGTTGGAGATTCTTAATCTATCAAAACATTTTCCAAAGCGCAGGAATTTCATTCGCCAAACCTGGAATTCTCCCTCCATCATTCACCAGGTATGAACCTCCAAAGAGAATTCTGAAAATATGGCTTAATAATCAGAAAATGGAAAAAAAGAAAACCATTTCAAGAAAATACGCAAAACTAGTTCATTGTTCCACCAAGAGAGCCATGAGAGACTTCGCAATGCTGAAGATAATAATCCAAAAACAAGAAATCCAAGATCAAATGCGTCTTTCAGAAGATGAAGTCGATTTTATTAAAAAATAATGATTAACCACTATAATTTTTCCAAATGGACTACTCAAGAATACAGAGATTATTTTGAAATGAAAGAAGAAGTCATGGAAAAAATTTATTCCGTACTTAATGTATCATTAAATCCTCTTTTAAGAACAAAGTGCATGCTAGAAAAGTTAAATTGTGATGAAAGAGATTATCATGAAATGCTTAGATTTTCTGGAAGACCTGAAGTACTTAGAGAATTGGAAATGATATTTTTAGAAAGTTAATTTTTCAAAGCTAATTTATAATTCTTATCAACCACTGTCCAATTAATTATACTAAAGAATGCAGAAATATAATCTGCTCTCTTATTCTGATACTTGAGATAGTAAGCATGTTCCCAAACATCCAATCCTAGAATAGGGATCTTTCCTTCCATTAATGGAGAATCCTGATTTGCTGTGCTATAGATTTCAAGTTTTCCTTTGTTTACCACTAACCATGCCCAACCAGAACCAAACCTTGCCATGGCGGCAGCACTAAATTGTTCTTTGAATTTATCAAAACTTCCAAACTCAGATTCAATAGCAGTTACAACTTTTCCTTTCCTAGGAACATCTTTTGCAAGAATTTCCCAAAATAAACTATGATTCATATGCCCACCACCATGATTTCTTACTGCAATTCTAATATCTTCCGAAACCTTATTTATATCCTTCAATAATTCTTTCAACTCTTTCTTATCCAACTCAGGATGCTTAGCCAATGCCTCATTTAACTTATCTACATAAGTCTGATGATGTTTAGTAAGATGTATTTCCATGGTCTTTGCATCAATAAATGGTTCGAGAGCATCGTAACCATAACCTAGTTTCGGTAATGTTTGTTTCATATTTTTTTTAGCCAAATTTAGATTATAAAGCTTGTGAAAGATTATTTAATTTAGCCACAATGCTTAAAAATCAATTAATTAATTAAATTTTATGACAAAATTAGTTATATTCGATTGGTATGGCACACTCCAGGATGGAGATATTGGCCTATTTCCAGATTCTCTTAGAACATTACAAGAACTTGAAGAAAAGAAGATTTCAGTAGGTTTAATTTCGAAAACTAGTAATCGTGAAAAAGCAGAAAGAGAAGTAATGAGCGCAGGATTAGCAAAATTTTTCAATCCAAATAACTCTTTTTTCACCTTTGAAAAAAATCCAAATCAGTTTTTGTATCTAATGCATCATTATTCCACAGATAACCGTAATACATTAGTCGTAGGAGATCGCGCAGCAGAAAATAGAGAAATCCACATAGGAAATCAACTAAGATGTTCTACCTACTGGATCCAAAGAGGATTACATGCCCAAGAATTACCGAATGAAAATGTTGGACAACCAACCAGAATAATTTCAACCGTTAGTGAAATATTAAAATATATTTAAATTAAAAATTAGAATTCCAAATCTTCAATATCTTCAGCTTCTTCTTTCTTTGCTTTCTTTGGAGCTGTCTTTGTAGACTTTCCTTCGGATTCTGAATCATCACCTGAAACAACTTCAAGTTTTCCAAACTTTCCAGAAGTCAATTGTTTCTTAGAATTGAATTCTGATACATAACCATTGCTAATCTTAATCATATCTCCAACATTAACCTTGTCCACATCATCATTCCACAATGATAGAACTATTTCTCCAGAATCATCGGTAACTGTAGCATTACAAACCTTCAATTGCTTTCCATACTTTTCCATTACTCTAGGTTCATTCTTTGCTGTGACTTTTACAACAATATCTACTTTTCCCTGGCCTGCTTTTAATTCTGATATTTTCATTGTGCTAATGCTGCATCCACAGCTTGTTTAAATTGAACATAGGATTGTGCTCCATGAGCTACATACTGGTCATTGACAAAGAATGCAGGAGTTCCCTGAGCTCCAACCTGAGTAGCAATACTTTGTTCTGAAGCAAATCTGGAATCATATTTCTTTGAATCCAAACATTGTTGTAGTTTATTCATATCTGCTCCAAGTGACTTTGCAATGGATTGCATAATAGTTAAATTCTCCACATCAGTGCTACTGGCAGCAAATGCTTTAGAATAAAATTTCTCAAACAAATTCGAATTCTGATCATTCAAACACCAGGCAACTGAGCTTGCTGAATGTCCTCCACTATGACCCATAGAATAAATATAAACGAATCTTACCTTTCCAGTATCAACATAATCTTTCATTAAATTAGTTCCAATTGGTTGCCAGGTAGCATCATTCTGTTGCATATAACTTACCATCTGAGCATTATCTCCGGATGCAGCTTCACAATATGGGCAGGAGAAATCAGAAAATTCTACCACTGTAACTTTAGCACTCTTATTACCTATAGAAAGATAATCATCTAAGTTCAAATCAGAAATCTTCAATGTAGCCGTTGAAGTTTGTTGGCTAGGAGCAGCAGAAGAAGTCAAAGGAACAAGAGTACTTTGATCAGCAACCGCATATTTACCATCCAGAGTAACTGGTACGCTAGTGGTTTGATTTTTAATACTGAAGGTAACATTGTAAAAAGCAGATCCCTTTGAAACCGAAACCAAAGATACATCCTGGCCCTGAGCTTTAATATAAGAAACCAGATTATTTCCCGCAGTCTTACCACTAACCGAAGCAGCACCATTTCCAAATATCAAAAGTAAAATAATTACGATTGCCAGAACAATGGAGGCAGTCATCCAAAGATTAGTTTTCAAAGATTTACCAAAACTTTTAACAGAATTTACATATTTACCAATCGGAATCTCTATCGTATCACTCTTTTTACTATCATTATTTTCAGCCATGATAAATTGTCCAACATCCAATCCTTTAAAAACCTTTTGAAAAATGAGTCATTAATTTCTAGTTATTACAAAATGAACAATTAAAAGATAATAAGAATATTAATAAACTTAATTTATCAACCAATATAACGTATAACTACGCAAAATAAAAAAGATGGCCTATGATATAGTACTCGGAAGAAATAGTAGCGATAAGGAAAAATTTGGAGACAAGGGTCTAGTTTACATTGGCAAAGGCTATGTAAAAATGGGCCAATATACTTCTCTTTCCAATAAAATATTTCTTGACGTTGCAAGGACCCACGTAATTCTTATCGCGGGTAAAAGAGGTTCGGGAAAATCCTATACTCTTGGAGCCATAGCCGAAGAACTTTCATCTCTTCCAGCAGAAACATCGAAAAACATTGCTTCATTGATATTTGACACCATGGGCATATTCTGGACCATGAAGTATAAAAATGAAAAAGATGCCGATCTACTAAGAGAATGGGGCCTAGAAACTAAATCTCTTCCAGTTAAAGTATTCGTTCCCTTTGGAAAATCAGCAGTTTATGAACAAAAAAAAATTCCTTTCGATGCAACCTTCGCTCTGGCCGCATCCGAACTAGCCGCAGAGGATTGGATTACTCTTTTCAATTTAGAATTTACTTCCATGCCTGCAGTACTAATCGAAAGAACCATAACTGATCTAAAAGAAAAAGCCGAACAATTTAATCTCTCCGATGTTCAACAATCCATAGAAAAAGATGATCGAGCAACTCCGGAAAATAAAGAAGTAGTATTATCCCTATTTAGTGCAGCCGAAACCTGGGGAATATTTTCAAAATCTAGAGAAGGAACAAAAATTTCAGATTTAATTACTGGGGGAACCACCACGGTTTTAGATACTTCGGTCTATTCATCCACTTCTGCGTTTAATATCCGTGCTCTCGTAATCAGTCTAATCTCGAAAAAAATATTTGAATCCAGAATGGACAGTAGAAAAAAAGAAGAAATAGAATCCATCCAATACGGCCAAGACTACATGTCCTATAAATCCAATAAACAGGATCCGCTGGTCTGGATTTTTATAGATGAAGCCCACGAATTCTTACCTAAAGAAGGTAAAACTCCTGCCACCGATGCACTTATTCAATTACTTAGAGAAGGCCGACAGCCCGGAATTTCTCTAGTTCTGGCCACCCAACAACCTGGACAAATTCACAAAGACGTTATGACCCAATCCGACATAGTAATTTCCCATAGAGTTACCTCCAAACTAGACGTAGACGCACTAAATGAAATAATGCAGACCTATCTCCTTAATAATATTCAAAGACAAATGGACGACCTTCCATCACTTAAAGGTTCAGCCATTCTTCTAGATGATAATTCCGAAAGAATCTACCCCATAAGAGTAAGACCAAGATTCACCTGGCACGGCGGAGAAGCCCCTACGGCCGTAAAAACCGACATAAAACTATAAGAGAAATATTTATAACTCTGAGCAAATATCACAAACCATGGCCTTAAGAACAGATTTAACCGAATTTTCCATGCCCGGAGAAACAATACCTTCTAATTGTAGAACACCTGAAAAATCCATTCCTTTCTATGATATTATTAATCAAATAAAAGATGCCATGTTCAGAAGAGATTATTCAACCATTTCATTAAGAAAAATAGATTTAGTGGCTGCATTAGAATATTCATTATCTCCAAGAGGAATGGGATTAGTTTAATCTTCTCAAATCAACATAATTTTAAATGAATTATCCCTGGTTATATTATGAAAAAGAGCAAATTTGTGATTCTAGGTATAGCCCTAATTCTAATTTCGATAGCATCCCTATTTGGAAATATAATTATAACTGGAAATGTTATAGGTTCTAGTTTAGTACAACAAACTTTTTCATTTTTAACAATTCTAGGGTTCATATCCGGAATTTTAATCGCTTCCTTTGGAGATCCAGTTCAGGAATGGCTAGAAACCAAAGAAAAAGAATCTTCATCGCCATCTTCCAGATTAAGAAAACAAACCCTTGGAGAAAAAATACATTTTCTCAAAAGAAAATTAGCTGGAGGATTTTATACTAAGCGAAACGAACCATCGGCAATGGAAAAAGAGGAAAATGAAAGAAGAAAAGAACTTGCAGACGAAGAAACCTACTCCTCAAGAAATCAAAGAGCGTTATATTCCAAACCTCTGACTCCTCAACAAACAATGAAACTATCTTTCTGGGAACACGATAAAGAACTAAAAGAAGAAAAAGCCAAAGCAAATGAATCTGAAATAAGAAAGGTTAGAAATGATCCTAAATATGGCCTACTGGGCGAACTGAAGAAAATAAATCAAAGAATTTCCGAAGGTGCAGATTTTCCCACCCGAAGACAAGACATTGATGAACAGCTATCTAAACTAGATAGATTATATTCCTCCCTAGGCATGGAATTCGCCCGAGAACCCTATGAAAAAATGCTAAAAGAAAAAGGAACCGGAGCTGCAGAAATACTTATTAAAAAATTAGAAAAATATGTTACCTCCAACGATTCGCCTGTAAACGAAGGAACCATTAGAGACTACATTAGTCGTGCATCCAACTGGTTAAATCTAGGTAACCAAGATTTTAGCTCTGAAGGAAGATCTCAACTATTTCATCGTGTGGTAAAAAAATACGTTGATGAAACAAAAACCGTGCCCGTATCCGAAGCATCCGAAAAAAATGATGTTACCCTAGTTCATGGAATCCCCTATTTTAAAGATGGTTCAGGTCGTTATCCCCAATTCTATAATAATGATTATTGGAGAAGAAATAAGGATCTAACGAAACACGAAACCGAAATGACACTAGAAGATTTTCTAGATCATCTATTTTCACACAAACCAGATCTATCGGCCAGCGCCATAAGAAAAGATTCAGCGCCCCAGGAGTTTTATTCGCCCTTTGGAGTTATAATAAAAGAAGGTAAAATCTATGATGCCGATTCCCAAGACATTGCAGCCCTAGGAAAAGCCGATAGAGAAAAAATCCGAATGAGATTAAATTCTGGAACAAGTGAACCAATTTCTGAGAGAGTGAAAAATACCGTAAGATCTAGACCTACAGGCAATGGATACAATGAATTAATAATAGGGGATAATCACACCATCGGAGGAATTTATTTCGTAGAAGGCCATAGAGGCTGGAATTCTTTAAACTACCAAGGTCAAAGCAAAAATGAAATAATTAAAAGACTTGCCAGCGAAGCTAAAAAATATAATGTTCCACTCTATTCCCACAGCGAAGGAAAAGGTTTTTCAGAAATAAATGTAGGGGATTATCTGCATGAGAGACATGGAGTATCAAAAGAAAAAGTTGGAAAGGGAAAATAAAAGAATATTTAAACGCCTTTGATTAATCAATTTCATGTGGTCCCTGAAATTTAAGGTAGCTAATGAGGATAGCAGCTATGCAGTTCTAACTAAAAAACATAAGGTAATAGACTATTTTTATCCACTGGATGTTTACAAGGAAAAAAATGCATTTCATATTCTAGGAGTCCATCTTCTGGAAGGTGAAGAAAAAGCCAAGCAAGCATTTTCCAAAGATCTGAAGAAACATAAAAAAACCATAGAATTTGAACAGGAAGGAAACATGCTCCTGGTTTTAATTAAAGAAGAAGAAGAATTCTACAAATTAATCTATGATCCTTCACTATATCACCCAGCTCCAACCATAATAAAAGACGGAGTAGAAAAATGGAATATTGCCTCATTCCAAAGAAAAAAACTTGAAACTTTGATTAAAGAAATAGGAAAATGGAATAACAAACTAAAAAACTTTGAACTTCTTCGATTACAAACCCTTAATCTAAAAGAAATTTATTTTCCTAAGATTCTCCCAGAAATTCCGGAAAAACAAAAACAAGCATTCCAACTGGCCATGAAATCCGAATACTACACATTTCCAAGAAAAATAGATCTAGTGCACCTAGCAAAAATAGCTAAAGTAAGTACTGCAACTTTTCAAGAAAATCTTAGAAAGGCCGAATCAAAAATCCTGCCATTTTTCACTAAAAATCTAAAATTCTAATTAGTTTAACTCTTCCACAAAATCCTTAACGGTTATTTGTTTAGATTTCCAAAAGAAATATCCTACGATCGCAAAAGTTACAATAGGAGAAACAAAACTAGGAATAACTAATCCGAAACTATCCAGCAACATGATAATACCTAGAGCATAGATAGAATACATTGCCCCGTTCTTCAAAAAAGCATATTTCTTTATGACATTAATTCCCTTAACCGTTAAAGTTCTAACAATCAATGCCCCGAGTCCGTTTCCAATTATGATTAACGGAACTGACATGGTGAATGCAAATGCTCCCAACACACCATCTATCGAAAATGTAGTATCTATAACTTCCAGATACATTATCTTACTTACATCAGTCATGGAACCTTTTTTCTTCATCTTTATTTCCTGAAATTCTGCATTTTGTTTAAATCCATGGGTTATGAAAAATGCCGTTGAACCCACCACTGCTGCAAAAGCCATGAATGGATTAATTTTAATTGAATACCACACGATGAATGCTAATATTCCGGAAACCACGGAATAAAACCAAATTCCATTACTGTGAGCAAATTTTTCTCCGATTAGACCAACTTTCTTTGGTTCCATAAACCACCAATGTAAGAATAAAAATATAAGATAAACTCCACCACCCATCAAAAGAATAGGTGCTGATTTTTCCACCGCATCCATTACGGCAGGATCTCCAGAGAATGTAGCTATCAATGCATTTATTGGACCTATGCCTGGAGTAGAAAGCCAAACTATCAACCAAGGCAATAATCCTCTAACCACAAAAACTGCAAATATCAAGCCATAGAAAAGAAACCATTTTCTTGCTCTAGGTTTCATTGTTTTTAACACATCAGCATTAATTATGGCATTGTCTATACTAGAAACCACTTCGAAAACACAAAGTCCTGCAATAATAAGAAGTATATTTAAGATGTCCATTTTGTTTTCCTGTAAATCTATTTAATAAAAAGAATATATAAATCTAACCTAAAAATATATACCTTAATATTAAGGTATAAAGAATATCTAGCACTAATTCTATAATAGATTGAGCAAAACAAAAAAAGCTCAAAGGAAAAAACAAAATGACTCAAAAAACACTAGAACAAAAAATCGGAATCTTTTTTAGAGATAGAAAAGAAGCCAAAGAAATTAAGGAAAATATATTCGAAATAATGAGAACCAAAGGTTATCAAAATAAAGTTTTCGAAGGAGTATTTACTGATGATGTAACCCTATTTGGAAATCCAAAAAAATATGCTCTTAGTTATTCATTTGGAAATCCATTAATGGAAGGTAGCTATGCTCTAGTTCCAGTTAATTATTATAATAGTTATACTGGGACTGAAAGTGCCTCTCTAGCCCTAGTAGATAGAGCCAGTAAAAAAGTAGTGGAAGTTGCAAACGAAGGAGAGCGAGGAGTTCACTATAATGGAAAATGCAAACTTAAGCCAAAGGTAATGAGTATAGTAGATGGAAAAGCAATAATTTCCTATGAAATGGTACTTAATGCCGACCTAAAAAATCCAATTAAAGTAGACAACAGCATCTGGGAAGATTATCTATTTAGACATACTGAACAGAGAGTTATGCAATTCGATCTGAAGAAGTTGGAGGCTGCAAAATGATCAACCAAATAGAAGCTCTTGAAACAGCACTAAACTTTAACGAAGATGGTCTTGCCAATATAACTAAAGAACTAAAGAAAAATCCTTTTGATAGAAGAGCAGCAGCTATTAAAACTGAAGCACTAAATTTACTTGAGGATATTATAGCCGAAGCAGAATTTGTTCATAAAGATCAAAGAGTAGCAAATCTTGGAAAAGAACAATATAATAGATATGGTCCTACAGCAAAATATCAGATAACTCCAGTTTCAGATACAAAATCTAATGGAAATAATCTAGAAAGAGCAATCCTACTGGTAGATGATCAATGGGGTAGAGCCGATGATCCAATGATTCCTGAAAGATATGGAAATGGAAAAGTTCCAGGCTATAGCTTTAAATTAGAAGATGCACTAAAAGGAGAATCCTATGATTCTTCCATAGTAATTGAAAGATTAAAATCTGAAAAAGTAGATGGAATCCTTTTGGACATGGATTTTAATACCCAAAGAGGATATGGAGAAAAAATTCTTGAAGCCCTGAAAGAGCACCATCCTAAACTACCAGTGTTTATATTTTCATCCACTGAAGATAAAAATTTAATAACAAGATGTTTAGAAAAAGGAGCAGTTGGAAGAATACCTAAGGCACCATCCGCAAAGGATATGAAAAAATATCTAGATGATTATTTTTTAGCTTAACACTCTAAAGTCAACCCGATATCTATATTTTTTCATTCCGATATCTCCAGCTCTTTTTATTTTTAAAATTTTAATTTTCTTTTTTGATTCCTTTGCTCTCTTAACAATCAATTCTTTCAGTTCATCCAACTTTGATTCTTCATAGAATCCATAGTAATGAATAAAACCATTCTTTTTTATTTTTGAAAAAGCAGGTTTCAAAAAATCATCCTTCAGATTAGGTCTAGCCATGACTATTCTATCAAACTTATCCTTCATTTTAGGAATAATCTTATTCACATCGCCCTGAATAATTTCCACATCATCCTGCAGCTTATTTCTCTTCACATTATCCAATGCATATTTGCTACACTCACGAGATAACTCAACTGAAATAATTTCATTTGCCTCCGAAAGTCTTCCGATAACTATGGCAAAGGGTGCAACTCCTCCACACATTACCAAAACTCTCTCTCCGGGTTTAACCATATTAGCAATTTCAACTCTTTCATTGGCCAATCTTGGAGAAAAATAGCAAGTTTCCACATTGAATCTAAAGGCACAATCATTTTCTCTATAGATTGCTTCTTTTGTTTTTATTCCGGCAATGAACTTTGTCTTCAGCGTTCTTAATCTTCCTGAAAACTTATTGGTCTTTTCCAGTACAGTTGTTACATTACTATGCTGTTTCAACAATTCCAGAGCCTCTTTTTTCTTATTTTTACTTTTATCAGCTCTATCGAATTTAACAATAGCAATATTACCTAAAATATCATACCCTTTCATATTCTAATCAAGAGATTTTATCTCTTAAATGTTTCTCTTAAGAAAACATTTAAATATCACCCCAATTATACAATATAAACAAGAGGAAAAATGGTAAATAAAATAGTAGGTTATGTTGTAGCAATTCTAGGCATTTTCATTCTAGCCGTAGGCGTTATTCCACCATTGAAAACTGCAATCAAAATTATTCCTACAGCGATAAATGATGTGACCATCATGGCCCTAGGATTATTAATCGCTGCTGTAGGTATTTTCTTTATCTACTCAGGTTCTGGTAAGAAACAATCAGCCGAAGTTCCAATCTATCAAGGTAAGGAAATTGTAGGCTATAGAAGAGTTGGAAAGTAAAATCTATTTTTTTTAGAATTAATATAGAATTATAATCTATGTATTTCGTCTTCTAATTTCTTTATTCTCTTAATAATTTGTTTTCTTTGGTGGTCTGCAGCAGGACTATCAACATTAATAATTTCTTGATATAATGCCTGTTCTCTCACCAAACTTCTCTCGAGAGTATTTTTAGCTACCTTTCTATCATTCTGCAAATCAAAATATCTTCTAACATGTCTGTCAAATAGCAGCAGTAATATTGCCAAGAGGACAATGGCTAGATAAATATAATTTCCTATATCGCTCATTTGACCACTTCTACTTATCCATAGTACCACCATTACCACAGTAAATAACAGCCAAGCGATCTTTCGACCGACTGCAGAACTCATACTCTTTTCAACAAAATAGAACCAAATTAAAAATGGAATTATGGTTAATATGGCAATTCCTAAAGTACTGTAGGGTAAAAACAAATCATGCATAATGGTAGTATCCGGCATAAATCTAACGGCTAGAACTGCAACCACGAAAGATATGATATTTACCACCATATTCTGTTCACCAAACTTAGGGAATGACTTAACTGCTTGCTTAATTACTACAAATAACAACAAAAACAACAATATTTTTACAAAGAGAAAATCATCCGAATAATAGGTTCCAAAAAGACTAGAAAATACAGGAGTGGCAATATCAGTCATACCTTGGATAACACTCTGAATCATACCCTGCGGATTACTAGTATCAAAATAGGCAAAAACATTAGGCAATAAAAAAGAAGTCAAAACTATAAATGTAGCATAAATAGATAATCCCCTTTTCATCTTCATCAAATTTAATATAATGAGAACTTTAAAAACATTCCCTAAATTAAAAACACCCATTAAACTATCACTTGAAACAAACAAATTTTCGAGAAAAAGGTTTATAAATATAATAACTCTACTCTAAAGTATGAAAAAGTCAGGTAAATTATTATCCATTCTATTATTAGGATTAGTTCTAAGCGTTTCATTCTCATTTCTAGTAAGTGCGGCAGTCGAAGGTTTTGGAAATAGTGCGGGAGTACCTCAAGTAATAAAAGATGCTTATCATGGTTGGTCTGCTGGAGTAATAGATCCTGGTTTTGCCAAAATATTGATATTTGTATTGATTCTTTTAATAGTATTTTTAATTTTAGAAAATATTAATTTGTTTGGAGAGCACGGAAAAAATAACTGGATTGTATGGACTATTTCAGCCGTAATCGCTCTTTTAGCAACGGCATATCTAGTACCTGCTGAAGTACTTGCTTTATTGATAAGCTATAGTGCCCTAGGACTAACTTTAACAACTTTAATTCCACTTGCCCTATTGATTGGATTTAGCTTCAGAGCAGCAAGAAGTGGAAATAGTGGATTAATAATTATTCAGCTTTTGACCTGGATTATTTTTGGGCTTTATATGATATACAAGGCAATTTATGTAATATGGATAGATACAAATTATTACAGTGCCATGATTGGAGCAATAGTAATTATTTCAACAGCATTAGCAATTTTTGCAGTGTTTGGAAATAACACCTTGGTAAGAATAATGAGTAAAGCAGCATTGGACGCAGAAGATACAGCAGCTCAAAATAAAGCACTTAAGGCCGTAAAAAGAGAAAGACAACTAGCTAAAGAGTATGATGAATTAGCCAAGTAGAATCAAATCAACATCTTTAAAAATTCCTTTTGACTATAATAACAATGAATAAACAAAACAAATTGTTATATTTTCTATGCCTATCCGTAATAATCTTTCTAAATTTTCATATGGTAAGTGCTTCCTTTGGAGATGGTGTTACTGATCAGATAAGTACCCTTCAGAATAATTTAACCAATATACAAAAGACTACTGATCAGATAAGAAATGATATTCTACAACAAGAATGGACTAATCTAGTTTCAAAAAGTCAGTACATTGGACCAGTCCATAATTTTTTCATTGCTAATCCAGCCCCATTCAAATTATTATTCAACGAACCCTATTCATTCTCCTTAACTTTCCTTCTAATAGTAATACTCTGGTTTTTCATTTTAATTTTAACCAAAAAAATTACAAAAGAATTCTTCAAAAGTAGTTGGAAATCCTGGATTTTCGGACTTGCTCTAGCCATGATTCTTGCCTGGGCAACCGTATTAAAATCCGTAGCTTCATTCCTACTGCAGATAGTATTTACCCAACAGTATGGATGGATGAGATTACTATTGGCCGTAATATTTTTTATAGCATTAATGCTAATTTATTACCTAGATTCCATGATTGCTAAAAACATAAAAAAATCCCAAGAAAATAAAGAGAAAGAAGAATTGAAAGAAAAGACTGAAGAAAACTCTGCATTCATAAGAGGAGCTAAAAGAGGATTAAAATCCTAATCAAATTCCTCGAGATCTAACAGCTAATCTTTCACCAGCCAGTTCATTTGCTTCTCTATCACTCATTTTCCTTATTCTTCTGGTGAAAAATATCAATAGATAACCAATTACGGCTGAGATTACCAAAGCAAATACTAATCTAAAGGTTAAAGACCAAGTTCCATTCAAAGCATCGAAGAAACTTCCCAAACCAAAGAAGAATACTGCAATTTCTCTTATGGCTCCGGAAGTAGCAATGAGTAATGTAATCACAATAGAAATGACCCAGCTAATTAATTTTTTACTTCCATTGCTAAATACATCAACCAATTCATGAATTACCAACAGCATAATTAACCAGCAAAGAATCAAAATAATAAAATCCGCAGTAGTAATCTGTACATCACCTATACCAAAAACAATTTTACTAATCTGCTGCAAATTATCCGCAATAACAAAATTATTCTGAAGAGCACTATTAAAACTAGTACTGAAATCCATATTAGTTCCTCCGAAATCTAATTTTGCACTAACCATTGAAGAAAATACTAAGACGAACAATGCAAAATAAAAAAATAGACTCTTTTTCATACCTACACCTATTAATTCACATTTAAATCCTTTTCTCCTTAATCAAAAGTTTTAAATATCTTAAATTTGCCTAATTTTTATGGCTGATTTAGGAAAAATATTAATTGGAAGCGCAACAGGAATAGCATTAGCAGGTACACTTTACTACATGTCCAACAAAGAAATGCCTGCAGTAGAAAGAACAATTAAAGGAGTTGGATCCGCAATAATAACTGCCATTGGAGTTGGAACATATATAAGATACTCTAGAAATCAAAGAAATAATGCTTCTCCTGGAAATAATGCTGTAGCTCCAGGAGCACAACCTCCGCAAACACCACAACCTCCAAGTAATCCTGTTTACATAAACGCACCCCAGTTACACGTAGAAGATCATAGACAAGTTCACACTCATCACCATACCCATCATCACTACCCTCCAAATAATCCTTAATTAGAATAAAGTCTTCTGAGCCGATTGTTTCTTAACTTCATGTAACTTTGCCAGCTGATTATCTATTCTTTCCATGGAGAAATCATGTTCTCTTACCAGAATATCTTTTATCTTTTCCTCATCCAACTTTGGAAATGCTACTTTCTCTTTACTTACATTAGGTTTCTTAAATATTTCAAATACTTCCTGCCAATTGAAATCAAGTTTTTCTTCCACTTCCTTGAATATCTGCACAGGATATTTCTTTTGCTGAACAAGAGAAAGAGCTTTCTTAGGACCTATTCCTTTTATTCCTCCGGGATTAAAATCAGTCCCTACTAAAACAGCCAAAGATATAAATTGATCACTATCCACATTTAATTGATTTAACACATTCTCATATTCAATCATTTCCGGAGCAATCATTACATATCCACTTGGAGTCTTCCTTTTTCTTGATAGGGTTAGATTTTGAATAAGTCTTGTTGCCCCCACTGCCAGTGCATCATAATCCTGAGATCCAACCGCATAGGCCTGTCCATTCTTAACCAACTCAGCACATTGCATCTCTCCCTCTCCAGGAGCCTGCACAACAGGAATTCCCATGGCAATTAATAATTCCTTACTCTCTTCAATCATTTCTTTTGTTAATTTTGTAAACCCTCTAGCATATTTACCCATGGCTGCAACATCTTCATCATCCTTTGCCTGTTCATACTTTTCTTTAGCCATATCTTTTGCTTCTTGTCTAAGTTCATGGGTCTTGCTCTTAAGTGGATGATATTCCCCATCGAAAACATAGATTAATTTTATTCCCTCAGCCATAAGAGCAATATTTCTATAGAATAATCCCGATAGATGGGAAGTTACTCTTTTCTTTTCATCCATCAACGGAGTTCCATCCATTTGTCTTATGCTACTAAGAAATTGATAAAGTGCATTGAACGCATCTACAGCGATTACCTTTCCCTTTAATTCTGGAAATGTAACTTCTTTTCTTACAACTATATCTCCTATTTGTAATCCCATATTTAGTAATAGAAATATAAAGTTAAATAGTTATCTAAAAGAATTAAAAAATGTATTATTTTCCAATTTATTAGGGAAAAATAATCTTAAAGAATCTCTATCTGCTGGTCTAAATCTCTTATCTTCTTCTCTTTTACCAAGATTTTCTGCATCGATATGAGGATATTCGAATCTAACAGGCTTAAAACCATAGGAAACAATATCTTCTTCTAACATCTGAGATTTAGGTTGATAATAATGCAATGTATTCTGTGATCCAGAAGAAAATAAATTTTCCGTAGGACTCAACATTATAGTAGAAGCAATCTCTGCAGATGAATAATGACCTAAACTTAAATCAAAAGCACTCTTAAATTGATTTTTTCTTGAACCGCTTCTGAAGAAGGTTTTTCCGTCCTTTAATAATAGAACCCTATTTTTTTCCTTAGAAGATAATAACTCTCTCTTTACATTACCTGCCTGGGCACCGGAAACCGCATCATAAAGTAAAACTAATGCTCCTTGATTTCTATCTCCAAATAAGAATAGGCCTCCGAAATTATCCAAGGGTACATATTGATTACTAAGAGGAATATTTCTAGCCTTGAATTGATCGCTAACATACTCAATCATTCTCTCTTTAACTTCTGGTTTTACCATAAAATACCCTATTTTCAAACATATTTAAACCTTTCTATATAGTTACTACTATATAGTAACATTTATATATCAAATACGCATATTAATAATATGAAAAAAGCATTAATTTTAGCTCCAATTATTGCAGGAGCATTAGGTTTTGCCCATATGGGTGGACTTGAAACTGAATTAGCAAGAGCACCCTATGTTAGACAGTCATTAGAAAATATAGGTTTACGTCAAGATAGATACAGTTCTATGTCTCCCGAAGAACTAGTATCGAATGTTAAAGATTGGAATCAAGCCGAAGATTATTTGATGAAACACTTTAGTTATAGTTTAGACGATTTAGGTTATCCTAAAAGCAGCTATGGAAATATAAATGAAATTCATTCTGCTAAAAAAGGTAATTGTTCTGTTGGTGCAACAATGGCTTCAATGCTAATAAATAGAACTGATAATTACGAAGGATATGTTTTAACATTAGATAAAAGAAAATGGTTACCGAAAATCAAAGGAGTAATGAACAATCATGAAATTTGCATTGTGAGAGATAAAAAGACTGAAAAATATGGTTCATTGGGAATAAATAAAAAAGATTGTATTGCCCCAATTTATGATTCAAAGGAAAAAGTATTAGCAAAAATAAATACTTCTTTTTTAGGAATGTTTGATATAAAAGAATCATTGGAAACAAGAACAAGAGTTTATGGACCTGACTTTAAAGGATATAAAATAATCGGAGTTATCAAATAATCAAACTTATATAACCTCTGTTCTTTAAATAATTATGAAAGGATTCATTGTAGATGCAGATTATGAGAATATTGAAGGTAAAACTATAATTCAATTATTCGGAAGACTGGAAAATGGCCAATCCTTCGTTTCTCTGCATAATCTTGTTCCCTATTTGTTCATAACCAAAGCCGATGAAAAGAAAGCAAAAAAACTTTTAACAAAATATGAAGTTGAACCTACTAATCTAACAAATTTTAAAGGTGAGAAAGTAATAAAAATATCTGCCGAAAATCAAACCGAACTTAATAAGCTACCCTCATTATTACACGATGAAGAAATAGACACCTATGAAGCCGATATCAAACCAGTTCAGAGATTTTTGATGGATAATAACATTCTCTCGGCTCTGGAGATAGAAGGAGATTACTCTTCATCCGAATTGATAGATAGAGTATACAAAAACGCTTCAATAAAATCAACCGAATTCAATCCTAAACTGAAAACCGTTTCCATCGACATTGAAACCGATAAAACTGCCGATAAATTATACTGTATAGGAGTTTATTCTGAAAATTATCAAAAAAACTTTATAGTTTCGAAAGAAAAACTGAAAAATGCAGTTTCCTGCAAAGATGAATCTGATTGTTTAGAAAAATTCAAAGCCGAATTGCTAAAACTAGATCCAGATATTATAACTGGATGGAACATGATTGACTTTGATCTTAATTTTCTAAAAAATGCTTTCAAAAAACATAAAATTCAATTCAATATTGGAAGAACCAATGCCGAAGCATCCGTTAGAATAGAAGGTAATTTCTTTAGATCATCCAGTGCCAATGTTCCAGGGCGCCAGGTGCTAGATGCGCTTAATATGATCCGTGATCCTTTCATAAAAGAAGCCCCTTCGATTAAAAAAGCAGAATTTGAATCCTATACCCTGGAAGATGTTGCCCAGGCAATACTCAAAACAGGAAAACTATTGAAAGGAAAAGGAAGACACAACGAAATATCTGAATTATTTGAAAATGATCAACAAAAACTAGTGGATTACAATCTGGTAGACTGCCAATTGGCCTATGATATACTAAAAGAAACAAAGATGGTTGAACTGGCCATAGAAAGATCCCAACTAACGGGAATCCAACTGGATAAAATAACTGCATCCATCATCGCCTTCGATTCATTATATATAAGAGAAGCAAGAAAAAAGAATCTTGTATCTCCCACAACTCATTTTACAAATAAAGAAAACAAAGTCATCGGAGGCTATGTCAAACTTCCCGAAGCAGGCATATTCAATAATGTAATTGTTCTTGACTTCAAATCACTTTATCCTTCAATTTTAACAACTTTCAACATAGATCCATCTTCATTCCTAGAAAAAGCAGAAAAAGGAGCAATAAAATCACCCAATGGTGCCTACTTTAGAAACCAGGACGGAATTCTTCCAGAAATAATTAAAAAATTACATTTTGCCCGAGAGAAAGCAAAATCTGAGAAGAGAGAATTATCCAACTATGCCATTAAAATTATCATGAACAGCTTCTGGGGAGTTTTAGCCTCACCTAATTGTAGATATTTCAATTACGACATGGCTTCTTCAATTACCAACTTTGCTCGTTTCATTATTCAAAACACTGCCGAACAAATTGAATCCAAGTTCAAGAAGAAGGTAATCTATCAAGATACGGATAGCTGTTTCATCGCCACCAATGAAAAAGCAGAAAAAGCAAACATTCTTGGAAAAGAAATTCAAGATTATATTAATAATTATTATAAGAAATATGTTAAAGATAATTTCAATAGAGAATCCTACCTAGAACTTCAATTTGAAAAACAATATCTTTCCATGATGTTCCCCAGCACCAGAATGAAAAAAGATGAAGAATCCAAAGCTGCAAAGAAGAGATATGCAGGTCTAAAAATAATTAATGGAAAAGAAGAACTTGAAATAGTGGGCCTTGAAGCCATAAGAGGAGACTGGACTGAAGCAGCTCAAGATTTCCAAAGAGAATTACTAATGAAAACATTCCACAATGAGCCCATAGATAAATTCATCAAAGAATATATTAAAAAAATAAATGAAGGAAAACTAGATTCTCTTTTGGTCTATAAAAAATCCATAAGAAAAGACCTTTCCGAATACACCAAAACCACCCCTCCCCACGTAAAAGCCGCAAGAAAACTAGATGTTCTTGAAGGAAATATCATAAAATATTACATTACCACTGATGGCCCAGAACCCATCCAAAAACTCAAACACAAACTAGATTATGAACATTATATAGAAAAACAAATTCTCCCAATAGCAAACCAAGTTCTAGCTCTTCTAGGTAAAACCTTTGATGACATTGTTAAAGGCAGTAAACAGAAAAAGTTATTCTAAAGGATTAGTTTTAGAAAAAAAAGTCAATGCCTTAGTAAAATCAGGTGAAATAAGATTATAATCGAAATCAAAATTATATGCTTGAGCTATTTCAAATGCGCCCGCTTCAAATCTCGTTTGTAAATCTTCAAATTCATAAAGTAGTCTCATTGTTGATTCTTCCTCAGGATCAAGATAAGTAATATCTGAACTAGATACATTGACAAAATTACCGCCTAATTCAATAATCTCTTCTAATTTTCCGGATGCAAAAAAATCAGCCGTTTGATTTTCTCTAGCGATTAAATCTTCTTCATCAACCAGCCTAGGATATTCGAAAACTTCCTCATGAGGATTACCAAAAAAATCAGCAGACCTAATCAACTCAGGATCAGGATCAGTTTCATAATTTATAGAAGGTCTTAGGCTTCCAGTTATTTTCAATCCTAATTCGAGGGTTTGTTCTACCATTTTATTGTACTATCACCTCAAAATTTAATTCCCAACCCTATTTTTAAAGATTTATATGTTATAAAATTAATTCAATACATTCAAACGAGCCATATAATTTGAACGTAATGCTGCTATTCTCTTCAATCCAGGCAAAGGATGTTTTAGTTCAGTTATATGATCGCTAATTTCTTTTAAATCGACTCTTATATTATAATGCTCTTCCAATTGCTGTCTTGCATTTGGAGTCTTTCTAAAATAATCGACTGAAGCAGCTACAACATCCAAATGATGATCTACATGTTCCCTATTATTATCACTCAATACCACATCAGCAGCACCTACAAATGAGGTCAAACTACGGCTATAGAAATGTCTAGCAGTTTTCAATAATATCGGATTAACTACTTTTTTATTAGTCATGGAAATTTATTATAGAAATTCTATTTAAAAACATATCTATTGAATTAATTTAGAATTATGCTGTCCTTGGAAATTTCTGAAAATAATCAAATACCCAACTAAATGATGGTGCTATTCTATAGGCTGGATTTTGTTCTCCTTTTAGTGCTCTTATTTCCTCTTCAGAAGGTTCATGGATTAAAGGCAATTCACTGAACACTTCACTCCTATAGCCACAAGGACACTGTTTTAGCACCAATCCCTTACTTCCTTCTTCCTCCATATCCCAATCTTGAGTAACTTCAACCAATTTAGAATCCTTTCCTCTACCCAAACAATCAGGGCAACTCTCTTCTAATAATGTACCGTTTAGTGTTGGCATGTTTTTTTATCTCCTAATTATACTAATTCTGGTTTCTACTTAAGTTTTGGCCCTATGGAATATATATCTCCCTATTGAGATATAGTCCACTATTGAATTAGAAATTTTGCGTAGCTCTGAAGAATTTTTTTGGAGAAGTTTGATTATTCAAAGTAAGAGATGTTTGATTTGTTCCTGCAGTTCCAGAAAAGTTAGTAACGCTCTGCCATGAACTTAAATTTGTAGATGAATAAATTGAATAAGGATTCCCATCAAAAGTATTTAAATTCAATTGCACATTATTTCCAGATCTAGTTATTTTATTAATTTTAAAATCTTTTTTTATATATTCAGATAGAGCTAATTTCTTATTTCTATTCTTATCGAATAATCCCCAATAGGCTCCGACTCCTCCTTCACCCTTCCAAGACTCATCAAAAGCTTCAAAGAAAAAATAATCAATTCCATTTTGTCTTGCTCTGGTTTCAAATTCATCCAAAAATCTTTTTTGATTTGCAATGCTAGGAACTGCAGCATAGTTTGCAGGACCTTGGGAAGGCCAACCCGTTTCTCCTATCACCACTTGCTTTGAAGGATACTTTGCTTTAATCTGATTATATCTATCAATGACATGGGTTACTGCATTGTCAATGGATAAATTAGGAGTCCAATAAGGACTTTCCCAATAGGGATGTACACCCATTAGAATATAATCCACTACAGATACCAATGAAGCAGAAGAATCATAATTCCATATGTGCCAAGGTTCAAATGTGCTTACCGGGAGCGATGTTTTTGCTTTGAGCTGATTAATATAACCTATAAGCGCAGATTGGGTTTGATCTCCTCTGAGCAAAGTTTCATTTCCCACAATAAATCCTTTGGTTCTAGCATAGTTTTGATTTGCGACGCTAATTAATCCATTTACCTGAGAAGTGTTTGCCGTTGCATCCGTACTTATCCATGCACAAGGATAAACATTCATACCTTCTTCATTACAAATTCTAGGAATCAGAGAAAGATTATTTTCAGTTCCATAGGTTCTTAACTTTCCAGTATAATTCTTAAGCAGTTGTATATCCGATCTCATTTGTGCCTCAGTTGGATAACTATTTCCCGGACTTTGTCCGTCTCTAAAAGGACCATAGCACATGCCCCTCAAAGGCTCAAATTCTCCTCCAGACAATGCAAAAGCTTCAGGAACAAATATACTAGCAGCACTTCCAGCAATTACTTTCTTTAAAAAATTTCTTCTACTTTCCATGCTAACTAAAATAAAAATAAGATTAAGAAAGATGCCAATATATTAAATATACGAATATATTGTTAATTCGTTTAATAGTAATTAAGAGCCCTTTTGAAAATAAAATAGTGAAATAGGCCGAGCGCGAGGAGCCGCTTCGCGGCCCTCATTTACTGAAGCTATTTTTTTATTGGAAATCCCAGCGCCAAAAATAAAAAAGTTAATTGAATCTTAAATTAAATAATAAAAATATTTTTAATGAACAGAGTCCGTTTAGAACTCCATTTGAATTCTCAATTCAGCCAAAGCCAGAGTAAGCTTACTTATCACCATGAAATGTCTTGCCACTCCTCTGGATTCTCCATGGAACTTTTCCTTCATCTTAACGTTTCCCTTATAGACTGAGAAATCATTATCTCCAAACTTAACAGCCGCGTCTCTACTGAATTTATAATACATTTTATAGTACATATCAAAATGTTCTCTTACCATTCTAGCAATTTCCAAACTTTCCTTTACACTTTTCTTTGAAGTTGCAACGTGTTTAGCAATATACTTACATTCATCTCCGACCAATTCCAATATGAACAGAGTTGAAAACAATAGAGATTTCTTTCTATCCGGAACTAAACCGCTTACACTGTTTAATATTCTGCAACAATAATCCACCAGTCTATCCACACTAAGATCAATATTATGAATTTCTCTACACAACATTGCACCCCCGAATTCATTATGTTCTATAACTTCAATTAATCTATCCAGCAATTCTAGAATAACCAGAAATACTCTTCTCATGGAACTTTCAAATTCTTTAGGATTAACTTCAGCCATCTGCTTAATTACACAATATCCCCTTCCAGTTTCCATTATATCTATTCCAATAAAACGATTTACCATTTCCTGCAGCATAACTATAGCAGTCTTAGGAGGAATCTTTTCTCCCAAACTAGCATAATCAAACTGAGTAGTATAGAAGTGGAATGCTCCCTCATAATCCTTCTTGGTAGGATCAAATAATATCTTTATTTCACTAGCTCCAGATCTATAGGCCGATTGGAAATATCTCCAAAGCAAAGGAACCGTGAATCCATTAATATCTATTACACAAGCCCTATTGGCACTGTTCTGATGTCCATTAACAATCAACTGATCTTCATTCTCATTAACTTCTACTTCTTCTCCAGCCTTAAGATTAAGTTTCTTAACCCACTCGTTTGGCAGTGTGACTGTCAAAGTGTTATGCCCTTGCTTTATTATTTTTCTCTTCATGTTAATACTAGGTGTTTTAGTATATTTATATATCTTTAGTATATTCGGTATATACTGGTATGTGTTCCGTATATTCTATACCTGAACCGTTGTTTATAACTGACACTAGGATATATAGTAGCCCTATAAAATATATGGACAATACTTATAGCCAAACCTCTATTATTACCCTTAATTAGGTGTAGGAAACAAAAAATGACCAACATCATAGAAGAAAAAACAGAAAATCTTGAAGAAAAGATTTGGGGAATAGGATTTGATGCAGTTTTCAAAGATATAAACATGCCCGCCGGATATATGGATGGATCTGAAACAGGAGCAGCCATTTGTGCCGATGGCTATTCCTATCAAAAAGCTAAAACCTTAGTTGAAGCTAGAGAAAAAGTAAAATTATTCATCAAAAGAACCTATGTTGAACCATTATTAAACATAGTCTACTATAATACTCATAAAGTAGAATTAAAAAATCTCCCTGAAGTTCAACACATAGTCGGATTAACTCAAAGATATGGATAATTATCTACCCAATTCAAGTCTTTCAACTAAATATTCAGGAAAAAGAAGTTTTCTCATTTTATTTTGAGTAGTTTCAAGATCATAGGGAACTCTAACAACTTCAATTTTCTTTTGTCCAGGATAATAAATAGCATATCCCGAAAGAGGATTTCCATCCCTGGGCTGACCTACGCTAGGAATTACTGTAAGAGAAGATTTCATACCCATTAAATTAATATTTCTAGATTGTCTAGAGAAAGTTCTATCAAAATCCAAATAAATTTCACTTATATTCTTTAGATCACTTGAAACTTTAGGAGCATAATAAAATTGTGGCACATGTCTATGACCCACAAATCCATGCAATCCATCAAATTTAGCATGTTGAAAGAAACCCTCGGCCGCGTCTATTCTATTTCCAACATAATTCATGGCTGCAGGTCGGTAAGGAGTACTATGGGCAAATATGGCTCCATCTATTTTTATATTTAAATTTGGATTTTCACATATCTGTTCCAATTTCTTTCTAGTTGTTTCATTAATATTTTTACTGGTCCATTGAAGAGCCCATTTAGCATTAGAATTATAATTAATATAATCATTTACATTCACCGAAATATCATGATTTCCCGGAAGATTAAAATCAGCAATATCAGTTACCTTCTTAACCACTTCATTAGGATTTACCATGTAGCCTACCAAATCCCCCAGATTACCCAACAAGTCTAATTTACTATCCTTATCCTCTAAAAAAGAAGGATGATAATTTTTAGCCATATCTCCGATTACTGCATCCAATGCTTCTAGATTACCATGCACATCCGATATCATGAATATTCTCATAAAAATAATCCATGACCCTTATTTTTAATCTTTTGCAATATACTAATAAATAACCTTAAAACCCCTCATTTCTAGGTTTTACTATGATACCTGAAATGAAACCAGCATTTAAGGAAAGGATGGAGGCCCTAATGCCAAAAAAGGAAGATTTTGCTGCCTACAGCGAAATAATCCACAAAGTACCTAGAAACTTCATTAGATGTAATACTCTTAAGATATCAGCCGATGAACTTATAGAAAGATTATCTAAAAAATGGAATGTCATCCAACCCTACCCAGAACATAAAGAAATAATTCTCATTGATCAGGATTTACTTCCAGGAGAACTAGGTAACAGCATAGAACATGTGTTAGGTTATTACTATGTCCAAGAAGTTTGCTCCATGATGTCCGTCATTGCTCTAGATCCAAAACCTGGTGAATTAGTTCTAGATCTTTGTGCATCTCCAGGATCAAAAACTACTCAAATAGCTGCAAAAATGGAAAACACTGGAACTCTAATCGCCAACGATCTTAAAATGGATAGAATTGCAATCCTCGCTTCAAATCTAGAAAGAGCTGGAGTTTCCAATGCCATTGTAACTAAAAATGATGCCATTGCTCTAAGTGAAAGACTTTCAAAAAACAATTTCAAATTTGATAAAATATTATTAGATGCTCCCTGCTCTGGTGAAGGCACATTAAGAAGTTCCAGCAAAACATTTTTAATTTGGAATGAAAAAGTTGTTAACAAACTATCTAGATTACAAAAGAAAATGATAGCCGAAGCACTAAAGTGTCTAAAGGTTGGAGGCACTCTTGTTTATTCCACCTGCACCCATGGTCCTGAAGAAAACGAACACGTAGTTAACTTTGCTCTTCAAAACTTCCCAGTTAAAGTTGAATCCATCAAATTACCATTAAAGTGCAGACCTGGCGTTACCAAGTGGGGAACCGAAGAATATAGAAAAGAAGTTACCCATACCTGCAGAATCTATCCCCAGGATAACGATAGTGAAGGATTTTTTGTTAGCAAACTAACTCTTTTGGAGGAAATTAAAAAATGATAATCCAAAAAGCAATTCCATCCCAGGCTGAAGAAATATCCAAACTAAGAATAGATTCTATGAATAAATTAAATTCCAAAGATCACACCAAAGAAGAAATGATCTACCTAATAGGTAGACAAACCCCTGAAGAATTAAAAAAGAAAATAGAATCAAGACCTTTCTTTGTAGCCCTGGAAAATAATAAAATTATAGGTTCCATTGATCTAGAGGATAATGAAATTAAAGGCCTCTATGTTTTATCATCTGAAATTAAAAAAGGTCTAGGAACCAAATTACTTTCCCACATGGAAAAGCTAGGAAAGAAAAATGGAATTAAAGTAATGAACATCTGTTCCACCAAATCAGCAATCCCCTTCTATGAAAAAAATGGTTACAAACTAGTTGAAATAAGAAAAGAAATGAAAAAGGGAATAATGATGACTTTCCATCTTATGGAAAAGGAGTTAACCTAATGCACGTCCATTTCATAAAAACCCCTGAGAAAAGAGATATAATCGAACAACTTAATGGCCAATTCGGAGTTACCGACCTACCCTACCTACTAATTGAATCAGGAAAAGAAAAAATAAGGGCATTCTCCGGTTCTTTATCCAAAGATGAAATAGCCAAACTCTCTGAAATTGCTCATATTGAACTAATTGGTATGTATCTAATTAAAAAAGAATCCGATATGAGACTAAGTTTAGACGCAACAAACGTTCTACAGAAACAAATAACCAAAAATATTATTGATCTTAGCGATGCAGAATATGAACTCTGGGTAAGAGGCACCGATCTAGATATGAAAAAACCAAGAGGAACCTATGTAATGAAATATAAATCCGATTTCGTTGGCTGTGGTAGATCCAATGAACTATGTCTATTCAATTATATGCCTAAAGACAGAAGATTAAAGAATACAATAAAAAAACCAGTAGTACCAAATTCTATTTAAACCCCTAAAATAATTAACTAATATGACAGAAAAACAATACGGCGGATCCAAGAACTACGGCTCCAAAGGCACAATTTCATCCAAAACTGATTCCAGTGTTTCCATAGTTAAACCTACTAAAAAAATAGATTCAGAAGATGAAGAAACTTCCGAATTAACTCCTGAAAATATTGAAAAACTAAAGAAAGCAGGAGCCATTGCAAGACAAGTAATAAACTATGCTAAATCATTTATTAAAAAAGATACTCCACTCTTGGAAATAGCAGAAAAAATAGAAGCAAAGATTGTTGAACTTGGTGGAAAACCCGCATTTCCAGTTAATCTTTCCATAAATGAAGTTGCAGCCCACTCCACTCCAAGTTTTAATGACTCTTCTCTAGCCTATGGTCTATTGAAAGTAGACATTGGAGTTCATATTGATGGATTTGTAGCTGACACTGCCTTCTCTCTTGATCTAGATAACAATGAAGAAAATAAAAATTTGATTAAAGCAGCCGAATCTGCATTGAATGAAGCAACCAAAATATTTTCTCTCAATGTAAAAATCAGAAATATTGGAGCAGCCGTTGAAAAGGAAATAACTAAACTTGGTTACAATCCCATAGCCAATCTATCCGGCCATTCCATTGAACAAAATAATCTCCATGCCGGTATGACCATACCTAATTTTGACACTGGCCAAGATATCGAAATACCTGAAGGAGTTTATGCCATAGAACCTTTTGCCACCACGGGCCTAGGCTCAGTAAGAGATGGAAAAACCTCAGGAATATATCGCCTAGAAAAATCCGGAAACGTAAGAGACCTATTCGCCCGTGAAGTGTTACAATATATTGAAGATGAATATGGGACTCTTCCCTTCTGCAGTCGTTGGATATACAAAAAATTCAGCTCCCGTGGTTTGCTCGCCCTAAGAAGAATCGAAGAAGCAGGCCTGTTCCATCATTATACCCAACTTATTGAAAACGGAAAGGGCAAAGTCGCCCAGGCCGAACACACAATTATTCTAACGGGAAAAGAAAAAATAATTACAACTTTATAAAAAGAGGGGGGTGATGGTAAAGAATAACCTCAAAATTCTAAAAAATAAATATGATTGATAATATACTAATAAAAAGAAGAGAAAAAGAAGCATTTGATTCAATTATGGATTCCGATTTAGAATGGATTGGATTACTTGGAGCAGAAAAAACAACAGAGGGTTTTTTAGTTACCGAGAGCAAGTTAATAGAACAAGCAGAAAATCGCGCTTCTTTACTACAGCTCGAAGATTATTGTAAATATTTATCAGAAAAAAAGGCAATAATAATTGATTTTCATTCACATAGTAGGAAAAATGGAAAAATTATTATGCCTTATGATCCTTATTGGTCTGTTGGAAGAAAAATGTCTCAAAATTTAACTAGTGGAACAATTTATAATAATTTTTATATATCGAAAAATGAAAAAGCAGATAGTGATGTTATAGAGTATTTACAATTAATAGGAATACAATATGCAATTTTTGCACACCCATCATTTAAATCGGAAGGTAATATTATGACTTCTGACAAAATACAATTAACAGGTTATAAATATAACTCTGAATCTCTTGGAAGAGTTTTAGAAATACCTTTAAAAATAATTTAAAATAAAATTATCCAGTATAAATCGGACCTACTTCCAATCCTGACTTGGCACTCTTCAAATAATAATCTTCAAGTTTCTTATATCTCTTGGCAGTATCTGGAGATACGGAAGGTTGTACTCTCTTCAATGCTTCGTCAAAGTCAACTTTACTTACAATGCTCTTCTTATTTCTCAGAGCATTCATTGCAGCTTCCATTACAAGTCCTTCTATATCTGCCCCTACAAATCCTTCAGTAACATGCACCAGATCATCTATAATTACATCTTTGTCCAATGGAGTATTCTTAGTATGTACTTTTAATATTTCCTTTCTTGATTCAGTATCAGGAACATCCACCAGAATTATTCTATCAAATCTTCCAGGTCTAAGCAAAGCAGGATCCAACATATCAGGTCTGTTAGTTGCCGCAATTATTGTAACATCTTTCAATCCTTCTAATCCATCCATTTCTGTAAGAAGCTGATTCAATACTCTTTCAGTTACTTTTGTTCCCTGTTCTACTCCTCTTCTTCCTGCCAGTGCGTCTATTTCATCAAAGAATATTACGCAAGGACTTACTTGTCTAGCTCTTTCAAATACTTTTCTTACTCCTTCTTCGGATTTTCCGACCCACATGGAAAGTAGCGATGGTCCTTTAACGTTTATGAAATTAGCTTCAGATTCCTTTGCCACAGCTTTTGCCAAAAGAGTTTTACCAGTTCCCGGAGGACCATATAATAATATGCCTCTTGGAGGTCTTATGCCAAGTTTCTTGAAATCTTCTGCTCTTGTAATTGGCCATTCCACTGCTTCCTTCAATGCTTGTTTAGTTTTATCCAAACCACCAATATCAGCCCAGCCAATGTTTGGAGCTTCAACCAAAACTTCTCTCATTGCAGAAGGTCTAACAACTTTCAATGACTCTTCAAAGTCATCCATGGTAATAATTATTTTATCCAAAACTTCTTTAGGAATTTCCTTATCCTCTTCAAGTTTTAAGCTTGGAAGCAATTTTCTAAGCACATTCATTGCTGCTTCCTTTGTCAATGCCGATAGATCTGCTCCTACGAATCCATGAGTTCTTCCGGCCAAATCTTCCAATGAACCTTCCTTAAATATGGATTTCAAAGCATCCTGATCTCTATTAGGCATACTTCTCAATATTTTTTCATCTTTTTTATCTTCTCCACTAAATTGCAATGCCCATGGTTTAAGATATCCTAATTCCTTATCCAACTCAGCCATACTTTCACTATTTTCTTTTTTCTTTTCAGCAATGATTACTTTTTTTGATTCATCTTCTAAAACTTTTAAATCCTGTATCAGTTTATTGATTCTTCTATCCAAGTAACTCTTCTTTATATCTGCCACAAAAGGCATGTTTCTCGAATGTATTTTCAAAATATTCAATCTTGCAACCTTATCAGGCACAGAAATCTCCACTTCCCTATCAAATCTTCCAGGTCTTCTCAATGCAGGATCAATAGAATTAATTCTGTTGGTTGCTCCAATAACCACAACTCTTCCTCTGTTTTTCAAACCATCCATCATAGTCAACAATTGCGAAACTACTCTTCTCTCCACTTCTCCAGTTACGTCTTCTCTCTTTGGAGCTAGTGCATCAATCTCATCTATGAAAATAATAGAAGGTGCATTCTTTTCTGCTTCTTCGAAAATATCTCTAACCTTCTTTTCCGATTCTCCATAAAACTTACTCATTACTTCCGGCCCATTAAGCAAAATAAAGTTAGCTTCAGATTCATTTGCCACTGCTTTAGCCAATAATGTCTTACCTGTTCCTGGAGGACCATGCAACAGAACTCCCTTTGGAGGTTCTATACCTAATTTATCGAATATTTCTGGATGCTTTAATGGCAGCTCAACCATTTCTCTAATTTTCTTAACTTCATCCGTCAATCCACCAATATCTTCATAGGTAACATCCGGAACATTATCTTCACTTATTTCTACAGATTTATTATTCAAAGTAACTTCAGTGTTTTCATTTATTACACAAGCCTGAGCAGGGTTTGTATTTACCACCATGAATTTTATCTGCTGGAATCCTGAAAATCCAAAATTACCAAATATATCTCCCAAATCTCCTCCAAACATATCTGCAAATCCTTCGCCCATCAAATCTTTTCTTCTTTGAACTCCACCAAGAGAAATAATATCTCCCTTGACTATGGCTCTTCCCAATAATCCATTCTTAAGCATTTCCGGATCTGCATGAACCATTATTCCTGCCTGTGCGGGAGCAATGGTGACCTTTTGTGCAGCCCTTACCACACCTTTCTTAACTACTACTGTTTCTCCAACTCCCGTCTTTGCATTTTTTCTAATAAGACCATCAATTCTAATTATTCCTTCTCCCACATCTGCAGGGTAAGCTCTGTCCACAATAGCCACAGTTTCTCTCTGACCTTTAATAGAAATAATATCTCCTCTGCTTAATTCCAAACTCTTCATAAGATTAGGATCTATTCTAGCAATACCCTTATATGCATCATCCTGTAGCGCCTCCACTACCTTTAGCTTAATAAAATCATTATTTGTTCCCTTAATCATTGTTTTCCTCCGAATGTTCTTCTTCTCATTTTTTTAATTCTCATACCTCTAATGCCTTTTTCAGGATCATTTAAATTTTCCTGCTCCACAATATCTATATTGCCTCTTCCATCATTCTTCACTCTTCTTTTAACTCTTCCATTATCCATCTGCTGTTCTTGATTTTCACTCTCTTCAGCCATTACATTATTAACTCCCTCAAATCCATCCTCATCATCAAAAAATCCTAGTTTTAAAGTATTAAAATCATCAAACCATAATCTAACCATATCATCCATGCTTCTATGCATTTCTCTTTGTCTATCGGACATAAAATCAATTATTTCCTTAGGAATAGATATGGCATGACTATTACCCACCATTCTCAACTTAACATTAAACTTCTTATCCTTAAGATCATTAAAATGATCCATGCCATTTAAATCGGCTGGATGAATTATTTGATCGCCACATTTAGCACATTGAATCGCTCTTAGTTCAAGACCATTTTTATTTACTATAATTGGTTTCATCTTGATGTTGCATTTCTTGCATAGAATCGTAGCGTCAAATATATCCGTCATTTTTTGTTATGTTTGTAAGTGTTTACCTTACGTATACACATAAAAGATATACTATTTAAACTTTATGCAACTCGGTTACATACTAAAAACCTAATAGTTATTTGGATGATTTGTTTTCAAGAGATTTTAAAAAATCATCGATTTCATTATTATTTCTTAAAATAATTATCTTATTATTGTATTGTGAATAAAGATGAGAGATTTCATTATGGTTTTTATATTTTTGAGACCAATATAGCAACTTTATTAAATCTGAAAATGGCCTATCATTATACTTCTTTCTAAATGAAATTTCTCTTTTTATAACTCTTAAAATCAGGTTTATTCTACGAGACTTTAATACTATGATTGTTTTTGCTTTTTTTAAGGCAGGATCAATATATCTTTCAGAATAAATGCCATCCAGTATCCAGTTCTTATTTTTTAAGAACTTTTTTGAACTTTTATCTGCTTTTTCCTGAGAAAAACCAATTTTAAAGTCTTTTGAATATCTAAAATCATCTATACTTTTATTTTTTATTTTAAGAATTTTTCCAATTTTCTTAGCTAAAGTAGTCTTACCACTACCTCCTGCACCAATAATAAGAATTCTTGTATTCATACAATAAAATATATTTTAAGATTTTTAACCCTTTCTGTAAACTACTACGGAATATTTCACAACCTCATTCAAAGGATCATTTTGTAATGATGGACCATCAATCTTTGTGCTAAGGTTAGGTATATCTAATGAATCAAAAGCTCTTTTATATTCTATTGCAGAAGAATTATCAAGGTCTAACACTCTAAACGAGGAAATTCCTATATTGAAAATATCTTTTGTTGTTTGTTCAAGCTCGCCTAAAGTTAATCTTAATCCAGACATATTTTTATTGATAAGTTTCTCTTTTTAAATATACCTATATAAAAATAAATTAAAATTTAAATAAATTAAAGAGTACTTACTTACTTGAAGAACCACTACCGCCGCTGCTACTTCCGCCACCACCGCCACTAACTGGGGGATTTGTATTTGGAGGTATGGTTGAACCAGAAACAGCACCATAATCAATCAAACATTGATCATAGGCAGTTCCATCGAATAGATTAGAGAATTTACATAATATTCTAACTGCAAACTTCTTCAAACTACTTCCCTGATTCATTAAACCTGCAACATTTACACATTCTCCGGATGAACAAATACCACTTTCACACTCATAACTATTTTGACACTTTGCCCAGTTACCATTACCATCCGTTGTCTTCTGCTGATAAATTTGGCCATCATAATTACAATAGGCATTGAAAGCTTTAACTTCGCTAATGATCATATAACCTCCAATATCTAAGATTACCACACTAGATTCTGGAGAGTTAGAATGATACCCTATATCTACAACTCTAACCATTATTCCATCACCAACTCTAGCACTAGCATTAAGATTAATTAATTTACCATTGACAATAACTGAATTATTATCGCTAACTGCATCTAAATGTATATATGCTCCCGAGTCTTCAAAAGAATCTCCAACCTTGAATGCTTTTTCACCTACTTCTGGAACTATCTTCTGAACTTTAAATTGGATTTTACCACCATCAGAAAGAGAATATACATTTCCAACATAAATATTAGTATCAAAAGCAACTTGACCGTTATTAACAACTTTAAGATTAGCCCTGTTAGAGTCATATATGGTTAAGTTAAGATAATTATCAAAGGATCCTTGCGATTCATATCCTTCTCCAATAGCATCAGTTCCTGATGTAGAAGACTGACCAAATTTAGTTCCATAAGGTATGCAAACATTATCTCCTGATGTAGATCCAAACCATCTAGGCACATAACATCCAGAACAAATTCCAGGTGAACAACTCATTTGAGTTTCTTTAGACTCTGTTTGTCTAGTTTTTTCATTGTAAAATTGACATACTTGTTTCTGGAATCCATATTCTGGACATACTGCAGGTTCAAGTTTACAATTCATTCCATAAGGCAATTCACCAGTAGGAAGATCAGAAGAACAAACCGAAAGATCGTTAGATAATAATGAAGAAAGTCTATAGTCTATGTCAAAACTATCCGTATACTTAAATTGATTATTCTTTATAGAATCCAACAAAGATTGTGCACTCTTTAGAGAAAGAGTATTCACTTCCGCTTCAGTCAAAGAAGATTTTCCAGTCATAACAGTTTCAGAAACTAGAACATTCTTATTGGTCCAAAATACGTTAGTATATCTATATCTATTATCCGATAGAACATCATAATTACAAACATATTGTGTGCTGGTTCCATAATGTCTTTCTACACAAGTATTATATCTTGTTAAATCTTTAACCATATTTGAAGCATTGAAAGAAGCATCATTATAAACTTGTATATTTCTGTATATATAATAATAATTTGTGTCGTCATTAGCATTCCATCCAGCAGTATAACTTACCGAATCATAATTTACATAAGTGTCATTATGAGTTAACTGATATTGTATACCATAACTATCATTGAAACTCAATGGATTTTTAACACGATCAATTAATTGCGAACAAACCTGAGTTGAAGGAGTTACACATGCACCATTTGAACATCCATTTGGACAATTAGGAGTATTAGCAACAATAACGCTTTCAGGGGAACAGAAATATTCCATAATTGCACAATTAAATGTACAAGTTTCTGTCTTTCCAGCTACATATGGATCTCTTAGAGAAGAATTTAAATTAAATGATCCATCGACATTCTTTTGAATACAATAATCAGGTTTCGTTGTTAATCCTTCATCAGGAAAAACACTAATTCCATAAGTATTTCCCTTAACATTATAATTCAATCCGCCATCGCTATCAATGCATGTTGCGGTTGTATTAGTTTGATTTTGTACAGGTAAACATGCTCCAAGAGCACATCCATTTGGACATTGGTAATCGATAAATGTTGCTGAATTATTAGCGGTGCAATAAGTTTCTCTAAGATATCCAGGATTTGCAGAAGTATTTCCTAAACACGAATCACTAATAGATGAACCGCCACATCCACCAGAATTATAACCATAAGTGCAAGAACCAAAAGTCACATTTCCCTTAACATTATAATTCAATCCGCCATCGCTATCAATGCATGTTGCGGTTGTATTAGTTTGATTAGTCTGTACATTTATGCAGGCATTATTTGCACATCCTTGAGCACAAACAACACACGAAGCACCATTAGAAGTAGTACAATAGCTATTAACTGTTCCAGGACTTACACAAGTAGCAGATACATCATTAGTACATAAACTACTTCCCGAACAATAAGGACTAGATGTCCCAGTAACTTGTGGACAATCAGCAGCCGAATTGCAAATAATAGTTGGAGTAACATTACCAATGGCTAATCTAGTTCCAGCAGGAACCAATTGCAATCCGCTTATTTCTGTATCGTGATATGGGGAACCAGGACTAGGTATGAGATTAATTGCTAAATAATCGCTGAAATGACTAATCTTTAAATTTGAATATACTTGATAATTTATTCCCTCAGTCCATTTATTAGTAGAAGCTAATAGTTGAGAATTTTGAGTATTATTCTTTATGCCATATGACTGAGGTCTACCATAACCATCTGGAATTAGAACTTCATATATTCCAAGAGGACCATATAGATATAAATCATAATTACCTACACTCAAATTATATATGTAAATATAAGATGGCAAACCATTGTTTCCTCTTTCAAGGTCATATTGATAGTTAATGGTTGAAAGCATAGGATCTTTGTTAACTCCATAATTACCCGTATAACCTCCAGCCAAATTAATCATTCTGATAACAACTGAACTTCTTCCACCATCAGCATATTTAAAACCCGAACGATTATTATCCTGGGCCGGGGAATTACGATATAACGAATATCCTTTCGATGGATGAATAGGATTCCAATAATCTCCAGAATTACCTACAACTGCAGGACCATTTTTAGGAGAAATATTCTCCAGAACATCGAAATCAATATTCAGGACCTTAGACGAATCAGCGATAACATTTCCAGTCATCTTTCCAAAAACATTATTGAAAAAATCACCAAAACTAAAAGCAGACACAAATGATATTAAAAAAATGCCCAGTAGAGCAAACAAAAACAAACTCTTTTTATTAAATTTCATTATTCAATCTCTTTTTCTAATTTTTATAGAAACAACTTATATTTAAATCCTTCTTTTTAAATTTCAAATTAAATACACAAATTTATTAATCAATTTATTATAATAATTATATGAAAAAAGAGGATAAGATAAAAAATAAAGCACTCAATATAAGCATTACCGAAGGTTCCGCCAATAGTTTCTCCACCGGAATTTCCAACTCATTTATTACTCCATTTGCTCTTAAACTCTCACCAAGCGAATTGAACATAGGAATTCTAAGCTCCGTATCCGGATTATTATCTCCTCTAGCCCAACTCTACGGAAGTAAATTAATGGCTACCTATGCAAGAAAGAATATAGTTCTAAAATCCATAATTTGGCAAGCAATTCTTTGGCTACCTCTAGCACTTATTGCACTATTAAAATTCTATGGCGTCTATGAAAATTCCCTAATCTATCTACTAATAATAGGTTATTCTTTAATCACTGCTCTGGGCGGTCTAGGACATCCGGCCTGGTTTTCCTGGATGGGTGATTTAATTTCCGATAAAAACAAAGGAAAATATTTTGCCCGAAGAAACATAATAACTGGAATAGTTGAACTAATTGCAGTAGCTTTAGCAACATTAATAATCCAATCCACTGAAAACCAAGGTCTTGCCCTATGGGGATTTGCGATTATTTTCATTCTCTCTTTTATTTTTAGAACCGTTTCATTTTTATTAATAAAAAATCAGTATTCACCCCACGCCAAATCTAGAAAAACATACAGCACAACATTAATGCAATTAATAAAAGAAAATAAGAACTATAGACGCTTTGCAATTTATCATTTATTCTTTAATATTGCTCTAATGATTGCATCTCCTTTCTTTGCAGTTTATATGCTAAAAGAATTACATTTCAGCTATGTTCAATATATAATAGTAGCCACATCAGGATCAATATTCTATCTAATATTTACCCCATTGGCTGGAAAATTCTCAGATAAATATGGTAATGTTAAATTACTTCTAATATCTAACATTCTTTTTGCAATAAATCCATTGTTCTGGATATTTATCAAATCACCTTTACTATTAACCATTATACCTCAACTCGTATCTGGAGCAGCCAACGCAGCCATAATAATAGCAGTTACTAATTTTAGCTATGATTATCTTAAAGAAGAAGAAAGAGGAATAGGTATAGCTTATTCGAATCTTTCAGCAGGAATAGGAGTATTTGTAGGATCCATAGCCGGAGGATTACTATTGGAT
The DNA here is from genome assembly GCA_964647695.1 of Candidatus Woesearchaeota archaeon. Lineage (GTDB taxonomy): Archaea > Nanobdellota > Nanobdellia > Pacearchaeales > GW2011-AR1 > VGKP01. The sequence continues at coordinate 73,387 of CAZYIS010000004.1, forward strand.
TATCTTAATATTTCATTCATGAACATATTCTTTTTTGTATTCCTATTGGCCGCATTCCTAAGAATAATCGTTGCCCTAATATTCCTACCTAGAATAAAAGAAACTAAAAAAGTTAAGAGAATACCTGCCATGCACGTATCCTTGACCCACCCATTCAAAACAGTCCACTCTGAAATATCCTGGGTTAGACACGTTTTTCGTTAGATTGAAACTACAGAAAGTTTAAAAAACTCCCGTAGCATAGAATAATCATGTTCTTTAGTAAAAAATCCAAGAAAGAAGAATTGAAATGTGATAATTGTAAATCCGGAATAAATGAAGAATTTAGCTATTGCCCCTATTGCGGAACCATCCTATTTGACATTAATCAAAGATCCAAAGATCTGGGCATGCTGGGAAAAACCGATGCTCTCAATGATCCCGTACTTAAACAAAAAATATCCGAAAGCAACCTAACCATTACCGATAAAATGATTGGAGCCATATTCAATAGCCTGATGAAAAATCTAGATCAGCAAATGAATGAACAAACTAAAGGTGCCCAAAGACCTGGAAATATTAAAATAAACATAGGCATGGTTAATCCTAACCAAATGCAGAAACCTACCTCAAGAAAAAACACCAAACATAATTTCTCTCCCAATAGCATGTCCAAAGAACAGCTAGAAAAGATATCTAAACTTCCAAAAGCCAATGCAAAAACAAATATGAAGCGCCTGGGGGATAAAATAATCTATGATCTCCATGCTCCAGGCATTGAATCCATAAAAGATATTTTCGTATCCAAACTGGAATCGGGCTATGAAATAAAAGCTCTTGCAAAAAATAAGGTTTACGTAAATTCTCTTCCAGTTAACTTACCCATAAGTTCATTCACCCTAACCAATGAAAAACTTTCCATCGAATTCTCAAATCAAATTTCTGATGAAGTTGAATAATTTCTAATTAAATAAAAGTGATCTTGCCAGGATTTGAACCTGGGACCCCTGCCGTATCAGAGCAGTGCTCTAACCGGGCTGAGCTACAAGATCTTAAAAATCTCAAATTTCAAAGATTTATAAACATATTTATTAAGCTGAAAAAGTCTAAATCGATTAAAAGCACTGCTCATATATCGGTAATATGAAACCTTCCCAAGGTTTACAGCTGGGTTCAATTCCCAGGCAGTGCATAGCATTTATTATTCATATGATTTAAAAACATCTTTTTCTATAGTATATTATGCAAATAAAAGAGTCCATTAAAAAAACCTGGAGTTTTTTAAAAGAAGACAGCTGGCAGTCTTGGATAGTGTCCATAATTTTAATAATTGTTCTAATTAAATTTATTCTATTTCCAACTCTTTCATTAATCACCGGAACTGCTCTCCCTCTAGTAGTGGTAGAATCCTGTTCCATGTACCATCCATCGAATTTTAATGACTATTGGGACTCCCACGGTAACTGGTACGAATCCCAAGGCATAAATAAAACCGAATTTTCCAATTTTCCCTTTAAAAATGGAATAAATAAAGGAGATATAATAATAG
>CAZYIS010000005.1:0-47490 GCA_964647695.1 Candidatus Woesearchaeota archaeon
TTCTAATCATCATTCCAGATATAATTTTGTAAACTTCATCGGATGATTTGTTTAGCTCAGAGAGAGCATTATCAATTTCATTTAATTCTACTTGAGAAGATTGTTTTTCCATGGCGAAAGTTTGTAAATTTCTTTCCAGCAATTGTAGCTCTTGTAGTTTAATAGTGATATCTTTACTTATTTCCATTTTAGTTTAGAATTAAATTGCCTTTACTTTGACAATTTGTAATCTTGGTTTGTAGAATATCTTGGAACCACAGTGAGGACATACAAATCTTTTATCTAATACTTTAGAAGTTATTGCTTTTTCACACTTGAAACATTTGTAGGTGGCCATGATATTGTTTGTTTTTTATATTTTTAAAGGTATTTAATTTATTTTTTGTAACCTAGATAGTAGGCTGGACCAGCGAATATCTTTCCAGTCTTAAGATCTTTCCAAATTCCGGCAGCGATTCTTACGGCTCTACCGTTGGAATGTGGTGATTTTTGTTTCTTTCTTTGAATAGCTTCAATGGTATTATATTCATTTCTTACTCTAGTTCCATAACCTGCACCAAATTTACCTGCTGCTTTAATCTTTTTAGTTTTACTTCCCATATTTTCTTGAGAAAAAGATGCTTTTTAAACTATTCGATTTGAGCCCACTATTGAAAAACATTATAAATAAAGGCAAGTCTAAATTTTTATGGATATAAAAGTAATTGCTCTGGATATATGGGGAACTGTGTTGCCTAGCGATGATGCTGATAAAGAACTTAGACCTAGAAATGGAATTGAATCATTTTTAGAAGAATGTGAAAGAAGAAAGATTAAAGTTGTTTCTGCATCCGATGCACCTATAGAGACGGTTAGAATCGATATGGTTGACTATGGAATAAATATAGAGAGATTTGATAGATTTTATCAATTAAAAATGGTACCTAAGAATTTTTCTCAAATTATATCGGACTATGGAATAAAACCAAGAGAACTGCTGGTTATTGGAGATACTCCTGGAAAAGATATTGAAGGAGCAATTATTGCAGGAGCAGAATATAGATTAGTTAATTCTTATAGGTCGCATCAAGATGATTTTGATTTTTCACGAGATGTTTTTAAAAAATAAAATGGGGATACCCGGATTTCAACCGGGGTCGCGAAGTCCCAAACCTCGAATGTTAAGCAGGCTGCACCATATCCCCTATCTAAATAAGATAAAAAATAGGTTTTTAAATTGTTGCAAAAAATAATCTAAATGTTTATAATATACTTAATAAGAAAAAATTTATGTCCTCTAAGAAGATTAAACAACCATTATTCCATCATGAGGTCGTAAGATATCTGCAAAAAGTTACGGATAATCCTTGGGAACGATCAACAAGAGAGGTAATTTTCAAAATATTTCCTTCTAAACTCAGTGCTTATAATTTGGGAATATCGATCAAACATGGAGTTGGTGATGAATTAAGAGAAGTTTACGAAAGAGAATTTATGGCTAGAACAAGTCATTATATTGAAAAATCCTGTGAACAGGAAAACCTTTCCATAGCTACTTTCAAAGCAGTTTTTAGACCAAATATACCTCTAATTGTAAAAAGAACATTAGATGCAAGATATATGAATCCTAACTTTCAATTTATTTATAGAGATTTTTCTGGATATCCGTTATCAAAAGATGCAAAGGAAACCAATAGATCAATATTTATGATGCGAATGAGCGATACCATAAGGCTTCTGGCAGGCAGCGAACATTTTAAAGGAGTTTGTGAAGATTATGAATTGGTTCAAGAGGTAAAAAATAATCCCGATAAATTCTGTGAACTAGAGAAGAAGTGCATGGGGCAATTGAGAAGATTTAGTGCTAATACTATTAAGGGAATAGATAAAGAATCTCAACAACAGGAAGGATTATTGGCAATATGGGCTGCAGCTCAAGTGTATGAAGGAAGAAACTTGGCAAGGTTTACAACTTTGGCAAAGACGGCATTGAATAATAAATTTATTAGTTTGATAAGATATAGTCAAGCAACAAAAAGGAAAGCTAATCGCCATTTGTTGGATTTAGGAAGAGCATCATTTTCGAAAGATTCTTTTCCAGCAAGTTTATTGGATAGGTTGGTTTATGAACAATGGGAAAGACAACAAGCAGTTTATGATGCAATTGATACTGGAATTAGTGCTAAAAGATTGAAAAACTTATCAGAAGAGGAGATAAATACGCTTAGACAAGCTGAATTTTCAGGAAGAGCAATTTCTCCTGCCGAGTTAAATTCTGATTTAATTAATCTGCCGCCAATGTACAAGTGGCTGTATCGTAATAAAGGATTTGAAATGGGAAGGTTTGATACTTTAGCTAGAATACAGCAAAATGGAGATCCCAATCATTTGGTTGAAGTGGATGAAACTAATTTTCCACATCTAAACGAAAAAGAAATAGATTTATCTCATTCGGTTGAAAGACTAGATTGGGAAGACTTGAATGCCTATGAACAATCTAAATTAATGGGTAAAAATTTAAGTTATACTGATGATGATTACGGAAATTAATATCGATTCTGAAACTAACTAAATAAGAGTTCCGTCAAAACTATTATTAATGTAATCTTGTAAATCTGATGATTTTCTTGAGGTGTGGAGGAATTTTTTCCAGGCTTTTACTTCATGTTCTACTATTCCTAATTCCCAAACACAATAGTTACCTTCATTTTTTGTATCTAAAGTCCTTAAAGTTTCCCTCATATTTTCTGGCTTGTCAAAACCAAATAAATCGTTATTTAATAGCGTTGGAAATTCTCCACCCCAGATTGAAACATTGATATAACCATCTGAAACAATTCCAAAACCTACCCCTAATCTTTTCTTAATTCTTCCATCTCCTAACATTTCAGATATCAAAGATCCAGCAGTAGCCATTGCTTCTCTTGAAAATGGTTTATCGGGAAGTGAAGTTTTTGAATACATCTTAATAGCTGAATCTGGAGCATAGACTACTGGAGGAAATGGAGTTACAAACCAGGGTTTCATAACATAATCTTGTAAACTTGTTTCGGTCATGAAAAGTTCGATTAAAAATAATATATAAATTTAACTAAATTAAAAATTCAGACAGAAATTATTTCTTCTTGGCTGCAGGTTTGGCTTCTGCTTTGGCTGCGGCTGGTGCTGCTGCTGGTGTTGCTCCGGCTGCAGGGGCTGCTCCTGGTGCTGCGGCTGCTCCAGCGGCTGGTGCTGCTGCGGCTGCTGCTGCTTTGGCTGCTTCTTCAGCTGCTTTAGCATCTGCAATTGCCTTCTGATCCTTATCTTGTTTATCCTTAAGAACTTTATAGAAGTCGGCTAATTGTTTCTTCTTTTCTGCAGAAACTTCGGTCTTTCCAGATTTGATTTCTTTATCGTAAACTCCGGCTTCAATATCTCTTTCGATATCTCTTCCGTTCTTATTATCAACAATTACTCCAAGTGAGACGCAGGTTCCAGCTACTAATTTAACTGCTGCTTTCAAATCTTTGGCCAATAAATTTGATTGTTTGGTTTTTGCAATATCTAGAATTTGTTCGAATGCAATGTTTGCAACTTGATATCCGCCAGCAAGACCTGATCCTTTGTCAAGAGCTGCTGCTTTTTTGATTAATTCAGCTACTGGTGGTGAAAATACTTTTATCTTGTAGGTTTTAGTTTTAGAATCTACATCAATTTCAACTGGGACTTTGGTTCCTTTGAAACCTAGAGTTGCAGCGTTAACGTCAGCGATGACTTTACCCATGTTTATACCTAGAGGTCCGATTTGCTGAGCTACAGCTGGCCCTGGTTTCATGTCTCCGCCGTCAACTATTAATTTTACTATCATGTTTGTTTATTCGAATGTGAATTCGTCATCCTCCTCTTCGATCTTGATTTCCTTTCTCTCATCCGTATCTTTTTCCTTATCTTCACGCCTTATAACCTTTACGTTATCTATTTTTACAGTGACAGGAATAGGTACTGATGCTCCAAGAAGAGAAACTACTACTTCTCCTTTGGCCTTGTCAATTCTTGTAACCTTAGCTTGTTCTCCTTTGAATGTGGATCCGATCATTTCAACAATGTCTCCAACTTCGATGTGATAATCTTCAGCCTTAGGTTCAATCATGTTCTTTATTTCGGCATAATTTACGGTTTTACCGACGATGCCTTTCACATAGGGTAGATTGAATGCTGCTTCTTCGGCAGAGTCTTTATCCAGAGCTTCTAAAATCATGTAACCCTTAAGTCCATGAGGTCTTATCAATGAAAAAACATTTAGATTTTTTTTCTCGATTCTTTGTAATATCATTTCCAAAGCTCGGTCTTCCTTATTTGTTGTGACTTTTATTATAAATAACATTTTTTGTTTAAACTACAACTTAATATCTAAGAAGTAGATAATAGTTGGAGAAAAAAAGGGTTTTTAAATTATTCGGTTCAATTTTAATTCATAAATTTATCCCAAATTCCAGAATACTTCAATAAAAGAGGGGTTGTGAACAGGGAGCCAATTTGATAGGCCGAGTAGCCTAGAAAAATTAATGTGGATCTAGCATCTAATCTAGGAGTTTTAGAATGATTTTCTTTAGAATGATTGTATAGATGATTAACTGCACCTATTCCAAAAGGGATCCAATCGGCCGTATGTAGAAGACCTGCAGATTTACAAGCATCATCAAATTTATTTTCTAACATGGTAAGGATTAATATTGATAGTTTAAAAGAATTACTGAACTGAAAACTAGGAATCTAATTTATTTAGATATTCCTTTAGTCTTTCTATTATTTGAGGAATAAGAAATTTTTCTATTTTTGATTCAAATATTTCCGATAGGGAAGAAAATTCTGAAATCCTATATTTATTTTCTTGTTTGTCCAATAGAAGAGCATCTCTAAGTCTTTTTAGCTGTCTTCGGATATTACTTTCGGCAAGACCTTTTTCATCCTGGGAAGATATCTTTCTGGCTTCAGCTACTTTATCTCTAATTTCAAAGGAAGTTAGCCAAATCTTATTTTTTCTTGCTTCTTCTAGAACCAGAATAATATCGACAATTATATCTCTTGAATCTCCGGGTTGCAATAAACCGAGAGATAAACAAACTTTTCTAACCAATTCACGCTTGGAAGAATCATAGGGTTTCTCATATCTTCTTATGGTAATTTCTGACAAAGGTATATCTTTAACCATGACTATATTAGAATAATAATCATTATAAATCTAATTATAATTAAAAACCCATGGAATTAGTTGCATTTCTCGGATCAGATAAAGAAAGTTGGGGGCAGGTTTCTGCACTTATTAATAAGGGTAAATGGGATAAAGTAATAATCGTTAAAGACAAGGAAGGGGATGAATCTCCATTTGATTTGTCAGATATTGCTAAAGTCAACACTAAACAACCCATAACTCTTTTGAAAAATGAAATAATGGAAAAGATTAAACCTTTCCTGGCTGGAGATTTTGAAGTGGCATTGTCCATAGCTTCTGGAAATGGAAAAGAACATATGGCTTTGATTTCTGCTTTGTTGAGTATTCCGGTGGGAATAAGACTTGTTGCATACACTAAAGATGGAATTGAATTTGTAAACTAACTTCCTTCCATTAATCTTCTTCTTGTTTCTTCAACTGCATTTTTAACATCTAATCTTGTTTGTAAACTTATTTCAGGTACATTAGAAGCCACAGATATAGGAATATAATCTTCAGCAGTAGAATAATTTATATTTGATCTTTTTTTCTTAGGATTATTCTTTTCTTGTAGTTTCTTTAATTGAGCTTCTCCAGATTCTTCATCTGCCTCTTTTAGCTCATCCAGTACTTTTTTAGGAATGTCTACGCCATCTAACGGAACATAATTAAATTTAGATTCTAGGCCCTTGAATTTAAAGATCATGTGTACTTCTATTCCTTTTTTTAATTTATAGCTAATTTTTGCATTGGGTAAGTCAGTTATATAACTAGGATAATCTCTGGCAAGGTACCCTTTTAATTTTTCTAGATACTCTCCTTTATTTTTTTGAGCGCCATAATTATCCACGTGGACTCTAGCCCATAACCTATAAATATTGAATCCTGAATTTTTTATGCTTCCTGCTGCTGATTCTGATGCTCTAGATTTTAATTCAAGATCCTCGTGAGTATTGAAACCATCTTCGACCATGAAAAAATAGCTAATCTAGGGTTTAATAAGTTAATGATTATTGAGTAGGTTTATAAATTTCTATTACGAAAGTTAATCATGAAAAAGAGTATAATCCTAGTTTTGTTATTGGTTTTATTATTTGGGGGAATTCTTGCTTTTAGATATACCCAGGCTCATGCAATAAAAGAACCTTCCATTCTATGCAATAAAAAGTATTTAGGTTGTGAAACGAAGAGTATAGAATTTTGTAGCGAAAATAATCAAACAAATTATAAAATAGCCACTTCCTGTGCTAATTTGGCCAATGATTATTTTGATTCTAAATTTAATTATAAGGCTAGTTGTTTAGGAAATAAGAGTCCTAATGAAAGCATATATGATTTTAGTGAATTTTGTGCTAAAGTAACTTGTTCGAATGAAACAATTAATTGTTAATCTTCTTCGGAAACTTCTTGGATTGAACTGGAGCTTTCTCTGAATGAACTAGGGGCATGTTTTTCATCATCGTCTATGGATTCTCCTTCGACTGCTTCTTCTAGAGATTCTCCGAGAGGATTGGCAAATTCATTTTCCACTCTATCGGCTCTAGCTCGTTGTTCGGGAGTTAGTTCGGCGTGGAGTTTCTTCATTTCTTCTTCTACTTCTTTTTTCATTTGAGCTAACATGGCAGAGTTCTTTTTTTCATAAATATGTTTTAGTAAAATCCAAATTTCCGCTAGATGTCCTTCCTGTTCAAGCCAAACTTTTTGCTGATTATCTAAATGTAATAAGGGAATAAATGTGGCAATTCTTTCTTCATCTGTTGTGCCGGCAAGTTCTGAGAAAGGAAGACTCTCTTCTCGGGTTTTGAATATCTCTTCTAATTTTGAGTAAACTTCTAGGATTTTATCCTTTAGATTAATCTTTGAACGAGGCATGAACATGGCTGTTTCGAATTCCTGTTGTTTTGCCAGAACTATTTTTTTAATACGTCTATTTTCAGTGACTATGGCTGTATTGAGTGCTTTCATAAGTTCTTCCAGAGTTACTTTTTTATATCTTGGAAGAGGAGTTTTGGCCACTAGACCTGGAATGGATTCATCAAGAATTATACGATTTTGAACATACTTCTTTTCTTCATCTTTCCTATTGAATAGAATTGCGTCTAAACTTGGAAGTTCTTGATCCAATAAGATGTCGGATTTTATTCTAAGAAGAATGGCCGCGGCTAGAAGTACCTTACTGGAAATAAAGAAATTGGCTTCTTCTAGTAAACGAACTCTTTCCAGATATTTATCGGTTAGAACGCTCAGATCGATGTCCCAGGGATCTAATTGTTCCGTATTGATTAGATCATAGATGATTTCATGCCAGGTAAGCTTTTCTCCGAATAGAAGTGAGTGGATTTGTTCTTGGCCCACCTTAGCATTAACGGGAGTAGGATTAACCACTGCCTCTTGAACCTCATTATCTTCTTCCATTTTATGCTTTTGTTAAAACGAACAAGTTTAAATGCCTTTAGTTATAACCTATAGGAGCAAAGGGTAAAAGTGTATTCATTCTATAGTTACAACATACCGAAAGATTTAAATATGGCTAATACCTGCATATATTATCACCTCTTTTTTCCCAGAGGGAGACGTTTCATCGCTCTTCTTGATTGATGAGGCCTCTCCTTCATGGGTTATATTCACTAAAGGATTTTAATGAATTTAAGAGAAAATGATTATTCTGGGATTAAGGGTAATAAAAGAAGAGAGTGAAAAAAGGGTTTTATATTCAATTGATTGAAAAATAATTCTTCAAAGCCTTTCGGCATTTAAGTCCTTGTTTTATATAAGGCAAGAAAGGCGAAGAATTATAATTTATTTTTAAATAATTCTCTTTGATTCAGCAAAATTAGAATTGCAACTGGAAGGATAAACCAATAACTAGTGGTATAGGTTAAAACAAGAAAAATTAGAGCTAAAATTGATTGAATCAGAACAGTTTTATTAATACTAGATTTTTTCATGATTTCATTTATTTTTCAATTTTAATTAAATCTTTTCCACTAACAACATATTCATGCCCAAATTTTCTACCTACTTGAACTAATTTTCTATATAGGCTATCTGGATTTTGCCAATTGGGTTGAAATCTGAATCCCTTTTTCGCCAATTGAGATTCATATTTTACTATTACTGGATCGTTGGCTAATAATAGTAAAGATTTTTCACCCTGACTTAAAGTTTCTAATTCAGAATCTACTTCAACAGCTAAATGAATTATTTCATCGAATGATAATTCAGAATGTAAATCTAAAACAGCATAATTATTTGAAAAACCGTATTCTTGTATTATAGGTTCGGCGTACCTGTGATATCGTCTAATTGCAGAACGTAAACCTGGGCTGCGGATATAACTTAAAAGACCTACACTTACTGGGGCTGGCTGAAGATTTTCTGTTGCGAAGTCAAAACATCTAGCCATTTCAGCTATTGCCTGTTCTTCGGAGATAAGAACTCCATGCTTAGAAGCATGATCGAATATTGCAGGTAGTTGAATTTGCATATGATCAAATATTTCTCAGATTATTTAAACATTTATACAAATAAAAATAGAATTATTTCTTGGTGAATTCGGTGTACTTGCACTTTCCACAAAATACTCTGTCTTTTGCAACGGCTAGGAAAGTTCCCATTCCGCATCTTGGACAATATTTATCTCTGATTACTTTGTCTCCAGAAATTTTATAATGAGTATACTTCTTACTGGTTGGTTTGTTCTTATGTGGTTTTTTTCCTTTTCTATCTTCTGCCATTTTATTGTGCTCCTTCCTTCTTCTTTACTTTAACTTTAGGTTCTATTTTAAGCTTATCGGCAGCTGAATCGTATATATAGGCATCGATAAGGAAAGTGTTTCTTCCAAACTTACTTTTAACTGCTTTGACTGCGATGGAATCTTCCTTGGCTTTGAATTGATCAGCAATATTGCTTTGGGAAGCAGTAAATCCAGGATTACTTTGAGATTCGACTAGAACTTTTACTTCTCTTCTTTTCAATAATAAATTTTTTGTGTCTAAGATTGTTTTCATGATTATTAACCTAACTTGATGGCATAACTGCCCTTAGATTTAATTTTTAAACTTTGAGCAACTTCGGATTGTTCAGGATTTATAATACAAACTTTTCCTTTGGAATTATCTGCAATTTCTTCGCTTCCGCATCTTGGACATTTACTTCCAGAGTCAATAAGGAATTTACATTGCTTACATGCTTTTTGTGCTGCCATTATTTCTTGCCACCCTTTTTATCTGGTTTGTCTGCCTTTTTTGAAGCAGCTTTTGTAGCGTGATCTTTCTTTTTCTTTTCTTCATTTATCCAGTCTAGTTTACCTAGTCCAGGTTGTCTCATGGTTAATCCAATCTTAGGTTCTCCGGATTTGAAACTGATGGCAACTATTCTTGCTAAACATTCATCGCCTTTAGCTAAAACTCTCTTGGATGCTTTTCCAGCTAGAGTTCCGGTCTTGCTTAAAGATACATAGTCTTCCATGGTTTGGGAAACGTGGATCATTCCTTGGGCAGGACCCATTTGGATGAATGCTCCGAATGAAGTAATTTCATTTATTGTACCGAAAACTAATTCATGTAGTTCTGGTTTCCAGGTTAACAATTTGAATATGGATTTATAGAAAGGTGCTCCATCTCCAGGAATAATAATGCCATCATCTACTACTTCGGCTGAAATAACGGACATGACATGACCTAATTCTTTGCTTACTTTTCCGACGAAAGATTCGTTAAGTTGTTTTTCAACTGCTTCTCTGGTTGGTAAACCGAAGTGTCTAGGTTCAACTCTTACATGATCTTCAACTTCTAATATATAGAACATATTTTGAAAAGAAAAAGTTGATTTAAAAAGCTTTCCTTTATTGGAAGAATGAGAAAATTAAGGGAAAAAATGATTATTTTTTAACAACGACAGCAGTACCATAGCAAAGAACTTCGGTAATTCCATTCATTATTTCAGTAGCATCGTATTTTACACCAATTATGGCATTGGCTCCTAGGTCTTCGGCGTGTTTTAGTAATTGTTCGTAGGCATCGGCTCTTGCTCTTTCACAAAGTGAAGTATAGAGCGTAATATTTCCACCAAAAAGAGACTGAATTCCAGCACCAATATTTCCGATTATGGATCTTGATCGGACAATTATTCCTCTAACGATTCCGAGGTTTTTTACAATTTTATATCCTTCCAGATTAAAAGCAGTGGTGACCATTTCAGGTTTCATAGATTTATTAAGTTCAGGAAGATTATAAATTTAACTAAATAAAATTTGATTTTCAATAGCTTTAAATAGCACTATTTTCTTTGATTTTTGTCAAAGTCGATAGTTTACAAAAACTATTTTTTGACGTAACAACTGTAAGGAGAATTAGAATGAGCAAGAAATTGTATGTCGGGAATCTACCTTTTTCTGTTAACTCAGAAAAATTGAAAGAGCTTTTCACTGCCTATGGCGCAGTGGAAGACGCACAAGTTATTTCTTTTAAGGACACTGGAAAATCTAAGGGATTTGGTTTCGTTACCATTACCGATGATGTTCAAGCAGATAAAGCCAAAGAAGAAATGAATGGAAAAGAAGTCGAAGGAAGAAAGCTTTTCGTAAATGAAGCTAAACCTTTTGACCCTGATGCACCAAGAAAACCAAGAAGAAGCTTCGGAGATAGAGATGGAGGCGGATTTGGCGGTAGAAGTGGTGGATTTGGAGGCGGAAGAAGCTTCGGTGGCGGTAGAGGAAGATTTAATAGAGACGACAGGGATTAATTAAATTCCCGTTAGTTTTTTATTTTATTAACTTTAACTTTTTATTTTTTTATTTTTTAATTGTTTTTAGGATTTTTTATAAAAAAAATTCTTTTATTATTTATGCAAACATTTAAATTTCTAATGATATTGCGATTTTTATGGAATATACATTACCATTAAATAGGAATGCCTTGGGTCCAATAGGGAATATATTTAGCAATTATTATGCTCCTAATAGGGCATTGCCTAGTAGTAGAATAAATATGAGAAGTTCTTATACTCGATTTGAAATGCCTAAATTAGATTATGTTAATATTGAAAAAGCAACTAATAGAACTAACTTATAATATTAAATTTTTATTTTTCAAGAATAATGTTAAGTTCTTTTAATGCTTTCTTGTATTGAGGCCATTGGGCTAATTCTATAGCTTCATTAATATTTAACCACTTTAACTCATCATGCTCAGGATAAATATTTTGATTTAGATTTATTTCAGTTTTTGGTGAAACTTCGAATGCTAAAGCATACTCAGTAAAAGCTTCTTGGCCGTTGGGATAATCAGATAATTTTATTGTTCTTTTTGTCTCAGTTATACCTGTTTCTTCCTTTAACTCTCTCTTTGCACCCTCTAAAGGTTCTTCTTTTTCTAATCTTCCGGAAAGAGTTTGCCAAAATCCTCCCCGTTTAGGAATTCTTTTTAATAATAAAAATTCATAATTATCTTTTATTTTTCTAAAAACTATAATTTGTAATGTATCTTGTGGCATATATCTAATAAGGTTATTAGGATTATAAATTTAACCAAAATTTTTATTTTTCAATTAGTTTCGCATATTTCCACATGCTGTCAAAATAGCTTTTGTAGGCCTTGGCGGCAGCAGCGTTTTCAATTATTATTCCTTCAGGTTCATCGGTCCAGATTATTATGGCAACCTTATCTCCATAGATATTGGTTACTGCTGGACTCTCGGATATATTAGGTAGATATCTATGTTCTGAAGTCTTACCATCCAATTCATATCTTCCTTTTCTTAGGATTAACTGAGTTTTGATTCCTTTTTCCTTTTTCATCCTATCGAATTGAGGAGCAAAAGTAGGCATTCTTAGAGAGAATTGACCTTCGCTTCCAAAAACATAATTATCTTTTCCAGTTCTTACTATGTCTAGGAAAACAGACTTAACTCCCTTGTAACCCTTAAATAGTCTAACTTGACCTTCAATCTTTTTTCTCTTATGGCGTTCTTGGAGCTCTGGAAGAATGGATTGTATTTCTTCTTCCTGTTCCTTAAGATAATCCAGAATTCTTTTAGGACCTACGGCTTGGAACCATTTTACCTTTCCCACTAGAACATAACTAACAAATCCTTTGTCAAGAAGCATTTGAATTGCATTGTAGGTGCTACTTCTATCTAATTTAGATATTTTTGCTACCCTCCCTGCCTTGCAGGAACCATTATCATTGAGAGTAAGATAAACCTTAATTTCGTTTTGAGAAAGACCTATTTTAGAAAGTGTTTTTGTTATATCATCCATCTTAGTTTTATGAAAGTGAAACTCTATTTAAGCTTTGCTTTTTGTTGTAGATTTTTAAACTACAAAAATAAAGTTAGATCTTTTTTACCTTCACTTTTAAGTTGAGCTATTCTTTCAAATGCATCATTTTTGGCCCACTCATAGGTTTTCATTCCACCCAGTTCTTCCGTATATTTGCAAAAAGGTTTGTAGTCTACAACTTTACTATAGGCATCGGCAAGTTGTGTTAGTAAAGGCCCATCTTTTTTCATCGTAACCATAAGCAAGGCATCTTTTATCCAAGAGACATTATATTTTTCACCTTTGTATCTGCCGAGATGACCTACTGAATCGCTGTGATTGCCTATAATTACTATCTCTTCTAATCCTGCTTTTTTTAAATCACGTTCTATGTTTTCAGCAGTCCAGATTAATTGGCCATCTTTATCTTTTATTAGTGTTTCACTCATTTTGTTTCCCCAGTAATAACTTTAGCTCTCGCAATTAGCAATCTGTTTTTTACTGATTCTTTGTATTCTCTAAGATGGTATTGTATTGCGTAATCGAATTCATCTCCATCTTCTAGTCTTATGCAGTTCCAATTTCTTTTTCTTTGCGTTTTTTCTACTACTTTTAATTTTTCTTCGAGGTTTTCAGTTGGCTGACTTCCAAAGAATTTGGTTTCCACTCTGAATTCTATTTTATTGAAATCTAAATTTTTATCATCTTTATCAATTTCTGGATCATAGTTTGTACGAATGACTGCATCGCATCCCTTAAGAGTATTTTCTTTTATATGGTAAATGAAAACTGAATCAGATACTCTATCATGAAAGTTTACTGTGTATTTCATTTTATCCTGCCTATGGCTCTTGCGATTTTTGTTATGTTGAGAATTCCATAGTTCTTTTCTGCATCTAGAGTCAGTTTTCCAAGGTATTCTTCGTATTTTGCTCTTTTTTCAGTAGTCATCCAGCTGGCATCTAGAAGGTTGCTTACTTTGTCATAGAGTTTGTATAATCTTACTTCCTTTGGTTTGCCCCAAATTTCTTGCATTTCTTGTTCGCTTCCTCCTTCGAAGGTCATGTGATTTACCAGTTCCAGTATTCTTGATTCTAGATTAGAAGGTAGTGGTTTGTTGGTATCTTCTTTGACATCATGGTAGATAAGAGTTTGGTAACCTTCCATTCTTGTTTTTTCATCTAGATCAGTCTCGGTAAGAATAGTCATGGCTGACCAGATGGGGTGGATTGAGTAGGGTGTTTTGCCATCCCATTTTCTAAAAGCCTTGCTTGGTTTTTTAGGATGATTTTGGTGAGCATCTATTGTGAATGAGATTTCTTCTATCATTTTGTTTCTCCTGCAGATTTTTGCTTGACATTTCTGAAGTAGTTGACCTCTAGATAGTGTACTTTAGTTGCTCCGCCCTTGGCTTGTTCGTAGGGAACTATTTTCATTCCGTTTCCAGAAATCATTATTTCGAAGTATTCTGCTTTTTCTAGAATTTCTTTGTCAGTGGCGTTTAGGACCGTATTAAGATAATCTTCTTTAGTGTGGATCCAGTTAGGGCCTGTAATTCTTACGCTTACTAAGTATTCTATTTTCTTATTTTCTTCCAGGCTTTTGACCTGGTCGTTGCTTAGTTCTTCTAGTGTCTTGTTCATGTTAATGAATCGATGAATAATTGCTAGATAAATATTTGTTGTAGATTTTTCTACAACAAAAAGCTAAATAGTTTAACTTGAATAAATTTGTATGATTATTAAAATAACTAAATTTAAATATGAAACAAGCTAATGATTAATAACAAAATGAAAAGAGATGAACTGAAAGCAAATCCGGAAAAGGCAACTTCAAGAGTGTCAATAAACTCATTTATGATTGGAAGTTTATTCTTTATCCTAACTCTTATTTTAACACTGGGTCCAGATAAATTTAGTATTTTTATAATATCTCAACTGGTTTTGGCGATTCCACTCTTATTTATTTCTAGTTTGGCCTATGCTAAGATAAGCTATAGAGCAAAATCTATGACTTTTGATAAATATGGTTGGATAGCTCATACTTTGGGAAATAATATGGTCTTGAATGCTTTTGGACTAATGGCTGCAATTTACTTTAGAACTGTAGGAATATTATATTTTGTTCTAGCACTAGTAACCATAATATTGTATTATATCATAGATAGTAAGCATGATCCTTCACAATCCAGAGAGAATTTGATTAAAGTTATATTCATATTAATTATCTTCGCCGTGGGCGGAATTTATCCATTGTTAAGTTCTTTATAATTATAAATTGCTACATTCCGTAGACATACTCATTACAAAATTCACAATTCTTTTCAATTGGACATGGTTTGAAACCAATTTTATAGGCTTCTTGGATTGCTTTTGCAGTGGTTAGTAACTCTGCACGAACATCGTTAATGTTGAAACCATCTATATATTTGGAAGATGTACAGACTGCATTGCCTTTGCTGTCTATTTCAAATTCTAAAGGCTTATCTTGTTTAAGCATGTCAAGAATAACCTTTTTTACATCCCCATACTTTTCCTTTGCTGCTAGGGCATAGAATCCAAGTTGCCAATTTCTGTCTTTTGGAGAAATGGCTGATTTTCCTGTTTTGTAGTCTACTATTTGAATTCCATCCTCTAGGAAATCAATTCTATCGGCATAACCTATAAATTCAATATTTTCTATTTTTAATGGGAGATATTTTTCCGTCTCTGAATGATTATTGTATCTATTCCTATTTCTTTCAAAGAATACTTTTATTAGAGTTTCGGCTTCTTCGAAAACTACGGATTGCCATTCTTCTTCTAGAATTAATTCTCTGCCCAACTGAAGGAACTCTTCGGCAGTTTTGAAATGTTGATTTACTCCTTTTTCTAGAACCAGATGGACGAAAGAACCAAGTCGCATGGCTTCCCAGGAGATGGTTTTTCTTTCGGGCATGTTGAATACATAGCGATATTCGAATTCCTTTTCGCAATCGGAAAATAGCCTTAGAGCGGAAGGAGAGAATTTTTTATGTTCTTTTTCCGATTCTATAACTCTCTCGGATTCAACTATCTTATTTAGAACTTCATTAAAGTTTTGATAATCCAGAGCCGATGAAAATTTAGGAGGTTCTTTCTTATTTTCTTCTGGCGAAATATATTTTTCTTCACTGTCTATGGAAAATTCAATGTCTGGATTAGTTTTGAATGAAATTTCATTTAGAAATTGGGAAATAGAAACTTCCTTACTGGAATATTCTTTTGCATAGGTAATGATTAGCTTTTCTTTAGCTCGAGTAAAAGAAACGTAGGCTAAACGACGCTCTTCCTGTAATTGGTGATGTTTTTCATAGGATTTAACATAGTCTTCGCTTTCTTCTTCATTCATGGATTTTATTTCATTCTTTACTTCTGGAAGAAGTTCGGTGGGAATTAGAGAGTTATTGGTGTAGCGTTCAATGGGAAAACGGCCTTGAGAAAAGTTAGTTATTATTACGGTTTTATATTCTAATCCTTTGGTGGAATGGCTAGTCATCAATCTAACTCCCAATTCTTCCAATTGAGGCGCTTCTATTTCTATTTCTAGACTTTCAAGCACATCTAGATAATAAAGGAAATTGGATAGATCAGAATCATAGAGCTCTTCATGTAACTTGGCAATATCATAGAATTTATTTAGGTTCATCATTACCTCTTTTTCTTCTATGGTTTTTTGTTCATTGGCCAATCCGGAAATTCGGTAAACTTCTTGGATTAATTCAGAAATAGGTTTATCTATGAATGGCAACATAAGTTTTATTTTATCTATAAGAATTTTTGCAGCCATTTTCCCATCTGGACTGAGAGGAAGGGTTTGAAGATTGTTAAAGAGATGCAGAGAGATAATTTTATCTTTTTCTGCTTCAACAGTTTTAGCATTATTATCTCTTGGAGGTTTGGTAAATTCCTTTATGGTTTTACCTATGGTAATAAGATCGGATTGTTGGAAATGTAGTTGGTATACTAGATCCCACCAACTCTGTTCGGCACCTTTTTCCTTCTTTCTAAGTTTATTTAATATGTTTAGATAATCTATTACGGTTTTTACTGATTTTTGCTTTAGCAAAGATGATTTGGAAAGAGAATGATACTTTATTTCTGCCTGCTCTAGAGCTCGCTTTATTATATTTCCATACTGATGGGCTCTAAAGAGGATGCAAATCTCTTCCAGTTCCTTTCCAGATTTTTCCTGTTCCTTTATTAATTCTATTACTTTTCTGGCTTCTTCTTTGGCATTCTTCAGTTCAAAAATAGAAACTTTTTCTCCTTCAATTGAATTAACATTCTCTACAATGAATGATTCTTCTTTATTTTGATAATTATTGGTAATTAATTTGTGGGCAGAACGCAGAACCGTATTTGGAGAACGATAGGATTTGGCTAGATTGAAAGTATCTTTGTCAGTTACGGAAAAGTATTTTTTGAATAGGGTAAGATTTTCCTTGTAGGCACCTCTAAATCTATAGATGGATTGGTTGATATCTCCTACAATGGTAATATTATTATTTAATGCTAGTTTGAATAGGAAATCCAGTTGAAGTTTATTGGTATCTTGGAACTCATCGACAATAATATATTCAAATTCTCTGGATATTTCTGGGTGTTTTTCCAAAAGCTCAAGAGATTTTGTATTGAGATCGGAATAATCTAGGTAATTTCCTTTTTGTTTTAGTTTTTCATAGGCATTCCAGGAGTTAATGAATTTTTTAATGTCTAAAATTCTTTTTATTCTTTTTATTTCTGCCACCAGATCTTTTTTGTCCTTACGGTATTGTTTTAGATGAAGAGTTTGCAACTCGAAATTAAGATTTTCAAGTCTTTTGTCCAATTCCACATCCTTATATTTGGAGATTTCTTTTTCTAAAAATAATTGAAATTCTTCTAGCTTTATTCCCAGATCTTTGGCCGTTCCAATGGTTGAAATGTAACGATGACAATTTAGAGGTATAACTTTAAAATTTCTATGGAGAATTACCTTGGCCTGATCCGGATCGAGGATTTTAAACTTTTCAGGAATATTTAATTTGGAACCATATTTTCTTAATAGGTCTGCAGAAAAAGCGTGGAATGTTTTTATTATGGGTTCCTTTCCTTTTTCCAAAGGTACATTTTTCTGAACCCTGGAATTTATATTGTTGGCTGCTTCGTTGGAAAAAGTTATGCAAACTATCTTTTCAGGAGAATAAATCTTATGGCTGATAATATGTTTTAGCTTTTCTACGATGGTATAGGTTTTACCCGTTCCGGCTCCGGCGAGAATAACACAGGGACCACTTACTTTTTTTATTGCTTCTTCATTCATTAAATTTTAGAGATTGAGAATGTTAAAAAGATTGTTATTGTTAATATCTAAGAGCAGGAAGTTCAAAGGAAGTAATTTTAGCATTTGTTAAACCTGGTGTGGTTTCTACAGCAAAGGCTGATTTTTTTGATCTAAATAATAAACATCCTGGGACTTCTCCGACGGGATGATATTTGAAACCCATTAGTTCATAGTGAGCCATAATAACTGCATGGAGATGACTCTGTGATAGTTTTTGAACAGGTAGCAATAAATCTTCGGAAGGTCGTCTTAATTCTTTTAGATCTATTTCGCTAGGTCTAGGAAGTACTTTTACCCTGAAAGACTCTTCCAAACTCGATTGTAAACTTTTCATTGGTAGGACCATTACAATACTTCTCCGTAGCCGATTAATCTCCAGTGATTGTTAATATTTCTCGCAATTCCGAAATTATCTCCTTTTTGAGGAACAATAGGAATCTTTAGAGTAAATTCCATTTCATCTTTGTTTATTCTTTTTACCATTCCTACGGTCATGGAAGTATTTATGCTTAGCATCAGCATTTCACTAGGTTTTATGGCTTCTACTTTGGTAGGCATTTGGGAAGTGAAGATTTCGGGGAATAGGGCGTGTTTTACTTTTATGGATGTGGTTATCTCTGGAAGTTTACCTTTTAATGAAGCGACACATCCTGAAAGAGTATCATTTTTACCAAGAGCCATGTCTAGAGAAGTTTCAATGGACATGCTTCCTCCAGGAGTTAGAGATTGAACTTCTTTTGAACCATTGAAAAGTTTTAGTATTTTAGTATTGATGGTTTTGTAACTATATTGGTTAGCTTCTTTTATTACTCTTCCAGGTTTTATTTCTATTTCATCTCCAACTTTTAATGTACCTTGTTTCAAAGTGCCGCCAAGAACAGCCCCATTTAATTTTTCAGGAGATTTTCCAGGTTTATTTATATCAAATGAACGAGCAATTAGAAAAATTGGAGTTCCAGATTCATTTCTTTGGGGAATTGGAACTTCCATTATGGCTCTGTAGATTTCATCAATGTTAACTTCTTGCTGAGCGGAAATAGGAACGATAGGTGCAGAATCATATTTTCCTTTTAGAAGAGTTTTAATTTCATTATAATTTTTAGTGGCCTGTTCTTTGGTTACCAGATCGATTTTATTTTGAATCACGATTAGATTTTTTATTTTCTTAGCCTGTAGAGCCATTAGATGTTCACGAGTTTGAGGTTTTATTCCTTCATTGGCTGCAACTACTAAAATTGCAGCATCGATTATTGCAGCTCCAGATAACATGGTAGCCATAAGCATTTCGTGTCCTGGTGAGTCTACAAAAGAAACCTTCCTTACAGGATTGCCTGAAGTTCTATTGAAATTACCCTTATCTTCATAGATTATTATATCTGCATAGCCTAGTTTTATGGTAATTCCTCTTTTGAGTTCTTCGGAGTGGGTGTCAGTCCATTTTCCAGATATTTTTTGAAGTAGAGTGGTTTTACCGTGGTCTATATGACCTACTATGCCTACATTTAGAATGTCCAATTCCTTTTCCGTGTTTGATGCTTTTACCATGCTAGAGTTTAGAATGATGCTTTTTTAAAGATATCCTATAGAATAAATTAAGGAAATCTAGGAGGAAAGGGTAAAAGAGGTCCAGTTAACCATCTAAGTCTTTCCATTTTCTCATCTTGGTTTTCTCCAGTTCTGTCCTTATCAGCTGGACTGATTGGATGCTCAGGTTCAATATTTAGATGGTTCAAATAATTTGGAAGAATTTGTTCTTCAAACCTTCCGGTCCTAGGATTATATTTTAGCATAGACTATTCAAAATTAATCGGATATTAAATGTTTCTATAGAATAGGATTAAATCTTGTTTGTTCAATATACCCTTTTATCATCCCAGGTATATCTGATTGGAAATGACCTAGAATAGCAGTTTTTCCAGATTTGCAAATGGATTCAAGGGCAGTTAGCTTTCCTTGTAGGCCTCCACGACCTTCTTTTACTTCTTTTGATAAATTGTCATAATCCTCTGCGCTAAATGAATCTCCTAATCTTACTAATTTTTCATTTCTTATTAATCCTCGGTAGGTTATGAGATTAATTGCTAGATCGGCTCCGAGCTCTTTTACGACTAGAGATTGCAGTTCATCATTATCGCTGAATTTTATTTCATGGGTTGCCACAGGGTCATTTTCATTTATAATAGGGATTATTTTTCTTTCTAAACAAGTATTATAGCTGTCGGTTAATTTTTGGCGAGCAGAATCACTTTCGAAATCCATTTTACCTATTAGGAATTGACCAACGGTAAGACCATATTTTTCAAAAGTTTTTATATATTCTTGCATGAGAAGTGGTTGACCTATGGCTGCGAGCATTTGCTTCTCGGGCAATGAAGAAGAAGTCCAATCATTTATTGCTCGTCTTCCGGAAGCTATTGCCCCAGAAGTAATTATGGACACTTTTTTATTTAAATTTAATAATTCATAACTTGCTCTAGCTAAATTTTCTATGGCTGATTGGTTTACGGAATCATCGGTGGTGATTGCTTTAGAACCAATTTTTATTACAATACTATTGGATTTGTTTAATAAATTTTCCATGTTAATAAAAAATAATTAGAATGTTAAATTAGGCAGTCGGAGCAGGTGCTGGTGCTGCTTTCTTTGCTTTTGGTTGATTTTGTTCTGGGAAAATTTCAGCCAATTTCTTTGCTCCAGATTTTACAACCTTAAGATTAACTTGAGTTGTGGACAGAGATAAAATTTTTCCTCTCATGGTCTTTCTAAGTCTTATACCTTCTCTAGTATCTCTCATGCCCCAGCCCTTGGTCAATATTTCTTTCTTAAGACCAATTCCAGCAATGTTTTTAGAATGTGGGAATCCGGCTAAATCAGATGCCCCAGTTATTTCTAGTTCGTAACCAGCTAGATCAGCAGATAATTCTTTAGCATCAATTACTTCACCTAGAGATTTACCAACTAGGAATTCAGATTCGGTCTGTAGTTTCCATGCTTTTTCTTTATCACTTATATTAAGTTTGAATGGCATAAATGTTCTTAAGAAATAGGGTTTTTAAAGCTATCTCAGTATAATGGACCATGGTAAAAACCCTTTTAGCGATGGTTCTTGCAATACCTATTATTACTGGTTGTGATAACCTAACCCAGAGGGACGCGGCGTGGATTTATGATCTAAGAAATTTTCCAAGATACATGGAAGAGGCTAGAAAAGAGAATTTAGCTAAAACCAATAGAATTTCAGAGAATGTTAATACAAATGGATTTAAACTTTATTGTACTGAGGGTTTGACTAATAATTATATATTGAATTTTAAAAAGAATTAAAAAGGGACAAAAAGCAGGTTATTTATGGATGAATATGATTTTAGTGTAGATAATATGTTGGGGTCAGTAGAAGGATTTTTTATGAAGACTCGGGATTAATGTGGGCACATCAGAGAATGAAAGAAACAACGGCTAAAATTCATGGACGTTTTGAAAATCTAGGTTACCTAACATTGATAATAGGTTCAATTTTTGTAGGCTATAAAGAGTTTAGTAATATGGCTAAGGAAATTAATCATAGACATCAAGGTATAGAAAGTAAGGTTACTCAAACTAATACTAATACTAATAAAAATTAGAATTTCTTAATTACTGATAGTTCTTGGAGAACTTTAAGTTCACTGGCTGAAAGAAGGTCCTTATGTTCTTTGAATTTCTTGAATTGTTTATCGCCCATGTCAGAATAAAGGTATTTGACATCTTTGAGTCTTCTATCAAAAGTTATTCCTGGGAGAGCCATGGCAAGTTCTTGACCTTCCAAACCTTCATCTACTCCAGATTTGTCCAATTGAAGAGATTTTATCCTGGCTACGGTTTCTCCTCGTTCATCTATTAGATGGGTTCCTATTTTTGCTTTTCCCCCAATTACTTTAACTCCGAATATGGCTGGATTTGAGTTTTTGAATAAATAGTTATGAAGAATTTCTAGTTTGCAGACTGTAGAAAGCTCCATTAGTTTTTCTTTTTCAATCTCTGCTCTTTGGGCAGTTCTCCAGAGAGAAAGGTCTTCGATTAGTTTATAGATTACATCGTTGGTGATAATTTTTACCTTTCCTTTTTCCACATCTTCATCCAGTTCAACATTGAATCCAACAATTACTGCATCTAGAGGATTAATTTCTAGATTTGCTTTGGCTGAATTAACATCTGCCTTTCCGATGGGACCTATGCCTGATTTAAGAATTTGAATATTTTCTTGTTTTAATAGTGTAATTAATGCCTCTAAACTTCCAAGGGATTCGGCTTTGATAATTATTCCTTGCTTGTCGGTTTGTAATGCGGAAGAAATTTCTTTTTTGAATTGCACTTTTGCTTTTTCCATGTCAGATTTATTCTTAACCTGTTGGAAGGGCATTCCGGAATAGATTCCTTCATTATTTGTTAGCTGTAGTCTAACTCCCGTTGCGGCAGTAGCTTGTTTTGTTGCAGCAAATTTGTTTTGCAAAGGAAGAATTTCTTGCAAAGATCTTACTTTAGAAATTATGGGATCATTGAAAGATGCAATGACTACTTCATCTCCTTCATTTAGCGATCCTTCGTATAATATGGCTTCGGCATAGTTAGTAGACTTATCTTTTTTTACTTCAAGAATTACTCCTTTGGCTTCTTCGGTTACTTTTAATCTTTCTTTAAGGAATTTTTGGCAAAGACCACATAAAACAAAAAGTAATTCAGATATTCCTTGTTTTGTTCTGGCTGAGCAGGGAACTAGAGCAATCTTTTTTGTGAAATCAGTTACTTCATAGAACAAATCAGAATCAAATCCTTGTTCTCTTAAACTTCCCTGGAATGTAAGCAGAGATTCTTGAAATTCTTGATCTACATTTAATGCCTGAGATTGAATTGATGTTCTTAGATCATCTCCATTTTTCCATCCGGAAATTGTATCTAATTTATTTAGAGCAATTAGAAAAGGAGTTTTATTTGCCTTTAGAATTTGAAGGACTTCGGCAGTTTGGGGTTTTATTCCTTCTTTAATATTTACAACGAGAATTGCTAGATCTGCTAGTGCTCCTCCTCGCTTTCTAAGATTTGTGAATGCAGCGTGGCCAGGAGTATCTATAAATAGGAATCCAGGAATTTCAAGAGCAATTTTTGTTTTTTCAATTAGGGGGCAGGCAGATTTTATTTGTTCCAGAGGATATTTTGTAAAAGATATTTTTTGCGTAATTCCTCCGGCTTCATCCTTCTGCAGAGAACTACCTCTAAAACAATCTAGAATACTAGTTTTACCGTGATCTACGTGTCCACATACTGTAACTATTGGTGATCTTAATGTCATTTTTATTGCTCCTAATCATTCATAATTAGAGAGGGTTAGAGGTTTTTAAAGGTTTTATTGATATGAAAATTAAACCGGGTATCGAGTAATTATTTGTGAGAGAGTTAAAACTTTGATTTTATAAATAGAAACAAACTAGAAATAATAGAGCCAACTAATTGACAAGTTATATCTTTTTGAGAATCCCATAGGTCTCCTTGGGTTGCTAAGAAAGAGTCACCTAATGCAGGGTTAGCAACTTTTATCACTATCATTTCAATGGTTTCATAGGATAGACTGAGAAAGGCTAAAAATGAGATACCTAAAATTGTTAACCAAATTCCTTGCAATTTTAATCTTTTTCTAAAATATTCTAAAGTAGGATAAATTAAAATTGCTCCAAATAAAAAATGAATAATTCTATCAAAATTATTGCTCCCTAGGAATTGACAATGGGAAAATAGGAAGACAACAAGATTATTGCATTGACTTGGGAGATTTAGAAAATTTTCAATAATATAACCGAAGGGAACTGAACCATAGGTATAATGAACTCCTACTGTGTGTAAAAATAAGAATAAAAAGAATAAAATATAGGAAGTTAAACTAAATTGAAATTTTTTGTAGGTAGCTAGTAGAATAAGAATTATAGCAAGAGTAAAAGAATTCTCTAGATACCAGTCAGATCTTAGATAAACATTGAAGCTTAATAATATGAATGAAATTACAAAAATAAAAAACAAAATTAATAATTTTTCTTTATTTGAATTAAACTTTTTTATGAGAATGTTGATTAAAATAGAAAAAATAAAAGAGATTATAAAAATATAATTAAAATTCAAAAAGAATGAAGAGCCTAAAGAAATAAATAAGGTTAGTCCTGCTAGGAATGAGATTAAACAATTTATAAATCCATTTTTAGAGATAATAAAAAGTAGAATAAATATCAATAAAGAAAAAATAATATCTGAGTTAAAGGTGATAAGTTTATCTAAATAGAATAGAATGAAAGTTAGTAGGGTTAAACTTAAACTAATAATTGATCTTTTTAAGATATCATTCATAGGAGGATTAGTAAAAAAGGATTATTAAATCTTATTAGAAAGTATTAAAAATAAGAGAATAGTATTTTAATTATGAAAATAGAGGCAAATATTACTAAAACGAAGTTATTCTTTTTAATAGCATCTTTGTTTGTTATAACTGGAGCAATTTTTGCTTTCGCCTATAATTCTTCTCCTGCTAATCCTGCAGTTTTTGGACATTCAATTAATGAAATAGATGGATTTCCTAATTGCACGTCACAACAGGCATTGACCCATAACTCTAGTGGTTGGAGCTGTATAAGTACTCAACCACCAGTAGATAATGGATATTCTTCTGCTTGGACTTCAGTACAAGCAGGTGGAGATTTTACATTTGAGCATGATTTAGGAACAACTGATTTGGTAGGTTATATTTATGCTTCTAGCGTTCCTACAGGAGATAATCCTCAAATGTTTTATTATGCACAATATAATAGCGCATATAATAATGGTTGTTCACCTGGTGCTGCTGGAGGATATGTTACAAAGTTAAATAGTACACATGTAAGAATATCTGTTTTATCTGCTTCTACTACCACTGGACTCTCTTCTAGTACTACAAATCAATATAACTATATCAAAGTGGTTTTGAAAAAAGCGACTCCTGGAATAATTGTGGCTGGAGGATCCTATGGCACAATATGTACTGGTAGCACAAACGGAATAACTTCGCTATGGGGTTTGGCAGGAGTATTGAATGGAAAAGTAGTTTGTATGAATAATAGTACTTTGATGACTCTTACGGGTGGCAAATTGGATGCAAATGGAAATCCTTCTTCAGGTCCATTTTTCTGTGTTAGTCAATTGAAACCTTAATTAAAATAATTTCTTTTGAATTAGAAGAATTGAGATAAATATTATTTTTGATTTATCCTTTTACAACAGCAAGAGGTTTCAATCGGGCAACTAACTGGCCTATGCCTAGTTCATCTGAAACTCGAGCGACTTCATTAACATCTTTGTAGGCTTCGGGAGCTTCTTCAATTGCGCCTTTCATGGAATTGGCTTTTAGCATTACATCTTTATCTTTCATTTGTTTTGTTAAAGATTCTTCACTAATGTTTTTTGTGGCAAAACTTCTGGATAAAACACGACCCGCTCCATGGGCGGTGGATGCAAAAGAAAGTTCTTCTGCTTTTTTTGTTCCAATAAGGACATAGGAAAATGTGCCCATGCTTCCGGGAATGAAAATTGGTTGCCCTAGCTTTCGATACTTTGTTGGAATTTCTGATCTTCCGGGACCGAAGGAACGAGTGGCACCTTTTCTATGAACGCAGAGTGTGCAGGATTTTCCGTTTACTTTATGCTCTTCGAATTTTGCAATGTTGTGGCAAATATCATAGATCAGTTCAAGTTTTGATTTTGGAAAGAATTTGGAGAAAGATTTTCTAATTTGATGAGTAATTAACTGTCTATTTACAAAAGCAAAATTTGCAGCAGCGTTCATTGCAGCGCGATAATCTTTTCCTAGAGGGGAATCAATAGGTGCACAGATTAATTCTCTGTCAGGCAAATGCTTCCAACCATATTCTTTTTCCATTTTCATAATATAATCGGATGCGGTTTGATGACCTAATCCCCTACTGCCACAATGGACCATGATCACTATTTGTCCTTTCTTTAATTTGAGCGCAGAAGCAGTTTTATCGTCGAAGATTGATTCAACTTCCTGAATTTCTAGAAAATGATTTCCGGATCCAAGTGAACCCAACTGGGATCTTCCTCTTGCTCTTGCTTTTTGGCTAACTTTAAGCGCATCGGCTCCTTCAAGGCAACCATTATCTTCCATGCATTCCAGATCATCTTTTGTGGCATAGCCTTTTTTCAGAGCCCATTTTGCTCCAGTGTTTAGGACTTCGGAAACTTCGTTATCACTTAGATTAAATTCGGACTCTTTTCCAACTCCGGAAGGAACATTTTTATAGATTTCAGTAAGAGTTTCCTTTCTTTTTTTCATAAATTCATCTTTGGAAATATGGGTTGCAATTAGCCTTACTCCGCAATTGATGTCATAGCCTACTCCTCCGGGAGAGATTATTCCTTTTTTTAGGTCAAAGGCTGCAACTCCTCCTATGGAAAATCCGTAACCTTGATGACAATCAGGCATGGCAATGGATTTTTCCACAATTCCGGGTAATTGGGCCACATTCTTTATCTGGGAAATGGTTTTATCCTCTTTTATCTTTTCCATGAGTAGATCTGAAGCAAATATGACTCCCGGAACGTTCATTTTGCCTGAAACAGGTATTTCAAACACGTTTTCTGACTTTTTCTTAATCATATTTAGGAAAGAATAGGGTAATTTATAAACATGTTCAAATCGGGATTTCAGGTCGTTAATAATGAAATAATAAGGTTTAAAAGGTAGTAAAAAAATCATATTATCCCTAAAGAATAGGATTCTTAGGAATTTAACAATGAATAACCCACAATCAAAATACGAATTGGTCAATTATGGCTTGGAAAGTAGAGCAATGTTAGCTTTGCCTCCTAAAGACGTAGAATTTATGGCTAACGTATATTGGACTCTTAAAATTAGCGCAGATATAGATGTGGAAAAGCAAAACATAGAAAGAAAGAAATCAAGACTTGAACCTCTTACAGTGGATAGAACATATGCTGAATTGAATAGATCAATGACTCAAGCATTTGGTATAGATGCTAGCAGTTTTTTAAGAACCCATAATGCCATAAGAAGAAAGAGTACTTGCCCTATTAATTATTCTATACAATATCCTGGAAGAGAGAGAGAATATGCCGGCGAAGGACATTTAGTTTAGTTAGATATCTAGAACTATTTGGGCACTGAAGGACTTACCTGATTTTTTAATAAACATTTCTGCATAGGTTGCAGCTTTTACGTGTTTAAGATTATTATTTTTAGTTAAATCTCCTAGTAAAACTCCAGATAAGGATTTTTCATCCTTACTGATTTTAATTTTGGCCGATGAAACGGCAAAATTTTCCGCATCCAATAAATAGATTAATTCGTCGATAAAACCATAGAGTAGAGACTCTTTGTTGTCTGCATTTAGATTAATTTCCTTTTTAAGTTTTTTATTTATCTTAGTATTTCCAGAAATATAGCTGGAAAAGGCTAGGGCTGAATTTTCAAATAGTTCATTTAGAGATTTACCTAGAATAGAGTATTTTATGTCGGCCGTATGCTCTAGTTCAATAAATTTTGATTCTTTCATCGAATTAGTATAGCTGGAATAAGTTTATAAATTGAATTAGTCTAAAGAATTTATGAAGGGGTTAGATGTTTTTGTTATATTGTTGCTCTTTTTAACCCTAGGTCTAGGAGTTTATATCTTGATTGAAAGTCTCCCAGGTAAAACCGTACAATTTGAATCTCAGGGAAATAGTGTGGGTGGAAATTATTCTCAAGTTTATGCTAATCAGGGACAATTCTACCCTAACATGAGATATCCGGACAGGATAATAACCTACTCAGTTTCTGATTCTTGTAATGCGCAAAAGAAATTAGATATCGATAGTGCATTTAGTATTTTGGAAAACAAAACTATTTTAAAATTTGATAAGATTTCAGCCAATGGACAAATAGATTTTCTATGTTCTAATATAAGTCCAAGTTCTACAGATAAGGATCATTTCGTAGCTGGTGAAGGTGGTCCAGTGGATGTTTTCATAAGCGGAAAATATTACGTTATTATGAGTGGAAAAGTTTCGCTCTATAGAGATGAAAAGTGCAGCACTCCGCAAATTGCAATCCACGAAATTCTTCATGCCCTAGGTTTTGATCATAATAATAATCAAAAGAGTATTATGTACCCAGTAACCAGCTGTGATGAAACCGTTGATTCCTATATCTCTGATGAAATAAACCTTCTTTATGCAGATTATTCCTATGCTGATCTTATTATAAATAACGCCGATGCATCTAAAGCTGGAAAATATATGGATTTCTCTACGCAAATATCAAATATTGGTTTGAAAGATGCAAAGGATGTAACTCTGCATTTATATGCTGGAAATACGGAAGTTAAGAATATTTCTCTAGGAGATTTACCTATAGGTTCTAAAAAAAGGATAGATGGAAAAGATGTTACGGTTCCTAAAGATGCAGCCACCATTAGAATGATAGTATCCATTGGAGCAGGTCAAAGAGAACTTAATTTGAATAACAATGAATTGGAGTTAAATGTTATATCTTCTTAATAGGTCAATCTTAAAAGAGCAATCTTTAAATATAACTTTTTATAGATATAACTAGGAAATAAACATGGCTGAAAAAGATCAGGTAGCAAAGGAAAAAGTAGAGCACACAGGTATTTTTGATTTTAAAGGAGTTTATGGTTTTGCCAATGGATGGTTTAGGGATGAAGGTTTTGATTTGGAAGAGGAAAAATATTCTGAAGTGGTGACTGGAAATAAGAGAAATATAAAATTCGATTGGAAAGCTACTAAGAATATGTCTGATTTCTTTAAACATGAATTAAAAGCTAAATTTGAAATAAAAGATTTGGAAGATATTGAAGTAGAGATAGATGGTAAAAAGAAGAAAACCAATAGAGGTAAAATTTCTGTGGAAGTAAAGGGAACATTAATTACGGATCAGTCCAGTAAATGGGATATTACTCCATTCTATAGATTTTTGAGAGATGCCTATAGCAAATATGTTATTCCGGCAAGGGTCGGAAGTAACGCAGATAAGGTTGTGTCTGATGTTATAGGATTTAAGGAAGAATTGAAGGCATTTTTAGAATTAAGTGGAAGAAGAAATTAGAAAAAAATAAATTATTTTGCGTAATACAAATATTTATATAATACTTACTTTTGATAAAAATATGATAAAAAAGATTTTGGTGTTTATACTTGCTTTAACAATGGTATTACCATTGTTTGTTTCGGCATCGTTAGATGTATATAAAGTCGATAAGCAATCGGTAATTATTTCTGAACTTAATAATCCGGCAACATTTGAATTTGATATTACTAATAATGGATCGTCAGAAAGTGCTGAAATGTATTCTTTCGTAGGTGTTAGTTTTGTGCCTAACGGAACATTTAATTTGGCCAGCGGATTGAATAAAATTGATGTGACTGCCCAATTGAATCCAGATCTAATGTCCAAGAGAGGCTATTACTATTTTGAATATGAAATTAAAGGGGCTAATTCCGGAATTACTGGAGATAAGATATTGGTTGAGATAAGATCATTAAAGGATTTGCTTAGTTTTGAAACGGATAAATTTAACATTGGCGATTCAGAAGTTAAATTGAAGGTTACCAATACTAAAAATATTAATTTAACTAATCTGAATTTACATTTTAATTCCATATTCTTTGATACGCAAAAAACATTAAGTTTTGCACCCTATGAATCTAAGGATATAACTTTGAAGGTTAATAAGGAAGGAATAGATAAGATTGAATCGGGTAATTATGTTTATCACACAGATTTGACTCTTGGAAAAGTCAATGTTAGCGTCGAATCAAGTTTGAATTATCTTCCTAGAGAAGAAATTTCTTCAACCACATCCAGTGAAGGATTTATAATTAGAAAATCAACCTATACCAGAACCAATGTAGGTAATGTTGTTGCCACAGCTACAATTCAGACATCTAGAGATGTTTTGAGTAGACTATATACTATTAATTCCATTGAACCAGTTAGCGTTAAAAGAAATGCATTGTATGCAACCTACACTTGGGAAAAGAATCTTAATCCTGGAGAATCCTATTCGGTTACTACTACAACAAATTATACTTTGCCATTCATATTCATATTGCTGGTAATCGTTATAGCATTACTGGTTAAGGCATACACTAGAACCAATATGGTGGTTAATAAGAAAGTTTCCTATGTTAAGACTAGAGGCGGAGAATTTGCACTTAAGGTAACATTAAGCGTTAAGGCAAAGAAGTATGTAGAAAATATTCAAGTTATAGACAGACTACCTGGAATGACTCAATTATATGAGAAGTTTGGCATAAGACCTGATAAGATTGACGCAGCAACCAAGAGATTATTCTGGAATATTGATAGATTGAACTCTGGAGAAGAAAGAGTTTATTCCTATATAATCTATTCAAAGGTTAATGTGGTTGGAAGATTTGAGCTACCATCAGCAACTGCAGTTTACCAAAGAGATGGAAATACGGAACAAATCTTATCCAATAGAACATTCTTCGTGGCTGAAACAACTAGACATAGATAATTTTTAGGGCGCAAACAATCACTCGGTTTTTTGATATTTTAGTAATATTTAAATAGGATTCAAAAGGGGTATTTTTATGACTAAAGATTTAGTATACCTTCATTTTCAGCAAGGTCGAGGATGGAATAAGAATAGATTTACTGCAGATGGAATAGATATTCTAGTTATGGATGCAATTCCTATTGGTCCACCAGTAGTAGTTAACGCAAGACAAGAAGAGATAACTCCAGAAACAGCAAGAATATCTGCTGGATATGAAAATAGAGGTGCTCAGGCATATACAGTCAATAAATGGCCTATTGGAAATGGAGATTTTAATGCTATCCAATTCTATAGATTACCTGAAAATATTTCTTCTAAGAAGTAAATAACCATTAGTTTATTTAGAATATCTATCTTAATCATAATATTAATAAAGCAGGTTAATTCTATACTGTCATGTCACAGCAAGATGATGAGATTGAAAGATTGAGGGAAACGGCTCAGACCATAGAGAAAAATAGAAAAGGAATCCATATGTATATTCCTGCAGAATTTAGATTTCCTTTTGCCTGGACCATATTTTTCGCCATATTTGGAATTTGTTTGCAATCGATAAAAACAAAGAGTTTTGCATTCATTGATTTTTTTGGTAATAATTATATGGTTTGGTTTAATAATTTTGGAAACTTCTCTTCAGCCTATGAGGTTTCTGGAATGAATGAAGTTCTGAGACTAATTGCCAATGATTGGTATTATTTCTTCTTTACAGGAGGCCTTATTGCGATTCTATGGGCGTTAATCTATTGGGCAATGCACATTGAACTAAGGTCTAGAAAAGATGATTTTTATGCTGGAAATATTTAAGTAGTCTGCATTTATTCTAAATATATGAAATTAGAATCAAATTTTGAAGGACTTGCAAGTCGTCTAGAAAGACGCGATTGTTTTCCTTGTCGCCATTAAAGATAGATATAGGGTAGTAGGGGATAGATTTCTGGATGCTTTTTGTTCTGCTTGTTATTGTTATTATAGTGATCTGATGGATAGTAGTGGCTATTGTGAATTTAATCAAAAATATGGTATAAAGAAATTGAATTTGGTAAAAAAGATGGGCGAAAAAAGATCCCCTGTGGAAGAAAAAGATAAGTTTGGGATATTGAAATTTATGCTAAAGGAGAAGGACATTGTTTATGACCTGCAAATGGAGATTAGAATAGCTTTAAGGGATAAAGACATTAAATTTAATAACCCTCGGAGGTAAATATTTACATGAATAAGAAAGAGACTAAAGTTGAAAAAGACAATAAAGGTCTTACGGTTAAAAAAAGTGAGAATTTCTCTGAATGGTTTACGGAAATAGTTCAGAAAGCAGAGCTTGCAGACATGAGATATAATGTTAAAGGATTCTTAGTATTTCAACCTTGGAGCGTTCTTACTATGGAAAAAATGTATGGATTTATGGAAAGAGCTTTGCAAAGAAAAGGGCACAAACCATATTATTTTCCAACAGTTATCCCTGAAAAGAACTTTAAGATTGAAGGAGACCATGTCAAGGGTTTTACTCCAGAAGTATTTTGGATAACTCAAGGGGGAGATTCTAAATTTGAAGAAAAACTTGCTCTAAGACCTACTTCAGAAACTGCGTTCTATCAAATGTTTTCATTGTGGATAAGAAGTTATAAAGAACTACCATTTAAAACTTATCAGAGAGCAAATGTATTTAGATATGAAACTAAAGCAACTAGACCTTTTCTTAGAAGCAGAGAATTTCATTGGATAGAAGCTCATTGTGCCCATGCTACGAAAGAGGATGCAATGAAACAAGTTTATGAAGATATGGAAACAACACAAGAAGTTCTACATGATGTTTTTGGTTTACCATTTATTTTCTTTGAAAGACCAGCATGGGATAAATTTCCAGGAGCAGATAGAACATTTGCAGCAGATGTTTTAAATCCCGATGGAAAAGTTATACAACAACCATCAACACATTTGTTAAGTCAAGACTTTTCAAAAGGATTTAATGTTACCTATAAGGACAAAAATGGAAAGGACCAACTTTGTTGGATAACTTGTTATGGTCCAGCAATATCTAGAATTTTTGCATCGGTAGCCATCGTTCATGGAGATGATAAGGGTCTTAGATTCCCTTGGGAAATAGCGCCCTTACAGGTAGTTATAGTTCCTATTGCTGATGATGAAAAAATATTAAAAAAAGCCAATGAACTAAAGAAAGAAATTCAAAAAATAGCCAGCGTAGAAATAGATACTACTGATAAAAGCGCTGGAGAAAAATTCAATCTATGGGAAATGAAGGGAGTTCCTATAAGAATTGATCTTGGATTGAAAGATATTGCTTCTAAAAAGATTACCGTATTCAGAAGAGATATTAATAAGAAAGAACAGGTAGATGAAAAAGATTTAACTGAATATGTTAACAAAGTAGCAATAGAATCTAGTAAGAATTTAATTAAACAGGCAGATAATTTATTCAATGATAAAATAAAAGATTCTAAAGATATTAAGAGCATTAAAAAGATTATTGAAGAAGGAGGAATTGCAAGATGCAATTTCTGTTCTGTCGATAAAGATGGCGAAGCCTGTGCCGAAGTTATTGAGAAAGAAACTGGAGCTGAAGTTAGAGGAACAAAATTAGAAAAGGAAACTGCAAAAGGAAATTGCGCAATTTGTGGTGAAAAGGCAAAGGAAGTAGTCTATATTGCTAGAGCCTATTAATTACTATGGAATTTAATTTTAATCCCGGAGATGAAGTAAGACTTAGACTTGCTCAGGAAGAAATTGATGGAACAATACTAGAAAGTGCTGATGGGGAAATAATTCTCTTAAAACTCAAATCAGGATATAACATTGGAATTCCAAAGGAAAATATTCTTGGAGGAAGAGCATTGAAGAAATATGTGAATGAAAATAAAAAGTATGAAGTTAAACAGAATAAGGAAT
Organism: Candidatus Woesearchaeota archaeon; assembly: GCA_964647695.1. Taxonomy (GTDB): domain Archaea; phylum Nanobdellota; class Nanobdellia; order Pacearchaeales; family GW2011-AR1; genus VGKP01. The sequence continues at coordinate 33,294 of CAZYIS010000005.1, forward strand.
TACCGAGTATTGGACTAATAATTACTGGAGGAACCATTGCTAGTAAGGCATCGCAGGCAACGGGAGGAGTTAAACCTATATCCGATGTTAACGAATTTCTTTCTTTCTATCCTGAGCTGTTGAAAATTGTAAATGTTAAAAAACTTGAAGTGCCATTTAAAATGTGGTCAGAAGATATGTCTACCGAACACTGGATTAAAATGGCTGAAGCAATTGAACCTATGCTAAAGGATGATTCGATAAAAGGAATTATTGTTTCCCATGGAACAGATACATTACATTATACGGCTGCGGCTCTTTCATTTTTTATTAAGAATTTAAATAAACCGGTTGTTTTAACCTACAGCCAGAGAAGTATTGATAGAGCATCTAGCGATGCAAATTTGAATTTGCAATGTGCGGCAAGATTTGCCATTTCGGATTGTGCTGAAGTAGTTCTAGTAGGACATGGAACAACCAATGATGATTATTGCTATGCCCTTAGAGGAACTAAGGTAAAGAAAATGCATTCTTCAAAGAGAGATGCGTTCAAACCAATTAACTGTGAGGCTATTGCAAAAGTATTTACTGATAAAGTGGAATTTCTTTCCAAATTTAAGGCAAAGAGCGATGTTAAACCTGAAGTAGATACTAGTTTTAGTGATAAGATTGCATTGATCAAATATTACCCTGGACAGGATCCATCCATTCTAGACTTTTATGCTCTAAAATATAAGGGGATAGTTATTGAAGGAACTGGATTGGGTCATGTGGCTAGCAATAATGCGCTAAAACCTTGGATAACTAGTCTAAAGAAACATATTAAGAACGGATTAGTTGTTTGCATGACTAGTCAAACCATAAATGGGAGAGTAGATCCTTATGTTTATTCTACCGGAAGAGAATTGATGGATGCAGGAGTTATATTCCTAGAAGATATGTTGGCCGAGACTGCATTCGTCAAACTAGGCTATGTGCTAGGTCATTACGGATGGAAGACTAATGTTAAGGATAAAATGTTGGAAAATATGGCTAATGAACTGAATGATAGAATTAGCTAATAATGTCTTCTTAGAGCAGCAGTTAATTTAGATAGATTTGCGGAACCTATAGATGCTTGAGGGAGGTACTTTCTCATTTCAATAACATCAGATTTATTCAATAGCTGGGGTGCAGAGGTATAACATTCCAATAGCCTTAGGGCTCTTTCAGTGCCTTCAAATTCAGCCATAGTTATTGATCTGACCATGATTATTAGGGTGCTTAGAAGTATATAAACATTATGAATGTTGTAACTGTTAAGAGGTTACAAAACGTAAGGTTTAAAAAGGATTTGGCCTAGTATAATATATGGATAATTCAGACGTAAAAGGAGATAGAGTACCCGCAGGGAATACCAAAGAAATCATTTATGTAGATCCCACTACCCAAGGATATATTGAATATTTTGATCATTTGAGAGCATTTAACGCAAAGGTACATAGAGAACTAGGGGAAGATATGGGTAAAAAATTCTCAGAATACGGTCAAGGAATTGCATTTGCTACAACTGGAAGCGACTCAAGATTAGAAAAAGGACCTGTATCCCCAGTCGAAATAGTACTTTATACCCAAGATAAAAGAGATTATGAAACTATGTTGGCCCAACCTTTAGATCAATATCTAAAGAATAATAGAAATTATTTTCACTTAGATGGATTAGATTTGAAATTTATTGGCGCAGAAATGATGAGTTACTTTGTAACTAATAGAGGTAAAGAAAATGAAGGTAAATTATTATCTCCTAACAGAGTATTAGATTCTACCATGTTATTTGGAGATCAGAATATGCATAATTTGGCTAAAAGATATTTGTATCAGGAGATTAAATCATCTGATGGAAAAGCTATGGCTGATAAAATAAAAGATAAATTAAGAGGACATAAAAAGATAACATTAGAAGGAACTCAAAACTACCGAGGATTTCCACTAGAACATTTTAATTTTGAAAGTGGAATTGCCAATTATGATCCTGAGAAAAATCTGCAATCATTTAAACAGGGACCTTTGAGAACAACACAATATGCATTGGTTAATGGTGTCTGTACAATGATTAGAAGAGGAGATGATGAGTCATTAATTTCTAGTTTGCCATCTAATACCATAGACAAAATACATGCATTGGAAGTTGAAGGCAAGACTGGATTGTCTCAACAGAATATACGTGAATTATCGGATAACTATAAATTCTTTTTATGGCTATATCATAAATCTCAACATGCCTATAGAACTAGTGGAATAACCCAAACTGGATTTGATAGTGGAGAAGCTAAAGAAAGAGCAAAGAGTTTAACCAGCATCTGTTCTGAACAGATTGTAAAATAAAATGGTCAATCAAATACTTGTGGATAGAATAATTGTAAATGAAATAGGAAATAAACTAATAGCATTAAGAGAAAGAAAAGGCAGTATATTCTATTCTCTTTTAAGATCAAATAGTAGAGATGCATTAGAAAGAGAAGCCATACTTCATTCTTATAAAATAGAAAATCCGGGTGAGCCCATCGATGAAGCTACAAAGTTTAAATGCCATCCATCTAGACGAGCCATAAAAAAAGGAGTAAAAAGTTTGAGTGATGCATTTAATTGGGGAGTAAAAAATTTTGATCCTAAAAAATTTAATAAAACTTATGTTGAAGAAATAGCTAAAAGAATAAATCCTAAGGGATATCCTGACGGTGGAAGAGGATACAGAACTGAAAGAGCGATGGTTAAAGGAGTTAATGAAGAGAGAGTTATGCCTAGTGATATATCTTGGGAAATGGATTTATATTGTGAAAATATAAGTGAAATGCTAGAAAAAGGAACATTGATCATGGCTCTTGAAGCAGCAGCCTATGCTCACCTGCATCTTGCAAGAATACACCCATTTGAAGATGGAAATGGTAGAACAACGAGAGCATTACAGAATATAATTCTGGATAGAAACAATTTGCCGCCGGTAATAATTTTTGGTGGAGAAAGATATGAATATTATGCTCACCTGCAGGGAGCTATTGATGACTGGAATGCTTATGGAAAGCATGATAAATCTCAAAGACCCAATACGCCTACTAGAGAAAATGATTTTTATAATTTTATGGCTGGAAGGGTCTCTTCCTCATTAGATAGGATTATAGGTAAATAAAATGGTTAGCAGAAACTTTATCGATGGCAGAATATTAAATGAAATAAAAAGTAAAAAAGAACAATTGGATTCATGTAACCACTGTGTTATAAAGAATGCTATTAAAAGATATAAAGAAAATTGTATCGAAAATGAAGCAACATTACATTCATTTAGAATAGAGCATGATTCTCAGTTTTTTAGAACTGATTATAATACTCATGCAAGTAAAAGAACCATAAGAAAAGGAGCAAGTAATATAAAACATGCAATGATTTGGGGATTGAGAAATATAAATTTGCATAAATTTGATGAAGCGTTTGTTAAAGAAATAGCAGTAAAATCAGCACCAGAAGTATTTATGAGTGATTTAGGATATTATAGGACTGATAAAGCCAAAGTAATAGGTTCTGATTGGACTCCTCCAGAAGCAATAAAAGTACCCAGAGATATGAAAAGATTTACTCAATTTATAACTTGGAATACTGATAAGGAGGATATTTCTACAGTTATAGAATCAGCAATATATGCTCATCTACATCTAGTAAGAATACATCCATTTGAAGATGGGAATGGAAGAACTGCAAGAACATTGCAAAATGTTATATTAGAATCTGTAGGATTGCCTCCTCCAATTATTTATGCTGGAGAAAGGCATGATTATTATGGACATTTACAAAATGCAATAAATGGATGGAGAGACAGAACTGGATCGGATAGCGATCAAATTGGAGATTCGCCTGCTGAAAATTCATTCTATGATTATATGGCTGGAAAAATATCTGCTTCATTGGATCGAGTTTTGAATAGATAATAACTTTTAATAACCTGTATTCTTAATTAAAAGAATGGTATCGAACATAGATTATGGAAAAATAGGATTTAAGTCAGGTCTAGAGATACATCAGCAGTTGGACACTGGAAAGTTATTCTGTAAATGCCCTGGTTACTTGCGTAGCGATGAACCTCATTTTTCCATTAGAAGGAAACTTCATAAAATAGCTGGAGAAAGTGGAAAAGTAGATATTGCAGTTGAACACGAAGCAGCACTGGATAAGGAATTTATCTATCAAGGATATAATGATTCTACTTGTTTAGTGGAAATAGATGAAGAACCTCCTAAAGAAATTAATGAAGAAGCGATTGATGAAGTTCTTAAGATGGCCATTCTTATGAATTGTGAAATTTATCCCTGCGCTCAGATAATGAGAAAAACAGTTATTGATGGTAGTAATACTTCAGGATTCCAAAGAACTGTGCTAATTGCCCATGATGGATATATTGAAACAAGTTTTGGAAAAGTTCCAATCGAATCCATTGCACTTGAAGAAGATGCAGCAAGAACAATTTCTAGAAATGAGAAAAGCGCAACCTATAGATTGGATAGATTAGGAATTCCTCTAGTTGAAATTGGAACAAAACCAGTAATGCAAAATCCAGAACAGATAAAAGAAGCCGCACTTAAAATTGGAGAAATTGTTAGAGCCTGCAAAGTTAAAAGAGGAATAGGAACCATAAGACAGGACGTTAATGTAAGCATTAAGGGACATGATAGAGTTGAAATTAAAGGTTTCCAGGATCCTAGTATGATGGTTATGACTGCTAATATGGAAATAGAAAGACAGCAGGAAGACATTAAAAATGATAAGACGGAAAGCAGTGTTAGAAACGCATTGCCCAATGGAACTACTGAATTCTTGAGACCACTTCCAGGAGGAGCAAGAATGTATCCGGAGACGGATCTGCCTTTGTTATATATTGGTAGAGATAGAATAAATAAAATAAAGAAAAATCTTCCAAAATTAAAAGAAGAAATAATGGCTGAACTTAAGAAGAAAGGATTGAATGGGGAATCTATATCATTAATATTAGATAATAATAAGGTGGATGAATTTGACGCTCTTGTTAAGATAAATAGAAAAGACGCTAATCTTATTGCAAAGATGATTGTTCTATGGCCCAATGAATTTGCTTCTAAGAATAAGAAAAGCTATGATGAAATAAGAGAAATTCTAACCGAAGCAGTGTTGGAAAAAGTTTTAATCGCTTACACGGAAAATAAAATTGGCGATGGAGATATTAAACCAGTAATGAATAAAATTGTCTCTGGAACAGCTGTTGAATCTGCTTTGATAATTGAAAAGACCGACGATAATGCTCTGGAGCAGGAAATTGTCAAAATAGTAAATGAGAAACCAGGACTACGATCTGGAGCCTATATGGGTCTGATTATAGGAAAACTTGGAGCCAATGTGGATAAGAGAAAGGCCATGGAAATTCTTAATAAACTGGTAAAATAGAAAGATTGAAATAATAGTAGAGATATAATTTTTTATGGTAGCATATGATTCAAAGACTAAGCAAGGTAAATGTATATTCTGTGAAATTGCTAGTGGAAGAATGCAACCTATGGGTAATGGAAAGTTCTGGGAAAATGATAAATATATGGCATTTTTATCTCCATTCCCTAATACTCCTGGATTTACCGTATTAATAACTAAAGAACATTATCAAAGTGATGTTTTACAAATGCCGGACAAGGAATTAAGTGGTTTTGTTCTGGAAGCTAAAAAAATAGCTAAGCATCTAGTAGAAAAATTAGATGATGTGGGAAGAGTTGGACTAATTATGGAAGGAACGGGAATAAATCATGCACATATAAAATTAGTTCCTATGACTGGAACGGGATATATGAAAACTGGAGAATGGAAACAGGTTCATAGTTCAGTAAATACCTATTTTGCTAAATATGATGGATGGATTGCTTCTAACGACGGCCCTAGGGCTGATGATTCAAAATTGGCTGAATTGGCTAAGAAATTAAGTATAAAATAAAGAACAATAACAATTAAAAACGCCATTTTTCTAGGATTAATATGATGGATTTACAAAAATTAAACAAGGAAAGAACCTACATCAAAGATATTAGTGCTGAGAATGATGGTAAAGAAGTAACCATTGCAGGTTGGCTTTATGATGATCGTGATCTTGGAAAGCTGAGATTTATTCTTATAAGAGATATTACTGGAGAAATTCAGGTAACTGGATTTAAGGGAGAAACAAAGGATGAAGTATTCAAGAAAATGAAAGCAACCAGAGAAAGCGTAATGATAATTAAAGGCATTGTGAAGAAAAGTCCTAAGGCTCCCGGAGGAAGAGAAATTGCACCTACGGAAATAGAATTGATGTCCAGTGCTGAGCAACCATTGCCTATAGACGTAACTGACTTTTCAAAAACTGAATTACCAAAGAGATTGGATTATAGATTCCTTGATTTACATAGAAGAAAAGTTCAGGCCGTATTTAAAGTGCAGAGTACAATAATTCAAGCATACCATGAATTTATGGTTAAGGAAGGAGCAATGGAAGCCATGTTCCCTTCAATTATAAGTAGCAGTAGCGAAGGTGGAACTGAGTTGTTTAAAGCTAAATATTTTGAAAAGGAAGTTTGCTTATCTCAAAGTTGCCAATTGTATAAACAAATGTTGGCCTGTTCCATGGAAAAAGTATTTGCAGTATTCACTGTTTGGAGAGCTGAAAAGCATAATACGGTTAGACATTTGAATGAATCTAGACAATTCGATTATGAGCAGGCATTTGCTGATGAACATGTGGTAATGGAAGTTCTGGCAAGATGTGTTCAGTATATGGCTAAACAGGTTATTGAAAAGAATAAAGCAGAATTAGATTTACTTGGAGTTAAACTTGAAGTTCCAAAAGTTAAATATTTGACATTTGCAGAAGTTACAGAACTTGGAAAGAAACATGGAGTTCATGTTGGAAAAACTGATTTATCCGGAGAATCGGAAAAGAAACTTGGAGAATTATTTCCAGAAACCATAGTGTTTGTACATGATTGGCCTCTTGCTGGAAAACCATTTTATATTATGCCTAAGGAAGGAAAGAAGGGAGAAGAATTATCTAGAGGTTTTGACGCAATCTATAGGGGTATGGAAATATCTTCTGGAGGACAGAGAGTACATCTGCCAGAATTATTGACCGAGAGATTGAAAGCTAAGGGACTTAATCCTAAGGATTTCAAAGATTATATTGATTCATTTAGATTTGGTGCTCCAGCTCACGCAGGATGGGGAATGGGAGTAGAAAGAATTACAATGCTTATGTTGGGATTGGAAAATATTAGAGAAGCCGTATTGTTCCCAAGAGATAGGGATAGATTAACACCTTAATTGGTTGGAAAATTAATTCTTCTTTGTTCGTCCAGATGATGTAGGGCTGCTCTGGCTTTTTCAGGATCTTGTTTACAGGTGTTTAAAGTGTTTAACATAGATTCAATAATTTCTTCAAAGGTTTCACTTTTGTAAACTTTTAATTTTGATAATCTTTCTTTTGTATGTTTAGTTAGCTTTATTGTACTTACTTCGGGCTTGTTTTGAGTCATAGTATACTGTAGTATACTTGGTTTATAAGTCTTTTGCTCTTATTTAGTAATATATACTGAAATATACTAAAGTATACCATAGTATAGTAAACAAAAGGTTTAAATATAAGGGTTACTTGGATATATTATGCCGACGCCGCATAATTACGACGCCGACCCAAAACATGGCAACGGCATTAAAAATATTACATTCATTGGAAGGACAAGTAGATAAAAATACTGGTCTCTTGGAAGAAAGAGGTGATACCAGACAAATTTACTGTGTCGAGTCTATTGGTCCTTCCGTTATTTTTTCTAATTTTGGAGGTTTGAAATGCTAGTTACTCAAGAAGGAACTATTCTTCCATCAGGGATTGGAGTAGAAACATTAAGAAATATGAGATTGAGATTACCTGAACTGGCAGAAATAAGAAGACCACTGCCATACCAGAATCCATTATCCCTTGAAGAACAAGAAGCAATAAGAAGAAATAGTCTAATCTATCTTTTTGATAATGATGTAATTAATCTAGAAGATATATCTAGATTAGGTAAATTATTTGAAAGACATTTGAATGATTATGAATGGAATGAAGTTTCTAGACATCCGGAAGATTATTGGCCCATATTGATTGCTAATCAATTAAGAGATGAAGATAGTCAGAGAAAGATAGGAAATCATTTATATAAGATCGGAACATTCACCGATAGAAATAAACAAGATAAATTTAATCTTAATCAGATGGTTTGGATTGGAAGAGCCGTAGAACTATATCCTTGGAATAATTTTGGTAGAGAAGCAGGACTTTCGGCCATGGTGGAAGAAATAATACCCGCCATCGCTCCAGTTTATCGAGCCTATTATGGAATTAAAATGGGTATAGGCCAGGATGTAAATTATATTGATGGCGAATCTCATGGAAGAATAGAATCCTATCGTAGAGCTAAAGAAAGAAGATAAAATGAAATCTAAAAAAATGTTTTTTATGCTGAGAGTTCGTGCAATTTTACTCTTGGCAATAATTTCGCACTTTATACATAGATTTTTTGTTCGTTCTTTATTCGATGAACATCTGGAAATGAAGTAATAAGTTTTTAAATAAGAATTCTCTAGCAAGGATATGAAATTATTAATGGTGGGCGATTTTCATGGGGAATTTTCTAAGAAATTTGAAAAACTAATAAAAAAAGAGAAAATTGATCTATTGGTTTCTAATGGTGATTTTTTTCCTTTTCATTACAGAAAATTGTGGTTCAAACATTGTTATGGTACAAGTAATGAATTGTGGGAAGTAATAGGCAAAAATAATTATAAAAAATTGGTTTTAACAGATTTAAAGGATGGAGAAAATGCAATTTCTAAGATTAATGATTTACCTATTCCAGCAATTACAGTCTATGGAAACATAGATTATACTAGAACTATGGATTTTGCAGATTATAAGATTGATAAAAATCATCATTGGAAATGGGATGAACAAAACTTTTTTTCTAAAATAATTAAAAAATATAAAAACATTAATGATTTCACTTATTCATATTACGCTTTTGGAGATTATGTCTTTATTGGGGCCTATGGCGGAATGGTTCCTGGAAAACCAAGAAGTAAAAATTTCATAAAACATAAAAAGATTCTAGAAAAACTGTTTAATAAATTTAAAAAAGAGAATAAAAATAGAAAAGTCATATTTGTTTCGCATAATGTACCATATAATACAAAACTAGACAAAATAGGAAGGAAAGCACATAAATTAGTAAGAGGCAAACATTATGGTTCTATGATGGTGAGACAAGTAATCAACAAATATCAGCCAGTGATACATTTTGGAGGGCACATACATGAATCAAAGGGGATTCAAAAAATTGGTAAAACTTTATGCATAAACCCTGGAGCAGCCCATGATGGACGAGGAGCAATTGTAGAAATCGTTAATAATAGAGTTAAAGTTAAATTAATTAAATAGCTTTATAAATTCCCAATTTCTTTTTAATGTATGAAAGAGCAATTAACACTTGAGGAAAGAGATAAAATAAAGAAAGAAGCTAAGAAAATTCTAGATAGTTTTGCTTCTGCATTGAATAAGGTTAAACTTAAGGGTAAGAAGGAAAAGAAAGAAGTTTCTGGATTTAGAGAAGAAGGAAATGGAGTTCAAAGAACTGAGGAGTTTAGAAAAATGATATTTGCAAATGCTCATTCTAAGAATGAAAATGCAATAATTGGAGAAACTAAGGCATGGTAAAAGCGTCTAAATCTAAAAAAGTCGTTAAGAAAGAAACTAAGAAAGTTAAAGCTGTAAAGAAAGTTGAAGAAAAAGAGGAAATGAGCGTTGATGATGCATTTGCAGATGATGAAGATGTGGAATATGCAAAACCTAAGCCTAAGAAGGAAAAGAAAGGCAAGGGAATGAGTGCTAAAGAATTAGAAGAAGAATTGGATGAAGCCGAGAATGAAGAATCTAAAGTGTCCAATGCAGTTAATGGTGCTAGCGATAGTGTGGAAAGAGAAATTACTTTCAAAACATCTAAGCCTATTTCTAAAGTAAAGAAAGGAGACAAGCTGAAGATTGAGGGCATTGAATATGAAGTTGATGGACATTATGTGTTAATAGACCATGGAGCCACTAAAGAAATGGCAATAGAAATATTTAATCCTAAAACCGATAAGGATTATCAATTGAGATATTTTGATGATCAGGTTGAATCTACTCTAGATTTATATGAACTTCAGGATATTCTTTATCTTAAGAGACAATTCAAAAAAATTGAATGGTAATGTCTTAGAGGATTATTATTTCCTAACGACAAGTTTTATTAATAGAGTTATTATCTTCTAGTTATGATGAATAAGAGTGTAATTTTTGTTTTTGCTTTGATTTTTATTAGTTTAAGCTTTGTTTCTGCAGTTAGCTATCCTCAACCCTATAATCAACAGGTTAATGATTATGCAAAGGTATTTTCTCAACAGGAAACAATTTATTTACAATCATTGTTTTATGATATTGAGCAGAATACTACTGCGCAAGTTGTGATTGTGACTCTCGATTCTATTAATGGTTCAGATATGAATCAATATGCTACTCAATTAGGTAATAATTGGGGTGTTGGAATTGGAACTGCAAAAAAAGATAATGGGTTGTTGATGTTATATGTTGCAGATCAGCCCATTAACAATAGATTTTATGTTGCCACAGGTTATGGGACGGAAGGAGTATTACCTGCATCGATGATTGGTAGATTACTGGATGAAAATTATGTACCTCTAAAAAATAAAGGCAATATAAGTGAAGGAATAATTGCTTTTTCTAATGCTATTTATCCGATATTGATCCAAAATGCAGACTATATACGAGCAGACTCAAATTCGACTAATAGTATTTCTTTGGTCGGAATAATTATTTTTCTATTGGTCGTATTCCTTATTATTGCATTGATTGCCTATCCTTTTGTTAGCAGAAAGAGAAAAGGATTTGGAGACTTTATGATGTTCTTCTTTATTGACTTTCTGGTAAGAATAATTATTTATTCCATAATATTTAGAGGAGGAAGTGGCCGAAGTTCTGGAGGAGGGTTTAGAGGCGGTGGCTTCGGTGGTGGAGGATTTGGCGGAGGAGGAGCCGGAAGATAAACTAGGGATTATTTGTACAGCATAATCTTTTTAAACTGATTTTATCTAAATATAATATGGGAAAAATGAAGAATTCTACAATTGCCTGGATTATTGTTGGAGCAGTAGTATTAATTCTACTTTTGTGGTTTGTTGGAGCATATAATAATTTTGTTTCTTTAAGTCAAAATGTTGACAGTAAATGGAGTCAAGTAGAAAATGATTATCAAGTACAAGCCGATAAAATTCCTAATTTTGCATCAACTATAACCAGTCAAGTTGGAGTTGAAACTAAGTTCGTTAAGGATGTTATTGCTGCAAGGACTGCATTTAAAGATGCTCAAGGTCAAGCTCAAATAGATGCTGCTGGACAACAAATGAACAATGGAATAACTACATTAGTTAATGCTGTAGCTGAAAATTATCCAGTATTACAAGCAAGCACAGGTTATACTCAATTGAGAGATGAATTATCAGCAAGCCAAAATAAGATTGGTAACTCTAGACGTTTATATATTGAAGCAATTCAAGATTATAACACTGCAACCAAGAGATTCCCAAGTAATATTATCGCTGGAATATTTGGATTCTCTGGAAAAGACTATTACAAAGCAGCAGCTGGAACAAATACTCCTGTTCTGGGTAATGGAACTTTACCTTAAACAAATTTTAAATTTGATTTTTTAATTATATTTCTTAGCATATAAAACGTTTTAAATGGTGTTTTATGTTTAGATTCATGGGTGAAGAAGTAGAACATAATTGTTTAATATCCGTTTCACATAATTTAGATGATGCCTATGCTATGGCCATTGCCCAGCAGCATAGAGGGAAAGATTCTACAGGTATTTTTGCTAGAGGAGAGCATGGAATCGACGTTTTAAAATGGATTGGCCCCGTTTCCAGATTCAACGTTAAGGCATTACACAAAATATTTACTGCTGAGAGATATCACACATTCGGGATTCATGGAAAGTATAGAACAAAAGGCGAACGTGAAATTAATTTAAATGAAGTTCATCCGATATGCGAGGGAGGAGTTATAGAAGATAGAGGAAGTCATATATTCGTACACGGAGTAAATAAAGCATTAATGCACAATGGCCAAGTAGAACAAAGATTCTTGGATGGAATAGATCAAAGTCGATTAAAAACGAAATGTGACAGTGAAGGAGTACTTCATTTTTACTCTAAATTTGGAATTGAATCTGTTCTTACTCAAATTCCTGATGGATATACTCTTGCTATCGCTGATCTAAATGTGGATGGAGTCGTTATATGTAGAGGGAGACACGGTTTAAAGCCCGGCGTTCGTGGGAATAAAGGAGGTTTTGATCTTTTTGCATCAGAAAGTGTAGCTTTCTCGGATATTCATGCAACTCTAAATGGAGATATCACTCCCGGAGCAGTTTATTATTTAAGACCGAATGGAAAAATGTCTGGACCTAGACAAATTGTTCCTCCGGAGAGAAAACATTGTATGTTTGAGTTTCAATATGTTGCTCATCCAAAAACTCTTTTAGAGAGACTTTCAGTTGCAGGAATAAGACAGGATTTGGGTGAAAAATTATTTGAAGAATTTCCAACGGGAGACGCGGATTTTGTAACTTATATCCCTGAATCACCCAAAGATGGTGCTCAATCCTATGCCAATCGTGCAGGTATACCTCTTGTAGAATGTTTTTACAAAATTAATGATACAAGATCTTTTCAAGCGCACACTCCTGAACAAAGAAATACATCAATCTCTGAAAATCTTTATCTTTTACCCGGCGTAATTCCTTTGATAATGGGTAAAAAATTAAAAGTACTTGATGACAGTATAGTTAGAGGCACCGTCATTCGTAGATCTAGGCATCTACTAGGCGACATTGCTAAAGTAAAAGAAGAAGATTATTTAAGTTTGACTCCTAAAATAGGAATTATTGGAGTAGATGGCATAAAAAGAGGATGCGATTTTGGAGGAATTGATATGCCTGCAATAGAGGACAAAAATCATTCTTTTATAGCTCGAGGAAGAACCGATGAGCAAATTAATAATATTATTGGAGCAAGAGTAGGATATTTATCAATTAGGGGTTTTGAAGAAGTTTACAGAAAAAGAGGGTTACCTCCAGAGAATTTGTGTACTTTCTGCATTGGTGGAAAATACCCATTTCGGGTTAATGGTAATGTTTAAGAAATATAGTTTTATTATATAAATATGGGATTAGTAGAAGATAAGGTTAAGAAGTATCTGGATAAAATAAAGAAGGAAAATGTAAAGATTAATGCAATTTTACATATAAATGAAAATGCATTGAATGAAGCAAAAGCAATTGATGCAAAGACTAGAAAAGGAAGATTGTATGGCCAGGTTATTGCTATAAAGAGCAATATAAATGTTAAAGGATTAATTGCAAATTGTGCATCTCATGTGCTGGAGAATTATGTTTCTACCTATGATGCCGCAGTTATTGAAAAAATAAGAGCTGAAGATGGAGTTATTATTGGAATGTGTAATATGGATGAATTTGCTGCTGGTGGAAGTGGAGAGAAAAGTGCGTTTGGATGTGCTTTGAATCCGGCTGCAGCTGGAAGAATACCTGGAGGTTCATCATCGGGATCGGCAAGCGCAGTGGCCGCAGGATTCTGTGATCTAGCTCTGGGAAGCGATACTGGAGGAAGCATAAGAAACCCGGCAAGTAATTGTGGAGTTATCGGAGTTAAGCCTAGCTATGGATTGGTTTCTAGATATGGATTAATTGATCTTTCTATGAGTCTTGATCAAATAGGACCTATTGGAACTAAAATAGAGGACGTTGCACTTTTGCTTGATGTAATAAAAGGTAAAGATGAAAGAGATACTAAAACTTTTGAATCAAATAAAATTGAAATCTCTAATCCTGGAAAAATTAAAATTGGAGTGGTGAAAGTTAAGGGAGTAGATAAAAAAATACAAAAATTGATAGATGATAAAATTGGTGAAGTGGTTAAGAAAAATAAGTGGGATTTGAAAGAAATAGAGATTAAACATATTGACCTTGCGGTGCAGACCTATTATCCTCTTGTTTATGTTGAATTCTTTTCTGGAACCAGAAGATTTGAT
>CAZYIS010000006.1:0-11490 GCA_964647695.1 Candidatus Woesearchaeota archaeon
GTTATGCAACCCATTTGTTAGAACAAGGTACGGATATTAGAATGATTCAGGCACTATTGGGTCACGCTTCGTTGAATACTACTCAACTATATGCCCACGTTTCATCGGATCAGATTAAGAAGATTAAGAATCCTTTTGATGGTTTGTAATAATATAAATTAAACAGTTCTATTTTCAAAGGGCAATGTGTCTTTTGCTAAGCTCAAAGAGTCTAGAGGTACGCTAATGCATCCATTTGAGGGATGATTATCACAATCATAGATAAAACCTACTGCCATAGCTCTTTCTATTCGATATATGTAAAATCTTACTGCATTGTATCCGTCTCTGGTTGTTCTTAGATCCTCTTGATTAACCACCATATGAGATAAATCAGTACCTATAGATATTAATTTATGATTAGAAAATAACCCTGTTTCTCTTACATCAGTACAAATAGCATAGCACTCCGAACGTAGGTCCATTCTTTAAATAAATTAACTTATTCATTTTAAAAACATTATTACGATTAAGAATAGATATAATAAAAAGTAAAACTATCTGTAGGACTTTTGTCTCTTGGCTCTTGCTTTGGAGTCTCCAGGTTTTCTGGTTTCCTTTCTTCTTGCATCAGGGACAATGATATTTCTATCGTAGGCAATGTAGGCCTTTCTAAGAACTTCGGATCCTGTTATTTTAACTAGAGATTTTGCAATGGCTAATCTTGCGGCTTGAATTTGAGATTCCTTTCCTCCACCATGAACTTTGATGAAGAAATCATGCTTAACTTCGCCCATTACTTGTTCGAATATCTTCAAAGGTTCGGATAGAGCTAATCTATGGAATAGATGTAATTCAGTATGAGGTAAATAATTGAAATATACTTTTCCAGTTCCAGGCTTAACTCTTAGTTTTGCTACGGATGTTTTTCTCTTACCAGATACGATGAAATTTTCTGCTTTCATATTAAATTTCTCCGGCTAAATCCTTTAGAGCCATGGTCTTGGATTTAGTATTGGTTTTCATAGTTATTTTCTTAGATTCAGCATATTCAGGAGGAGTATTGGTATAGCACATAACTCTTTTAAGAGCGTCTAATCCACGTTGTTGAGTATAGGCTAACATTCCTCTTACAGTTCTTTTAACTAATCTTTCTGAATGCTTAGGGAAATGAGGGCCATTTAATGAAGTTCCACCTCTAACTCTTGCAATATGGTATTCATTGATAATCATTCTTCTTTGACCGGAAACACGAGCTTCATCACAATTTACGACCACTACTTTCTTACCCAACATGGCTTGTTTTGCAATAAAACTGCATACTCTTCCTAGAATTGCTCCAGTAACATCTACTACTATGGTTGGTCTTTCAGCTTCTTTCTTTGCTTTAGCGATATGTTCGTGGGCCATTTTAACTAATTAATTTTAATCCTTCTCCTTTAGGATTCTTCTTTATTTCATCTAGAATTGAAACAATTTCAGATTTTGATGCTTTGATTTTTTCAGCTACTTTTGCAGATGAATTGAATGCACAGATTCTTACTTTCTTAGCTAATTCTCCAGAACTTAATACTTTTCCAACGATTATTACAGTATCTCCTGCAGTGGTTAATTTGTTTATTTCGGATAGGTTAACTTCAGAATATTTTCTTCTTGGACTTGCAATTAGTTTTGCGATTTTCAACCATCCCTTATTTTTCAAAGCAGCAGATAAAGTTTCAGCTACTTCTGGATTTGTTTTTCTCTTGGAATTAAACTTGATTTTTGTCTTACTTATTACTACCATAATTTTATGGATTATCGAGGGTATTTAAACCTATTGTGGGAGAAAGGTTTTTATACTATAGTGTGTATAAATACACATGAGTAAGAAAATAAGAGTAAATATTACTGTGGATGAGGAAGTGCTTAAAAAAGCAAAGACTAAGCTAAACATGTTTGGAGGAAAGCTCAGCACACTGTTTGGAGCCTATCTAAGAGACTTTGTAGAGACTATGGACAAAGAGTTATATTCCGAAAGAAAAGAACTTGAAAGAAAGGTCAAAGAACTTGAACAGAGGTTAAATAAAATTGAAACTAAAAAATAGAAAGAGAATAGCAAAGACTAAAGAAATTGTGTTTGATACGGCCATAGTTCTAAAGGGAATTAATGGAATACTGGAATTTGCTGGAGGAATATTTTTATTTTTCATAAGTTCTTCATTTATTTCTAGAACAGTAGGCAGAATTTTTAGTCATGAACTTGGAGACGACCCGAGAGATTTTTTGGCCAATTATTTTGTAAATATTGCACAAAATTTGACCTTGAGCACTAAAGAATTTATTGCAGTTTACATATTTATTCATGGAATAATCAACCTATTCTTATTTACCACAGTTATTAATAAAAAATATTGGGCCTATCCCGTAGCATTAGTAATATTAATGATTATGATGATATATCAAATATTTAGATTGACTCATAGATATACCTGGACTTTAGCAATTATAACTTTGGTAGACCTAATATTTATTTATTTGATGTACGATCAGTATACTCATAAGAAAAGAAAACTATTGTCTAATTTTTGATAAATCAAGTTCTCTAAGAGGAGATCTTAGCATATTTTCATAGAGGTTATTTTTTGCAGCTAGGGCTTCGGCTTCTCTTGGTGATTCTTCTGGTTTTGTTCCGATGGAAAGAGAGTAATCGTGATGTAACGTTAATTTGCCTTCGGATGAAAAGTCTTGATAAAATACTCTTAGTTCTAATAATTTATCTTTAGATGTGGGATTTACTGGACAAATAGGAACCCGGACAAGAGCATCGAAAGAAGAATCAAGATCTAAACCTCCACGAATGAATTGAACACCTGCGTGATTAACTAGAGGCATTAAAAGACCTGATTGAACTACTTCATATCTTCTTAATAGATACTTTTCAATGAAAGGTTTAATTCTAGAAATATCGGGTTCTCCAGTGGTAGGAAAATAGGATAATTCTAAATAGAGTTTAGGATCGAATGAATGTTCTTTGTGAGCAAACAAATTGCCGAACATAACATAATAGATTTTATTCCGTATTTAAGCATTTAGAATATATAATATATAGAGATATATTATTTAGATTTTAGCAATTTTCCATAAATCATCAAAAAAAGAAGATAGTGAATTTGACATAGGAATAGATTGAATATGAATACAAGTTAAATCTTTTTCATAGGAAAATAAAAATGAATTATCATCTATAATCATAACTGCAGACGGACTGAAGTGTAATAATTCTCTCAATTTTGTATAATTTAAATTTTTGAAGAATTTCCAATATTCTGTATTTTTATCGGAAAAAATTATTTGAGCTTCTTTCTTCAGATTAACTCTTTCCTTATGCCAGTTCCTCCAAAAAGTATTATACTTTTCATCTTTTGATGAATTTACACCCATTATTTTAATCTTTTTTGCATTTTCTAATTTTTGGTAAACAATATCAGATATTCCTCTTAATCCCTTAACTAAAGAAACTGATTCATGCTCCTTATCGATTCCAGAAATTTTTAAAAATGAAGGCAATATTTTTTCAAGTTCTTTCTCTTTTTGATCTAAATTCTTTTGCTTTTCTTTGATATATGAAATAATCGTTCTAGGATTATTTGCAATGAATCGTTTTATTCCGTTTTCAGATACTTCTTTTACTAATCCTTTATCGATTAGTTTATAGAGAGTTTCGTATATCTTGCCACCCGAAACTTTTGCTTCTCTCACTATATCTCCGCTTTTGGATTTACCTAGTTTTAGCAAAGCTAGATAGGTTAAAGATTCGTTCTTTGTTAGTCCGCATTGTTCTAATAACTCTTCATACATATTGCTTACCACTTAGTGGAAGGTGATGTTTAAATATATTTGTTTTTAGTGAAGAATATGGCAAAAGAATGCATTAGTGGAAGCGACATAAAGAAAATGGAAAATATTGCGAAATATCTTTCTGGGCAAGGACTTTGGGTCACAAATCCATTTTGGTTTGCAAAAGGATCAGAAGCAGATAAGATACATTTTGATGGAGAAATTGAGGTTATCACTGGAAATGTTAAAAAAACAGTTGAAGATATAATGGAAGATAGACAAAATTTATACAATAGAGGAATTGAATCAGGAAGCATAGTCATAGGAACTTGTTTTATGAATCATGAGGGACATAGTGGCACGGCTTTTTTCTTAAGAGAATTCCCCGAGGATTACCGACAATTGATAGTTAAGCTGGAAGATATGAAAAATGGAAAAATACCAGATATAACTTCTTGGAGTAGTTCTTATTCTGTGGAGAAGGATAAAATGTTAACTACTAAACTTGGAAAGATAGAAAACTTAGAAAAAGCAGTTAGTAGCATTAGAATAAGTGGAAATTTAGGTATAACTACTAATCCTAGAGAATTTGATATATGGGTGCATAAAAAAGGCGTTTTTACTAGATATGATCCAATTTCAGGAGCAATTAGATGTGCAAAGAGAGTATTATATCAATCACAACAAAAATTACTTTTAGGATTTGCTAAAAGTCCTTGGTAAATATGGAAAATAATGAAAAGACAATTGGAGACTTTACAAGGAAGTCAGTAGTCGGTGCAGTTTATAGAGTTGGAGCATCATTTGCTTTGGATGCAGTTTATTTGACTGCTGCAGGTGCATTGGGATATTATTTACATAAAGAATATGGCTTTGGAGATAGTATGGTTGAAGCAGGAAAAGATTTCGTTAAACACTTGGACCCTTGGAAACTAGGAAGAGTTGCAGGTTTTGTTGTAGCAATAAATTTTGTGGATTATAAATATAAAGTTACTGAAAAACTTGATGCAAGTGCCAAAGGATTATTGAGAAAATTAAATAAAAAAGATTAGTTTTTAATTTTGTTCAACCTTTCTGAAAAATTAATTGATTTTAAATAATTAAAAGTGGATTTTAGTAAACCTTTCTTACTTACTCTTTTTGACCATATCTCTCTTATTTGAGAAGCACTGATTTCTCCTCCTGGACGAGTTGTTTCTTCAAAGCTTTCAATATTCCAAGGCGTTTTAGTTTCATGATCTCTAAATAATTTTAGAACTTTAGGATTGCCAGTTAAAATAATGTTAAACTTTCCGATTATGTTAAGAACATGTTTAACATAATAATTATCATCTCTAATATCATGAATGTGATATATTTCATAACTCTTTATTTTTAATTCTTTCATTGCTAATCTTATTATTTCATTTCTTTCTTCCGAAGTTAGAGGATTGTCCTTTTCGAAACTTTTATCTGAAGAGCCTATTCCAAATTTAATTATATAATTCGCTTTTGAATATCTTTTTATGAGATTAATATGTCCTTTATGCAAAGGTTGAAATCTTCCAATTATTAATGCTATTTTACTCATTTTTTCTGTACTTTTTATAAAATTCTTTTGCGGAAACATAATGGGGTAGACCTAATCTTCTAGCTACTTCATAGGCTTCTTTCCTGTAACCAAATATGGCAATAGGTTCTATTTTTACAGGACTATGAAAAACTGCCTCGTTATAGGTCACTAATCTGAATTTTTGCTTTGGAAGAGAATTAAATCCGTTTTCTTTTCTAAATGAATTAACTTGTTTCCAGGCATCAAATGGAGACTTACATTTTTTAATCATTTCTTTGAAATCTTTGAAAATGAACTTTTCAAAACCTGGAATTAAAGTATGATTATAATATATGTGAAGATCATTTTTTATTCTATAATAATGAACAATTATTTTGTTTGTTGCTCCAGCAAGAACTAGATCGAAAGGAATGATATAGTCGGGTTTTTGACTTGTTTTGAATATTATTCCTTGGGGCCTATAGGTTTTAAGATAATTTGGGCTTAGAATTGTGGTACTTAATCTTCTTTTTCTTCCAAAACTCTTAGTATTGGGTTTTATTTTTTTAGTTTTAATAATATCATAAATTGTCTGAAAAGTTACTTTCTCTTTATCTTCTAATGTTTTAGTGGCGAAGTCTTCTTCTAAAGACTTAACGAGATAAACCTCTTTTTGCATAAATCGATTAGGAAAGTTTGTTATATAAATCTTATTTTAATGAAAAATGTGGGTGCTAGGATTCGAACCTAGGAAGGCACTAAGCCATGTCGGCCTTAACGACACCCATTAGACCACTTTGGCACACCCACACGAAAAAAGAGAGAAAAGAAGATTTTTAAAGCCTTCTCAGAAGCAATCAATATGGAAAATGAAAGAAAAAGGAAGATTATCGGAATATTGGATGCATTGGCCACTCAGATTAGTGTAACCAGCGTTCCAGGCTATAGAGCTACTAGAGCAACAGTTATGGCAGAAGGATTGACGTTAGTTTCCCCAGTTGGAAATGGAAAAAGAGGAAGACTTAATGTAGGATATCAAAGTCCTTTGCCGAACACTGTAGAAAACATGTTTTCTTCTGAAATTATTATGGGTAATAGGTATGATGAAATATTAATTGCTAATGTTGCTAGAGTTAGATTGTATAGAAAACAGGAAGAATATCGAAAAGATGTAAATTCCATGAATCCAGAATTTTCTTTTGACTTTAGAGGTCATAGAAACAATAGAATTGTTTTTGTAAATTGAAAATTATTTTAATCTAAGGTCTCGAACTAAAATCATGTCTTCTAAGGTTGGTTTTTCTGGATTTTGAATTGCTTGTTTTAAAGCATTTATTCTTACTCTTTTTGGATCGCTTAAAGTAGCATTATAATCGAAAATGTCTTTGTGTTTTTTACGAAAACGAATAAATTCAGCACAATGTCTAGTGGCATAGTTTCTATCCTCAAGCGCAACTCCTGGCAGATTTAAATAAGTTTTCCAATAAACTGCTAATTCTTGCGTATACTCAACCATTTCAATTTTGGCTAATGCTAAATTACCCCCTGAGAGACAAGAAATCAACAAATCTTCTTGAGCTTGAATATAAGTTCTTAAATCGCTTGGAGAACGAAAACTTTCGGCATCAACTAAATGTTTAGACATAAAATTTTTAATAAATAAGAGGTTAAAAGTATTTAGGTATTACTTAATAGCTTTTTCAAAAGCATCTAAATTATCGCTTAGAGCTTCGGTTGCTTTAACTAATATATCTTTTGCTGGAATGGTTCCATAGGATTCGATTATGAATAATATTTCTCCAGAGTTGCTGATTGCTTTTTTATCAATATCTTCAACGGCTTTTTCTTCGGCGCCATTAAGATCACATAACCACTTAGATCCTTTCTTTTCTGCTTTGATTAATCCCTTGGATTTTTGAATTATGGCATCAATTTGAGGAGATGAAGTTATTTCTAGAATATGTCTATAGTAGCAAAGTCCAGGAATATGTTTTGCGTGATCTATTCCGATGCCAAGTTTTGCTGTGGCTAATAATTCTAATTTGTGACCTTCTCCAAGAATGGTGATTGGAATTTTAGTTTCAACAATTTCTGCTGAACCTTTTAGATCTCCAGAATAAACTGTGCATGGTCCAACGGCAGTAAGCTTAAGATCAACACTGGTTTTTTCATTCATGGATTTTTCAGTGACCAAAGGAACTAGACCTAGTCTGTGGGCTAGAACTTCATCGTATAGAGCAGAGTCATTTTTGTAGATTTCAACTTCATCAATGGCAAGGGTAGGTATTTCTGAAACACTTCTTCTCAGAGCATTGGCAAGAGTTTCATTGGCTTCCATTCTCACAACAATCTTATCATCAGATTTTTGAATGATTTCCATAATATTAAATGTAAAAAGAGTCTTTTAAAGATTTGCAATCAATCCTTAAACTCTTCTACCTCTCTTACCTCCTTTCTTCTTTGGACCGCCTCTAGCTACTCTAGATGTGTCTAAAATATTAATAATTCTGAAACCTTCTTTGGCCAAGGATTTAACTGCAGCGTGAGCTCCAGAGCCGATACCTATACTTCCGGTCTTTGCTCTCATTCTAATGTAAAGTGCATTTATTCCAAGATCCTTTGCTCTTTCGGATGCTTTCTTTGCAGCGAACATGCCTACGGTAGGATCTGCTTTCAATCTGCTATGCTTGGTTACCATTCCACCAGAAACTCTGGATAAAGTATTTCCAGCCATATCGGTTATGTGAATGATGGTATTGTTGGATGAACTAAATACGTAAGCTATTGCTGCTTTTTCTTCTTTCTTTTCAGTAGGTTTAACTTCTGCTTGAGTTTCTTCTTTCTTAGTTTCTTCAACTTTTACTGTTTCTATTTTTTCTTCAGCCATGTTTAGTTAGTAACCTCGGTTGGTGCTTCTTCAGCAGCTACTTCAGCTTTTGGCTTTTTAGCTTTAACTTTTAATGTGATTGCATTTTCTTCATTTACTGGAACAATATAACTTGGAGTGTTTACGACATTTCCATTTATTAAAACATTTTTATGAACTACCATTTGTCTTGCTTGCTTTGCGGTTTTTGCCAAATTCTTTTTGAACATGATGGATGGAAGTCTTCTATCAAGAAGATTTTCTATTTTCAATGCTAATATTTCTGAAATTGAATCGGCTTTGATTCCTAGACCATTCAATTTATCGAATAGTACTTTTTGTTCTGCCATTGGTGCTTTAGCAAGTGCCTTGGCTCTTGAACGATAGTAATTAATCTTGGCTGCAGATTTCCAAATTTCTCTCTTATTCTTTAGACCATATTTTTCAACAATCTTGTTTTCTTCTTTGATTCTTGCGGTTTCATACATCTTATGAGGACGTAGGAATAGTTTCTTTTTTCTTATCATTTGACTTTCTTCTTAACCCCCATAGCTCTTCCCTTACTTCTGAAGTGTGATCTGGTTCTTTGTCCTCTGGTTGGTAATCTTAATGAATGTCTTAATCCTCTGTAGGACTTTATTTCCTTTAATCTCTTGATATCAAATTCTCTGGTAACGTCTAGATCGGATCCGAAAAGATGCTTGGTTTCTCCAGTTTCCATATCAAATCTTCTGTTTTTCATATAATCATAAACTTTCAAATCTTTTAGGAATGTTTCTATTTTTTGAATTTCATCTTTGGATAGATCAGATATTTTTTTATTCTTTTGCATGTTTAACTTTAGGCAAACAGCATTGGAAATGGCCCAGGATATGCCTTTGATTCTCAATAGACCAGTCATTAATCCTCTTGAACCGGGAATGTCATAACCTAAAATTCTAACTAGAAATTCTGCTTTGTTTTCTTCTTCAAACTTTCTTTTCTTTTCTGCTTTTTCTTCAGCAGTAGGACTATTGGATTTGTCTGGTTTCTTGTTTGCTTTATTTTCTACTTTGATTTTTTCTTCTGCCATGTTTTTATTTTACGAAAAGGTAAAACCTTTGTTTTTCTGTTAATTCTTCAATGATTCTTTTCTCGACTGCTTTCTTTGGATCTGGAAGATTCTTCACTCTGTTCTTTATATCGTCGAAAGATTCGAAAGCTTTTTCGTCTCTGGTCTTCAATATTTCTTCAGTGTGTTTTTTTCCAAAACCTGGAAGTAGCTCCAATTGATGAAGGCGTGTGTTGAAAGCTTGAGCAGAATTAAAGAAATCTACGAATTTCTTTTCCTGCTCCGCAACTACTTTCTCGATGTAATCCTGTAGTTGGATCTTTGCAGCCTCGGTAAGCTTGTCTTTCGACAACCTACCTGCAATGAAGTATATCTTATCTCTCTTTTCTGGACCTATATAAACCTTTTCTTTTGTCTCCAAAGTAATTCCTCTTCGAGGAACTAATTCTAATAAGGCTAAACCTTTTTCTCCGATGGCTTGAGCTACAGGATTTGTTTTACCTTGAGCTGGATAGCCATAGGGTAAATAATCTAATACGATTGCATATTCTTCTTTTTCAGTCATGGTTAATAGTTCTTGACGATTGCAAGAATAGAATTTACTTCTTCCTCGGTTAGAGAAACATCCATAAAGATTTTTGCTAAATCTTCAGAATCTTTAGGCATTAAATCTATAATTTTTATAATGTGTTCTTCTTTCATTTTTATATTGTTAAGAGCAGCAAGTTCTTCTTTCATTTTTAGAGCATCTGCTTTTGAAACTTTAGAATAGGCCTTGATATAATCTTGTAATACTTTTGTTTCTTCTCCATCTAGGTCTTTAAGATAATCTTTTACTTCTGCAATGGTTACTGGCGTTTTATTAAGAATCATTTTATTTAGCAACCTCTATTCTCTTAAGATGGATTGCTTTGATTGCATATCTCTTAGGTTTTCCTAGATCAGAAATTTCAACATAATAGGATTGTCCTCTTTTTTCAATAACTCTTCCGGTTCTACCTTGTAGTCTGTGAGAATAATGGAATGGAACTGCATGTTCTTTGGCAACGGCTACAAAATCGCCTTCTTTGAATTGCTGAAAGTATCTGGTGAAAGATATCTTCCCTTTTTGCCTTGGATTTTTATGACTTAACATAGATATACCTCAGAATTGTGCTTTAAAAAGCTTTCTTATGAAAGATTTTTAGCTAGTAAATAATTAGGAAGTTGAAACTGAACCCTGGAAAAGACTTCCAGAAGCTCGGGATTTTTCCATACTATCGACAATTGTATTGAACATCTTTTCTCCCCAAACTCCGACTCCGCATCTCTTGCAGAAGTCAATGACTGAGTCTTGAGAAATTTCAGTTTTGCAATAAATACAATGTTTACCCATTTTTTTACCTCTTTAATTATTTATGATTTTTGATATCGGGGATAGTATTTAAATATTCTTATTCTATTATATATAAAATGAATAACTCTAGAATAAAGAAAAAAGGAATGTTTTGGACAGGAATAGGGATATTTTTATTTTTAATCTTAATATATTTTATAAAAATTCCAGTGGATAGTGGAATTAATTTTATTACCCTTGATTCTTTATTGGGAATAATTATTTTTCACAATCCTTTTGTGCTTGGACTTTACATTCTAATTGTAATTGTTTTTGTCGTTAAGGGATTTAGAAAATAATTATAATTTAATTACAGTTTTTCCTTGCTTTAATATTATTATTCTTATATTATCTACGGTTAGATCAATCATTCTTTTTGGATGAAAATGACCCATGACAATGGTCTTGCCTTGCAATTATTAGCTTTTGCAAGTTTGACTGCTTTCTTTATTTGGCTATTGTTAATGATCGAAACATTTCCTGGAAATATATTTTTCCAAAACTTTAGAAAATGCCAATGAAATTTATTCTTGCCCGGACGAGATAAGGAACGATATAGATGAGACCTTAAACGACTCCACTCGATTAAATCTCCATGAATAAATAATATTTTATCTCGGATGGCTAATAATTTACTTTTATTACTTAGAGGTTCTAGAGAATGGTTTCCTGAAAGATAAATTCCTTTAGCTTTTTGAACATTTTTTATAGTTTCTTCTCTCATTTTTCTTATACTCTCTAGTTCTTTTTTTAATGAATATTTTATATCAAAGTTGTCTCCAAGAAAAATAGTATTTTTGTTAAATTTAAAATCAGGTTTTAGACCTAGTGGATGTCCGAGGTGATAATCTGAAAAAATAGTATAGGTT
>CAZYIS010000006.1:11500-22891 GCA_964647695.1 Candidatus Woesearchaeota archaeon
GTATAGGTTTTCATTTATATTAAATAATTAATAGATATTTAAAAATCTTCTTTTAATAAAATAATACAAAATTCATAAGGTTTATATAACTAATTTGATAATCTGATTTGATAAAAATGAGTGAACACGAAACAAGCCATCACGATTCTGGAACTATAACTATTAAGAAAGAAAATATTTGGAAATATGCAACTATTCTTTTGGCAGGTCTTTTGATTCTTGGAGCAATTATTTTCTTTACAACTAATAATACAAATAATAATGGTGGAGGAGTCACACCTACCCCTGGTGGAAGAGTAAGTATTGATATGGGGAATTCACCAGTTCTTGGATCTGCTGATGCTCCAGTTACGGTTGTTGAATTTACCGACTTTTCATGTCCATTTTGTGCAGCTGCTTCAGGAGATAATGCTGAATTAGTAGCCTATATGAAATCGAGAAGTGCAGGTTGGGAACCTATAGTAACTAATTTAATTAAAGATTATGTGGATACTGGAAAAGTAAAATTAGTTGTTAAATATGATATGGGTCATTCCGGAGGACATTCTGCTCAACTTGTTGCCTGGTGTTTGAATGATCAGAATCTTTACAAACAATTTTATCCTCTTGCATTCGCAAATCAAGCAGATGTTGAAGATTTGGCTAAGATGAAAACTCTAGCCCAAGGAATTGGTGCAGATATGACTAAGTTACAATCTTGTTTAGATTCAAAGAAGTATGATGGACAATTTGCAATTGAGCAAAGTCAGGCACAAAAAGCAGGAGTTAGTGGAACACCTGCATTCTTTGTAAATGGTCAATTGGTTGAAGGAGCAGTTCCTTATTCTCAGGTTAAGGCTCTCGTGGATGCAGAATTAGCTAAATAATTTTATTAAAGAAAGATTTAAAAATAAACCAAAAGTGGATTTTTTATGAAATATAATAGAGTATTTGTGATTCCGGAAGCAAAAGTTGGAGAAGAAAGAAAGACAGTTGTAATGAGAACTTGGCTTGGAGCACGATTAGCTTTTAGCAGTACAGGAAATATAAATCACATGTATATGGTTGAAGAATACGATGGAGTATTATTGCATGATTCAGTTTCTAAACTTGTTAAAGATAGCAACGTTGCAGAATTAGAATCGTCTCTTGAAGATAGATTTGGGTCCTCGGTAACGAAATTATTACCTAGAAGTTATTAATTTTGAAAATATTTTTAGTCGCTATCTCGTTTTATTATTAATTTGACTAACTTTTCGCTAATCATGGGCTTTCCATCGATGATATTATATCTATAGGGTAATTCAGTGGTTAGTTGTTTATTTATTTTAATTTCTATGGTGTCTTGGAATTTAAGTGCTGAGAACTGAACTTTATCAACAACTATCTTTTTTACAGTATAAACAGCATTATCGGTGGACATTTGTTCTTTTTCTATATTAAATGTTTTAACTTCCTTCATGAATTGGCTTAGCTCGAGTTCGGTTCTCTTTCTGGGAGGATAATCTCCTAGAATTCCTCCGAATATAAAATATTTTATTGGAGAAGAGTTTTCAGGTGAAAGCAGAACATCGGATTCTGGATCTAGGATGCAGGAATTTTCCAGATGCATTTCCTTAACGGATTTTTCAAAGACCGAACCGAAAGGAATTAATTTTTTTTCTTCATCTTTCTTCTTAACATTAGTAAACCAGAGATTTTCTTTACCCACTATTTTAGAAATATTTTCATATTCTATTAAACACCATTCATATAATTCGGGTTCTAAATGTTCAATGATGAATATCTTTTGCATAAAATAAATATAAAATATGGGCTTTTATTCCTTTGGTTGCTCTTCAAGATCTTTCTCATCCACTGAGTTTATTGATGCTTTAAATATTTTGAACTTATCGGCAGGTATTCTTAATCCGGATTTGGTGAATCCAGTGTATTTATCGGATTTAACGAATTCACGAATGGTTAATCCCGGTCTTCCACCAAAGTCATCGATTCTAATTACAATTTCAGTATCAAAACTTTTTTGTATTCTATCTATATCTTTTTCCATAATGTATAAAAGCAGAGCGATTATATAAATTTATAGTAAACTGAAAATATGAAATCAATTAAAATTGGAAAGGTAAAACTGAAGAACAGATTATTTTTAGCACCGATGGTGGATGTTACGGATGCCGCCTATAGAGAAATATGCAGAAAGTGCGGGGCTGGAATGGCCTATACTGAGATGTTATACGTGGATGCCATAACCCATGAGAATGATTCTACAAAAAGATTAATGAAAATAGGTAAAAAGGACAAACCTTTGGGAATACAGATTACGGGAAATAGCATTGAAGAATTTGAAAAAGTTATTCCCTATTTGAAAGGCTACGATCTAGTGGATATTAATTGTGGTTGTCCTAGCATAAGAATTACTGGAAATGAAGCAGGGAGTTATCTTCTAAAGAATCCTGAAAAAATTGTGGAGATGGTTAAATTACTCAGGAAAAAAGGATTTATTGTGACTGTTAAAATAAGGCTGGGCTTTGAAAATAATAATGTTATGGAAATTGCAAAAATGATTGAGAAAGCAGGAGCAGATGCATTGACTGTTCACGCAAGACTAGCAATACACTCTAATAAAATACCTGCCGATTGGAATTGGATTGAAAAAGTTAAGAAAGAATTGAAAATACCAGTTATAGGTAACGGAGACATTAGAACGGGAGCAGATGCAAAGAAAATGTTGGAGATATGCGATGGAGTAATGGTGGCAAGAGCAGCCATAGGAGATCCAACCATATTTGAAAGAATAAACTATTATCTTAAAACTGGAAAGGAAAAAGAAATAGATTATATAAAAAATATTAAACTATTTCTGGAATATTTAAAACTTGTAAAGAAATATGATATTATTGATTTGCCTAGAATAAAATATCTGGGCTCAAATTTCTTGAAAAACTTTTCTGGAGCCAGCAAACTTAGGAATGAATTGCATACTTTGAAGAATTACGATCAAATATATGAATTTCTCGAGAAGTTTTTGAAACATAATTCTTAGGTGTCGGAACTAAATCTATTAAAGAAGTTATATCTATAGGATTTTGAGAAAATAAATAATCTAGGGTTTGGGATGGATGCTCTGCCCTTATGTGGGCTAATACGTTTATTCTTGCTAGAGTTTCTTGGGTTCGGCTCTCTCTTTCCCCATTGACTCCTAGAAGAGTAGAAACTAGAGAAGGATGATTTTTTAGATTTTCAAAGAGATATCTAAGAGTTTCTAGGTTACCCTCGGCACTAAACTGATTTTCTTCCATAGCATCCATAAAATAGGGGGAAAAACTCTATTTTTAAAGCTGTTCTTTGAGGGAAAAGCCTTAAAATACTGAATTACCTATAAAATACATGTTAAAGTTGTTCAACACGTTGACTAGGAAAAAAGAAGAGTTTAAACCTATTAAGAAAGGAAATGTTGGAATGTACAGTTGTGGTCCAACGGTTTATTGGTATCAACATATAGGTAATATGAGGGCTTATTTGTTTGCAGATACACTGAAAAGAGTTCTTTTGTATAATAAGTATAAAGTTAAGCACGTAATTAATATTACCGATGTAGGCCACTTAACTTCAGATGCAGATGAAGGAGAAGACAAAATGGAAAAAGCAGCGTCTAAGGAAGGAAGGTCCGCAAAAGAAATTGCAGAGTATTACTTTGATGCATTTCATAAGGATTTGAAAAAGTTAAATATTCTTGAACCTAGTAAATGGACTAAAGCAACAGAACATATTGAAGAACAGATTGAATTAATAAAAAAACTAGAAAAAAAAGGATATACCTATTTAACAAATGATGGAATTTATTTTAATACTAAAAAATTTAAAGATTATTCTAAATTTGCAAGACTTAATATTGAAGGATTGGAAGCTGGAAAAAGAATAGATATTGGAGATAAAAAGAATAAAACTGATTTTGCACTTTGGAAATTTTCAGGACAGACAAAAAGACAACAGGAATGGGAAAGTCCTTGGGGTAAGGGATTTCCCGGGTGGCATATTGAATGTAGTGCAATGTCTATGAAATATCTAGGAAAACATTTTGATATTCATACCGGAGGAATAGATCATATACCTATCCACCATACCAATGAAATAGCTCAAAGTGAATGTGCCACAGGAGATAAATTTGTTAATTACTGGTTACATAATGATTTCCTATTGTTTAAAGGAGAAAAGGTATCCAAGAGCAAGGGCGGGCTGTATACCATATCAGAATTAGAAGAGCTGGGCTACAGAGCTGAACATTATAGATATTTATTTTTGTTAACTCAATATAATAGACCATTGAACTTTACAATTGAAAATCTTGACGCGGCTAGAACGGCATTTGAAAGGATTAGAAGAAAAATAATTGAATTGAAAGAAATAAAGCTTAAAGGAAATGATAAAACAAAGCAGTATGAAAAAGAATTCCTTGAATCAATAAATGATGATCTTAATACTCCTAGAGCTATTCAAGTATTTTTGAAAGTTGTGGATGATTTTGACTTTGATTCCAAAAAGAAATTGAAACTTATTGAAAAATTTGATAGAGTATTGGGTTTGAATGTTAAAGAGATGAAAGAAGATAAATCTGCTATTCCAGAAGAAATTAAAAAAATAGCAGAAGCTAGAGAAAAATTAAGAAAGGAAAAGAATTGGGCCGAATCAGATATTCTTAGAAATCAATTGAAAGAATTCGGATATAATGTTCTTGACACGGCTGAGGGTTATAAATTAGAAAAGATATAAAATAAGTTTGATAGAAAAATTTAAAAGTTTTCTAAGATAATAGGTTATATGAGATTTTATAATCCCTTAACGGGCAAATTTGAAGGGCAATTTCCAGATTTTGTTGGACCTACGATGCTGATGGTGCCATCATTGATATTGGAAGATCCAGCCATAGGAATTATTTCAAAAAGAAGACAAAAAGAAATAGAAAGGAACTTTGTATTGAAAGAAAATAGTACATTAAATCTTCTGGGTAGTTATTGCCCAGCAGATAGGGAAAAAGGCAGAAGAGAGCTTGAAGGTCTTAGTATAGTTTATAGAACTAGAGGATAATTAAAATATAATACGCCCAGACCAGGAATCGAACCTGGAGATCCTTGCGGAAACGAGTTTTCGAGACTCGCGCAGTACCACTGTGCCATCTGGGCTTAATGAATGGAAAAAAGAGCAATTTAAATACTATATGATTTAATTTTTACTATGGCTGAGAAGAAATCAGGTAATGAAGAAGTAAAAATGTCTAAGGATGAACTAATAGGTTTTCATAAAGGTTCAGTAAACACTCTAGTGGCTGAGAGAAATGAACTGCTAAGAATTGTTCAGGTTACGGAAGGTCTTATTAGTGCACATATTTCTGAATTGGATAAATTGGGAATAAAGATTAATCAAAACTGATTGATTATTAATTCATAAGGCTTAAAAAGAGTTATCAACACTAACTGTTATGAATGAAATGTATTTAGTACCTAGTTGGTTTTTTGGATTAGATATAGGAATGGAATTATTATTTGCCGTTATAACTATCTTAATATCAGTTATTGCATTTAAAATTTATTCTATGACTCAGGATAGAAAAGTTAAATTATTTGGTCTTGCATTCTTATTAATAGGTTTATCTTATATAGTTTGGGCAGGAATAAATCTATGGTTTACTCAAGTGATGGGAGATGAAATAAGAGAGTTAAGTATTCAAAGCATAACTACTATAGGTTTATTGGGCTTTTATTCGTATATTGTTCTTTATATAAGTGGTTTGATAAATCTAGTCTCAACTACTTGTGAATCTTACAAGGGTAGAGCATATTATTTGTTGTTTGGATTAAGTCTTTTGGTGGTGGTTTCAAGTCTTAATAAGTTAATTACATTCAGAATAGTTTCAGCATTCTTATTATTTTTTGTAGCATACCATTATTTTGATGAGTGCATTATGAATAAAAATAAAAACAGAAAAGCAAATTACATTATGTTGGCAGTTTCTTTATTATTGATAAGTAATATTGTGTTCATATTTGATTATTATTCCTATTACTCTTATGTAGTCGGGCACCTAATTGAATTATTTGCTTATTTATTGATGTTAATTTCTCTTATTAAGAGTGTGAAAAAATGAGCAAAAAAAGAAATCGACTTGAAATAATAAAAGATATTTTAGAAGTTATTAAGAATAGAAGCGGAAAGGTTAAGCCAACCCACATACTTTACAAATCTAATTTATCCCACCAGATGATGGAACAATATCTTTCGGAATTAATGGAAAAGGATTTCATTAGAGAGGGAAAATTGGGTAATGGAAAAACCTATCTTATAACTGAAAAGGGTTTTAATTATCTTAATAAGTATAGGATGATTTCAGAGTTTACCGATTCCTTTGGTCTAAGCTCCTAAAAACCTGTTTTTTGCTGTAATTATATAATAGTTACATACAGAAACGTTTATATACCTTTTAGCCTATTTTTAGATGTGTATTATTGAGGTGATAACGAGATAATAACATGGTAAAAACACCTCAAAAAGCTAGTAAAAGAGAATCACCTAAATTTCTGAAGGGAAAGTTTTATGGATTGTATCATAACTCGGGTTTTAAAATAGATGATGAAAACCTATTGCATGAAGCAACCTATTTGGCTGGAATGGGTGGAAGCTATGAACAAAGAATTTCTAATTTGAAAGATTATGTTGAAATTGCAGCTACTAGTATTAGTGATAATGACCGAAAGTATTTGATTACCCTAGAAAATATGCTAAATGAAGGTCTAGAACAAAGAGCAAAAAAGACTAAAACTGATTTCTATAGAACTGCTAAAAAAGGCGTTGCTTTCCAAAGAGAGCTAGCTGGAGATTCATTGGAACTTCAGGGAATTATATATGAACCTAAATTTAAGGGAGTTTATACTTCTGAAATGATTGAAGATAAAATAACTAGTGGGGCTACAGCTGGGAAAATTCCGACAAGACCTTTGGCTATAAATTCTGAACAAGTAATAAGTCCAATTGATGTAGCTTTGGCAATGAGAAATTACAATGATTTAGATACTACTAAAAAAAACTCTAGAAAAAATAAGTTTTTAACTAGTTTACTTGTGGCTGGAGCATTTTTAATTGGAACTACTCTTGGATGCCATTATGGGGCTAAGAATGATTCTGCTTCAGGTAACGATGCTAATAATATTTCATGTGTAAAACAAAATAAGGTTTTACCTGAACAATTAAGTTTAATTAAAATTATGGGAAATACTTCTGCTGTAGGATCTACAAATCAAGTAAATAGTTCTGAGAGTGAAATTAATCCTGCATTTAATTTATTTTATTCTTTGGCTGACAATCAGGCTAATTTGACTACTATGGCTGCTGGATTAAAGAATGAAAATAATCATTCTAATAATCTAGGCAAAAAGAGTTTAGTTGATAGAATAGGTAATGATGTGGATAAGTATAGAAAATATGCCTTGACCCAGGGTTCTAGAGAAATTCAGCCTAGTATGAAAATGGCAGGTAAGAATTTAATAGGATTTGTAGATAATAGTATTGAAGCATTGATATTTAGTTATGGGATAGATGGAGATAAGCAATTAAGAGAAGATGATTTTAGAATGGGTAAAGTTAGCAAGAATTGGGCTAAAAGCGTTGGAGGCTTCTTCAGAAGAATAGGAGGACCAATAACCGATAGAGAATCCTATCATGGATTAAACCCAGTTACTGGAACTATTAATTATTTAGGAAGATTGATTGGGGGAGCAACTAAAGTCGCTAAGGACTCGATTAATGTGGCAACACTGGGATTAGGAAATAATATTATTGAACCTACCTTGAATGCTGGAAAGAATGTGGTTGAATCAACTAAATATGTTGGCCAGGCCGGATTGAATGTTATGAGACTGCCTGCAAAGAATAATGAAACCTATAATCGAATATTGGATTGGCCTATGATGGTTCCATTGGAATGGGCATCCAATGTACTTGAAATGGAAGGATTTAGCAATACGGAAAATACATTACAATCAGTTAAAGATAAGGGAAATACTGGAGTAATTCTTGAATTTGGAGGAGATGCATTTCTATTGGGCAAGGCAATTGACAAATTAAGTTCAGATGGAAAGAGTGGAGGAAATAACGGAGGATCTGATGGAGGCGATGGTGGAGGAGTAAGTGGTGGAGATGTGGGTGGAACTGGTGGAGCACATTAATATGAATTTAAACAAAACATTATTATTAATTTTTATGGGGATTTTTTTATTAACTTCTCTAGTAAGTGCAGACGTAAATCAGGTTAATAATGCGCATTATGCAATTCTTGAAAATAATAACTCATTGACTGTGATTAGTACAATAAATAATTTTAATGTTCTGGGATTTGTTTGTTCAGATGCTAATTGTAATGCTGTTTCTGGAACACTTTGGAATGGAAATACATTAAATTCTGGATCAAACACACAGATTAGCCTAACCTATCCGACCACATTACAACAAAGTGGATATGGAATTTATTATTTTAAAAGTGGATATATCCCCTATGAAGTTAAATCAACCTGGGCTGGAACTGGAAATGCTCCGGCAAGAGATGTTTATTTAACAAAATCAAGAAATTGTCAAATTCCAATCAATCATTTGATAATCACCAATAATGGAAATAATATTACAGTTAATGTAACTCTGGATTCTAGTGTTACTTCTCCATTGAATAATGCTGGACCTTTGAATTATATTCCTAGTGCTATAGCAAGTTATTATTCGGTAGATTCAACCCTAGATTTTAGATTTATTGGACCAGACAATGTAAGTATAACTAAAAATGTTAACTTGCCATTCTCCACAACTAAGGATGTATCGGCTTCGGTAACTAATCTCGCTGCTGGAAACTATAGAATTGAAGTTGAATCCAATACCAATGATTCTAAGTGTTTGAATTCAATTTCTAATTTACTTAACAGCAATATTATTATTGCTGATAATAGAACAAATGCCACTTTACCTTTAATTGGAATTGTGAGTCCACAGCCAATAGCTTATAATTATAGCAATATTCTGATTAATTTAACTGCGATAAATGCCACCAATGTTTGGTATGGTATAAATGGTGTTAATTATACCTATACAAATCCAGTTTACTTTAACTTCTCTCAGGGAAATAACACCTTGACTGCCTATGCAATGAATAATGTTACCACAGCCCATACTTCAGTAACATTTAATGTTAATAATTCTAATAATCAAACTAATAATACTAATATGAGCATTCCATTTATTAGAATAAACAGCCCAGTAAATACATTTTATGCCAATAATAGTATTTTGCTAAATATAACTGCAGTAAATGCAACCAATGTTTGGTATAATTATAATGGTGGAATTAATGTTAGTTATACCGTTCCAGTTAATATTTCATTTAACAACGGATCCAATATGCTGCATGCTTTTGCCAATAATAGTGCTGGAATAAATTCAACTATGGTTATGTTCTATGTTAATGCTAGTGGTATGAATAATACAAATGACACAACTGCTCCAGGGATCATTACTGGATTACATGTACAAAATTTAGGAAGAAATTATATCTATTGGATTTGGAATAACCCTAGTGATTCAGATTTTGCCCATAATATAATATTCATTGATGGAGTTAATGTTCTTAATAGCACTAATAATTTCTATAATTTAACTGGGCTTGGAGCTGGAACTACCCATACCATAGGAGTTGAAACTGTTGACTTTAGTGGCAATAGAAACACTAGCAGAGTAAATAACACAGCCACAACTAATTCTAATGGAAATAATGGTGGAGGAAGTAGCAGTGGAGGAAATAGACACAATAGCACACTACTTGGACCGTATATTCCTTCAGGATCCAATTTAACCATAGGTTCGACTGATGATAATATTACTATGAATAATAATTCGCAGACAGAAGCAGATTATTCTTGGCTATTGGCCATGCTAATGATTTTAATATTGATCCTATTATTATTGATTATTTACGCTTTGACCAGAAAGAAATAATATTTATACTGATTTAAATTGATTTTATTATGAATCTAAAAAATTATTTTAAAAGATTTATTAAATATGTTACTGCTGGAACTTTTTCTTTAATTTTAGATTTAAGTTTTCTATGGTTATTCGTTGATAAAATAGGGATTAATTATCTTTATGCAACCGCCCTTGCATTTTTGTTAGCTACTTCAATTAATTATTATATTAATAGAAATTGGAGTTTTGCCGATAGTTCGGTTAGAATGGTTAAAAGTTATGTTGCCTATATGGGTGTGGCAGCTACGGGTCTTTTGATAATTCTAGTATCCATGACTCTTCTGGTTCAATTTCTGAATATGCAATATTTTTTAGCTAGAGTGAGTATAGGGCTAGTAATTGGAGTTATTAATTATCTAGTTAATCACATATTCACATTTGAAATTCCATTTTTTGAAAAAAGTAAATAAAAAACGCCCAAACCAGGAATCGAACCTGGGGATCCTTACGGAAACGTGATTTCCAGTCACGCGCAATACCATTATGCGATTTGGGCCTATAAAACTAATCAAATAAATGAATTATAAACCTAACGATTCTTTAAGTCTTTGAGTTTTTCTTGCATGCCAAAAACCTATTTTTTTAAAATATATTTCTCTTGATTTTCTTTCAGTTATGAATAACATACCTACTTTCGAATGATTTTTATTTTTAGGCATATATTCGTAATAATTACTTTTTATATTGAAATGAGAAAGTAAAGTTTTGACTCTTTTAATTGATTTTATATTGACACTTTGAATTTTTATAACTTTATCGCCTACATATCCTTCTGCAGAAAAATATGCCCTCAACCAATTTTCTATGGCTCCATCAATCTTAAATAACTTATTTGGAAATTCCCAAGTGTATATCCCGAATTTTGACTCTTTTAATAAATCAAGAACTATGAATTTTTGACTTAGTCTAGGAACATACATATTGTCTCTAAAGCCTATTGAAGGAGTCTTTTTATATAATTTTTCTATAAAATCGACGTATGTTTTAAGCATTTCTTTATCATCAGCAAAAAAGTCTAATTGATAATGACTAAAATTTTCACCTTTTGATTTTCTAATCTGTAAACTTCCATCTCCAGCTATAAAACCACAAAGAGCAGATTTTATTATTAATGAATTTGCGTCAAAAGGTATTTGTGATGTTTTTTCTGAAAATGAGTTATGCCATCTTTTCAATGCAGAATATTTTATTAGATTTACCATAATAATATAAATACTCGTCTTTTTTATATTTTTCTATTAGTGCGCAGTAATATTAACGAATATGAGAAATAAAGGCTTTTAAGGGTTTTGATTGTAGAGTTACTTAGGGCGAGAATACTCCCGGGTATTGAGTTGCATGAATGTTCTCGTAATA
>CAZYIS010000006.1:22991-46547 GCA_964647695.1 Candidatus Woesearchaeota archaeon
TTACTTAGGGCGAGAATACTCCCGGGTATTGAGTTGCATGAATGTTCTCGTAATATCCCTAATCTGGGTTTGCATTCCTTCTAGATGGCCATGTAGATAGGGAATCACTTTTATTCTATAGGGTTCAGATTTTGCTATTTCATTAAATGCGACATAAACGCTTTCGAAAAATTTACGATCTGCTTCTTCGAATCTGTCTCTTACAAACGGTAAACTTGCTGCTCTTAATTTTCTATTTTCCTCACTTTGTTGTGGATTAATATTAATTAGAAAAGTTAAATCAGGTCTCGTGTCCCCAACTGAGAAATCAATTACATTTTTAACCTTGTTTAGATCTAAACCTCGGCCATAGCCTTGATAAGCCATAGAAGAATCATAAAATCTATCACTAAGAACTATTTTTCCCTCCTGGAGCGCAGGACGAATTATTTCTCTGACCAATTGGGCTCTACTGGCATTCATTAGCAAAAGTTCAGTTTCGGGCACCATTGCAGCATTTACATTAGAATGTTTCAATGTATGCCTAATCTCTTCACCTATGGGCGTTCCCCCAGGTTCTCGGAGAGTTAGAACAGAATAATTTAAACCAGATAAATAATCGGCCAATAGTTTAATTTGGGTTGACTTTCCAGCACCTTCTCCACCTTCAAAAGTAAAGAATGCTCCTCTTTCGATTTCCATGAATTTTATTAAATTTGAATATTATAAAGGATTGTTATGATTGAAAGCAACTATTGTAAATATTGTTTAATGGTTGGCCAGATAATTTCAGTCCACTTATCAAATTGATTGGTTTCATCTTTGAAAAGAGCATCAAATTCTGCTACCGAAAGGAATGAACTACTGGCCATTTCATCATCACCTTGACTTACATCTTCGGTTGTTTCGGTGAGAGCAACAATTCCAAAATGAACGCTTTCTACGCCAGAATCATCGTTTACATAACCTATGATTTTAGGAGTGGGATAATTTTTCATACTTACTTCTTCTCTTAGTTCTCGCATCATTCCTTCTTGAATTGGATCTTTATCATCTGTGCTTTCAATGTGGCCTCCGATGCCTATGGACCATTTGTTTCTTAATCTGGTTTCAGTATAATTAGTATTGTTGGCTCTGCGGTAGGCAAATATTTTTTTAGTTTCTGGATTGATTATAACCACATAGGGAATAATTTGTTGCAGAGAAGTGTCATTTTCTAACACGTCTCCTCTTTGAGCATAGAAATAGTTTTTATTGATTAGAGAAATAAAATCGAAATCTTTGAAAGATAAAAAACCTTGAAAATGTTTGTTTTTGAATAGAATTTCGCGCTTGACAACCAGTGCTTCTTTACCCATTATTCTTTCATTTCAATTTTGATTTGAACTGATCTTGGGATTTGTAATCTCATGATTGGATGTAGAACTCGGTCTTCAGCAGGAATGTCAATAATTCTTCTATGAACTCTCATTTCGAATCTATCGAATGTGGCAGTTCCGTTTCCACAAGGAGATTTTCTAGTGGTTACTTTAAGATGTCTTGTAGGCAATGGAATTGGTCCTCTAACTACTACTCCAGCTTTATCAGTGATTTCTTTAATCGAAGCTATGACTGGATTTAGGGCTCCAATGTCGATGCTTGCTAATTTTATTCTTACTTTTGCCATGGAATCTGAAGATAAAAGTGCTTTTTAAATCTTATGCTGGGAAAAAGAGGGCATTATAGACGACAAAAATGAAGTGACCCGGAGTCGCCGCAGACTCCGGGTCTTTCATCTCAGCCTAAGCGAGATGAATATGAATTGGTGATATAATTTCAATAAAATAACGGTTAATAAAGCTGAGCTTTTTATAAATAAAATAAAAACATATAAATAAGCAAATTGATTGAAAATAAAGAAGGGGAAAATGACTGATATATCAATAATTACATCCATAAGTATAATCATAGGAATTGCAGCAGTTCTTACTCTTTTGGCCAGAATGATAAAACAGCCACCAATTATTGCCTATATGATCGCAGGAGTTCTGGTTGGACCTATTGCTCTAGGTATCGTGGGCCCTAACAGTGATTCTTCAGCATTTTTGCAGGTATTTGCCAGAATGGGTGTAGCACTTTTATTATTCATAGTCGGATTAAGTTTAGACTTTAGAGTGCTTAAAGAATTTGGAAAAGTTGCAACCCTTGCAGGTTTAGGAGAAATAACCATAACTGCTACTCTAGGATTCTTGATTGCTCTAGGATTAGGATTTTCCTATACGCCTGCACTTTATCTTGCTGCAGCGTTGGCATTTTCATCTACGGTAGTGGTTGTTAAAATATTGTCGGATAAAAAGGAAATCGAT
Source organism: Candidatus Woesearchaeota archaeon (assembly GCA_964647695.1). Lineage (GTDB taxonomy): Archaea > Nanobdellota > Nanobdellia > Pacearchaeales > GW2011-AR1 > VGKP01. The sequence continues at coordinate 25,316 of CAZYIS010000006.1, forward strand.
TCATTGCACGGAAGAATTGCTCTGGGAATTTTAATAATTGAAGATCTGGTTGCTGCTCTGGTACTAATGATTCTTCCAATAGTACAAACCCATGAATTATCCTCATTATTTTTCGGAATAGGTAAGATTGTTTTGCTGGTATTTTGTATTTTCCTATTGGCTCTTTTTGTAATTGGAAAGATTATTCCCTATCTAGCAAGACATCAGGAAACTTTGTTCTTATTTGGTATTGCCTGGGCATTGGTTTTGGCAGCAGCATTTAATTATTTTGGATTATCTTTGGAAATAGGAGCATTGATTGCAGGAGTCTCGCTAGCATCTAGTAAATATACTCTTGAACTGGGTGGAAAAATAAAACCTCTTAGAGACTTTTTCGTAGTGCTATTATTTGTATTCTTTGGAAGTAGATTGGTGGGGCCTATTGCATTTGAAACTCTTAGAAATGCAGTTATATTTTCAGCATTTATTTTAATAGGTAAACCTATAATAGTTATGAGTTTTGTGAGATTATTTGGCTATAAGAAAAGAACCGTATTTCTTACGGGATCAACTCTAGCGCAGATAAGTGAATTTTCTTTAATTTTAATATTGCTAGGATTTAACCTGGGACAATTAAATCAAGAATTTATGAATCTGGCAATTCTGGTTTCATTAATTACCATTGGACTAAGTAGCTATAGTATTTATTATTCTAAGACCATATTCAAAAAGATAGCTCATCTTCTTAATATATTTGAAGGATCTGGAAAGGAAGAAGTTAAGAAAGAAATTAAATATGACATAATAATGTTTGGATATCACAGAACAGGATATAAGATTTTGGAAACTCTTAGAAATATGAAAGCAAACTTTGCAGTGGTAGACTATAATCCTAGAGTTATTGCTTCATTGGAGAAAAAAGGAATTACTTGCATATATGGTGATGCTGTGGATGCGGATTTCCTAAATGAATTGCCTATTGAAAAAGCTAAATTGATTATTTCTACGGTTCCGGAAGAAGAAGCCAATAGAAACATAAGAGAAAGATTAAGACAGACAAATCCTAGAACTACATTTATTGCAACTGCTGAGCAACCTAGAACAGCCATAGATTTGTATGCTGAAGGAATAGATTATGTTATAATACCGCATCATCTTGGAGGAAAGTTGATTTCTACGATGATTGAAGCATTTGATACTAGTAAGGATAAATTTAAGCAGGCCGGTAAAGAGCATTTGAAAGAGCTAAAAGAAGCAAAAAAGAATTCTAGCTACCTTTAAACAAGTTATGGTTTAAACTCATAAATCTTTAAATATGGAAAATTTTTAGTTCTATTATGGATAATTCAAATATTAGAAATTGTTATGGATGTTCATTCATTCAAAATAGGTGTGGAATGATTGGATTATGTGCCCAAGATAGTTTAGATTTGAAAAGAATAGCAGATATCTCTCAACCTTGCATGTATGATTTACCAGTTATAGAAGAAAGAAAAATATACGATGCTGCTTTTGGAGTTGGAATACTTACCCCAAAACAGGCATTTGAAGAAAGACCATGTTTACAACCTTAAAAAATTAAGGGTTATTTGAAATGAAAAATTAACGGGCTGATTTATTTATGTTATCCCAATTATTTGCAATATTTTCATCGTAATACTTACAATCTACCCCTATATTAAATTTAAAGAAATAATTATGTGTAATTGTATTGTTAACACATGTCCCATTAGAACAACTTTGACTAATATATTCATCTTTTTCATTAACTCTTTCAATCTTAAATTCTCCAGTTTTATTAGGAAATCCAGAATATTTACTTTTTAGAAAACTTTCAACTTCAGAAATTGGAGTATTTTTGTCATTTTTTAAGTCTGTTTGTGATAGCGGAGCCATATCGCTTAATGCATAACATTTGGTTCTAAGTCCTACACATTGATCAACACCCCATAAAAATGGCCCTTTCTTTATACCTATGCAATCGCAAGTAGGAACTCCCCCAGACCATGTAGACCCGCCACAATAAGGATATTTAATTGGAAGAAAATATAAAACTGCATAAATTAAAACTAAGCCAACTAATACACATAATAAAATGATAACCTTCTTATTCATCTATTTTTTAAGATAAATGTATTTTTAACACTTTCTAAATAACCTATGAATGCATTTAGTGTAAGATTTAAATAACTAGCATTTTTAGTAGAAATATGATAGATATTAAGTTACTAAGAGAAAATCCAGAAGTCATTAGAGCCAATATTACTAAAAAGGGACAGGATCAAAAATTGCCTTTGGTGGATAAAATAATTACTCTTGATGCAAATTGGAGAAAGACTAAAGGGGAAGTAGATTCACTAAGAGCAGACAGAAATAGCATTTCTAAACAAATAAGCGATGCTAAGAAGGCAGGAAAGGATATTAAGCCATTAATGGAAAAGGCAGGGAAAATACCTGCTGAGATCGCAAATAAAGAATCTGAGATGGTTAAATTGGAAGAAGAAATCGATACTAATCTGAGAAAACTACCTAATATAATGTGGAAAGGAATACCTAAAGGTAAAGATTCAAGTGAAAATGTTGAAATAAAGAAAGCCGGAAAGATTCCTAAATTTAATTTTGACGTAAAGAATCATGTGGAATTAGCTGAGGAATTAGATCTGGTTGATTTTGACGCATCATCCAAAGTTTCAGGAAATGGATTTTATTATTTGAAAAATGAACTGGCATTGTTAAATCAGGCATTGATAAGATTTACAGTGGATAGTTTGGTAAAAAAGAAATATACCTATGTAGAACCTCCTTTGATGCTTCATGAAAAAGAAATTTATGCTTCCATGGATAAGGCATCCATAGAACAGTCGGTTTATTCTATTAAGGATGAAGATTTGAATTTGATAGGAACTTCTGAGCAATCCATATTGGCTATGCATTCTGGTCAAACCATAAATGAATGGGATTTGCCTAAAAAATATTGTGCCTATAGTATGTGCTTTAGAAAAGAAGTAGGCGCCCATGGAATAAATGATAAGGGACTTTGGAGAACTCATCAATTTAACAAAGTTGAACAATTTATATTCTGTAAACCTGAAGAGTCGGAGAAAATGTATGATGAATTAATGAAAAACTCTGAAAAAATACTAGACGCTCTTGAATTACCCTATAGAATAATAGAAATATGTACTGGAGATTTGGCTGATTGGAAATATAGATCTGCAGACTTTGAAGTTTGGAGACCAACCACTAAAGAATATGGGGAAGTAATGTCTTTATCTAATTGTACGGATTATCAGGCAAGGAAACTAGGAATAAAATGCTTAGATAAACAAGGAAATAAAAGAGTATTGCATACATTAAATGACACAGCTATAGCAACATCTAGAATAATGGTAGCCATATTGGAAAACTTCCAGCAAAAAGATGGAAGTATTAAGATTCCTAAGGCACTTTGGAAATATACTGGATTTAAAGAAATCAAAAATAAAAATAATTAGTTTCTTTCTATGGAAACATTGTTTGAAGAAGCATCAATTACTACTTTATTATCTACTTCTCTTTTGATAGCGTTATCTAACGTAGCAATGTAGGCTCCCTTTCGACCTTTTTCGATTAAACCAAGATCCACATTCTGATTTCCAAGAGTTGTCTTTTTTGTTTTTCTTGTTTCGAATAGTTTTAATGCTAATTCTATGGCTGATTTATCGGCAGGCGTTGAACTAGTTCTTAGATCTTTTAATTCTTGAAATACTTCTCTAGGAAGAAGAACCTTGAAGCCTAAATTTTCCAGTTCAGTGATAAAATCTATCTTTTTCCTCATTGATGAAATAACAAAATTACTATCCAGTAGAACTTCCATGATATAGTTAGGCAGGACTAATATATAAGCTTTTCTTGTAATTAGTTATTATAAAGACTTATAAATATTGAATACTTTAATTGATTATGCAGGAAGAGGTAGGTCATTTAATAGATGTTATAACTCAAGCAGAGGAAGCATTGTATGAACATGATGCTAATAAACTAAGAGATTTATCTAATCAAACCATACATCAGGCATCGGCTCATCAGGATGAAGGATGTATTACTCTTGCAGTTCTTATTTATACTCTGAGTAAATTAATTGAAAGACAGGATCATGGAAGAATTAAAAATTGGGATCGATTTATTCCTAAATTTTCTTCTTTTATGAATTTAGCAATCAAAGCATTAAAGGATAATAATGAAGAGAAATACCAAGATTATTTAGAAAGTGCGAGAAAAACTCTTTCCACTATTTCCGTAAGTACGAAACCCTATATCCAGGAAGTTTTAAGAAAAGCATCCATAAATAAGGCTTCGAAAATATATGAACACGGAATTTCCATGGGTAGAACTGCTAAAATGTTAGGAATCACCCAATGGGAACTTAGCGAATATACGGGACAAAAAAGTGTTTCGGATAATCCATATAATGAAACTCTAAGTGTTAAAAAAAGAGCTGCGATGGCTATGGAGTTTTTTAAATGAAAATAAGAAAAGCAACATTGAAAGACTTGAAAGCTATTAAGCAACTTAATATTGAATTATTTAAAGATAATAAAAAGTATGATAAAGAGTTAGATATAGATTGGGCAAAAAAACATCCTAGCTATTATAAAAAAATTATTATTGAAAAAAAGAATATTACTCTTGTGGCTGAAGAAGAAAATAAAATTGTAGGATATATAACTGGATTTATTTCTAAAATAGATGACGATACTAAGCTAAAGAGAGTGGCTGAGGCAGACAATATGTTTATATTAAAAGAATTTAGAGGAAAGGGAATAGGATCTAAATTATTTAAAGAATTTATAAATCGAGTTAAAAATAAAAAATTGAAGGTTGTAAGATTGAGTGCCTATTCTTCTAATCTTAGGGCAATAAAGCTATATCATGAATTAGGATTTAAAGATTATTTTGTATCCATGGAGAAGAGAATATGAAAGTTCTTATTTTTGATTCTGGAGCTTTGATAAATTTATCCATGAATGGTTTATTGTATATTCTTCCGGAACTGAAAAAGAATTTTGATGGTAAATTTATTGTAACTTCGCAGGTGAGATATGAGACTGTGGACAGACCCATAGGAATAGAAAAATTTGAACTGGGCGCGATAATGGTTCAGAATCTAATTGATGAAGGAGTTTTGGATGATATAGGAACTCTAGATATAACTGAGGAACAAGTTAAAGAGGGAACGAAAAGACTGATGGATGAAGCGAATCATGCAATGAAAATAAAGAATGACTGGGTTCATCTGGTGGAAGAGGGAGAAATGTCTTGTCTAGCTGTGAGTAATATACTGGATGAAAGAAAAATTGAAAATATAATTGCCATAGATGAAAGAACCACTAGAATGTTGGGAGAAAATCCAGGAAACTTGGAAAGAATAATGTCGGAGAAGTTACATCAGAGAGTACAAATAGTTGCATCTAATTTGGATAGTTTTGAAAATGTGAGATTTATTCGTTCCTCGGAATTGGTTTTTGTAGCCTATAAGAAAGGAATAATAAAATTGGAAGGTAAACAAGTTTTGGAAGCATTGTTATATGCTACTAAGTTTAAAGGTTCTTCAATTTCATTTGATGAAATAAATGTTCTAAAGAAAGAATAGTTATACTTTTTTAGCTATCGCAATATAATTAATTTTGGATAACTTACTAATCTTGCATTTTAAACTTATTTTAAAAAATAGTTCATCTAGTTCATTTTTAGAAAATCTTCTTGAATATAATCCCTCTGAAGTATGCACTGCAATTCCGTCATCTTTTATGTTAGTTAGTCCTATTCTTTTATAATTTTCCATTTGAGCTTTTTTTGCGTTCTCTGAAAAAACACTTATAATTAGAGTTCCACCAATTTTACATACTCTTTTCATTTCTTTTAGAACTTGTTCTTCTATATTTGGCATGTTTCCAAAAGAGGCATCTAAACATAATACAAAATCAAATGCATTATCATCGAAGTTTAATTTAGCCGCGTTCATTTCTAAAATTTTAACATTTTTCTTTTTAGACAAATTAAATTTGGCTTTATCAATAAGAGATTTACTGAAGTCAATCCCTGTAACTGTTTTACCTTTATCAGATAATAGACTGAGTAATCTTCCATATCCACAACCAATCTCAAGTATATCTCCCACGATATTCTGATTCTTAATAAATTCTCTTTCATTATCGAGAAATTCTTGTATTAATTTGGGAGGACTTGTAATTACCTTTTTGAAATCAAACTCTTCATAAAAGTTTTTGACTGTTTTCATATAAAAATAATTAGATTAGAGATTTATAAATTTCACTAAACAAAGAGTAATTTGGAAAGCTATATAAAGAAAAAAAGCCATTTATATTTGACTAACTATAAGGAGGTAAAATGGCAAAAAAGAATCAAAACTTAATAGGAAGATTAGCTTTCTTGGTAGGATTTGTACTGGCTATAATATTGGGAGCATTTGATAAAATAGACCCAACCTGGACTATTGTTCTGGTGGTAATCGGTTTAATAATAGGATTACTTAATATTACTGGTAAAGAATCTTATTCATTTATGATTTCAGGAAGCGTGTTAATACTCGCTTCTACTCTCGGATTGGGAGTTATGAATTCAGTACCATTTATTGCTAGAATCCTTATTGCAATGCTAGCTATCTTTGTTCCTACAACTATAATAGTTGCAATTAGAAACGTATTTATCCTAGCTAAGGATTAAATCAAAATTTATTTTTTTATTTTTATTTATTAATTTATATTGAGAAAAAATGGACCCAGGAGGAGTTGAACCCCCATCGCTCGCTTGCTCCAAAATTTCTGGAGGCGGGCAGATTAACCGTTATCCTATGGATCCCTAGATTTGTTAAAATTAGAAGGGTTTTAAGCTTTACTGAATTACAGTAGGAGCAAAATAAAGGTTTATAAACAAATTTTACCTGTATAAACTATGCCAAAAAGAGTAAATAAAGAAGGGGTTAGTGAAGTTCGTGAAAAAAGATTTACTGAAAAAGAATATCTAGATCTGCAGCATAAGGTTGTGGAAAATTTAGTTGAATTACAAAAGGTACATACTAATCTTGCTGAAAAATTTGATAAACTTTCTGGTCAGATAACAAATCTACTTAGTTTATTTGAATTGGCTGCAAGAAGTTTTGCAGAACATCCAGCTAATCAAGGTATGGAAAAGGATAAAGAATTTTTAGATAAGATAGATCGTTTATTGGATCAGAATAAAACCATTGCCAAGGGATTAACTTTGATGGAAGATAGAATTAAGGAAAGAGTTTATGGAAATAATGATTTGCCTAATGCTAGACAGGTTACTCCTCAGAGGCAAGTTCAAGGTCAGGAGAGTGAAGAGGATGAATTTAAAGTTTCAACAATGAATAGACCCCTTCCAAAATTCTAAAAATGGAAAATACTAAGAATGTTAGAAAAGATTTTCTAAGAGCATTTACTGCAGACGTTATAAGAAATATGATTCATACTGGAATGATAAAGAGCTATCCGGAAATGGAAAAAATTAAACAGGAAATAAAAGTTTATGAAAAACCAGAGAATACTTTGGCCAATGCCATATTAATGAATCAAAGTCCGGAAATTAACAAAATTATGAAACCCTTTGGAGGAGTTAAAGAAAATAAATCTAATGTTCATAAATTAAATATGCCTCGAGCTCAACCTCAAAAAGTTCAACCTTCGTTTATGAATAATCCCCTTAATTCTCAGATGTTTATGAGACCAAATAAAATGAGTGTTAAACAAAATATGCCACCTATGCAGAATATGCCTCCCATGGCACCTATGCAAAAGGGAATGAGGATGCTTCCTTCTAATTCTACTCCGAGCATAGTACCAATGCAAAATGTTAAACCTGCTCCGGTAAAACCCGCTCAACAGAATAGTTTCATAGGTGTTGAAAAAATAGATAATTTATTGAAAGATTCAAATATACAGACCATAGAATGCCCGGGGCCAAATAAGCAAGTTCTAGTCTATAGAAATGGAGCCATACAGGCAACTAGTTTAGCTTTGGGATCTGAGGAAATACAAAACATTATGAAAGAAATTTCTGAAAAGGCAAGAATACCTCTGATGTCTGGAGTCTTTAAGGCAGCCTATGGTAATTTAATAGTCACGGCCGTAATGTCTGAATTCGTAGGAACTAGATTTATTATTAATAAAAAAACTGAACAGATGGGAAATCAGCAGTCTTCCATGTATCAATAGAAATTTAAACTCCTCCTAGAATTAATATTTATGGAAAAAACATTAATTAAAGAGTATAATGAGAAGAAAGAACTAATACGAAAAGCTCTTCGAAAATTTAAAGATTTGAATGAAATAGAGTACTATTATGAAATGATGTTCTGTTTGCTAACTCCCCAGAGCAATGCTCTGAAGTGTTGGGATGCGATTGAAGAACTGAAGAAACTGAAAAAATTTGAAACTGATAAAATAAATAGCATATTGAAAACTAGAACTAGATTTCATAATAATAAGACAAAATACATTCTGGAATCTGGAAAAACCTGGAATTTAATAAAAAATAGTTTGAATAACAAAAATAGATTGGAATTAAGAAATGAGCTGAAAAAAATGGTTAAGGGCTATGGATTAAAAGAAGCAGGGCATTTTCTAAGAAATATAGGTAAATCAGATAATCAGATAGCCATACTGGATAGACATATCCTAAGAAATTTGAAAAGTTTAGGTGTAATAGAAACTGATAAAATAAAGAATGATAAACATTATCTTGAGATGGAGCAAAAGTTTCTAGAATTTTCCAAAAGAATAGGTATACCCATTGATGAACTGGATCTTTTATTTTGGAGTAGAGAGAACGGACAGATATTCAAATAGACCAAGCAACAGGTTTAAATAAATTATTTTTCTCCCTATAATATGAAGGTGATGGTGATAAGTCTAGGTGGGAGCCTAATAGTTCCGGATAGCATAAATTTTGAATTTATTGATAAATTTAAGAAAGAAATAGGTAAATGTTCTAAAAAGACAAAGTTTGTTATTGTGGCTGGTGGAGGAAGTATCGCTAGAAAGTATATTTCTGCTCTAAAGAAAGAAAGAAAAGGCATTAGGGAGTTGGCCGACGCAGGCATAAGGGCCACTAGAATGAATGCTTTATTTTTAATGCAATTTTTTGGCAAATTAGCTAATTCCAAACTACCTAAAGATATGATTGAAGTTAGAAATGAGCTGAGGAGAAATGATATAGTTATTTGTGGAGCTTTGAGATATGCTGATAATGAAACATCGGATGGAACGGCTGCGAAATTAGCTAATTTTCTAAATGCCGAATTTGTAAATATGACTAATGTTAAAGGATTGTATAGTGCTGATCCGAGAAAAGATAAAAATGCTAAGTTTATAGCTAACATCAGTTGGAATGATTTCAATAAAATAACTCAAAAGATTAAATTCTCTGCAGGTCAGCATTTTGTTCTAGATCAGGAAGCAGCCAGAATAATCAAAGAAAATAGTATAAGGACCTATATAATTAATGATAGAATAGGAAATTTGACTAAGATTGTAAATGGCAAAGATTTTATAGGAACTTTAATATCTGGCTAGTATGATAATAAATGAATTGAATGTTGAAAGAACTAAAAAAATGATCGCTAATGCGATTGAAAAACCAGTAATAGTATTAGCTCAGGATGATGGCTACAATAGAAAGCTGCTGGAATATGGTAAATTTGATATACTTTTATTCTCTGAAAAGAGCATAAGAAAAAATAAGCTGAAAAGTGTTGATTCTGGTCTTAATGATTTTATTACGGGTCTTGCAAAAAAGAAGCATATTGCCCTAGGATTTGATTTAAATGATCTAAGAGATAGAAATTTGAAGGATCGAGCTCAGCTAATGATTAAGATTAGACAAAATATAAAAATTTGTTCAAAAATTGGATGTAAAATAAGATTATTTGGATCCAGAGATGAGAAAGACTCGTTTTCATTGTTATTATCTCTAGGTATGCCTAATAAAATGGCTAAGGAAGCAATATCTTTTTAACCCATATAAACCTTAAAAAAACATGGAAAAAATGAATAATCTTTTGGATCAATTATCATTAATTGAAAGAAAAGTAGTGCCCTATTTGAATCTAGGTATTAAAGATATCAAAGAAAAATCAGGATTGGATGAAATTTCAGTTAGCAGAGCATTGAAATTCTTGGAAAATAAGGGAATATTAAAATTAAAATCTAATGTAACTACCATTGTTGATTTAGGAGTTAATGGAATATACTATAAGAAGAATAATCTACCGGAAAGAAGATTGCTAATATTACTTGAAAAACATAATCATATAACTCTGGATGAAGCAGCTAAATTGTCTAAATTAACGGATAATGAATTTAAAGTTTCTCTAGGAGTATTAAAGAGCAAGGCATTAATCAATCTAAACAATGGAAAGCTTTCTCTGAATGCAAGCAAAGAAGAAATGAGTAGAAAAAGTCTTGAAGAACAATTCCTAGAAATACTGCCGGTCGAATTAGCTAAAATTTCACCAGAACAAAAATTTGCTTTTGAAGTTTTGAAAAAAAGAAAAGATGTTGTTGAGATTATAAGTAAAAATGAGATTAGCTTTGAATTGACTGATTTGGGAAAGAGCATTGCTGGAAAAGAGATAAACACTAATTTGGTTGAAGAAGTCACTCCTGAAATAATAAGATTGGCTAATGTTAATACCAAATTCAGAAGATATGATATAATGGCTCCGGTGCCAAGAATAAATGGTGGAAAAAGACATTTTGTAAATCAAAGTATTGAATATGCTAGAAAAATTTGGACTGATCTGGGATTTGAAGAAATGACTGGACCTATGACGGATAGTTCTTTCTGGGTTTTTGATTCTTTATTTACTCCCCAGGATCATCCGGCCAGAGAAATGCAGGATACATTCTTTATTAAAAATGTAATTTCGGACTTACCGGATAAAAAAATAGTTAATTTGGTTAAAAAAGCACATGAAACAGGTATCGCTGGAAGTAAGGGGTGGCAATACAATTGGAAGGAATCTGAAGCACAAAAAACTGTTTTAAGAACACACACCACTTCGCTTTCGGCTAGAACGCTTTCACAATTAAAGTTGGATAAACTGCCGGGAAAATATTTTGCGATTGGCAAGGTATTTAGAAATGAGACTGTGGATTGGAAACATGGTTTTGAGTTTTATCAGACCGAAGGAATAGTTATAGATGAAAATGCTAATCTTAGACATCTTTTGGGTTATTTGAAAGAATTTTATAATAAAATGGGTTTTGAAAAAATAAAATTCGTTCCTAGCTTTTTCGCCTATACGGAGCCTAGTGTAGAAATACAAGTTTGGCATCCTCAAAAGAAAGAATGGTTGGAACTGGGAGGAGCAGGAATATTTAGACCTGAAGTAACGGAAGCATTATTGGGCAAAGCAATACCGGTTTTAGCCTGGGGCCAGGGATTTGACAGAATTATTATGGATTATTATAAAATACTGGATCTGAGAGAAATGTATTCAAATGATATTAAACAATTAAGAGAAAGGAGCTTTTGGATAAAATAAAATGGCAAGTTTAACATTTAACAAAAAAGAAGTTGAAAAGTATATCAAAGTTGATGATAAAATGATTGAAAGTTCTACCATGATGGGGGCTCCAGCAGAATTAAACGGAGATAGTTTAACCATTGAAATAACACCCAATAGACCTGATCTATTATCTCTGCAGGGATTTTTAAGAGCATTCAAAGCATTTACTGGAAAAGAAAAAGGATTAAAGAAATATAAAATTAATGCTCCGGAAAAGAATTTTAGGGTTAAAATTGATTCTTCAGTTAATGCTATAAGACCCTATACGGCCTGTGCCATTGTTAAGGGAGTTAATTTTAGCGATGCTAACATAAAAGATATTATAGACATGCAGGAAAAACTTCACGCCACTCTTGGAAGAAATAGAAAAAAGATGGCCCTAGGCATTTATCCTCTGGAAAAAATAAAATTACCTATTAAATATGAAGCAAAGAAACCTAGCGATATAAAATTCAGACCTCTGGAATTTAGTGATGAAATAAATGGACTCCAGATATTGCAAAGACATCCTACGGGAAGACAGTATGCTCCTCTTTTAGAAGGTTTGGATAAATTCCCTGTATTCAGTGATGCTAACGGAAATATACTTTCCATGCCTCCGATAATCAATAGCCATGAAACTGGAAGAATAACTGAAAGTACTAAAGATGTGTTTATAGAATGTTCTGGATTTGATTTTAGAACATTAAAAATTGCATTGAATATAGTAGTAGTTGCCTTGGCAGATATGGGTGGAAAAATATATGCTATGGAATTGGAATATGCAAAGAAAGAGATTACGCCGGATCTAACTCCTGAAGCGATTAAAATTAATGTGGACAGAATCAATAAATTAACTGGACTTAATATTAAGGAAAAGGATTTGGAGTCTTTACTGAATAAAATGGGTTATGAATATAAATCTGGAAAAGCAATGGTCCCGGCCTGGAGAGCAGATATATTGCATGAAGTAGATATTATTGAAGATGTGGCCATTGCCTATGGCTATGATAAGATTGAGCCGGAAATACCTAGAGTAGCAACCATTGGTTCCGAATCTTTCGAAAGCAAGATTGAAAGCAAGATTTCAGCCATATTAACTGGCCTAGGACTTCTGGAGATATCTACCTATCATCTGATTAAGGAAGAGGAATTAAATAAAACCAAATTGGCTCAAAAGATTGAAGTTTCTAACTCTAAAACTGAATATAAATTTTTAAGAACTGATTTGATTGTTCCGGCATTAAGAATAATTAACGAAAATAAGGATAATGAATATCCTCAGAAATTTTTTGAAGTGGGTAATACATTCTATAAAAATGAAAATAAACTTCTGGAAGACAAGAAGTTAATTGTTGCAGTTACTCCAGGTAATTTCACTGAACTGAAGCAAATATTGGACTATTTGACTAAAATGCTAGGCATTAGTTACCAATTGTCAGAAGGTAAACATAGAAATTTAATTGAAGGTAGAACGGGCGAGATAAAATTCAATAACAAGAGTATGGGATTTATAGGAGAAGTTAATTTGGAAACATTAAGAAATTGGAATATCAAAATGCCCATTTCAATTATAGAAATATCATTGAAAGAGATTATTGAAAATCTTAAGAATAATTAACCAAAATAACTTTTTTCTTTTCTTGCTTCTTGGGGTTGAGGACTCTTAATGTGGGCCAATATCTTACTGAAATTACTCTTCTTTTCATTCCATAATTTGTTCACATTGATTATTAATTCTGCTTCGTTTTTCTCAGAGTAGTTTACTTCTAGATCAAGAGAATCAAGACTGATTTTTGCAAAGGCAGAATAAATTTCATCAATTATTTCTTTATCGGCTACGGATATATTTTTTAGATAATTCATGTACATTCTAGGAGCGTTGACAGGATTAATTAGAAATTCTAGGAAATTGATGGAATTGATTAGCTTTTCCATAATTACCTTTCGAATGGTTCTGATTATTAGATCTGAATCCTTGTCGATTTTGTCAATTTCAAAATTTTCGTTTAATTCTTTAAATGAAGGTAGTTTGTACTTCTTTTCTAAAAGTTCATATTCTCTTTTTAAATCCTTTATTTCCATGAGTATTAAATAAAACTATAGCTTAAATTATAAACCAAACATTCTCTTCCAGAATGGCTTTTTTTCTTCGACTATTGCATCCTTTGGTTCTAAAACTTCATAGGTGATTTCAGGCTTGGACTTTAGAACTGGAGCTTCCTTTGAAAGTTCGGCTTCGGCTTCATTGATTGCTTTTTCTACTTCTAATTTTGAATAACCTTGATTGACTAGAGCCCATTTCAAAGATTCTTTAGTATATCCCTTTTTCAAATTCTTTTTTATATAGTTGGAGATTTCTCCGATGTAATTTCCTTTCTTTACCATGCTTTTTCTTAGAAATAAGCATATTTAAATTTATTTGTGAACAGAAGATATATTAGAAAACAAAAGTTTTATGGTCTTTTAGATAATTTAATGCACCCTTTAGCTTGGCATCGGATTCGGAATAGAGAGTCAATAATTTTTCTTTTGCAATGACCTTTTCATTTACATGTTTGTAGATATAAACTCCTGAAGATTTGTCGGTTGGACAACCTAGTAATCGAGCTATATGATTAATATCATGATTATTTATCTTCTTCAGCTTTCCGGATTTGGATGAAATAATGTTTTTATAAAATTTAGCAGGTTTCAAAACAACATTTTTCTTACCTTGAGCAGAAATAATCTCTTCGAACTTTTTATAGGCTTTTCCAGAGTCCAATATTTCTTTAGCCCTAGCTTTTCCCTTGCCCTTAGCTACGGTTCCAACCATTTCAAGGATTTCTCCAGCCAGTAGGAGGGATTTATTTTCTAAATCTAATGGAGAATTATCTCTTTTCAGAACTTTTAGTACATCGATCATTTCTAGAACTGGGCCCATGCCATTGCCTATGGGTTGACTACCATCGGTAAGCATTACTTTTACTTTTAATTTGAAATGTTTACAAACGGATTCAAATTTAGACTTTAATTTAAGGGCTTCGGATTTGCTAACCTTGGCGCCGTCTCCGCAGGGAATGTCAATTAGTACGTATCTGCTTCCGGCAGCTATTTTTTTAGAAAGTATGGATGCAATTAGCTGAGATTCTGGATCTAGGTCGAGTAATCTTTCTATTCTAATTAATTTATCATCTGCAGGAGCCATACCTAGTGAACCTCCCCAGGCTAGACAAGCACCAGTTTTTGCAACTATCTTCTTTAGATCAGCTATGGGAAAGTCGACTCTTGCGAGAGTTTCAATGGTATCGGCAGTTCCGGCAGCGCTGGTTATGGCTCGGGAAGAAGTTTTTGGCATGGTTAAACCTGCAGCAGCACAGATAGAAACAACAATAGGAGTAGTCCTATTTCCAGGTATTCCTCCAATGCAATGTTTGTCTACTACTTTTAATTTCGAACCCCAGTTAAGTACTCTACCGGTTTTGTACATGGCTTCGGTTAGATCCAGAGTTTCTCTAAAATTCATACCTTTTGAATATACACCTAGAATAAAATAAGAAACTTCAGCTTCGGTTAAAGAATTTGTAGATATGTCTTCTATGATGGCATAGATTTCTTTTTTTGTTAATTCTTTTCCAAACATTTTTTTTGATATGAACTCTTTACTTATTGGCTCTTTGGCCAATGAGACTTGGAGCACATCCCCATTTTTTAATTTTAAAAAATCCAGAACATCAATGGAACAGGAAATCTCTTTTGGATGTAGATAATTAGAAACTATATCGATTATGCAAATTGCTTTTTTACCTTTGAAAGATAAACTTAGTCTATCGCCCACATAGGCATCCAATTTTTCAGCCGTAAGTTTATCTATAATTGCTATGGATTTACCTGCATCTAAATTTAACCTCTTTAATTTTAAGTCCATATTTTAATTTTATGAAAATAGTGAATATATGTTATTGTCTTTGAAGGATTCTAATAGAGTCAATAGATAGGCTAAAATTAATGGTCCTATTATTAGGCCCACTATGCCGAAAGCGAATATTCCTCCAAGCATACCTACAAGAATGATTGCTGGATGAGCATTGGTTCTCTTGGAAATAACATAGGATCTTAGAGCGTTATCGGCTAAAGATACTATAATTAAATTGTATAGCATGAAGGTTATAACTACGGATATATTTCCCTTGGACATTAGATAAAATGCTACTGGGACCCAAACAAATGCTGGGCCTAGGAAAGGAATTACGGATAGTAATATGGCTAGAATAGTTAAAATCATGGCACTTGGAACTCCGAAAATGAAGAAACCTAATCCGGCTAGAATACCTTGAATTACACCTACAAACATCCAACCGAAGATTACTGCCCCAGTCATATCCTTGAAATGCTTTATGGCTATTTTTTCTTTGGCATCACTTAATGGAGAAATGGATTTAATAAAAGATTTTAGTCTTTCGGAATCTCTTAGAGAATAGAAAAATATGAAACCTAGAATAAACATGTTTAGAGCTAATTTTGGAATATTACTTAGAAAAGAACCTAGAGCAGTGGATGCTGCAGCGAAGGCATTACTTACGGTGCTGCTCATGGTGGCAGATAACTGACCTAAAAATGCCTCGGAAGCAGAAGGAAATAGACCCTTAACAACTGAGTACATATCTATTTTTTGAATAATCAGGAGAGTATCAAAAATTTGTCTCAAAATTAAAGGAGTGATTATCCAAAATAGGGCTAAAATGATTACTATGATGATTAATACCAGAAGACTTGCAGAAATATTTTTACTTCTTATGCGACCATTGATGAAATTATAGACGGGCATAAATATATAGGCTAGCAATAAACCGCCGATAATGGATACGAAAAATGGTTTAACTACTAAAAAGGCTACGACAATTAAAACCCCTAAAATGGCTAAAGTTGATATTTTTTTAACGTCCTTTTCTCCAATTTCCATAGGATTATTCAGCAAAATGAATATATAAATCTTGAGATAACTTCAAATAGGATAGCAGATAAACTTTATAAATGAACTTTCCTAAATTTAGTTATGGAAAGTTTTTTGAAAAAAGTAGCACTGGGTAAAAGCGAACAAAAAGATAAGAGATATTTTGTAAGATTTGGAAAAGGTAATTATGCTAGAAGATTTACCATGAGTTTAGATATAACTAAGGATAAATTAAAAGTTAGAGCAGGATTTGAATTGGCCAATGATTTGATTAGATTTGTTAAGGAAATAAAAAAAGATATTAAATTCTCTGGAAAAATTTTAGTTAAGGATAAAATACCTGGAAAAGAAGGCAAGAAGAAGGCAGGAGTTTTTGTCTATGAGATTTCTGAAGAAGCAGTGGAAGATTACCCTAGCATATATTTCTATTTGCTCGACTCTAGCAGCAACGATTTAACATTGAAGATGAAAAAGGCATTGCCTAAACCTGGTCAGGCAGCAGAGAAGATAGATGAAAAGTTCTGCGCATTGGATCTAGACTTAAAATATTTGAAAGATGTAAGAGAAGCTTTCTTCTGGGATGTTCCAGAAGCAATGAAAAAAGTAATTATTGAAAATGAAATACTAATAAATGATATTGAATTTCCAAAGAATGAAAAAGATCCGGTTAAAATTAGAGAAAATGCAATAAGAAAGGGCAAAATAATAAGACATATCGCCATTGATGGAAAAGAAATTAAGAAAGAATACGATTTAAAGATTTAAATTAGAAACCTAATAGTCTAAACCTTTTCTAGCCAGAATACCTTTATCATAGGGATGTTTAATCTTTTTTACTTCAGTTACTAGATCGGCTAGAGCGAATATATTTTCAAGTGGTTGATGAGATCCAGTGAGAATAAGTTCTTTATTCTTAGGTTTATTTTTTATTAGGTCTATAACTTCGGATTCGTCCAATAGGTTCATCTGGACTGCATAGAGAATTTCATCGGCGATGATGATATCATAATTTGGATTGTTAAGGGCAGATTTAAGATGAGCTAGGGCTTCTTTTACATTCTGTTTGTGTTCAGATTCATTTTTACCTTTGATATACCAATTTCCTAGACCAAATCTTTTATGAGAAAAATTAGGAAATTTTGATAGGGATAAAATTTCTCCGGGGATCTGTTGTTCCAGAGAATTGGCACCGTTTTTCATAAACTGAACTAGATGCACATTAAAGTTATTTCCACAGGCTCGAAGAGCCATGCCCAGAGCAGAAGTGGTTTTACCTTTGCCATTGCCCCAAAAGACCTGCACCAGACCAAGAGATGATTTATCCATGATTTTTATTAACAATCTAAATATAAAAATAATCGTATGCCGTACCAACACGGCGAGATAAGTTTAAATACATAAAATAACATATTAGTACGTATGGAAAAGAGGAAAGAGAAAGATAAACTTACGGTTCTTATTGATAAATCTATTAAGGAAAGGTACAAAAAATATTGTGAATCTCGAGGATTGATAATTGGAAAACAGATTGAAATATTCATGGAAAAAGAGGTGGAGAATGATAAATAATAGAGGGCAAATTGGAATATGGGTGATAATTGCTCTGGTTATAGCGGGAGTCATAATTGCATTTTTTGCGCTAAATAAAAATGTTTTGCCGACGAGTACTAATAATGACAAGGATTTTGTTTCTTCCCTAAAGAAATGTGCTAGTGATCCAGCCCAGGAGATTATAGAAAAAATGCTAGAACAGGGAGGATATATCAATAATAGTAATTACAAAGTTTTGGATGGAAAGAATATAAGTTATCTCTGCCAAAATATGGGTTATTATCATACCTGTATAAATCAACATCCTATGATAATTGATGATGAATTAAAACAAATAAAAGATTATCTTTATCCAATAGTAAATAATTGTTTTAGCAATTTGAAAGCTGATTTGGAAAAACAAAATTATAAAGTAAACATGAGTAATATGACTATTAATACTTCTTTCGGCAATGATAAATTATATATTGATATAAATAGGGAAATTAAGGTTCAGAAGAATGATGCTTTGCAGAGTTATAGCAATTATAATGTGGAAGTTAATACGCCATTGTATGATCTAACAAAAGTGGCTATTGATGTGGCAAATAATGAACAAAGATTTTGTTATTTTGAATATTTAGGGTATGAAATTATTTATCCTAGATTTGAAATAAGCATTTATTCTTTTGATGATGCAACAAAAATATATACCATTAAAGATAAGCGCACGGATAAGGATATGAATGTGGCCATAAGAAGTTGTGCTCTGCCACAGGGAGTAATTTAGAATATGAAAAAGATGGAAAAAGAGATTGATGGAAAATTTGCACTGGTGGTATTACAGATAGTCTTAATGATAGGTATGACTTTTTCATTCTGTTATTTTATAAATCAAGGAGACAAAATAAGTAATGTTGATTCAAATTCTGGAGATAATAAGGATAGTAATGGCCCAGGAATGTTCTTAAAATTATTGAAAGTATTTGACAAAATAATATTTAATGAAAAAACACTGGTTTCTGCAGACGAGATGGTAATGACATGCCCTCAAACTAAGAACAGTAGTGTTTGTCAAGAATTTTTATCAAGCCAGTGCAGCGATAACTGTGCCGTGTCTTGTATTCCTACTAGATTAGCCGATACTTCTGTATGCCAACAGGGTACTTGTTATTCTAATGCTACGGGAAGTTGCACTACTGGAGCAACTAAAGGTCTTTGTGAATCTTCGGGAGGAAAATGGACGAATGATGCATTTGGAAATACGCCTGAATGTAAAAAAGGATGTTGTATTCTTGGAGATAGTGCAACTTTTGAAAGTAAGAGAAGTTGTCAATTGGATTCTCAAAGATTAGGAACGGCTAATTTTTCACTGATAGCTAATTTTAAACCTGAAGTGGATACTGAATGGGCTTGTTTATCCATATCTAAAAGTCAAGTATATGGGGCATGTTTAATAAAAAATGATCTTACTAACACATGTAAATTTACTTCTGAATTGAATTGTAAAACTTCATTGAAGGGAGATTTCAAGAGCAACGTACTTTGCTCCAATCCAGCATTATTAACTAGTTGTAAAAGTCAACAAACTGTTGCCTGCGCCGATGGAAAGGAAGAAGTTTATTGGTTTGATTCTTGTGGAAACAGAGAAAATATTTATGAAGGAAATTCGGATGACCAAAAAAAACACAGTTATAATAATGGGATGGTTTTGCAAAAAAGTGATGCTTGTTCTTTGATTAATGGAGGTAATTTCCTAGCCAATCAAAAAACCTGCGGTAATTGTAATAGAATATTAGGTAGTGTTTGTGGAAATAAAACATCAACTCAATTTTTAACTGAAGTAACTTCTAATGCAGTGTGCACTGATTTATCCTGTATAGATGAAAATGGTAAAAAGAGGGCCAATGGTGAATCCTGGTGTAATTATCAGGGTTCGGTTGGAGTTGATACGGGATCAGGGGAATGGTTGAGAAGTACGGACACGGCAGGAAGTAGAGATTTCAAAAAACAATGTGTCGAAGGAAAAGTAATTACCGAACCATGTCAAGATTATAGAAACTTTTTGTGTACTGAAACAAGAACTCAGGGAGTGGATGGAACATTTTCAAATGCTGCATGTAGAATAAATAGATGGAGAGAATGTTTGAGTAATAATGGTAAAGATGATTCGGGTTATAATAAAATAAATGATTGTGAAAAAAATCCGGATTGTTTTATAAAAAAAGTTAGTGTTCCGGATAGCAAATTTATATTTACTATTTGTACACCTAAATATGCTCCAGGATTTAATTTGGCAAATACTGGAAGTACGGCCAAATCTTGGTGTAACCAGGCAACTCAGAGTTGCACCTACGTTAAATCCTGTGATGCTTTTGGAAGTTGTACTGAAACAAATGCTGGTTGTTTGAAATCAGGTTTTGCAGAACAGATGAATGATCTTTGTATGAGCCTGGGAGATTGTGGAAGCAAAGCAAATTACATTGGAGATTTCACAATTAATCATAAAATCACGCATGATGGAACTGCAATCACTGATGATAATAGAGGATTAACCGCAGGATATATAAATAAAATTGTAACCTATGCAAATGAAAATCTTTTCAAGGATAAATATATTAAAACAGATGTGATAAAATTCTACGGAAATACGACTATTGCTGGATTAACTGATTCTTCGAGTAGTACTTCTAGTGGATACAGTATGAGCACGTTTTCCATGGTTACTGGAGGAATAGGAGTCGCATATTATGTAATGGGGCAAATGGCACCTAGTGCATTGGGCGGATTTTTTGCAGTGAGTAGCTCAGGAGGAATAGTATCCATACCTGCATCGGCTGGAGCAGCAGGCGGAACTTGGACTGCCGGATCAGAAGGATTATCTGCAATAAGCGGTACAATTTCAGCCATAGGAAGTGCAGTTTTCGCTGTTGCAGCAATTGCTGGAATAGCATATACATTATATGGATATGCGGCTGCAGGTCAATGGGCTGCTTTTGCAGTAATGTGTGCGGTAACGGTCGTAACCACTGCAATAGCATTATCAGCAACTAGTGGAGTTACTCTATTAGGGGGCGCGGGAGCAGTAAGTTTATTTAGTATTGCTGGAGCTGCACAGATATTTCCAATTGTTGGACTAGTTGTGGCAATTGTAGCTATAATATTAAGCTTACTTGCAACCACAAAAAAAATCGTTGTTAAATTTGAATGCCAAC
>CAZYIS010000007.1:0-43134 GCA_964647695.1 Candidatus Woesearchaeota archaeon
GACCTATTATCCTCTTGTTTATGTTGAATTCTTTTCTGGAACCAGAAGATTTGATGGTAGAAGATATGGAAAAAAGATTGAAGATGCCTGTGGAAAAGAAGTTTTGAGAAGAATTCTGGGGGGAAGTGAAATCACTAAAGCTGAATTTAAGGGAGCCTATTATCAAAAAGCTCTGGAAGTTAAAGAAATAATTAAGGAAGAATTTGAATCGGCTTTTGAAAAATTTGATGCGATAATAATGCCTACGGTTCCTAGTTTACCTTGGAAGATCGGAGAGGGTAATAAAATGACTCCCGAAGAAGAATATGCATTCGACGCACTTACCATTCCAGCAAATCTTGCAGAGATATGTGCCATATCAATACCTGTAGGTAAACTGGATAATATTCCTATAGGATTGCAGGTAATGTGTGCTAAATCTGCAGAGAGCAAAATGCTAAGCGTAGCTAATGTTGTTTTGGCTAATTGATTAAACAAAAGATTTAAATATTAGTTATACAATGTATAACTATGACAAGTATACAAACTAAAGTAAAGAAATGGGGAAATTCTTTAGGAATTATTCTTCCTAGCTATGCTATTGAAGCTAACAAAATAAAAGAAAATGACCAAATAAGTATTATAGTCATTCCAGATTCTAGAAAAGTTCTAAAAGGAACATTTGGTATGCTTAAAGGCAAATTAACTAAATCAGGGCAACAGATGAAAGATGAAATTAGAAAAGAACTCTATAATGATTAATGAATCTTTTGAAAAAGATAATAATTTATTGTTTGATACTTATGCATTTCTAGAGATATTGAAAGGTAATAAAAATTATGAAAAATACACTGATAGGGGAATAGTCACAACTAAATTAAATCTTTTTGAATTATATTTGAAAATATTAAGAGAAGAAAATTTGGAAAGCGCAAATAAAGCTTTGGAAGAATATTATCCTTTTTCTAAGGATTTTGATGAAGAAGTTATAAAAGATGCAGCTAAATTAAAAAAAGATTTAAACATTAGGGATGTTTCCATGACTGATTGTATCGGATATTGTTTAGCAAAACAATTAGGAATCAAATTTTTGACTGGGGACCGAGCGTTTAAAGATATGGCTAATGTTGAATTTGTATTATAAAACAATTAACCTTATAAGCCCTTAAAGATTTTAATATAAAATGGAGATAAACAGTGTGAAGATTGATTTTCTAGGTCATTCTGGATTCGTATTTAGCAATGGAGACAATAGAAGAATAGCCGTAGACCCATATAATGTTTCTGAAAGCGTTGAAAAGGTGGATTTTGTATTTATTACCCATAGTCATTATGATCATTGTTCTATTAAGGACATAACTAAACTTTCTAAACCTGGAACGGTGATAGTAGTTCCGGCCGATGCCCAGAGTAAGATAACTAGAATTGAAGGAGTGGCTATGGAGGTTATGGAAGTGGGTGATGAGATTGATTTCGGTAAATTTAAGGTTGAAGCAGTTCATGCCTATAATTTGGATAAACAATTTCATACCAAGGAAGATCATTGGCAGGGTTATTTGTTTAAGTTTGATAAAGTTATAATCTATCATGCCGGAGATAGCGATAAGATACCGGAAATGGAAAAACTTTCCGGATATGGGAAGCATGGACAGGAATTCATTGCTCTGTTGCCCGTTTCTGGAGAGACGGTGATGAATAGTGATGAAGCAGCAGATGTGGCTAAAATGTTGAATGTTGATTTGGCCATACCTATGCATTACGGAGCAGGAGTTGTGGGCACCATTGAAAATGCTAATAAATTTGTTGAGGCCTGTAAACAAAGTGATATTTACGCACAAATATTAAATAAAATATAAAAATGGAAACAAAAATAAAAAGTGTTGTAACCCACTATAGGGATTTTCATGCAGACGATGTTTTTGCAGTGGCTATTCTTAAAATGATAAATCCTAAGATTAAGGTAATTAGATGCGAATACGCCGATAGAAAGAAGATTGAAGGAGCAGATATTAGAGTAGATATAGGTGGGAAGTATGATCCTAAAACTCTGGATTTTGATCACCATCAGCCCGAAGGAGCAGGAGTAAGAGAGAATGGAATACCCTATGCTTCCTGCGGATTGGTTTGGCATCATTATGGAGAAGAATTAACGGGTGACCTACGGATATTTAAAGAAATAGATAAGAAGATAATGCAAACATTGGATGCGATAGATAACGGAATGGAAATATCCGAAGTAAAAATAATAAGACCATACACCATATCAGATTATATTTTATCACTTAACCCTCAATGGCCCGATGAAGAGCTAAAGAATTTTGATGAAGGATTTGATTATGCAGTAGAGTTTGCAAAACATGTGCTTGAAACTGAGATAGAAAAAATCAAAAGAAGATTTTTAGGTGAAGAAAAACTTAAGGAGTATATTAATTCGGATGTTAATGATAATTATCTTGTATTGGATGCTAATCTGCCCTGGAGAGAATATGTTATTGAACATACTAAATATAAGTATGTAATAAAATATGATAAGGTTACAAATAGTTGGCAAATCTATGCAGTTCCGATTATGATCGGTAGTTTTGATACAAGGCATAATTTCCCTAGAAAATGGTCCGGACTTAAGGGCAAAGAACTTGAAAATGAATCGGGAGTTGAAGGAGCCGTATTCTGTCATAGAAACTTATTTTTTGCAGTAGCGAACACTAGAGAGGGAGCAATAAAAATGGTTGAAAAGGCACTGAGTAAAAAATGAAAATAACATTAACTAAACCAGAATTTATTGTAGGAAGTGAAGAAAAGTTTCTTAGATTTATTAGGAATATAAAGAAAGAGGATAAAGTGGCATTGGTAAGTCATGTGGCTGATTTGGATGGTCTAGCATCGGCTAAGATAGTTAATGCAGTGGTTAAAATTGATGTTACAAGGTATGTGGATTATCAGGAAATTAGAGTAGGATTATTAGAGGAATTAAAGAAATTAAAGGTGAATAAGATAATAATTACGGATTTATTCATAAAAGACCCTGATTTTGTTAAAGAAGTGGAGAAATTTGCCGAATTGTTGATCATTGATCACCATAGCTTTGAAAGAGATTATAATTCGGGAAAAACTACTTTTTTGAATGCTCAAGAGTTTTGTGCAGCCTATTTATGTTATTATTTATTCTCAAAAATTGAAAATTTGGAGAGATATGACTGGCTTGTGGCCTCTGCGTCGGTAAGCGACTGGTGCTATACTAACAATAAAGAATGGATGCAACAAATTTATAATAAATATAAACAAAATTTTGAACCTTCTATTCAAGGTATAAAGAAAAGTGAATTTTGGAATGTGGTGTTAACTATTTCTAGAGCAATTATTTATTTTAGACCTAAAGTTGAAAAAGTTTATTCTATGATTGGAGAAAAATTTGAAGATAATAAGGAATTGGAAAAATATGCAAAAATTATTGCTGATGAAATTGAAAAAATATTAAATAAATTTGAAAAAGAAAAAGTTTCAATCAATGATGGATATTATTTTGAGTTTACATCTAAATATCCATTAAAATCAATTATAGCGACGGAGTTAAGTGAAAAATATTTGGATAAAACTATTTTTTCTTTATCTAGGAGTGAAAAATATATGGAAATTTCTGCTCGAAGGCAGGATGGTAAAATTGATTTAAATAAATTAGTGCGAAAATTAATTGAAGGATTTGAAGGAGCTACGGCGGGCGGACATTTCAAAGCTACGGGTGGATCGATTTTATTAAAAGATACGGAAGAATTTAAAAAAAGACTGAAAAATACAAAAATTTTCTAAAAAATTTCTGATTTTTTCTAAAAAAGTCATAAAAAAGCAGAATATAAAAATATTTAAAGAGTAAATAGCTTGCATTTTTATAAATATTTAATATTTGAAAGGAGGTATAAAAAATGGTACTAGATTTTGCAAAAGAGGCACTACAGAACGTAGCTACACACAGTATTAACTTTGATGAATTAAGAGCCGGTAAGGCAAACATTAAGGTTTTTGGTGTTGGTGGAGCAGGATGTAACTCTATAACTTGGCTTTTCAATAAAGGAATTTCTGGAGCAACTATCTACGCAGCAAACACTGACGCACTACACTTGAGTATTACCAAAGCCGATGAGAAAGTTCTAATCGGTAAGGAGCTTACGAGAGGATTAGGTTGCGGAGGTTATCCTGCAAAAGGTAGAGAAGCAGCAAAGGAATCACTTTCAGAGCTTAAGAAAGCAGCATCTGGAGCTGATATGGTTTTCGTCATCGCCGGAATGGGCGGAGGAACAGGAACTGGAGCAGCACCGGTTATTGCACAGCTAGCTAAAGAATCTGGATCAGTAGTAATTGGCGTTGTAACAATGCCATTCGACTGTGAAAAGGCAAGATATGATAAAGCAGAGTTTGGATTGCAGGAATTAACCGAAGTAGTCGATACAGTTATCGTAATTGATAACAATAGACTAGTCGATATTGCTGGAAATCTTCCAATGGAACAAGCATTTGCAGTAGCAAATGAATTGACTTCCACAATGATCAAGGGTATTGTAGAAACAATTACACTTCCTTCATTGATTAACCTAGACTATGCAGACGTATCCGCTATTATGAAAAACGGAGATGTTGCAGTTATAGGAGTTGGAGAATCAGATACAACAGCAAGAGTTGATGAAGCAGTCAGACAAGCTTTGACACATCCACTTCTTGACGTAGATTACAAAGGAGCAACTGGAGCTTTGATTCACATTACATGTGGACCAGACTTCAAACTTGAAGAATTCGCTGGAATCGGAGAACTTGTAACTGAGAATATCAGCCAAGACGCTCAGGTTATCATCGGAGCAAGAGTTAATAAGGAATTTCAAAACAGAGTCAGAGTTATTACAATTATGACTGGTGTTAAGTCACCTTATGTCCTTGGTAAAAAAGCTATGAGACAAGAATCATCTATGAAATCTGAAATGTCTGATTTAGGCATTGAGGTTTTTAGATAATACCCTTCGGGTATACCTAAGCTGGGGAATTTAATTTTTTTATTTCCCTTTTTTTCTTTTTTTTATTTTTTTATATTTCTTTTTATTTTAATTTAAATTGTTTAGATGGTGCAAATTTATCTATAAATTCATCGATTATAGGTATAGCTTCTTTTATTTTCATTATGGATAAACTTTTTATTAGATTGGGATTTGTCTTAAATGAAAAATAGGCAGGTAGAAACAAATAAAATTCAGTACTATGCGTATGTTCTGCCTGATGAAGAGCACGTTGCATAAAATCATCGAAATAATTTTCTCTTTCTGGAAATCTCAAAGCTCTAAATTTAATTAGTCCTAGAATAGCCATAAATTCACCATAACGAGTAACTGGTTCATTTATATCTGAAGTTCTACTTATTTTTGACACTAAATTAGCAGATCTAGCATAATCTGAATTGGATAAAAAGTTTAGATAGTGTATAGTTTCATGAATGCCAGTATCTAATGGGTCTCTCCAATAGGTTTCATGCTGATCTATTCCTACCCAAATTCGGTAAGGATTAACATTTAGCCCTCCAGCACCACCAAGATTAATAATTTTTATTTCTAATGCGGATGGAGAATTAGGTAAATTGAAATCAGAATGCATTAATTTTAAGCATTCTTCATGCTCCTTTTCTAAAAGACGCAACATGAGTGGTTTTTTCATAAAAATAGAGTTAAAGTAAGGTTTAAATTAATTTGGATTATCTAACTAAACACTTCTTAGATCAGGTAATTGGGATAAAACTTCTAGTTCCAGAGCGTGAAGTTCATCATCGGTAGGTCTTTTTGCAGGAACCTTTTTTATGCTCGTATTTAAATCGTAGGTAAAAACGTCTCCTCTTTTTAGGGATTCATTTCCAAAGTAAATTCTAGGCAATTCAGTAATTATCTCTTGATTATCTCTTCCGAAAAGAGAAACTGTAATATAGGTAGATCCTACTAATCTTACTATTCCCTTATATTCCGGTTCAGCATATTTTTTTGTATTTGCCATTGTAAATTTACTCAGAAGTCGCTGAGGTCGAACCACCTATATTTTTTAAGAATCCTGCGGATATTTAAAACTATCTAAAGCCGTACTTGTCTACATCTTCTTTAAGCATGGTTGGTCTCTTTCTAGTGTCCCAGGATTCCCAGAATAGAACGTTTTCCAGATCTTTCTTTTTCTTTTTCTTGGATTTTCCAGAATCATAGCCCATGGGAATGAGTGCTTCAATTTGAATGTGACCTGGAATGCCTAGGGATTGCTTTATGGACTCATCGGAGAATGAACCTACCCAACAGCTGTCTATTCCTAGATCGGTTAATTTTAACATTATGGTATTTATGGCTGCTCCGGATTGTTGTCTTGAATAGACTCTTCCTCTTTCTCCGTGCATGGCCTCAAGATTAGAGTCATCGGAACATACCACAATAAGTGACTGGGCTTCTTCAATCCAGGATTGATCTGCAGATGCTGCTAGTTTTTTAATGGTTTCAGGTTCTTCAATGATTAAAAATTTCATATGGTTCAAACCATCGGCAAAAGGACCTAGACGAGCAGAATCTATGGCATCCAGAACTTTTCTCCAAGGCACATTTTTATGCTTAAAAGAACGAACGGACTTTCTATTTTTTATAACATCATCGAACTGCATATTTTTCCTAGGAATCATATATATAAAAAGCTGTTGTTTAGGGTTTAATTAAAGTTTAAAAACCTTGGAATTATAGAAAATTAATAGAAAGCGATCATAGTTTAGTGGTAGAACGATACGTTGCCAACGTGTAGGTTCGGGTCCGATTCCCGATGATCGCATAGTTTTAGATAAAATGGGTAGAAAAAAGAGCGTAATAAATATTCCAAAGAATGCAAAGATTAAATGTCCTAGTTGTGGTAATGTTAGTTTAAGAAAGATTCCGGTGGATTCTAGCCCTCAATATTTTGATTGTGATAAATGCCATGCCCATATACAAACTCCAATTACGGGATGTTGCATTATTTGTGCTTTTACCAATAAGAAATGTGTTCCAACATTGCTGATGCAGGCAAGGGCAAAGAATTTAGAAGTTAAAGGATTGGACAAGTGAACCTTTAAAAATAGTCTGTTTTTGGACTTGGTATGGCCTCATGGAGTGATTGGTTCGCGGAAGCTAACAGAATTGGATTTGAATTAAAGGAGGTACTACCCATAAATTTACCTAATGATTTGGATAGACTTTATTCTTCAGGATTGCCTGTCTTTGAAAGAAGATTTTTAGATGGATCAAACTTTTCTTTAGATCAAGTAGTGGAATTTTGCAATAGACATCCGATTAATTGGGTAAGAGTTTATCATAAAAAAGAATTAGGTAAAAGAAAGTCAATTTTACAAGCAAATACGCGGAAAGTAATTTCTTTTTTAGAAAATATAGGTGTAGATCTCAAAGAGTATAATATTCAACTTTATGAATCAAAAGTTAACAAATTTGGAGGGAATATAATATCCGATAAAGATAGAGTAATAGTCGAAATTGCAGAAGGTACTCAAGATAATGTAGGCAAATGTTTGACTCCATTTTTTCATGGAATCATATCCGAAACGGGAGTTCTTAAATTTAGAGAATTGAATGCAGATAGAGCAGTTATTCGTGCAGCAGCTAATTCTTTAAAATATCTGAAATTGGCAAGGGGAGAATATCTTCCAGGATATTTTGAATTTATGGTTTCTGATAAGGGAAAAACTTACTTTTTAGATTATAAGACTATTTTTTCTAATAAACCCTAATATAAACATTTAAAAAACGCTTTTTGATTAAGATATTAGCATAATGAGGCCCATTAGGCTAATGGTAGACCGGGTCGTTTACACCGACCATGCGGAGGTCCGATTCCTCCATGGGCCACTAATCTAAAATATTGAATAAGCCTGATTCTTTTCCTCGAAGATTTGTGGATTCCAGATATTCTTTAGCCTTGAAAAAATAGATTGCAGAATTTATGCCTATGGAACAGACAATGGCAGGTAGGGCTAAAACTGCAAGAGATAAATAATCTACTAAATTATTATCTAGTGATTTATACATAAATATAATATTATTTTAATATTTATAAATATGCTCATGAGATAGCTTTAAAAATATCAAATAATTAACTAGTTTATGGTTGATAATAAATCAAATTCTGTTAAAGATAAAAAACCAACTAATCTGGCCAATATAGCTCCAGGACCTGTGGCTAATAATTATCAATCTCAACCTGCAAATGTTCCTCAGCAGGCCGTAGATTTTGATAAGATAAAGACAAAATTAGATAATCTCAAAAAAGCAATTGTTAAAAAATATAAATTTACAGTAGCATTGAGCATTCTTCCTGGGCCTGCTGCTCCGATAATTGAAGAAGACGAAGGTATTCCAAAGGAAGTTTCGGATAGTAAACCAATGTATATGTTGATGATTATTCCGGAAGAGGAATATAAGAATCTTCCAAAAATAAAACCTGAAATTGTTAAATTAATTAATGAAACTAAGGAAAATATCTGGGCAATTATCAAGACTCCGGTTGATCTTTGGAACTATGGACTAGATTCTAAATTTGAAATGATTGATGCAGTTTCTGCTGGATTTCCACTACATGATGCTGGATTCTTGGGAGCATTGAGACTTGCTAATATACATAAATCTCTGGTATTGAGAAAGTTTGAAAGGTACGTAACATCCTATGTAATTGGAGGATCATTGGTTAGAGGAACTGCAAGCAAAGATTCGGATGTGGATGTTTTCGTAATTATTGACGATACAGACGTTAAAAGAATGCCCAGACTTGAATTATTGGATAAGCTTAGGGGAATTATCTATGATTATATAAGAGAAGCTACGGCACTATCTGGAGTAAAGAATGTTCTTAATGTACAATGTTATCTATTGACTGATTTCTGGCAAAGCGTTAAAGATGCACATCCAGTTATGTTTACTTTCATAAGAGATGGAATTCCATTCTATGATAGAGGAACATTTATTCCATGGAAACTTCTTCTTAAGATGGGTAAAATTAAACCTAGCACTGAAGCAATTGACCTTTATATGAAACAAGGAGATCAAACTGAAGAAATGGTCAAGAGAAGAATGTTGGATGCGATGGTTGATACCTATTATGGAATTGTTACACCTACTCAAGCACTTATGATGTTGGCTGGAGAAGCACCACCAGTTCCTAAGACAATTGTGGAAGAAGCAAAGAAATTATTCGTTGAAAAATTGAAAGTAATGACTGTTAATGATCTAAAGACTCTTGAAAAAGCAGTTTATCTATTCAAGCAATATGAATATGGTAAGTTGAAAGAATATCCTGGAAAGGATGTGGATCTATTGGTTCAGGAAAGTAAGGAATACAATAAAAAGTTAAAGGCATTGAGAGCAAAAATTGAAAAGAATATGCATGAAAAATCTATAAATGATTTGAATGATAATATATTCAAACTTCTTGAAACATTCTTGGGTAAAAAGAGTAGAAGTCAATTGATTAAAGAGTTTGAAATTAAAATGGTTAAGAAAGGAAAAATATCTCCTAGATTTTTACCAATAATAAAAGATGTAGAATCTTCCATTGCAAAAATAAAAGCTGGAAAGATTGATGGAAGCAAGGCAGATAATATGAAAAAAGACGCAATTGAACTTTTGAACAGCCTAGTGGAATATGGTCAAAGAGCAGATATTGTTACTGTTGAAAAATCAGTTATGCAAATCAGTTATCAGAATAGAAAAGCTGAATTAGTTCTTCTGGGAAACATAAACTTTATGATTGAAGGTAAAAATATAAGTAAAATTGACAACGGTAAAATTGTAAATTCTACTCGAGAAGAATTGGAAAAGGCATTGGCTGAGAATAAGGGTAAAATGAAGACTACAATTTCCGGAGATTTATTTATGGCTCTTGAAAAAGCCCTCGGAAAGTTCGAAATCACGTTCTAATTTAACAAGAATAAGCTTTAAAAACCCAGTTTTCTAAGCAAAATAATGAAAGGAATAGTTGTTCAGTTTAGAAGAAGCAGACATAGAATAAAAGAAAAACATTATCTACTTGATGTAGGCTGTGCCTCTAGAGAAGATGCTGTAAAAATGAAGGGTAAAATTGTAGAATGGAAAAGCCCTGCTGGTAAAATAATTGCTGGTAAAATAAGTGATGCTCATGGAAATAAAGGTCTTGTAAGAGCCATATTCGAATCAGGATTGCCTGGCCAAGCTATTGCAGACAATATAGAGGTTAAATAATATGGGATTAAGAAAAGCACTAGCTTACTCAAAGAAGAATGCAAGACCATTCACAAGAAATTCTAGAAGAAAAAATAAGTCCTATATTAAAACAGTTCCATTTTCAAAAATAGTTAAGTTCAATGGTGGAGATTTGAAAGGATATAATGAAAAGAAGCACACCCATGAAGTTATTCTTAAATCTGAGGAATGGGTACAGATCAGAGACAATGCATTGGAAGCCTGTAGAATGTTAATCACTAAGCAGATGGATACTAAAGCTCTAGGACAATACTATTTAGAAGTTAAGGCACATCCTCATCATTTCCTTAGAGAAAATAAGAGCGCAGCCGCAGTTGCAGGAGCAGACAGAATTTCCACAGGTATGACCCAATCATTTGGAGTAGTTGTAGGAAGAGCAGCAATTGTTCCAGCACAAAAAACCATATTCTTCGTATCCTGCGCTAATGAAAAAGCAGCAAGAGTTGCAAGAGACGCATTATTGATGACCGGACCAAAATTGGCCTGTAAGTCAAGAGTTATTTTCACAAAGGTTAGATAATATTTATTTGAGGTGATTCGACCTCGGCGAATTCTGAGATAATATAAAATGATAATATTTGAACTAGGAAATAGAGAAACAATAGAAAAATTAGTTAAGAAAAATTTTGTTTATGGCAAATTTGTTTTTAGAAGAGATGATTCTTTATTTAAAATTTATATGGGTGAATATAATTCTCATCCAGACTTAGTTAGAGATTTGAAATTAATAAAACCTAATGAGTCCCAATATCAAGTTATATGGGGCGGCGGAGAAGTCGGAATCGCTATGAAAAAGATGGATTTTACAGGAAACAGCGGCAATTATGGACAAGTTCCTAACTCTTTCCTTATTGATTGCATTAGAAACGTTAGAATTCAAGGAATTGAACAATTTACATTTAAGTTGTCTCCATATTCTAGAGAAGATGAAAATTTAGAAGCAAGAAGAAAAACTTGGAGAGATATTGGAAATTATGAATTAGATACTGAAAGAAAGTTATATTTATTTGATGGTAATATGAATCCTATTAGATAAATTTTTTAACTCATCTTTTCTATAGTTTTTATGATAAAGAGCATTATATTTGATTTTGATGGAGTTATTCATGATACATTTGAAATAGGATTTAGACTAAATAAGATTGTTAATCCGGATATAACCGAAGGCGAATATAGGGATTTTTTTAATGGAAATTTGTATGAACATAAGAAAGGGATAACTCCTGTAAGAATAGAAAAGTTTTTTGAACTGCAGGAAAAAGAATTTGAAGCACTGATGATTGAAGAAGAAATTAAACAGGAATTATTAAAACTAAAGAAAAAGTATAAATTATTTATAGTCACATCTAATAAAGAAGGCACATTGAAAAAATATTTTGAAAGAAGTAATTTGAGTAATTTATTCGATGAAATATTAGGAATAGAAACCCATACTTCTAAAGAAGAAAAATTTAAACTTATGTTTGAAAGAAATAAGCTGAACAAAGAAGAGTGCATATTCATAACTGATACTCTGGGAGATCTATTGGAAGCTCAAAGATTTGGAATAAAAACAATTGCAGTGGATTATGGATTCCATGATGTGGAAAGACTAAAGAAAGGTAATCCTATAAAGATAATATCTCATATTAAAGAAATTGAAGGTTTGTTATAAAAATAATTATTCAGAATTAAATTATCTAGTTCCCCAGTCATCCATTGGAGTTTTCTTATCGTATACTAATCTATGATTTCCACTTGCACTTTCTAATAATCCAAAATATGGTGTAATTGTTTCTATCTCCCGCGAATAATCCGTAGGTACGCCGGTAGGATCAAATATAAAATCTCTTGAATTTACTCTACTGACTAAAAAGAAATGGGAATGGTTCCAATGTTGAGGTCTAAATTCAGTAAAAACATTACCATCGATTGCGGATAAAATCCTATTAATTTTATCTGTTAAAGTAGGTATATTTCTACAATTTTGTGGTGTCCATTCTTTAGCCGTCTGGGAATAAATAGCTAATAAAATTCTTCTTGCTGCGTCTATCTCGACAATATTCATGCCATCTTTCTTAAAATAATCCATAAAACTTTTCTGAGCCATATAGGGACATTTTTTAATTGTTTTAAAAACCTTCGTTTTGAAGATAATATCATCATATACCAAATATCCCATATCCATTAGATTTATTAACTCTTTTTCATTTTTCTTGATATGGTGATAAAGAAAGAGGAGAATAGCGCTGAATTTGTAAAATGGTTTTCTGAACTGAGTAATAAGGATATAGGCATTGCTGGAGGAAAGGGTGCTTCATTATCTGAGATGTATAATAATAAGTTCCCAATACCGCCAGGATTTATTATAACTGCTCAGGCTTACGATTATTTTCTTGATAGAACTGGATTAAAGGCAGGAATAAAGGCCAAACTAGCTGATCTGGACATTGAGGATACTAAAAAACTTGAACAGAAGGCAAAGGAAGTAAGAGAAATGATTATTGCTGCAGAAATGCCTAAGGAAATGCAGGAAGCAATAACCGAAGCTTATGATATTTTGGATACCAATAGACCTAATGTGGAAGGAGCAAAGAAAGGTGCTCTAGATATATTGAAGAATTCTCATGAACCTCCTTTTGTGGCCGTAAGAAGTTCTGCCACTACTGAAGATTTGGCCGATGCGAGTTTTGCAGGTCAACAGGAATCTTTCCTAAATGTAAAAGGTAAAACAGAATTAATAAAAAAAGTAAAGGAATGTCAGGCATCTTTGTTTACAGCAAGAGCAGTTTATTATAGAACTAAGAAAGGATTTGATCATGCTAAATCTTTGTTATCGGTTGTTGTACAAAAGATGATTGATTCGGATAAATCAGGAGTTATGTTTTCTAGAAATCCTATATCGGATAAGGGCGATATTGTTATTGAATCGGTTTGGGGATTGGGAGAAGGAATAGTTTCTGGAGCAATAAAACCAGACCATTATGAAATTGATTCGAATCTAGAGAAATTTAATTTATTAGAGTGTAAGATTTCAACAAAAAAGACTGCCTACGTTAGAAATTCTTCCGGAGAAAATCAAGTGGTTAAACTAAATGAAGAAAGAGCAAATCAACAGGTATTAAATAATTCTGAACTGAGAATTTTAGCTAATTATGCAAGAAAGCTAGAAGAACATTATAAGAAACCTCAGGATATTGAATTTGCCATTGCTGGAGGAGATATATACATTGTTCAGAGTAGACCTATTACCACAAAGTTTTCAAATGAAAAGAGAAAAGATGTTTCTGGAAAGATGTTGCTTTCAGGTTTAGGAGCCAGCCCAGGAATTGGAACTGGAGTTGTTAAAATAATTCATGATTTGAATGAACTGGATAAAATAAAGAAAGGAGATGTGTTAGTTACTGAAATGACCAATCCGGATATGGTGGTTTCGATGCAGAAGGCAGCAGCCATAGTTACAAATGAAGGGGGAATTACAAGTCACGCCGCAATTGTAAGTAGAGAAATGGGAATTCCATGCGTTGTGGGAACTGGAAATGCAACGGATACATTGGTGGAAGGTACTTTTATTACAGTAGATGGAAATGTGGGTAAGGTTTACGAAGGAAAAGGAGAAGCCAAGGCCATTGAAGTTCTGCCTATTGTTTCTACAAAGACAAAAATAAAAGTTATTGTGGATCTGCCGGATTTTGCGGAAAGAGCAGCTAAATCCCATTCCAAAGCAGTAGGATTGGTTAGATTAGAAGGAATAATTGCCGAATCCGGAAAACATCCGATGTATTTTGTTGAAAATAGAAAGATGAAAGATTATGTTAAGGTCATTTATACTGGAATTAAAAAAATTGCTGGTTATTTTGATGAGGTATGGGTAAGAACAAGCGATATCAGAAGTGACGAATATAATCATCTGCAGGGAGCCCCTCAAAATGTTGAAGGAAATCCTATGCTTGGAAATCATGGAATAAGATTTAGCCTTAAACATAAAGAAATTATACAAGCAGAAATTGAAGCTCTTAAAATGGTAGCTCTTGAATTCCCAAGTAAAAAACTAGGAGTAATGTCTCCTCAAATTATATCAGTTAATGAATTTGAGCAGGTAAAAGATATTGCAGAGCAGATAAAAATACCTGCAAATGTTAAATTGGGAATAATGGTGGAAACTCCAGCAGCAGTACAGATAATTAATGAATTATGTGAAGCAGGAATCCAATTTGTAAGCTTTGGAACCAATGATCTAACTCAGTACATGTTGGCCATCGATAGAAATAATCAGGATATACAGGATTTATATGATGAAACTAATCCGGCAGTGGTATCGGCAATAAGATATGTAATAAGAAGATGTAAGAAGTATAAGGTTGAAACTTCTATCTGTGGTCAAGCAGGAAGTAGAGAAGATATGGTTAAGATTCTTGTGGCCGAAGGAATTGATTCTATTTCAACTAACGCAGATGCAGCTAAGAAAGTAAGTGAAATTGTAGCTAAAGTTGAAGCTGAGCAAAGCGTAGTGAGAGAACATAACTTTGTTGAAGACGTTGGAGAAAAGAAATATGAAAATTCAATGATAAAGAAAGAAGAAATGGATAAAAATGAAAAAGAAATTAGAAAGATTCCAGAGGGAATGAATAAATCAATAATTAATGATGATGATATAGAAAAAGTAATATTGAAAGAGCTCGATGACGACAGTTCCAATTTTATTCCTAATTCGGAAGGAAGCGATAATGATGTTCCTGCATTAAACGACGCTATTCCTATAGATTCTGCTCATTTTAATACTGAAAAGAAAGATAGAGAAATTGATTTGAGTTAATTTGCAATGATTGGTTCTTCACAACTATTGGGATTTCCAACTCCATAATATAATCTACCCTTATCAAATGATTCTGTTGCACCAATTAGATAATTTTTTTTATCTCTTAGAGTAGTATAGATTAAAGGAACATCGGTTTCCAATAGTCTAGGAATATTATGTAAAGATTTAGGTCTAGCGATATCAAATACATAATTTTTGTCAATTTTATCCTTTAATACTATGAAAGAATGATCATGCTGATTGCTTGAAGGAGAGCTAGTAGTTACTCCACTCATATAGGAAG
The DNA here is from genome assembly GCA_964647695.1 of Candidatus Woesearchaeota archaeon. GTDB lineage: Archaea > Nanobdellota > Nanobdellia > Pacearchaeales > GW2011-AR1 > VGKP01. The sequence goes on from CAZYIS010000007.1 coordinate 15,338, forward strand.
AGGAGTATCCGTTTTCAAGTACATTTTGTAAGATAAATTGCCCAAGTGCTGATTGCTCAGCACATGCTGAATTGCCTATCAATGAGGAAAGCGTAGGATTGGTTTTGTTTAATAAAGATATTCTACCAGGGTTACCTGAATCGGGATTAACTTTTAATAATTCTTGAACTCTATTTTGTGTAAAACTAGAAATAAAAAATAGATAAGGATCTAGAGAGTAATTATTTTCAGCAATCCATTTTTGAATATCTTTTTGTTGTTCGTCATATTTTGCATTTAATATCTCTCTAGGATTAGAAGATCTAAATATGGGAAAAGAATTGAAATCTAAAGTTAGACTATCAGTTAATTCTTCACCGAATATGCTTCCACCAATAGGTAATAGTTCTCCATTCTCTAAACGATCAGCCCAGATGCCGCGATATAGTTTATTCATGTTTTTTATACAAAAAAAGAGTATATAAATCTTAGGGTATTGTAACTACTCTATAGATACAACAATGGAAAGATTTAAATACTCTTTTGCACTAGATAAATTATACTAAAATGGCAAATAAAAAAGAACCCGTAGATTACAGAAAGTTGGTTTTAGGCGAACTTGATGTAATGCATAAGGCAAGAGTTGTAGCTGGAAGCCTTGAAAGCGTTCTAATTGGAGATAAGGCCAAAGCAGAATATGAATCTATGGCTAAAAAAATTGCTCTTGAATACAAACAAACCGGAACTGATAATCCTAGAGTTACCGAAGATGAATATAAGTTATTAAGTGATGAACAAAAAAAGAAACTTCATGAAATGGTATTTAATGAAAGACAACTTGGAGCCCTTGAAACATCGTTAAGAGAGTTCAAAGATCATTCTGAGGACATATTCAAAGTTGGAGGCAAGTATGATCCTAAATTAGGAAGTATTGGAAATGCTAAAGATGTTAGAGATAACATGCCAGATAAATATAGAGATTTTGCTGACCTACATGGACAATATGTTACCTATCAAAATATGTTAAAAGATATTAAGGATGGTAAGAAACCAAGAGTTGAAGATAAAGAACAAATTGCTCAACTAGCTTCTGGAGCAGCAGCTAAAGCTGAATATGATAATATGAAAAAGAAAGGCTATTCTGATAAGAGAGCCGAATTGGCTGCACAAATAGCTGGTCTTGTGGGTGGAGTAAATCCTAAGAATCCTAATGTAGAATCTGGAGCAAAGTATATTATGAAAGAAATTGAGAAAAGAATGAAACTTAAGGAAGGAGAAACTATAGAAGGTAAAGCTGGAGAATATGTTAGCTCGGCACTTATGAGCATGGTTAAGAGTGGAGATCCTAAGAGAGAACAAATGGCACTAGAATTATATCATATAGCTCAAAAAGGATACCAAATTGGTAACCAAAGTTTTGACGAAGTCTTCAAGAAAGAAGATAAGAAGAAAAAGTAATTTTATCTAGATTCAATCATTCTAGCAATTAAACCTGTAACTTCTCCGAGATATTTTTCAGCTTTTAATTGCCATAGATCTATATCGGATCCTTTAATTTGATTTATTTGACCATGACCTATGCCCTTATGAATGGTATAAATTTCTTTTATGGAATTTACGGTTTCCATGGACATCATATTTTTATCTACGAATGTTTGCTTAAGCATAAGAGGAATATGTTCTGGACTTGGAGGCATTTTTCCAGCAGTGATTAGAACAGCTTGGGAAGCATCAATCATACTCCAGTAGATTCCTTCTACGGCATTAAGCATGGAAGTTCTACTTCTGGCCAAATGGGTTGGAGATCTTTGCAATGATGAATAAACTGCTTCGGGAGTTGATCTAATTTTACCTTGTAATAATAAGGATTTGATTGGATTGAAGAATCCGCCAATGTCAATTAGAACTTCTCCATATCTAACAATGTTCAAAATTACTGGTTCACCATAAAGTAGATCTTGCCACCAGGTGGTTAGTTTAACGGTGTTGATATGAAATTCTTGTTTATATTTACTGGAAGAAATTATTTTGGATAGTTCTTCCCTATACCAGGAAATTAGTTCTAGATCCCAATCTATGGAAGCATCATCAACCACTAGAATTATATCAATATCCGAATCTGCAGTAGCAGTGTCCTTGGCTTGAGATCCAAATAAAATTGAAGCTTTGATTAATCTATCAAATTTTTTATGAACCTGTAGAGCAAAATCCATGGCTATATCTCTTTCTGTTATTGGACCTTTTCTTTCTTCAGAAGAACTTTCAACCCTTTTTTCTACCATTTTATATTAGTTTAAATATTACGGTCTTTTTAACCCTTACTACTCCATAGGATTTCCAGACATTCTACTTCTTCCCTGCATTTGCCCTCCTAACTCTACTGGAAGATTGGAAAATCCGGAACCATAAATCGAGTGATGAATATCTGGATTCATACCGTAACCTGAGAAATATCCAGACGTTGTTCGCCCATAAACGTTATTCCAGGAAGGACCCATTTGCATAGAATAAACTGGTGAACCTAGAGCTGAAAAAGTTTCTGCCAAAGGAGGAGTTTTGAAATATTGATACCAGGTTCCGGTTTCAACTACTTTTTTTAATTTATTATTATATTTGTCTAGAATATCCATGTGGGCTTTGGTTGGAACATTACCCATACCCATGGGTAATTCGGTGTGTTCCATTCCGAAGTTATCGGATAGGTGAACGTGTTTTACCATACTATCTTTTCCAGAACCAACTAAAGTTTGGGTTTGTTTTTCTAATGCTTTATCATCATAGCCAAATTTTTTAATCATGTTAATGTGACCGACGTCCCAGGTGGCACCAATTAATTTCTCGGCTTCTTTTTTTGCAGAAGATTCGGACATACCATTCTTTTTAACTAAATTTTCAGCAAATTTCTTTCTGGATTCTTCTATTAGTGCTCTTAGATCTTCAGCTCTGCTTAGTCCAGAACCGGCCGGAGGATTTTCAATACTTATAACTGGAGCTCCGTCTTTGAATTTATCATAGGCTTTAATGGCTAAATTGGAAAATGTATCGGATGCTTTGTCGATAGCCCAATCTTTTAATGGTCTAACTATTTGAGGAGTTTTAATGCTGTTTAGAACATCAACTCCCTTACTTACTTCTTCTGAAAAATCTGCTAATTTTGTTGGATCTTCTAGATAACCTAGTTTAGGTTTTATTTGATCTCTAAATTTTTCAAGTTTTTTAATATCTTCCTCTCGTTTATCTCTTTTTGCAGTGTCCCAGGCCACATTGAAAGAATTTTGTAATTCATTATAGGCTTCTCGAACATAGATTTCTCCATAGTTTAAATTGTGCACTACCCTATGAAGATAATCTTTGGCTTTTTGACTTTCAAAATCATTTATCCATTTTTGTCCTTCGGGAGTTTTTGAATCTTTATAAATATCCATCATGGATATGCCTTTTAATTCGGCAGGTTTTTCTCCCTTTTCTTCATCATCTATATCTCCAGCAATGGTTTTACCTATGGCGTCGGATCCAAATCTTGCGGTTTGGGTTACTCGGCTTAGCTGTTGAACCCAGGCTTCCTTATTGGATTTTTCTAATTGTAATAAAGGATTAATTAATTCATCCTTGCCTTCGAGAGGATTGGTTTTGGCTTGGATGTTTCCAAATGAACCAGTTCTTTCATCCACAGTCATTATGGACATGATTCTTTCTACTCCAGATTTTTCATCGATTATTTTTGTTTCTGGTTCTGGAAGACCATTGCTAGAGTGGAATGTAACAACTACATTATCTTCTTTGTCGACTACTTTTTTTGCTCTTTCGAGTGAAGTCCACATTTGTCTTTCAGCCTGCTGTCTTTGGGTATCATCCCATCCTTGTTTTGTAACTCCAGTTGCTTCTACCAAAGCTCCGTGAACGGTAAATTCTGCGCCTATTAATTTTCTTAATCTGTTTAATTCTTCAAGATGTTGATTAGGAATAGATTCGGCAACTTCATTCATGGCCAATTGAACTTCTACTCCCCTAGTTCCAGTGTTTAATTGAGCAGAAACAACGGCTAATTGGTTTGCAGTTCTAGGATCTACAGCCATGCTAATATTGGAGGCAGGAGTTTTGTAATTCATTCCTAGAAATTCAGAATCATATTTGCTACCATCTAGACCATAGTCTGCACCACCGTAAATGTTATGAGTTCCTGCCATAAATCACCTTTTAAAAGTAATAATAATAGAATAATTATTTATTTAAATCTTCTCTAATTAGATTTCCCAGGGCATTCTCTTCTTTTTTTCAGCTTCCTTTAGATCTAAAGGTTCATTGTAATTTCTAGTTTGAGCATGTCCTCTGGAACGGTTCATATCAAGTGAGGTAAATGGATCATCGGTTTTTGATTCTGGAGAAAGTGACTGAGTTGGAGTTATGGATGGATTAAATCTTCTTATGGATTCACTTGCAGAAACATAGGTTCTTTGGGGAACTACGGTTTCATTGGGTGAAGAAGAATAGATTCTACTTTGACTGAACATGGCCTGGTCTTCTTTCATTTCATTTTGAGCAGTGGTTGATGCTCTAGTTATTACTCGTACATTATTTTGACTTCTAATGGGAGTAACTACTGATGTTGCATCATTGGAAACTGTTTCTGTAGGAAGGTCATCGGATGAAACTTCTTCTTCCAGAGAAGGTTTAGTTACTGGTTTATTGTTGGAATCATTTTTCTTAGAAATTACTTTAATATCGGTTTTTATTTCTTTTATTTTAATAGTTGATTTAGTTCTGCCCATGGTAAATTAAAGATGATGGAATATATAAAATAATCTATGGGGAGAATTTAGAATGCAGGCATATTATGAGACTTCTTATAAAGTTCATAGAAGTTTAAACAACTTTGTCTTGCTTTTATCAATGCCTGTGATCTGCAAACTTTTTCATATTCTGAATCAGGTTCGATCTTGGTTGGAACTTCAGGTCTATCTTTTTTGGCCTTGTCTTTATCTCTTTTGACCCAGGAAAATAGAGCTGAAAAAGGATTTATATCATCATCGGATGAAGAGGATTTCTCTTTCTTTTCTTTCGATGAAGAATCATTCAAAAATGCTTCGACATCATCTTTTATTTGATCCAAAGGAACTGTTGTGGCATTGTCTATCAGAGAGAATATATCGCCAAAATCATCTTTTCTTATTTCATTTTTAAGAATCTTTAGTTCATCTTCGCTAAGAGCGAACCCAGTGAAGGTCATTTCTACTTTTCCTCTGAAACCATAGCCTTGTTGTCCTGCTCTTTCTGGAATGCTTCTGAATTTTAATTCTATTAATATTAAAGGAACATATTTTCTTAGCTTAACTTTTTTGAATGCTTCGGGTAAACTTCCAGAATTTACGTCATCTTCAGGTTTATATTTTGCTTGACCAAGAAGAGTTAATTCGAATAGGGTAGTATTGAAATTAGAAACTAGATCGGCGGTTTCGGTGGCGTTTTGTTCTAGTTGTCTTGCGGCTTTTAGATAAGGTTTTGCCCAGCGAGCATAGAGTTGAACGGTGTTAACTTGACTTTTCAAATAGGATCTTTCGATTTCATATCTTTTTCTAAGTTCTCTTTCAGATTCTTCAAGCCACTTTTGATATTCTGCAATTCTCTGTTCAACTATTCTTTTTACTCTATCGTTTAGGTCTAATGTACCCAGAAATTTTAGATCATCGGTGGCCATGAATGCATCAATCAAAGTTACGAAGTTGGATTGCCCACCTAGAGCCAGAGCTTTAATAGAAGTATTACCCCTCTTTTGATCTACTGTGTCCATCCAGATTTGTTTAAGAGAAAGTTTTGCTGCGCTGCTCTCGGATTTGTCTTTTGAACGTAATTGATCGTATAGATCTACTCTAATTTTAAATTCCTTAAGATCATAGATTAGATTCATTATGGATTTTATTACCTGGTTTGCTGCTCCGAGAATTTTCATTCCCTCTTCCTGCATTCTTGTGGCTTTGGCCCCTATTTCTGAGAAATGTCCTGAACCAGGAGATGAAATAAAATTATCTACTAGTTTGTCTATTTTATCCAGGTCTTTGTATTCTCTATTTAGCGCGTCGATTATCCAGAAATAAATGGGTTCTAGATTTTCTCCAAAGGAATCATATTCTAGGAAATGTTTTTCTACGGGTGATTTAAGTCCAATTAATTTAAATGGATTAGCATTCAAAACAGATTTACCTGAAAAGTCATCATAGTTTAATGGAGTGCATTCTTTCAGTTTGGCTATTTCGGCAGCCGCAGCATAACCTTTTTCTTTAGCTACTTTTTTTACCTGGTCTGCTAAATCTACTCTTTTACCTTCTTTTTCAATATATTTTTCACAGAAAACACCTGGATTTATAGCTGCAATTAGATTTTCTATTTTTATCGCCATTTTAATCTCTTTTTATGCTATATAAAAGAAAAGGGTTTATATAAAGGTTATTCCTGAGTGTTTTATGGGGATGTTTAGTAAAAAGGGGATAGACACGGTAGATTATAGCCTTCTGCAGAAAAAAGGTTTGATAAAAAAGAAAGAAATAAAAGAATCACAGTATAAGGTTAATTCTCAGGGAATGATAGACCTTACTTCTCAAACCAAGGAAGCGGTAAATTCTGAAATAGCTCAATCTTCTAGTACTGAACAGAGTAATGCTTCCCAGAGTCCATTTAGTTTCTTTGATAATATCGCTCAGAATGCCTCTGCGGAAAATTCCAGCAGCGGAACTAGTGTTTTAGGTTCTACTAGTGAATTGAATGAGAATAATGCCGAAGTGAATGCCATTAAAATAAAAATGGATGATTTGGAATATAAATTAACTCAGCTTATTGATAAGCTTTCTCTTATTGAAAACAAGATGAGTAATTTTGAAAGAAAAGTTTCTGGTTAGATTAGATTTAAACATAAAAAATTTCATATTGAATTTTTTTGGCTTAAATATTTAACAATATTTAAATAACTGATAAATTCTATCATTCTATGGATAAATTCGATAATGAAATATGGGCCTATGCGCTAAAAAATGCAATAGAATATGATAAAGTTGATGCGGGAAGAATAATGCCTAAATTATTTAGACATGGATTGGATAAAAAAGATATAGGAAAGATAATGCCTAAAATTTCTGAGATAGTGAAGAAAGTTAATTCTATGGCTAAGGAACAGAGAATTGATGAGAATAAGAAATATGAAAAATATGCTCTGGAAAGTGATCTGAGAAAAGAAGGAGAACTTCCAGAATTGCAGAATGCGGTTAAGGGCAAAGTGATAATGCGTTTAGCTCCCGAACCTTCAAAGTATAATCATATAGGTCATGCGCTGGTTTTCTTGATACAATCATTCTATGCTAAGGAGTATGAAGGTAAATGCATATTGAGATTTGATGATACCAATCCTGAAAAATCAGCCAAAGAATATTATGATGCTATGAAAGAAGATCTTTCTTGGCTGGGAATAAAATGGGATGAAGAAAAGATTGCTTCCAATGATATGAAAAATATGTATGAATTGGCTGAAAAACTAATTACAAAGAAAGGAGCATTTGTTTGTTCATGTTCCCAGGAAGAAGTTAAGAATAGTCGTGAAAAAGGCAAAGAATGTAAATGTAGAAAAAACTCTGTTCAGGAAAATTTGAAAGAATGGAAATTGATGGTTTCTGGAAAGTATAAGGAAGGAGAAAGAACTCTTAGATTGGTAGGAGATATGAAATCCAATAATGGAGTTATGAAGGATCCGATCTTATTTAGAATTTCTTTTGCTAAACATTTTATACAGAAGGATAAATATTGTGTCTGGCCAACCTATGATTTTGAAAATCCTATAGAAGATGCGCTTAGCAAAGTTACCCATGTTATAAGAACCAACGAATTTGAATTGAGAAATGAATTACATGAAAAAATATTGAACATCCTTGGACTGAAAAAACCAGAAATAAGAGAAATAGGAAGATATCAAATAACTGGAGCTGAAACCCAGGGAAGAATAATAAGAGAGCTGATTGAAAGTGGTAAAATTAAGGGTTGGGATGATCCTAGATTGGTTACCATTAAGGCTCTACGTAGAAGAGGATTTGTTCCGGAGATGTTTAATCAAATGGCTAGAACCGTTGGACTGAGCAAGAGCGGAGGGCATATTAATCCTACAGTTATGGAATCCATAAATCGAGGAATAATTGATAAAACATCCAATAGATACTCTTTTGTTGAGAATCCTATTGAACTAAAGGTAAAAAACGCCCCTAAAATAAAAGAGATTGAAGTTAAAGTGCATCCAGATAGTACGGAAAAGAGAAAAATTAAAATTGGAAAGTCTATTTTTGTGACAAAAAAGGATTTTGATGAATTCAATGGTAAGGAAATTAGGTTATTACACTTGTATAACATAAAAATAGCTGGAAAAACTAGTGCTGAATTTACATCGGAAGAGAATAAGGATATAAATAAGATTAATTGGGTATCCGATGGAGTAAAATGTAAAATTCTTATGCCGGATGGAGAATGGACTGAAGGGCTTGCTGAAAGTGCAATTGAAAAGTTGAAGGAAGGAGAAATAATACAATTTGAGAGATTTGGTTTCTGTAGACTGGATAAAAAGGGTAAAAAAATGATTGAATTCTGCTACACCCATAAATAGTTTTCGAAGGTAAAATCAGGAATGTTTATAAATAAGTTAATCTTTATCTAGGTAAGCGCATAATGCTTACAAAAGGTAAAAGGAGGTCATAAAATGCAAAATAGAAAAGGATTGAGTGATATTGTTTCTACAGTTTTGATTATATTATTAGTTGTAGCTGCTATCGCCATCATTGGAGCAATTGTTCTTAATGTGGTCAATAATGCAGGTACTAAGATTAATTCTGCTGTAGATTGTCAAGGAGTTGCAATAACCCCAACTAGTTGTAAATCTGGAGGTAATGGAACCTATGTAATAAGTGCTATTGGAACAGGAATATCCGTTTCCAAAGTTAATGCTTATACATATGATGCAGGTGGTCTTTCAGTTGGTACTCCTATAACCGATAATACAAATATCGTTAATAAAGCTGGAGTAATTTCAAATATTTCTGCTAATGCAACTACATTAAAGTTGGCAGTAGAAATTTCTGGTGCTTCTAGCGGAGTTTGTCCAATATCAGCCCAAATTAGTTGTAATTAATAATTAATTTATTTTTATTTTTTTATTATTATTTTTCTTCTTCTTTATCTTTAAGGAAGATTTCTTGTTTTTTAGAATTTTTTTACTAGAAAGAATTCTCTATGGTATAGAATATCTCTAGATTTTAGAGAGAGTATATCAATTATTGAATGAAATAGCATGCCTACTAGTATGGAATAGAATAGGGGATGGATAAAAATGGCTGCCAGAAGGACCAGGATGTGAAATTCCACGGTATGGAATACCATCAATGGACCTCTTTGTTTTATTCCTTTCTTGAGTTTTAGCTGCTCTTCTCGATCTAATTTCTTAAAATAGGCAAAGGCATTGAATAGACCTAGCTTTTTTGTTTTTATTACTGCAATGAGATAATGATCAAAGTCGATTAGAAATGAGGAAAGAAATACTAGAGAAAGACTAATTAATGAGATTTGGGGAAATATAACATAAATCAAAAGGCTAAATAAAAATCCCAGTAGAATGTGCCATCTAGGTAACATGAATTTATTCCTCAATTCTCTTTATCATTTCTGCAAAGGCAGGTCTAGAGATGAAAACTCCAGCAGTTATTCCTATGATGGTAGTTACGGCGAAACCCTTGAATAATCCTGCTCCGGCCCAGTAAAGGGGCAATAGGGAAGCTAATGCTGTGGCATAGGAAGCTAAAATTATGAAAAGTGCTCTCTTTATTTTTTCTTTCATACTGATTTGTGATCCTCTTCGAGATTCATCCAGAATTACTATTTGAGAGTCTACTCCGGTTCCAATGGTGGCTAAAATTCCGGCTAGGCTAGGTATGTCTAGATTCCAGTTTATCAAAGCAGCAACGCCTAAAATTATTATTAATTCGGAGAAGGAGGTAAACAATAGAGCTAGAGATGCTTTTACCTTTCTATATCTTACAAAAATAATTATACTTACTCCTAGCAATGCGAAAAATCCGGCTAGTAATATGGAGTAGGTAAACTGATCTCCAAGAGTAGAAGAAATTGTGTCCAACTTAACGATATTCAATTTGTAGGGTAAAGAACCAGTGATTAAAACTGTTTGAAGTTTTTTCATGTTTTCTTTTGCGTTTAACAATGCTTCTTCCTGGGTCTTTCCATTTCCTGGACCTTGGATAGAAATTTGGGTTGTGGAGCTGCCTCTTAGATCTGCGCCAATGTTAAGCTCATCCACTTGATTTCCGTCTACAAATAGGTAAAGTTTTTGGGATAGATACTTTCCGGTTGAGTCTAGAGAAATATTTTTAGTTATATCGGCGTGTCTTTGGGCTGCTTCGGCAGTGAGATAAAGAGTAAATCTAAATTGGCAAATATAGGCACCTTGACCATCGGAACCACAATTGGTTATTCCTGCACAGGTTGCATCATTTCTACATACATCAGCAATATCTTTTTTTCCACCTTCGAAAACAGTAGTATTGCCAACTTTGGCTTCAAATTTACCCTGTTGAGAAATTAAAGATTCTAGATCATTAGGTGTTGCTCCAGCAACTTCAACCAACATGAATTTATTTCCAGCTAGATCACTAACTCCTTTTATTTGAACATCGGATAGACCAAAAACGTTGAATCTATTGGTACTTATTTGAATTAAATCAGTTAATTGGGAATCGGTTATTACTGCGTCTGGTTGAACCAATGCTCTAGCTCCTCCTCTTAGATCTAGTCCGGTTTGAATCTTGGTTTTAGGAATGGAATCTATGGTTAATCCTAGAGAATTATTAGCAAACAATATATATTCGTTCTTATTGGTAACTATATCTATTCTTTTTGAAGTATTATCAGTAAATAGTGTGTCAACTGCGTTGGAGTAGGATAGCTTGTCAGTTATTTTTTGTCCGTTTATGGAGGTTATAATTTCTCCAGATTTAATGCCTTGATCGAAAGAAGAAGAATTGGCTTCCACAGATTTTATTACCACTCCAGATTTGAAATAACCCCAGGGAGCAATGGCTAAAACTGAAAGTAATAATATTATAATTAATAACCAAACTCTAAAACCAAAATTTAATTTCATTGTGTGTTTTTAGCCTCCGCGTACCACTTTAGGATTGATGCATTCATAACCCAACAGTTTATTATATCAAAGGTTAAACCTATTAAAATTATACTGAACATCTGGGCTAGAGTTGGAGATATGGAATAGGTAAATATCAATGCTATGGCAATGGATACCATGGCTGTAAGAGTCATGGTTATTCCAGTTTTGAATGCTCCAAATATTCTTTGATTTAAATTTCCCTCTTTATGTCTGAATACTCTGGTGGTAAGTAAAATGTCCACGTCGACTGAATAACCAATTAACATAAGTAAAGCAACAATTCCTGCCGTGGAAAGTTGAATTCCTAAAAGATTTATTACACAAATGGTCATGATTATATCTCCTAAACCAGCAAGAATAATGGATAAACTTCTAACTGGAGTTCTGAAAATTATGAATACTACGATAGCCATAAGAGTAAAGGCAAGTAGAATTGCAAATCTTAATTGTTGGTAAAATCCGGATGAAAGACTTGCTCCGGAAAATTCAACGGATGAATTGGCAGAAGTTAGATTATAGCCTAGATAAACTTCCAATGCGGATTTTATTTCGGTTGCGTTGGCTTTGGTTTCTAAAGAGAATCCGTGTTGCTTACCACTGCTTATATCGGATATGCCTCGAACTATAAGATCGGGAAATTGGGTAATCAAAGAAGATTTTAGATTTGACAAACTGACATTACCATCGAATACGGTGATGGTGGTTCCACCGGTTAATGATACATCTTTATAGAAAATGTCTCCATTGGAATGATAGAATGAGACTAGATAAAAAATTGAGAAAAGAAATAAAATTAAAGGTATAATTAGAAGAATCTTGTAATTTCTATCATACCAATTCTTAGTAGAAATATGCGCATTATTTACTTGATTTTCCATTATTTATCTCTGTATTTTAACACTTTTAAATCTAATTAGGACTTAGTAAAGTGAATGCATCGTACGGGAATCGAACCCGTGTCCGCGGATATTTTCGAGTTTGGGTTGAAAAACCCAATCTCCTGGAAATCCACTATTCTACCATTTAACTAACGATGCTCGTTTTTATGATAAAATGAGAGTTAAAAAAGCTTTTTATTTTTATAATGTAGCTTTCTATGACAATTAGAACATAAGACTATGCATTTTTCCATCTCTTTTTTGATTTTGTTAGGAGAATATCCATTAGATACCATATAATTTATGCTAAAGGTTTTATCATTTTTATGATGAAAATCTAGTGTTGCAGGATGATTTTCTGGACATTGTGAACATTTAAGTGACTTTTTATGTTCACCTATCCATTCCCAAAGAGAACCCTTTCTTTTTTTAACTTGGGATTTGATAAACGATTGATGTTCAGAATACCATTTTCTAGCCCATTTTCTTCTATCTTCAGGATTTTTATAAGGCATAGATTAGAAAAGGTTAAAAACTTTTTAATTGTTTGTGTACCTTATAAAATGACAAAACTGAAAAGCTTTTGATTCTGGAGTTATTATCAAAAAGTTTTTTTAGATGAAGAAAAAGAAGAAAATGCTCTGCGATCATAATTTCTAGATGAAGATGAAAAAGACTCAGGAGATTTAGGTCTTATTCTAAAACTCTTGTATTTGTTATCTCGATCCAACGGAATATCGGCGATATTTTCTATATATTCATGGGCAGCATATTTTCTTTTATCAGCTATGGCTTGGGTACTTGAAAGATCTTCTTGTCTTTGTTCAGGAAAAGGTTGACGATCTAAAGGATTAGACGGAGAAAGACTAGTAAATGCATAGGCATTTAGAATAGAAGGAAATGAAATTAAACCAGCAGCTACTAGAGCTAAACTATGATCTTTTATCATAGGCTATATTAATTAACCTTATTTTTAAATATTTAGTTAATTTTGAAAAGTATTAAAAGCGCTCCTGCCAGGATTTGAACCTGGGACCTAGGCCTTAGGAGAGAAGGGTATTTTCCTTAGTCGAAGCCCTATTTTTTGAAAAAACTATATTTCTTAGCAAGTTCAAACTAGTTTGTACCTCTCCAAAGTTTCTTTAGTTCATTTATCGCTATAGGTGCTGTAACGAATATCAAGGCAAAAAGTCCCAAAATATACGATAAAAATGTTTGAGTATTTTGTTTATATTCTTCTGGAGATAAGAAAGTATTTGGATATCCGTCAGTTGCACTTACATTCATGCCTTTTTCATTGATACCATTAATCTCGAAGGATAGATATCGCACATTTGCTGAAGCATTAAATGTAATATTGTAGTTATTGGGTTCAACCATTGAAGTTATATGGTTGTGAGTGTTATTATTGTATACTATTTCTACACTTGTAGTGGCATTTGTTAATTTCCAAGGCAAGGTATATTTACAGATTGCTGTATCATTAATTAAGATAACTGCCTCCCCAGTTGTTTCAGAATTACAATTTATCTGCCCCACAATATTAGGTGGTGGGCTTTGTAAATTCCATCCATGAACTGTCTTAACTCCTATTGCTGATTCTATAAAACTAAAACCTGCTAAAAATAACCAAAACATCACAAATGCGCCTAATATAAACCATATGTTAATTTTTAATTTTAGTGTGCTGTTAAATATCAAAGCTACAAAGAATATGAATATTGAAATAATGGTTGCTCCGACTATGCTTGCCCCGAGTATTACTGATGTAACACTACCTAATTCTGCATTTAATAAATATTTTAACTCATCAAATACGGAGGGTCCACCCACACTAAAATTCAGAAGGAATAATATTGCAAATATCATGAATAATATAAACAGCATCTTTCTTACAATGTCTGGCAGACCCATATCTTCCTTTTTTACATTAGATTTAATATCTTTAAATTTGGTTTTTTGCGGCCGTCTCTCCATAAGTCTATTATTGTATCTCCCTTTATATTTATTATGTTGTTGGATTTATTAATAGCTTTTATTTAAACGCCCGGGACAGGATTTGAACCTGCGACCCTTACCTTAGGAGGGTAATGCTCTAAATCCAGGCTGAGCTACCCAGGCATGAGAAATATGTTTGAAATACTACCTTCTTCTAAATCTATTAAACTGTTTGTGCCTTTTCCTATTAATCTTTCTAAGCACAAGATAAAAAACAATAACTAGGGTAATTCCGAATGCCCAATAAGCATTTGTGAATGCTTGGGCTTGATATTGATAATATCCTATGATTGCAGACACGATGGCTACTAGATCAAGAAAATAGAACCATCTCCTTCTTCTTTTCAGCTCTTCGAATCTAACTGCATCTCTGAAATTTCCATGAAGCTGAAGATGCATCCTTTTCTTATTCCCAAAATCAAATAATCCCATCCTTTTGATAGAAGAAGATTATTTATAAATACTTCTTTAAGGTTGCTTAAAATTCATTCCGATAATGAGGAAAAAATTCAGGAAAGGGACAAAAAGGTAACTCTTCTTAGGAGGGACTCGCTCTAATCCGGGCTGAGCTACAGGAGCACAGAATTAAGAAGATTAATCTCTTTTAAAGATATTAGTATATTCTATAGAAATTATGAATAGAGTTAATAGGAAAGTACCTATTAGAAGACTTCCTAGAACATCAGATAGATAATGTACATTTAATATTAATCTGCTGATGCTGATGGCTAGAACCAATAGAACTGTGCAAATACTCCAAAGATGTTTCTTCTTATTTGATTTAATATGTTTTTCAAATAAATAAATTAGGGCTCCAAAGAATATTACAGCCATTAATGTGTGCCCGCTGGGAAATGAAAAAGTATTTTCGCTAATTAAAGATAAAATTGGTCTTGGTCTTTGGACTAGCAATTTCATTAATTCCATTACGCCCAGAGAAATAAAAGTAAATACGGCTAGAGAAATAAATTCTTTTTTTCTATGATGTTTTATAAAAAATAGGGCTAGCAAAATTGAAATTATAAAAAAGATAATTGGCTCAAAAATATTGCTCAGGATTTTTGAAATGGAAATGAGAAAATTAGTTTGATGTGTACTTATCCAGCTCATTAAATTTATATCGACAAAAGATAAAAATCCGTGGGCTAAAATATTACTCAGTAGAAGAGCAAATAAAATAAATGTTGCAAATAAAATTATTAATTGAGATTTTATTTCTCTGTTCTTAAAAAAATTATTTTCTTTTTTCATTTTATTTTTTATTCTTTTTTTAAATATGCAGGAGAGAGGATTCGAACCTCTGAACCCACTAAGAGAAGGGATTTTGAGTCCCTCGCATTTGACCACTTTGCTACTCCTGCACAAAAAAGAATGTAAGAAAAGGTTTATAAACTCTCTTTTTGAGCTATTGTTAACCTATGATGTGGTGGAGAAATAAAATTCTTCATCCCCAAAACTCTCACGAGTTTAGGTAACTAAATACGGAGGCCAACAATGGACTTCTATTCAATAATCGAAAAAGCAAAGAAAACAGGCAAAGTTGACAAAGGATCAAATGAAGTGACCAAGGCAGTAGAACTTGGAGTCGCAAAATTAGTTGTTTACGCTAAAGACGTTGAACCTAAGGAATTAGTTGCACATCTTCCAATTTTATGTAAAGAAAAGAATATTCCATGTGTCGAAGTTGATTCTAAACAAAAGCTTGGATTGGCTGTAGGAATCAATGTTAATACTGCTGCCGTTGCTGTAATAAATGCCGGTGAAGTTGAAAAAGAAATTGCTCAATTAAAATCAAAGGCTAATTGATAGGAGCAAAAATGGCTAAACAACAAAAAGTTAAGGACAACACTTCTTCTGCTGAAGGAAATTCTACAATGAAGGTTGAAAAATTCAGTTCTGAAGGACCAGTTAATGGTATTGTGGAAGAATTTATTGGAAGAACTGGAGCAAGAGGAGAAGTTACTCAGTGTATGGTTAAAATTCTAGATGGAAGAAATAAGGATAAAATATTGAGAAGAAATATTAAAGGTACTGTTAGGGTTGGAGATTTAATTACCATGAGAGAAACTGAAATTGAAGCTAGAAGAATAAGAAGTAATTTTACAAGGAGTGCTAAATAATGGTTAAATGTGTATTTTGTGGTAAAGAAGAAAATAATTTTAGAGGAATAAACTATATAGCCAATGATGGTACTGTTCATTTTTTCTGTACAAGTAAATGTAGAAAAAATGCATTAGAATTGAAGAGAGATAAAAGAAAATTGAAATGGACTGCTGCCTATCACGAAGAAAGAGCTAAGACTATTGTAAAAGATAAGGCAAAAGCTGACAAGGCTGCTGGAATTGAAGCTCCGGTTGAAGCTAAGAAAAAATAATATCTAAATTATTTTATAATTAATCTTATATACTCTATTTATGGACTGATTTTATGAGAGAATCTGTTAGGGCCCAGGCATTATTGGATGATCGTGTTGTTTTGCACATATTACCTAAAAATCTCCATGTTGCCAAGATTAATACTTCTTCTTTAGGAGGATTTTTATTTCCAAAATATAACTTTAATGTTAGCCTTTACCAAGTGCCAAAAAATGGATTACCTGGAGTTATATTCAATAGTATTTGCTCTTCTACGAGAGATAATAGGATAAAGGTAATTTTTGATGATTCTTATCTAGGTCATAAATCAGCTAGACTGAAAATTGAAAATACTGATGTTTTATGCCCATATTTTACTACATTCAATGTTTCTTCTAAAGAGCTTGAATTTTTGAACCCTTATGTGGAACCAAATATCTCAAAATTGAATGAAGATAAAAAAGCATTGACTGAGGATGGTAAATTTGCAGTGATTAAGCAAATATATAGGTCTGGAGGAGAATTCGCAAGTAGAAATTTAGCTCTTTGTACACTATATAACATTCCAGAAGATTTTTGTTTGAGTGAAATAGCTAAATTTAAACCTAGTCTTGAAAATTATAGTACTACTGCAAACGTACTTGCTAGAAATCTAATAACCCTCGATAAATTGAGTGCCTTTTATCGTCGATAAATAATTTTTGACAGGGAAAGGTTTTTAAAGAGCACTTAACTTTTGAGTTTGCAAAATAAATTTGCTAATATTTATATGGCTGAAAAAAAAGATTCTGAAAAGGGGGGAAAAGATTACGGTGCAGGTAATATTAAAGTTCTAGAAGGTCTTGAAGGAGTTAGATTAAGACCTGCAATGTATATTGGAAGTACCAGTAAGACTGGATTACATCATTTGGTTTGGGAAATTGTGGACAATGCGGTTGACGAGGCTATGGCTGATTATTGTGACACCATCGAAGTTACATTAAATAAAAATGGTAGCGTGACAGTCTCGGATAACGGAAGAGGAATTCCGGTTGAACCACATCCAGTCTATAAAGTTTCAGCATTGCAGGTGGTAGTTACTAAACTACACGCTGGAGGAAAATTTGATAAGGGTAGTTACGCAGTTTCTGGAGGACTTCACGGAGTAGGAATTAGCGTAGTTGCAGCACTTTCCAAATTAATGAAAGTTAAAGTTAAGAAAGGCGGAAAAATATATCAACAGGAGTATAAAATTGGAAAGCCATTATACGATGTTAAAGTAGTCGGAGAATGTGAAAAGAAAGATACTGGAACTGAAGTAACTTTTTTCCCAGATGAAACCATATTTTCGACAACTAAGTTTGAATTTTCTACTCTTGAAACAAGATTTAGAGAAATTGCATTTTTGAATAAGGGAGTAAAAATAATTCTTAGGGATGAAGCTAATGATAAAAAAGAAACTTTCCATTATGAAGGCGGATTAATTGAATTCGTTAAATGGGTAAATAAGAGTAAGGAAGCAGTACATGCCAAACCAGTTTATTTCATGAAAGAAGATAATAAAATTGTGGTTGAATGTGCTGTGCAATATAATTCTAGTTATCAAGAAACCGTATTATCTTTTGTAAATACAATTAACACGGTTGAAGGTGGAACTCATGAAGCAGGATTCAAGACAGCACTAACCAGAGCAATAAATGATTATGCAAATAAAAATAAATTAAACAAGAGTGATAATTTAACGGGAGATGACGTAAGAGAAGGACTTACAGCCATTATTTCGGTTAAGGTTCCAGAACCACAGTTTGAAGGACAGACAAAAACAAAATTAGGAAATAGCGAAGTTAAAGGAATTGTGGATGGAGTAGCTATGAAAGCATTTACCCAATTCTTTGAAGAAAATCCAGCCGTTGCAAGAAGAATTGTGGACAAAGCACTTGAAGCACAGAAGGCAAGAAATGCGGCAAAGAAAGCAAAAGAATTGGTTAGAAGAAAGAATGCATTTTCCGTTGGAGGACTTCCAGGAAAATTGGCCGACTGCTCTAGCAATAAAACCGAAGAATCTGAAATATTTATTGTAGAAGGAGATTCGGCAGGAGGATCTGCTAAAATGGCAAGAAATAAGGAAAAACAAGCCATTCTTCCATTAAAAGGAAAACCACTTAATGTAGAAAAAGCAAACGCAGTAAAAGTTCTAGGAAATGAAGAAATTGCAAATATTATTACAGCCATAGGAACTGGAGTTGGAGATCAATTTGATATTGCTAAACTTAGATATGGTAAAATTGTAATCATGACAGATGCGGACGTAGATGGAGCCCACATTAGAACATTGTTATTGACATTCTTCTTTAGATTTATGCCAAAGTTAATTGAAGGAGGCCATATATACATTGCAGTCTCTCCATTGTATAAAGTTAGAAAGAAAATAGATCATTATGTTTACAGCGATGATGAATTGAAGAAAATTGTTGCTAAACTTGGAGGAAATCTAGTGGTTAATAGATTCAAAGGTCTTGGAGAAATGAATCCCGAACAACTTTGGGATACTACCATGAATCCAAAAACAAGATTATTAAATAAGGTAATGGTTGAAGATGCAGTTAAAGCAGATGAAACATTTTCAAAATTAATGGGTGATGATGTGGATCCTAGAAAAGTATTCATAGCAGAAAGAGCATCGGAGGCACAAATAGATATTTAACATGGCAGAAGAAAAAAACGGAAACGGCGAAGATAAAATAGAACAGGAAATAATTGCAGACGAAGCTAAGAGAAGAGAAAAAGAACAAATTGGAACTGAGAAAGGTGTTGCTGCAGTTGAAATAGTTGAACAAATGGAACAAGCATTCATTGACTATGCCATGTCAGTCATAGTTGATAGAGCACTTCCAAGTGTTGAAGATGGATTGAAGCCAGTACACAGAAGAATTCTCTATGCAATGCATACTCTAGGATTGGACGCAAGTAAATCCACAATGAAATGCGCAAGAATTGTGGGAGAAACCATGGGTAAGTATCACCCTCACGGAAATATTGCTATCTATGATTCTCTTGTTAGAATGGCCCAGGACTTTTCATTGAGATATCCTCTTGTTCATGGACAGGGAAACTTCGGAAGTATGGATGGAGACTCCGCAGCAGCTGACAGATATACGGAAGCAAAGCTAAGTAAGATATCTGTAGAATTGATGGCAGATATTGAAAAGAAGACTGTAAAGATGAGGCCTAACTTCGATAACTCTTTGGAAGAACCAGAAACCCTTCCAGCAAAGTTGCCTAATTTATTATTGAATGGCGCATCTGGAATTGCAGTAGGTATGGCTACTAACATACCACCACATAATTTAACTGAAGTGTCTGATGCAGTTATTGAATTAATCAATAAACCTAATATTACGGTTGATGAACTTGCAGAAATTGTTAAGGGCCCAGATTTCCCAACCGGAGGATTAATCTCTGGAGGAATAAAAGATTTGTATAGAACTGGAAAAGGAAAAATAATTATTAGAGGTAGAACTGAGATTGAAGAAGATAAGAAGGGAAGAAATTCTATTGTAATTACGGAAATTCCATATATGGTAAATAAAGCAGAGTTGGTAAAGACCATTGCTAAACTTGCCACTGAAAAGAAATTGCCAGATATCTATGACATGAGAGATGAATCTGCAAAGGGAAATGTAAGAATTGTTATTGAGCTAAAGAAAGATGTGGATCCTAAATTTACATTGAATAAGTTATATACTCTTACCAATGTGGAAACATCTTTTGATGCAAACATGTTGGCTCTGGTTGGAAAAGAACCTAAAGTTTTGAATTTGAAAGAAATACTTGTTGAATATCTTAAATATAGAGTATTGACTGTTAAAAATAGATCTAAATTTGATCTGAAAAAAGCAGAAGATAGAATAGAAATTGTTCAGGGTTTATTATTGGCTCTTAAGGATATAGATAAAATTGTTGAATTCATTAAGAAGAGTGCAAACTCAACCGAAGCTCATGCAGGATTAATGAAAAAATTCGATTTAACTGATAGACAAGCAAAAGCAGTTTTGGAAATTAAGCTCCAACAATTAACTCATTTAGAAGCTGGAAAGCTAAAGGATGAAGAAAAAGAATTGAAGGAATTAATTGCTGAATTAAAAGCAATTCTTGGGGATGAAAAAGAAATTCTTAAAGTTATTAAGAAAGAAACTTCTGAAATTAAGACTAAGTATGGAGATGATAGAAGAAGTAAGATATTGAAGAGAGTTGAAGAAATAACTGAAAAAGATCTTATTGAAAAGAAGGATGTGGTGGTAATGATTACTTCTGGAGGATACATAAAGAGAGTTGATGTTGCAGCTTACAAAGAACAGAAGAGAGGTGGTAGCGGAGTAAGCGGAGGAGAATTGAAGGAAGAAGACTTTGTAACTAGATTAATAACCTGCTCGACTCATGATTATCTATTATTCTTCACATCCAGAGGAAGAATTTATTGGCTTAAAGCAAATGATGTTCCCGCAAGTGAGAGACAAGGTAAAGGAAAAGCATTAATCAATGTATTACAGATGAATGATGAAACCATAAGTAATGTAATGTCCGTAAAGAATTTTGATAAAGGATATTTGATGTTTGCAACTAAGAAAGGAATGGTAAAGAAAATACCTTTGATGGATGTTTCTAAACCTAGAAATACTGGAGTTAGAGTTATTAATCTTCCAGGAGATAATTCGGATGCAGTGGTTAATGTCGCAACGGTTGAAGATGGACAGGAAGTATTGCTGATAACTAAGAAAGGACAAGCAGTAAGATTCAGTTCGGATGAAGTAAGATCCATGGGAAGAGCAAGCTATGGAGTTGCAGGAGCAGATCTTGGAAAGAATGACGAAATCGTAGCTCTTGAAGCAATTCCAAAGGACGGTAAAACTACAATACTTACGGCCACAGTTAAAGGCTATGGTAAGAGAACTGAATTGGAAGAATATAGAAAAACCAGTAGAGGAACAAAAGGAGTAATTACTTTGGATGTAAGCGATAAGACTGGAGATGTGCTGACTGCTCTAGGAGTTTCTGGAAAAGATTCAATTATTGCAACTTCTGCCAAGGGTGCAATGATAAGAGTTAATATGAAGGATATAAGAGTAATGGGAAGAGCAACTCAGGGAGTTCATATTGTAAATCTTAAGGACGGAGATAAATTAGCAGATGTGGTTAAAGTTCCAGTCGCAGATGATTTGCCAGATACTCCTGAAGAGAATGTTCAGACCAAGTTGTAATTTTTGATTTGTTTTTATCTCACATATATTTTTAAAACTTGATTCTATGGAATTTTCATGAGTAAAGACATAGTGGCTGTGGTTTTAGTTTCTCATCAGAAAGATGAACCTACTCCTGTAGGCATCACTAATACTAATGAATATGTAGATGTACTTTTGAATGGATTGCGCTTAGAAGTAGGTGGAAGATTAGTGCCAGTAATTGCAGGAAGATATTTTGGAATAGATAACCCGGTTTCGCCATTGGACTTACCAAGAATAGGTCATGAAATGATTTCTCATGCTGAAAATAAACAACCATATGCATTAAGATGAGTAAAGACAATAGGGCAGGTAAACTCGCTGATTTGGTTTTGAATTATTCTGTAGATATAAAAGAAAGTGATAGACTAATTATTCAATTTGATCCGGCCTATTCGGAATATGGTACTATGATTGGTAAAAAAGCCATGGCTAGAGGAGTAGATATAAGATATGATCCTCTAACTTTTGATCCGGTACTTCTTAGAGGATTGATTGCCAGAAGAGATAAGGTGGAATGGAAACATGAACTTGAGAGAAGAAAAGATTTAGCCCGATGGTGCAGTGCAAGAATATTAATTGAAAATCAAAGTAATCCTAATTATGCTCAGGGAATAAAAAATTCTGCAGAAATAGTTTCTGAATTTAGTAAAGAAGTAATTGGACCGTACAAAAAAGTTTTGTACCGCGCAGGAGATAATAATGGATGTGAAGTTAAATGGAACATTGTAGGATTCCCCACTAGAAAAGATGCAAAAGTTGCTAATATGTCTTTTTCAGATTATGCTGATTTTGTTTACAATGCAACTCTAAATAATGATTGGATAAAAATGGGCCAGTCTATGAAAAAAATGAAAAAAGTATTTGATTATGCGGAAGATGTTAGAATAGTTGTTCCAGGATTAACAGATTTACACCTTAGTTTGAAGGATAGAGCATCGGAAATTTGTGATGGAAAATGCAATATGCCTGATGGAGAATTCTTTTATGGACCTAGAGAAAATTCAGCCAATGGGCATATCTATTTTAATTGTCCAACCCAGAGAGAAGGAATGGGTATAGTAGAAGGAATAAGGTTGGAATTGATAGATGGACTTATAACTAATTTCTCTGCAAATAAAAATCAAAAAGATTTGGAAGCAACTTTGAATACGGATGAAGGATCTAGAAGAATAGGAGAATTGGGAATAGGATGTAATTATGGAATTCAAAGATCTATTTTATCAACATTGTTTGATGAAAAAATTGGAGGGTCAATACATTTGGCAGTAGGGGATTCTCTTAATAACGGACAATTGAATAATGGTGGAGGATTAAATAAATCAGGAGTACATTGGGATATTGTTTGTGATCTGAGAAGAAATCCTAAAAATATTAGAGAATTTCCAGGTGGAATGATCTATGTGAATGATAAATTGGTTCAAAAAGACGGAAAATGGATAATTTAAAATCAAAAGCCTTTTAATCTTATTTTTATTAAACTAGGTATGGCTAAAGTAATATATCTGGATAATGCTTCCACCACAAGAGTTTATCCTGAAGTGGTAAAAGAAATGAACAAATACCTGTTGGAAGAATATGGAAATCCATCTTCTATGAATGAAATGGGTCTGCGCTCAGAAAAAGCAATTGAAAATGCGAAAAAAATAATTGCTGCAGAAATAGGCTGTAAAGGCAACGAAATAATATTCACTTCGGGTGGGACAGAATCAAATAATTTAGCGATTCAAGGAATTGCAAAGGCCAATCCTTCGAAAAAAAAGATAATTATCTCTTCTATTGAACATTCATCCATATACGAATGTTGTAATGAAATGAAAAAAGAAGGTTATCAAATTGTGGAAATTCCTGTTGATTCTAGTGGATTGATTGATTTTTCTATTTTGGAAAATAGTATGGATAGAAACACGCTATTGGTCTCAATAATGCACTCAAATAATGAAATTGGCACTATTCAAAATATAGGTAAGATCGGAGAGTTATGTAGAAAAAATAAGGTACTATTTCATACGGATGAAGTTCAAAGCTTCGGTAAAGAAAAGATCGATGTTAATTCTATGAAGATTGATTTAATGAGTGCAAGCGGACATAAAATTGGAGCAAGTAAAGGAATAGGATTTCTTTATGTGAGAGAAGGAACAAATATTAGGCCAATTGTTAGGGGTGGAAGTCAAGAATTGGGAATAAGACCTGGAACTCAAAATGTTCCGGGAATAGCTGGATTGAGCAAAGCAGTTTCAATTGCTCAAAAAGTTAATAAAAATGAAATAAGAGAACTTAGAGACTACTTCATTGAAAAACTTGAAAACCTGGGTGGAAAGATTAATGGAAGCAAAGAAAAAAGATTGGCTAATAATGTTAATGTTTCATTTCCGGGAAAAGATGGTGATAGATTAATGTTAAGACTTAGCGAAAAAGGAATAATGTGCTCCACTAGATCGGCCTGTACCTCTAAACAAACTAAGGAGAATAGAATATTAACTGCCCTAGGATTAAATGATAAAGAAATCAAGGGAACATTGAGATTTTCGCTATCTGAAAGAAATGATAAAAAAGAAGTTGACTTGGTCATTAAAGAGCTAAAAAAGATAATTTAAAATTTCTGCTTCATAAGGTTTATATATCATCGAGGATTTTACTGTATATGAAAAAAGTTTTTGCATTTGCTGTTTTCGCTGTTCTTCTTATTAGTATGTTTTCCATAGCCCTGGCTGAAAGCAATGACATGGTTGATCAGCAACAAAATGCATTAAAACAATACTGTTCTACTGCAAATTATACTTGTGATGGCACTAATCAATATGAGATTGGTACTCAAGATTTTAATATGAAATCATATTGTTGTAATAATTCTATAATTAACGGAACATTACAACAACAAAGAGAACAAGCAAGAGAAGAATTGAAGCAACAAAGAGAGAATATGACTGAATCATTCAAAAATCAAATGGAACTTCTAAGAGAACAATTTAAACAAGAAATGAGATCACACAATGGTTCTTTTGAAGTTGAAGATAAGGATGAAAAAGAAGGACATAGAAATATAACTATTAGAGATTTGAATGATACTCAAAAAGAAATAATTGCTGGAAAAATTAACGCTAAAACCGGACTTAACTTAACTGCTGCAGATATTGGAAATGGATCAGTAGGCCAAATATTGAGAGCATACTTATCAAATGGAAAATATGCTGATGTGAAGGTAATGCCTGACAAAGCATCGGAGATAGCATTGAAAAGATTGGGAGCAAAGTGTGAAAAGAATAATTGCACTGTTGAATTAAAAGAAGTAGGCATAGGAAATAAGACTAGAGCAGCATGGGTAGTAGATACTCAAAAAGATTCAAAGTTATTCTTTATATTTGGTAAAAAAATGGTACTAAAGGCTGAAATTGATCCAACCACTGGAGAAATTATAAAAGTTCATAAGCCATGGTGGGCATTTCTAGCAAGAGAAAAGGATGAATCTTCAACCAATGACAATCAAAACAATTCAACATCTAATGTAACTGTGAATGTTAGTGTTAATTCTAGTAATTAATTAGTTTTTAGTCCAACCAGTTCTTCTTCCGGTCTTTAGAAATTTATCTAATATCTCTAACTCTTCATATATGCCATCTATTAGATCAGCAGTTTTTGCTTCTTCTAATGACATCCATTTATATTCAGTTAAAGCATCACATAGTTTAACATCCCCAGATGCATGTTCTGCAGAGAGACTAACGATTATGCAAGGAATTCCATCTGGACGAATGTAAATCATGCTGGTTACATAGCCAATGTTAGCTATTTCTAGATTAACTTCTTCTTTGATTTCTCTTCTAATAACATTTTCAAATACATTGTACCAATGATGGGCCGTATCTTTTTCTTTTGACATATATTCGCTGGTTTTTAGCTTTCCTCCGGGAACAGTCCATCTTCCAGGGAATGCTTTCTCCCAATCGGCTCTTTTTACTATTAGATATTTACCATCTTTAACTATAATCCCAGTTACAACAATATAATGTGCTTGTTCTGGATCGAATTTTGTTTGTTCCATAATTCAAAACAAGAAGTTTTATATTTAAACAATTCCTCAAAAAATTTGACTAACATGGAAAGAAAAATACTAAATTTGTTTTTGAAGAATAATAAATTGAAGTTCAATGAGATAGAAAAGAATTTGGATATCAGATCAAATAAATTAGCCTACCATATGAAGAAATTGGTTGAAAAAGGAGTTTTGGTTAAGGAAGGAGAATCCTATTCTCTTTCGGAAGCTTCGGAATATATGATACCCTATTTATCGGAAAAGAATAATGTGCTTTCCATAATTCTCATAAAACTAGGTAAAGGAAAAGAAGTATTTCTCTATGGACGAGAGAAAAGACCATTCAAAGGTTATTTGTCTATGCCGGGAGGAAGATTGCTGATTGGAGAATCAATAAAAGAGGCAGTTAAAAGAATAATGAAAACAAAACATGGAATTGATGCTAATTTGGTTAAAATAAATTCAGTTTCTCTGGAAAATATCAAAAAAGGTAATAAAATAATTAATTCTTTTATCCTAATATTTGTAGAGGCTAAAACTAGGGATAAAATTAGTCTAATTAATGTGGATAAAAATAAATCTAAAATAATATCCAGTGATTATGAATTGATAAAAAATAATTCCAATGCGAGAATAGAAATTGGAACCATAATTACGAGAAAATATTAGAATTTTAATTATTCTTTTTCCATATCTTCTTCGTCGATAGGAACATAGGCAAGTATTTCGCCTTTTTTATCAAAAATTTCTACGTGATACTTTCCATTGGTGAGGAGCATATTAATTTTACCTTTCATTCCTTTTACTATGGGCAAATCTTGAAAACCTGGTTCGTCTTCATTATGATATTCAATGTAATCAGAAACAATGTTTCTTTTTAGAATTATTTTGTCTCCGCGTTTGAATTTGGTCTGCATTTTATTTCTTTTTCCTTGAACGGTTTATCTTCTTTGCAGGACCATTTCCTTGTATTCTGTATTCGGAAAAGATGAAAATGTAAAGAATTTCTAAAATTCCAAGGGTATTGACTAGAAAAAGAACAATGAACCAAATGGGTTTGTTTAATCTAGCAGATTTCCAACAGGCAAAGGCCTTCCAAAGCAAAGTCCAGATCAAAATAATAGATAATAGCCAAGGAGAAATATTAAGTTGGGAAATAAATGGTGTTAATCCTAGGTCCATAGCTTATTTAATTGAACAAAGTATATAAAGTTAATTGAAAAAATTAAAAAATAACTTGAAAATTCGTTTATCACTTAAAAAATGTAACAAATATTTTCTAATTTTTTGTCGAGAATAAAAAGAAAACAGAGGGAATGTTTAAATACTAATTTGATCTTGTAAGATGACAAAATACAAGAGGTTGTGCTCGAAAAGAGATAAAAACACAATCTGTTGTGGTGATACAATGATATGCCCCTACTGCTCAAATGAAGAAACCAAGGTTATGGACAAGAGGGATATTTCAGGAATTACCAAAAGAAGAAGAGAGTGTTTGAAGTGTGAAAAAAGGTTCAATACTCGTGAATCGCTGGAAGAAATTAATCTTCGGGTGATTAAAAAAGATGGTCGAAGGGAAGATTTCGATCGAGACAAAATAAAAAAGGGGATAGTCATGGCTTGTAGAAAAAGGCCTGTGAGCGAAGATAAAATAGACAAAATGATAATAAACGTTGAGGATAAAATAAGAAAAATGGGAAAAGAAGTGAATACTTCAAATATAGGTGAAATAGTATCTAAAGAATTAAAAAGAGTAGATAAGGTAGCATACATACGTTTCGCATCTATCTACAGAGATTTTGCTGATGTGGATGATTTCAAAAACGAAATAAGAGGATTAGTAAAATGACACCAGAGAGGATACAACAACTAGGACTAAAAAAGATGGAAATGGATAGATTCTTTACTAAAGAAGGAAATAGCCCATATGAATTCGATCATAATGGAAATAAGTTGAATTGGCTTTCTGAAGAAGTTAGAGTTACGGATGATAAGGGAAAAGTTATTTTTGTACAGCCTAATGTTAAAAGACCTGACTTTTGGTCTGCATTGGCATTGAAAGTCGTGGCTAGTAAATATTTCTGGGGAGATCAGGCC
>CAZYIS010000008.1:0-1259 GCA_964647695.1 Candidatus Woesearchaeota archaeon
ATAAGTTACCATGGCCCTTAAAGCAATAAAAATAAGCGAAGAGAATTACAAATCCTTAGTTAAACTTTCTGCATCTATGCAAGCTGCATCTGGAGAAATGGTTTCCATAGACAAAGCCATTTCAACTCTCCTGTCTAAAAAAGATGAAACTAAAACTAATGTTTTATCAGACCCTAAAGAACACCATAGACATTACGTTGGCTAGAAAAGTTTATATACTATAGTTCATCTATAGAATAATGAATAATATCACAACTATCCAAATAAGAGAAAATGTAAAAAATTTATTGGAAAGACTAAAAGTTAAGCCAAACCAAACTTACGAAGAAATAATTGTAGATTTAATAGACGAAAGACAAAATAACAAAATGGAACAAGAAAAATTGCTTATTGAAGGATGCCATGTTATGGCCAAAGATAGTTTAAGAATAGTAAAAGAATGGGAGTCAAGTTCACTTGACTGGGAATGGAATGAAAATTAAGCGAGGAGATGTTTTTTTAGTAAATTTTGAACCTGTAAAAGGTTCTGAACAAGGAAGTGTTAGACCTGCATTAATTATACAAAATGATATCTCAAATGAAAATAGCCCAGTTACAATTGTTGCTCCGATAACTTCTAAAATTTATGAAAAAGAGTATCCTACAAACGTTTTCATAACCAAAGAAGAATCAAAATTACCTAAAGATTCTACCATATTATTAAATCAAATAAGAGCGATAGACAAATCAAGACTTTTTAAAAGATTATCTTCTTTAAATGAATCAATTATGAAAAAAGTTAATTCAGCAATAAAAATAAGTTTAGGTTTAAATTAATAGCAAAGCTTCAAAGTAGAAATATATTCTCCTTTTTGTCCCTGGAATGAACTATAGCCCTGAATGAAAGAATCGGTTGAACAATTTCCTTTCATTACTTTGAGAATTTCCGTTCCATTTCCTGCACTTATGTTATAGCTAAACTCTGTTTTGAACACATAGCCCTTATTCTTATTTTCAACTCCAGTTTTAATGTTTCCATCCAGAATTCCCAACAATGTTCTATTCAAAGCAGAACATACTTTTTCCTTAGACTGACAGACATTAGAATTCTGTTCATAGCATTTCTGAATCAGATCCTGCAAAGAGGCATAATTAGGAAGATAATCTATGGCACAATTACTTGTATACTGCATTGCACTATCCAATAATCGAGTTACATCTTTACTTTCCTTAGCCACAGGAGTATCATTCTTGATCATCAATCCTAGAAATATAACTCC
>CAZYIS010000008.1:1359-23524 GCA_964647695.1 Candidatus Woesearchaeota archaeon
TTTCCTTAGCCACAGGAGTATCATTCTTGATCATCAATCCTAGAAATATAACTCCAATGATAGTTACTAACAAAACTATGGCTACAAATCCCACTATTTCTTCCTGACCTTTTTTATGTCGAGGAATTAATTCCTCGATCACTCTAAGCACAGAGTGCTTACGGCTTAGTAACATTTGTAACTCCCAAAGCAGTTATGCCTTTAGCTGAAATTTCCACTTTTCCCATTTCACATTTATAGAACAAAACACTATTCTCATACTCACTTCTGCACAAAGATACATAGGCCGTTACCGGATTTTCATGATTAACGCTATTGCTGAGAGTAATCATTGAACAATCTGGATAGCTTCCATAAACGCATTCAATATTTTTCTTTACAGGATAAACATAATCTAGTCTAAAGAAATCCATGTTCCAAAATCCTTTGTAGGCAGTCATATTTTTAAGAGCCATTACCTTATCGGTATCAATACAAGAATCGCAAACCATTTCTCCATTTTTTGTCAAGGCAAACTCGGGAGTGGCAGCTATTTTTCTAACCAATTCCATGGCTGCTTCGGCTCTCTGGGTTTCCACATCATTTCCGAGGCTATTAAATCCTATTTTAATATAAAATATTCCCACTATGGCAAAAAATATTATTATTGCCACCAGAACAAAAGCCATTTCCTGTATTTTTGTTTGTGCTTTTTTAGTAAACTTTACATGCAAGATATTTGTTCTTACCATCTATTCCCTCCATTTGTACATCTGTTTGACTAAAACTAGCTGAACTGTTAAATTGTAATGTGGCACTTGAATAGACTAGCAAATCATCCTGCAGATTACTTCCACATCCTTTTGAAGCAAGTAATTCGCTCTTGGACTTATATAAAAATGCCAGCTCTCCAGTTCTTTTCATTAATCTCTTAGCCTGACATTCATAGATTCCCGGATCTGCAAATATGGCTCCATAGAGTAGAGCATTATTATCCTTGGGATACATTTCAGTAACTCCATCCTTACTAACCGTATTAGCTATGGTGCTTACTATCACGTCGCATCCACTAAAAGATGAAAAGCAAATCGTAGTACTATTTTTAGCACATTCAGCCAGAGTACTGGTAAAGTTCAATCCCTTAATATTCAAATCGCCCAATTCCGATTCAATATCTTTAGGAGCCGAAACAAAACAATATTTATCGTCAGCACTCCATAGATAAATAACATCCCCTACTTTGTAAGGGTAGGCAAATGGTTTAGCTATTACATTAGCTTTACTACCTTCAACCGTGCTTTTAGAAAATATATACTTATTATAATAGGTACTTGGAACTCCCGGATTTTCCCACTTTTTGCCCAATCCCGATTGAGTTGCTATTGCTATTTTCTGTTCTCCAAAGTTACCGCTACCATAGCAATAATTGTAAACTCTAGTTCTAACCGGAAATACTATGGGCTCTGGTTTATTTATTCCTTCAAGACTTGTCTCAATAGGAGTCAATATAACTCCCAAAGCACTTCCAGCCACCGTATCCTGGGAATTTCTTCCGGTAGAAACTATGTTCATAGCAAAATATATGGCAAGAAATATTATTACTGCTCCCACAATTATGGAAAACAACCATCCGAAACTAAACTCAAATCCTTTTTTGTTTTTAAGATTAATCATCAAAAACTTCCCGGAGCAATTATTCCAGAAATCGATCCATTATTAGCAACGATACTATCTCCAATCGTACAGGTTGAATTAACCGGACAAATCTTAACAATGGCATCGGTTACTCCCTTAGCATATTTCACATTGGCTTTTCCAGCAGAAATATCGACGCAAAAGAAGCCATCCATTTTAGCATGCAGCAGAGTAAATGAAAATTGGCCATCTCCGCAGGAAGCTGGAGGATAGAACACCACATTCACATTACTTCTAACCCTATTGCTCACCGCATCCAGAGTGGGTTTATCTTTTATATTCAGAAGAGTTTGATTCATACCTCCAAAACAAATTTTAGTGGTCTTAGGAGGAATATTATTATCCGTAAAGACATTAGAAATACTTCCATCCGAGCCCCAGGCATCATTTATCTTATTCTGTAAATCCTGAACATAGAGCTTACAATTTATATTATTCTGACCCTGAATAAACTGCACAATAATATATCCTGCCACAGCCAGAGTTGCAGCAATGATTATAATCGAGAAAATGATTCCAAAAGATATCTGCAATTGCCCCTTTTTTGACATAACAAATTAAACTATTTAGCGTTATTAAACCTTTTCGTGTTTATTTAATGCAATGACCATTTAGAACCATCTTTATCAACAGTATAAATACTACCAGTTTCACCTACGTCAACAACCTGATGGTAATTAGGGGCTAGAGCATTTTGGGATATAACGGTTAAATTCCTTTCAGGATAATCTCTATCTAAAATTCTTTTTATATCCAAAAGACAAACGACCAATCCGCTTGTATCATTTAATAATAATACTTCACCTTCAACTTTTGTATGGGAAAAAGGATATACCAGACTAATTGGATTTCTTTTTTCATCTTTCATTCTCTGATATAATTCACTCTCTAAAAGACTCTTACCTACCAAATCAACATCATAGATTACTTGAGCCACTCTTTGTTGTATCTTCTCTGTTGGATAGTATGAAACATTATGTAATTGAAATCTTGCGAAAGTTCCTCTGTTACCATTTAATTCAATCACTTTTTGAGCTTGAGCACTTAGATCCATAGAATAACTGCAATTTGTCTCATTTTAAATCCTTTTATGGATCTTTGTTTTTTTAAGTAGTGAAATTCAAAAAATACTCTATTTACCCAATCCCTTAATGGTTCCAGAAACTCTCAACACTTTTATCTTTTCTTTGGAAAGTTCAAATGCTGCTCTCACATCATTTAACGATTTTCTTTCAATGGCCAGCACAATTCCTTCCTGATGTTCCACAAATTGAGGTATGGCTTTAGTCCATCCCAGAACTCCAATGTATTCAAGAATAACCTTTTCCACAATATCCTTACTTTCGGCTTCAATTAGCAGATATCTTCTCTTAATTCTTTGAGTTGCGTTTAGTTTTAACATATAAATAATAATTATAACTCATTTAAATACATTCTTAATAAGCTATTTAAAGCACATTCGCCTAGAAATATTGACATGATAAAAATACATACCATTGGTGGTTATAACGAAGTGGGAAAAAATATGACTGCTCTCGAAATTAATGAAGACGTTATTCTTTTTGATGCGGGTTTATTTCTGCCTGCAATAGTTGGAGTTACCGAAAGAGAAAAAATACCTACCGAAAGAGGAATGAGATCTTTAGGCGCATTGCCCGATGATTTATATTTGGAAACTCATAATCTAAGAGACAAAGTTAGAGCCATATTAGTTTCCCACGCACATCTGGACCACGTAGGTGGAATTCCCTATGTTGCTCCAAGATACAAAGCTCCAGTTCTAGGAACCCCATTCACCATCGCAGTTCTAAAATCCCTTCTGGTAGACAATAACCATCAAATCAGAAATCCTCTAATTTCCGTTGCTCCAAATGCATCCTATACCATCCATGGAAAATCTGGAAACTACAAAATAGAATTCATAAACATGACCCACTCTACCATTGAAAGTGCCATAATTGCAGTCCATACACCTGATGGAGTTGTGCTCTACGGAAACGATTACAAGCTAGATAATACTCCCGTCTACGGAGAAAAACCAAATTATAAACGATTGAAAGATCTTTCAGAAATCGGAGTTAAGGCTCTTGTGGTAGATTGTTTATATGCTCCCGATGATCGAAAAACACCTTCTGAAAAAATTGCCAAATCACTTTTAGATGATGTTTTCTTTACCACCGATAATAAAAATGCCGGAATGGTAATAACCACTTTCTCATCCCACATCGCAAGACTAAAAACCATTGCCGAATTCGGTCTTAGATTAAACCGTGAAGTAATATTCCTAGGTAGAAGTTTAACCAAATATGTAACTGCTGCTAATTCTGTAGGCAAAGCTCCATTCATGAAAGATATAAGACTAGTTACCTATAGAAAACAATTGGAGCGTGTTCTAAAACAAGTAAACAAAAATAAAAAAGATTATCTTATAGTATGTACTGGCCATCAGGGCGAACCAGGTTCAATTCTAGATAGAATTACTAAAAATCAATTACCTCTTAAATTAGATGCAAATGATCAAGTTATATTTTCATCAAAGACCATTCCATCTCCAATAAATGAAGCCAATAGACAAGAGCTAGGAAATAGATTAAAGAAATTCCAGGTAAGAATTTTTGACAATGTTCACGTCTCAGGTCATGGTGGAAGAGAAGATCTTAGAGATTTAATAAACCTAATAAAACCAGAACATGTAATTCCTTCCCACGGAGATTTGAAAAAATTAACCGCCGGAGCCAATCTGGCCATTGAAGTAGGATACAAATTAGATAAAACTGTTCACTTAATGCAAAACGGACAAGTTTTGAAATTATAAAAATAAAATGAGGGATGAAATACAAGCAGGATTGAAAAATGCACTGGAAAGAGGAGATACTCTAGACCAAGCGGTTCAGAGTTTTATTAGCGCAGGCTATAATCCGGTAGAAGTTAAGGAAGCAGCTAATTCTTTAAATTCAGGTATTATTCCTATGGCATCAAATATAAATTCTAGCAAATCCCAAGTAGATCTTCAAAACAAGGGCAATAATTTTACTAATATTGCCCAATCATCCACTCGAAATTCCATGGCTCCTTCGGCTCCAGTATTTCCTTTAGCAAAACCGATACAGCCCATGCAACAAATGCAGCAGATGCAATCCAACTATCAACAACTTTCTTCTCCTTCCGTAGAACAAAAAGGATTTCATTCTAAGAAAATAGCAATTATTCTAGGAATCATTCTTCTGATTCTTATCGGGCTTTTAGCTGGATTAATGTTTTTTTCAACCCAATTATTAAAACTCATAGGTGGATAATTCATGGTATATAAAATAATAAAAAATTCTTTTGAAGACCTATTCAAAAATCCAATCCTAATTGTTCCATCCGTTCTTATTCTCGTATTCAGTTTAATTCTATCCTTCATCTCTGGAAAAGTCAGTCTAATGTTATCCAATGAAACTGCAACAATTATAACCCTCTGGATTTCCCTATTTACTATAGTATTTATTTTAGTTTCTTCCTATTTCTATTCTGGTTTAATCCATATTTCATTACTATCCATGAAAAGAAAAGTTTCATTAAGGGAAATGTTCCAAGGCGCAAACAAATTCTTCATTAGAAATTCTGTGCTAGTAATCATTATGCTTTTGCTAGTCTATGTTACAAATTTAATAATCGGAGAACTGGTAAATTATCTTGGTAAATATTTTGGATTCTCCACATCTCTAGCAACGATTATTTTTATAATTTTATATTATCTATTCCTTGTGGGAATTGTTTCTTTCCTAACTTTCGATAGTTTCTTTTTAATAAAAAATAATTCTAGCATAATCAATAGTATAAAACAAAGCATAAACTTTACATTAAAGAATTATATTTCTGTTCTAATTATTCTTCTGCTATTCCTAGTAACCTATTTCCTAGTAGGTTTATTAGACAACTTATTAGCTCTTAGTATAACTTCACCCTCCGCATTAATTTACAGCATTATAATTTATCCTATTTTCGTATTAATCTTAGCAAGAATGATTAATACTCTAGAATAATATGATCTACTCTCCCGATGATGATTCCTATTTGTTAGAAACCCAGGTTAAATTATATTCCAAAGATAAAACTGTTCTTGATATGGGAACTGGATCGGGTATTCAAGCTCTTTCTGCTTTAAATTCCGGAGCAAAATCCGTTCTGGCCGTAGATATAAATAAAGAAGCCATAACTCTACTAAAAAATAAATATAAACAAAAGAATATTAAATTCCTTCATTCAAACCTATTTTCCAAAGTAAAATCTAAATTTGATCTAATTATATTTAATCCCCCCTATCTTCCAGAAGATGAGCGAGAAGATTCTGAATCTGCTTTAGTCACCACCGGCGGCAAAAACGGTGATGAAATAATATTAAAATTCCTACAGCAATCAAAAGTCCACCTAAATAAAAATGGACTTATCCTACTTCTGGTTTCATCCCTTACTCCTCTGGAAAAAATTGAATCTCTTTTGACTAAGCAAAAAATGAAATCTGAATTTCTTTCTTCTAAGAAAATATTCTTTGAAACCCTTTCAGTTCTAAAAATCCAAAAAAACATCTCTTAAATTGTTTTTTTGTGATACTCGAGGAACATTAAAGTTCCTAGATATTACTACTATCTAAGATAAATATTTAGGCATTCTTTTTTAAACTCCCATATTCAATTAATAATATGAAAAACATACTCTTTGTTACCCGAAGAGAAAATCATGCAGCAGCAGATAATATATTTTTAAGAATTGCAGGTCACCATGATCCTATAGATTCACCTCCATTGGAAGAAAGATTTTCAGCTACCTATGCTTTTTCAGAGGAAGAAGTTCAAGGAGCATTAAGAATGGAAAAATACGATGCTGCAATATTTTTAGGATTAAGTTTATCCGAAAGATTTTTAGGACATGATTATTCTACTCCAGAAGTAAAAAATGGTCTAGAAACCTTAAAAGGACTCAGAAGAGGAGAAATGCCCGTATATATTTTAAGTAGATCTCCTGATCCAATTCCAACTCGTCTAAAAGCCCATGTAGTAAAAACTAATGATTCTGCATTTACCGGATATCTTAGAAATTCCATCCTTCAAAATACTAATGCGTTTGTGTGTCTCCAAGGCTTTAATTCTAAAAAAGCATAATTTTAAAAGAACAAAAAACCCACATTATTTATGGACCAAGAAGTAATGTATAAAGCACAGCTACTCCAAGGAGAAGCTCAGGAATTAGAACAACATTTAGAAATAGTAGAACATGAATTAGATGATTTAAACAAAATACATCAATCTTTGAAGGATTTTGAAAATCTCAATCAAAAATCAAGCATATCCTCTCTAGGTAAGGGAATTCATATTAGAACCAATATAGAATCCAAGGATCTTTTGGTTGAAGTGGGTGCAGGTGTTCTAGTAAAGAAAACATCCACTGAAACTAGAGCAGTAATAGAAAATCAAATTAAAAGATTAAATGAAGCAAGACTTCAGATGTTAAATAAACTAGCCATGTATAGAAAAGCTCTAGAATCCATTATGCAAGAACTTCAAGAAGAACAGCATAATCATTCTCATTAAATATTTATACTCCTATTTTTTGCTTTTATCATGAATTCGGCAGAGACTCTTACCCAAAGAATACAAGCTATTACTCAATTTTCAATTAGTAATAAACTTACACAAAACGCTGCAAAAGGATTCATAGCCATTGCTAGAATGGAAAAAGAAATTTTCGATTTAATCCATTCTAATAATTTAGCTTTAAAGAAGGAAGCTCTAAAAAGAGCAGCCCAATATAAAGAAAATGCATTTAGATATTTAGTTTTTGATAAAAAAGCAATTGATGAAGAAAGAGTTATGGACAGTTATCAAAAAATTCTAAGTGAAGTCACTACACTTTACGAAACTGCAGAATTAAGAGTAAGGTGAGTAATTAATCTCTAAAAATACTATTATCTACTCCTAAATAAATTTTAAAAATACTATTATCTCCTTCTCATTAGATTTTTATACCTCTTTTCTCTTATATAATCGTAAAAAAGTGTTTAAAATGAGTGATAAAAAAATTCAGTCTCTGAAAGATATGGCAAATCTCCTTAGAAGAGATTCTCTACAAATAACTACTGAAGCAGGTTCAGGTCATCCTTCTTCCTGCTTGTCCTGTGCAGAAATAATGTCCGTTCTATTCTTTGATGAAATGAGCTATGATATTAATGATGCTAAAAATCCTAATAATGATGAATTTGTTCTGAGCAAGGGCCACGCAGCACCTATTCTCTATGCTTCATTAAAAAGAGCCGGAGCATTGAAAGAACCTCTGTCTAATTACAGAAAAATACATGGACATTTAGAAGGACACCCTATGCCTTCTACCGAAGAACCATCCATAAAAGTTGCATCAGGTTCTCTTGGACAAGGACTCAGCGTAGGTTTAGGAATGGCTCTAGCCATGCGCAAACAAAAATCCAATGGACGAGTCTTTGTTTTAATGGGAGATAGTGAAATAGCCGAAGGTTCAGTTTACGAAGCCTGTGAACTTGCATCCTATTACAAAGTAAATAATCTCTATGCTATTCTTGATATGAATCGCCTTGGACAAAGAGGAGAAACTCTGGTTGGTCGAAATGCTGAAGCCTATGCCAAAAGATTCAAATCCTTTGGTTGGGATGTTATAACCATAGACGGTCATTCCATACCTCAACTTCTTTCAGCATTCAAAAAGATTAGATCGAATCAAAAACCTACACTTATCATTGCCGAAACCGTAAAAGGAAAAGGAGTTCCATTCATAGAAAACAAAGATGGCTGGCACGGAAGAGCATTAAACAAAGGAGAATATCTCAATGCTTTGCATGCATTGCCCAGACCTAACATTCCCGAGTTTACTATAAATGTTCCAGAAAAATATAAAGAACCTAAAATTAATTTATCAAAACAAACCGTTCGGAGGTTATTATTTACTAGAAAAGAAATTGCCACCCGAGAAGCCTATGGCATTGCTCTTGAAAACCTTGCGCTTAAAGATCCTAAAATAATTGCTCTGGATGCAGAAGTAAGTAACTCCACTTTCTCCGCCGTTGTAAAAAAGATAAATCCTGAAAATTTCATAGAATCTTTTGTGGCCGAACAAAATATGATTGGCATGGCTTTAGGATTATCTATAAAGGGATATCATGTCTATGCATCTACTTTCGCCGCATTTCTTTCCAGAGCCCACGATCAAATAAGAATGTCTGCTCTCAGCCATGGAAATATAACCATTTGTGGTAGCCACGCCGGAGTTTCCATTGGTGCCGATGGCGCATCCCAAATGGGTCTAGAGGACATTGCTCTTTTCAGAGATCTAAATGGTTCAACCATATTCTATCCATCTGATGCAGTTTCAACCCAAAAACTTGTCAATCTAACAAATAAAATTAAGGGCATAAAATATATTAGAACAACCCGAGCAAAAACTCCAATTATCTATAATAAGGATGAAGAATTTGAACTTGGAGACTTCAAAGTTCTAAAACAATCTAAGCAAGACTCCATTGTTTTAATCGGCGCTGGAATTACTCTTCACGAATGTCTTAAGGCCCATTCTCTACTGAAGAAACATAATATCTCTGCAGCAGTAATCGATCTTTATTGCATCAAACCTCTAAACATAACCAAACTAATGCATTTTATCAAAAGCCATGGAAATAAAATAGTTGTTGCCGAAGACCATTATTCTGCTGGGGGCATTGGAGAAATGCTGGCCCATGAATTAATTAATGCAAAAATACAAATGAAACACCTTTGCATTAGCAAAACACCTCATTCTGGAACCATGGAAGAACTATTGGACAAATATAGCATAAACGCAAGACACATTGCCATGTATGCTCGAACTTTTATCTAATAGTATGAGAATATTATTAACAAAACACGCGTCCTATATCAAAGAATCATTGGAAATAGCCAGAACTCTATCAGCCTATTTTACAAAAGATGCACTAGATTCCATGACTTCTGATTTTAGTAAATATTCTCTAATAGTTGCAGAAGAAGGATCTATTTCCGCATTTTTATGTTTCGGATTAAAACAAAATAGATATGAAATACTTTGGTTTGGCGTTAAACCAGACAAACAAAGTCAAGGTCTAGGTAAGTCTATGCTGGATTTTCTAATTAATTATCTAAAAGAAAAAAAGATCAAAGAATTATATGTAAAAACTCTTTCTCCCGAAGATCCCTATGAACCCTACAAGCGCACAAGAAAATTCTATGAAGAAAATGGATTTAAACATCTATATATCGAAAAAGCTACCAAGAAAGGTTGGGATGATCAAGTGGTTATGAGATTAACTCTTTAAATTTTCTTCAATTTCTTAACAATTGCGTCACTCACATCAATTTTAGAATATTTAGAAGGAACCGTATTAGTTGTAATAAGTGAAGAATAATTTCGTATATCTTTATCACAGTTATTAACCAAAAGGCCATGAATGCCTATGCAAGTTAATTTCTTTGCCCCTTGAGATTTGGCCATTTTCAATGCGCCCACTAGAGTCTTCCCCGTACTAATAATATCATCAATAATAATATAATTCTTTCCCGCATCTAACTCTACTTTTCTTTGTTTAATATTTGCATCACCTATTCTAGTCTTATTCAAAACAAAAACTTTTTTCTTCAGCATTTTAGCAATTTTAGAACTCCATTGTCTACTTTCCAAATCAGGTCCAATTATCTCAAAGTCACTTTTGAAATTCTTCTTAATATAATTTGCCACAATTTCATCCACCGTAATGGATTCTGCTCTCTTGGAAAGCCTATGCATATCATCTATTCTATGAAGATGAGGATCAATGGCGATTATTTTATCAAATCCAGAGAATAATTCTATCATGTGTTTAGCCGAAAAACTATCATAGTTCATGAAATGCGTATCCTGTCTCATATAGGGTAGATAGGTAGCAAACAGTATTGTCTTTTTAGCCCCGTAATCTCTGGCAATTCCTTCCACCAGAATAGTTTCCACTATCTTTTCATTAGGATTTCCAGCCATGGAATTAAGAATCACTACCGTTAGTCCTTTGGGATTTTTATCGACCAAAAGATGAAATTCAGAATCTGGAAATTTCTTAACTTCT
The DNA here is from genome assembly GCA_964647695.1 of Candidatus Woesearchaeota archaeon. GTDB lineage: Archaea > Nanobdellota > Nanobdellia > Pacearchaeales > GW2011-AR1 > VGKP01. The sequence goes on from CAZYIS010000008.1 coordinate 12,149, forward strand.
ATTTCTGTAAATGCAGCGCCTAATTTTTTAGCCACAACTTTTCCCATAACACTAACTTCCGGAAAAGCAGCAATAAGAATATTTTTACCCATTTAATCACCTTTACCTAACAAAGCTAAAGAGTTTTATAAATGTATTTGAGTAGGTATATTTGTTAATACTTTTCTCATATTTTAGGATTCAATCTTTGAGCCAAGCCCATCAAGCTAATAGGTTGATGTTCATCCACAATTCTAAGATAACTATAGGTTTCAGAAACAATCCTGTTTAAATCACTAATTGCTGCGCCATAGCGAGTAGTATTAGTTATTTCACCATTGTTTCTTTCGGCATCTAAAGTCATAGCTCTACCAATGCCTTCAATTGAACTAGCATACCATTTGTCTACTTCTTCTCTAGTTTTGAATGATTCAATTTTTTCAATCATATTTTTTCTCCTTTTGGTTAGGACTTGAAATAACTCTAATTCTACCTGCTTCTTTTGAGCCACTTTGGGTTTCAGGATTGAACCAAGTATCATTATTAATGCTAAATCCATATCTATTTTTTGGATGGCCCCAAGCAGTAGTTGTGTCTCCAGGATAATTATAACCAATTCCAGCTACTGATCCCGAATACATTTCTCCAACATCATCACTGACTCTTACACTAGGATCATAATCTATATTTCCTCTTTGGAAACTAATCTTAGATCCTTCTACTACTAATGCTTCAAGACCTTCCTTACTTACTCCAGCACCATCTTTGACATCAATAGATATAACATGGCTTGGAACATTAGTTCCATGATCTAAATAACTATCTGTTTGTAATTTTATTACATAAACTGGGGATAATTTATCAAATTCAACATCTTTACTTCCAGAGACTGAAACTGAGTGATATCCTCCAAGTGGTCCGGTATATCCTCCACTTTCACTAAAATCAACTCTCTTAACATCTTTGACGATATGCATTCCTGATCTTTCTTCAAGAACAGTGCCTACAATAGGTGAACTACTTTCAGCATAATTAGACTTCCATCGATTTTCATAGTTATGAATAGTATTAAACCTATTTTGATTTTCTTTAGCTTCAATAACTTTTCTTACTTGTTCTTCTTGATTTTGTCTTTGTGTATGCTCCGCATTTGCCTTTCTAATTCCATAAGCTCCCAGAGTTACTAGTCCTGCTACAACTAAACCTGCAACTATTTTATGACTTGTATATTTTGGTGATTCATTATTTTTCATTCTATTACATTCCTCCATCCGAATTAGAATTAATTATTCCATATAAAAATATAGTGCCCAATGCTGCTTGTCCAATAGTTCTTCCAATTACATATGCTTTGTCCAATTGTTCTACTCTTTTAGGTTGATTAGGATAGGATTCATTACTTTCATCAAAATGAGATCCTCTAACCATATCTAGATATTTTCCACTTGTAACTATATTCATTAAAGAAATACCTGCTGAAGCAGTTCCTAAAGTTGAACCAACGGCAAGTCCACCCATAAAAGAACTAAATACATTTTGGCACATTACTTTTGAAACTATTTTAGGTGCTTTTGATGTTGAACAATTATTTTCTAATGTTTCCATGTTTTTTATTAAAATATTTAGTATTTAAATCTTTCTATTTGTTACTCTTAGTTAGTTACAACAATATTACAAAGACCTACAATCCAATTTGTTATCAGTAATTCTGAAAGCATAATAAGCAGGAGTACCTGGATGCCAACCTCCACTTGAATCCGTATAGGATGCTTTCGCCAGAGTGGAATAATTTCCAGTTATACTTACCTTATATTTATCATCCACAAGCAAAGGCGTTGCTTTAACATTACTAAATGATACATGGTAAGCACAAGTTGGCGAGCTATGTCTAGTTTCAATTTGTGGAAATCCTATGGTTTCCATATCTACTCCATGAGCTTCAAAGAATGGCTTAATTGTATCTGCGTCCATTGTGGCACTAATCTTTGGTTTATTCTTCTTTTTCCCAAATATTAAACTTAATAGACTCATTTTGTCAATACCTCATTCACTCTTGAACTTTTTTCTACAACTATTTTTCCTAAATATTCTTGATAGGTATTTCTTATTTTATTTACCGTATCCATATTCAATTCATACATATTATAGTGATTTGTTTGATTATTGCTAATTATTTCAATTTCATCAACTCCATCAAAGAAATCATTTCCGTCATAATTCTTAGCTCCTCTTTGCAAGTGTGCTATATATTTTATTTTTAAACCATTTTCTTTTGTAACTTCAAGAATATGATCTGATTCATCTAAACCGTTATCATGATATCTTACCTTTTCGTTACCTATTTTACCATCAAATAGATATTGGGGATTTCCCGTACATCCAGCTAATCCGAGAGCCAATGTTCCTGCAAGTGCTAAATTTGTTAATGTTTTTCTCATTTTATATTCTCCACCAATAAGTCTAATCCTTTTCTCAATAAAGGAATTGTTGAAGGTAAATGTTCTTTTACGATATCGGCTGCTTTCTTTCCAGCACCGCTATAATAGAAATCCACAAATGCTCTTCCAGCAGTATTATGAACAAGCGTATTATCTCTAAATCTTCTCAGCACATTAACTTCTGGAGCATTTATGTTACCATAAACTGCAGTTGCTATAAAACAACCTTCATCGTAATCTTTTGATGTTTCAGTTCTAACATTACCTTTGGTTAATATGGTAACTTCTCTACAAGCTTCAAGAACTAAACCATCCTCCGTTTCAATGTCAAGGCGATTATGAGGTTCAAAATATCGAGCAGTAACTAATTCTTTATTTCCATCCATAAGATGATATCTAGTTATTGTGGGAGTCATCATAAATGCATCATGGTCTTTCTCTTCGACTACTTTCGCATTAGGATATTTGCCTTTTATTTTATCTCTTACTTGTTCAAGCGAGTATCTCAATGTCTCGTTGTTATTTCCGCTATTAAGAGCAACTTTTAATCCTTCTAATGGTGTATTTGTCATTTTATTTTACCTCCAACTGATTTAATTTATGAAAATTAGTTGAATAATACATTGGAATTCTCCCATCTACTTCTATATATGCTCTTTGACCATTAAGTACATAGAACTTTTGACCATTTTCTTCCTTAAGAGTAGGTTTAGCATCTTCCATCTTTTCTTCTAATCCATTTATTTTTTTCTCCATATCTACCGTTCTAAAATGAGTACTGCAACTACTAAGCATTGTTGCAACCATCATAATATATAACCCTGTTCTGTCAGTCATCTTAATTCCTCCGGCATGTTTTTAAGATCATATTGAATTTGACCCAAAGTCAATATTCCTTTTTGTAAATCTGCAATAGGCACATTAGTTTCTCCAGCTATTTTAGCTCTATAAAATTCAGTACTAAGATGATAAGATTCGGCATCTATTTTACTATTCATATATCTAACAATTTCTTTTCTTTCAGTTTTTCTCCCTTGGCTCACTCCGAAATCGTAAAAAAAAGTTCCTACTAGTAATCCTACTAATCCTCCAAGTACAAATGCTTTGTTAAATTCGCTCATTTTATTTTCTCCTCACTGCATCATAGGCAGATTGCAGTAATTTCATATCATTTGTAGTTCCTCTATAGCCCATAACCGGTTCAGCCATATCAATAGAACCATCATTTCCATAATCTGCTCCATGGATTCTAGTATTTCCATCATTCATTATTACCACAGTTCTATTTGCTTCTTTTCGAGTTTCCATATTAAAGTTCAGATAATTAGTTTTAGCAACTTCTACTTTCTTTTCAAAAAGACTTTCCTTTGTAGGGTGCATTTTATAGAAATTAGAGGTTACTTCAGAAAATAATGCCTGATCCTGGGTGCTTACTTGAAATTTGCTTCCAGTCATAGCATTATATACATAATCTGCTTTACCATCATAATTAGTATCCACTACTCTTGTTTCAATTCCACTAGGTACTCCTTTTCTCATAACTACACCATTATCTCTTTTATCATATTGGACAATATATTCAGATCCATCTTTCTTTATCTTTTCCTGACCTTTTACATTAAGCATCTCAGGTATTGCTATTATTGAACATAATCCGGCAAATGCTAACATTCCACTTGCAAAGTAAATGAAATTTTCATTAGACTTTATTTTTTGTGCTTTTCTCATATCTTTTGCTAGTTGGTCCATTGTATTGTTCCTCCCATGTAATCAGCTTGAATAGTTCCATATCCTTCATTAAGCACTTTTCTGCCTTGTTCGAGATATTGATTTGCAGCAGCAACTATTCCATATTTTAAGAATGGATGTTCCTTTGTTTGATCAAGAGTCAATGCAGCCGTGTTATTAGCTTCAGCATAACCTCTGCTCATCTGAACTTCTCCAAGACTTGCCAGTGTGGTAACATATTCTAATCCAAAGGCAGCAGTTCCAACCCCTGTTGCTATTGCAGCAGAGACCAGAGCTACTCTTGAATAGCTCATCAGTTTGTTTTTGATTGTTTGTTTCATTTTGAGTTTTTGTTTTCCTCAATTACTATAGTATATCGGTATATTAGAACTCTTTTATCAAATAATGCGTTAAAACCGTTAAATTTATATACTAAATAAGGTTAATACTAATTATGCCCCAGATAGATGAAGAGCATTCAAAAACTGAAAAACTCGATGCCCGAGATCTAAAAATAATAAATCTTCTAAGAGAAAACTCTAGAGAAACCTACCAGCAAATAGCAAAAAAATTATTACTTTCCCATGATGCCGTGGCCTATAGAATAAAACGATTGGAAAAACTAGGAATTATTTCCAAATACACCCTAGATCTAAACTATCGTCTTCTGGGCTATGAAGAATATATATTATTTTTACAATTGGTCGAATATAGGCCCCACGATTTAGAAAATCTTTACTCCTACTTGAAAAAAACTAAAATATTTTCCCAAGCAGTATATTATTCTGGAAATAAGGATTTAACCATTTCCATAAAGCCTAGAAATCTAGAAGAAACTGATAAAATTTTAACCGAAATAAATAATAAATTTTCCAAAATGATCATTGCCCAGGATTTTGTAAGAAAAGTAAAAAACCTAATCAAAGAAGATGAAGTGCCCAAAAGAATTAAATTAGATATAGATGAAAAAGACAAAAAGATAATAAATCTGCTTTTAGAAAATAGTCGAATGAGTTCGGTAGATATTGGATTTAAACTATCTCTGAGCCCCGATGCCGTAATTTATAGGATAAAAAAACTAGTTGAACTAGGAATAATAAGAAAATTCACCCTAAGTCTCAATGTAAATAAACTAGGAAAACATTGGTACACTGCCCTCTTGATAATGAACCTATTTACGAAAGAAGAGGAAGAAAAACTAAAAGATTATGCCCTAAAAAATAAGGATGTAATTAGAATCTATAGAACCATAGGAGAATGGAATGTACTTATTGACTTTTTAGCCACCGATGCCCGAGATTTTCACAAATTCATCAGGGAAATAAAAGTCCTTCTGGGTACAAGTCTAAAGGATTATGATTACTCTCTAGCTTACAAAGAGATAAAGGACGATTTCCAAATTGAATAGCTTTTTATATCTCTTTTTGCTCTAATAATCAAGGTGATCATATGAACATAGCATTCTTCGATGTACAGGATTGGGAAATGGAGATTCTTAAAAAAGATTTTTCAGGAAATAAGCTACGTTTCTTTTTACATTCTCTTAGTCCTAATAATGTGGATGAAGTTGTTGATTGTGCCATAATTTCAACTTCCATTTATTCAAAAATAAATAAAGATTTATTAGACCGATTACCTAACCTAAAATTTATCACCACCCGATCCATGGGTGTAGATCACATAGACCTTTCAGAATGCAATAAACGAGGAATTAAAGTTTCCAATGCTCCCCACTACGGTGATAATTCGGTAGCGGAACATGCTTTCGGTTTAATATTATCTCTATCAAAAAATATTCATAGATCCTACATTAGAACATTAAATGAAAATCATCAAATTGAAGGTCTAAGAGGTTTCGATCTTAAGGGAAAAACTCTAGGAGTCATAGGTGTTGGACGCATAGGCGGTAAAGTAGTTCAAATCGCTCGTGGTTTTGAAATGAAAGTAATTGCCCATTCCCATTCCCAAGATAAAAAGCTTGCTAAAAAACTAGGTTTTTCCTACACCTCTTTAAATGAATTGTTAAAAAAATCAGACATAGTTACTCTTCATGTTCCCTACTGCAAAGAAAATCATCATCTAATCAACCCTTCAACATTAAAACTTATGAAACCTTCAGCATTTTTAATTAACACTTCTAGAGGACCAGTAGTAGACACCAAAGCTCTTCTTTCAGCTCTTAAAAACAATAAACTGGCCGGAGCAGGACTGGACGTTATAGAGGGAGAAGATCTGATGAGAGATGAACACGAACAATTACATTTTCTAAATAAATTGGATATTCAAAAACTTCAACAATTAGCTCTGGACCATAGAATCATAAGAAATGAAAAAGTAGTATTCACACCCCACATAGCATTCTACACCGAAGAAGCCATAAGAAGAATTATAGAAGTAACCATTGAAAATATTCAATCTTTTATCAAAAAGAAACCTATTAATTTAGTTAAATAAAATGTACGATATAATAACTCTCGGCAGCGCAAATGTGGATATTTTTGTAAAAACAAAAATAAAACCTGAAATAAATAAACATCTAGATCACTACGACATTGCCTATCATTTAGGAGATAAACTATTGGTTGAAGATCTCCACATAACCACTGGAGGGGGCGGAACTAACACTGCCGTCGCATTTTCTCGTCTAGGTCTAAAAACAGGTTATATTGGATGTATCGGTAAGGATGTTAACGGCACTCTTATTTTGAATGAATTAAAAAAAGAAAAAGTCACATTCCTAGGAAAAATAAAAGAAGGGAACACTGGACTCTCAGTTATTCTTCCCGGAAGTCATGATAGAACCATTCTAGCCCATAAGGGAGTTAATAATAATCTTTCCATAAAAGACCTAAAATTAGATCGCATACAAACCAAGTGGCTCTATGTTTCTTCCATGCTGGGCCAAAGTTTTGAAACTGCCGAAAGCTTAATATTCCTTGCAAAAAAGAGAAAAACAAAAATCGCTATTAACCTTAGTGCCTATGTTGCTTCTTTAGGTCTAGACAAACTTTCCCAATTACTCAGCAGTGCCGATGTGCTAATTCTTAACAAAGAAGAAGCCCAACTATTAACCAAAGAAAAAGATCTGGATAAAATATTAAATAAAATCTATGAACACACCTATGGAAAAGTAGTCATTACTTCCGGATCAGGCCACATCATAGCATCCGACTCTCTTAGAGTTTTCACAAAACAAATTCATCCCATTAATCCAGTGGACAAAACCGGAGCAGGAGATGCCTTTGCCGCAGGATTTGTTTATTCCATGATAAAAGGTAAGTCCATTCAAGAAGCAATGGATGCTGGACATAAAGAAGCACTTTCAGTCATGGCTTATATTGGTGCTAAGAATAACCTTCTTAAGAAATTGTAATTTTAACCATGGTCAAAAAACAAATTCATGAAAAAGAAGTCCACAAATTACCCTTAGATTTGAAAAGAGACATTAATTCTACTAAAGAAGCATTAGCTGCATGGAAAGATATAACTCCTCTGGCAAGAAATGAATGGATTTGCTGGGTTGAATCTGCCAAAAAACAAGAAACCCGAGATCATAGGATTAAAAGAACCTGCGAAGATCTCATGAACGGAAAACGCAGACCCTGTTGTTGGGCCGGCTGTCCACATCGCTAATAATTCAAAGTTTTATCCAGTTATTACTTTCAAACAATAGCCCAGATTTCTTTTAATTTCCCAACTTCTGTGGTCGAGGTCATTTTCAGAATATATTCCTGTAGTTACAAAAGTTGAAACATAGTTTCCCAAAAATGCTAATGGTTTAAATTGGGTTGAAAATCTTAATCTATAATGTTTAGAATAAATATAATCTAAATAGGTTACACTGTTTTTAAAAAATACTCCTTCAGATATCACTACATCTTTATTTAGTGGCAATATTAGCTCATTATTAGTTTTATTTTCCAGCATTTTGGTTCAGATACAGCACTATTTTTAAACATTTCCAAAAAACTAAACAGTTATCCGAATACTATCTTCGCGTACTTTCTGCTAGAACATAGTTTGCCAAGCGTTTTTCTTGTTGAAGAGCAGTATGTAATAAGGCAATTTGGAATTCTGCTGGAGAAATATTAGACTTCTTTAGAGCATAGGAAAATGCGCCCGATCCATCAATCATCCTAACTGCTTCTTCCGGAGTAACTTCTTGATGTATCAAATCTTCAAGAGTTCTGTCTTGTATAAAATGACCATTTCCTCCAATGAGAGCAACATAACCATTAGGTGGATCTCTAGGATTCATTACAATTTGCAAAGGCAAAGTTGGATGTTTATATACTTCTTCACCAATAAATTCATTTCCCATCCAAATGAGCTAAAAGTTCACTATTTAATTATTATTGTACTAGAAAAACCAAATTATTTTTTGCTAGTAATACTCTTATTAATCAATCTTACTAGTCCAGTTATCTTTTCTTTAGGGTCTATTTTATCTTTTGTTTCAGGATTGTCCGAATAAGCTAAAAGAGAAGGTAATTTTATTTTACATACTTGATCTTCTGGAAAATATCCTGGCTTAATTAATTCTGCTCTAGCTCCTGCAAACTTCAATAATTCATCTTTTCCGAAAATTTCTATTGCTGCATTTTCAAAGTTTTCTCTTCCCAACGTTTCTTCGTACATAGATTTTGAGAGAAAAACGTATGTTTGCCCGCCAAAATAAGAGACTCCCAGGTTACCTTCTTTGGCGTTTTTGATACCCTCAGCATTATCTTTACAAATTACTGGTCTGATAATCTGGCCCATTATAACTACTCGACCAAATTCTTCAATACTATATTCTCTAGTTATTCTAGGAGTAGTGGGGCTATTAAATTCAGTAGACAAAATCCTAGTCTCATAACCTGCTTCTCTTAAACTAATTGCATGCATAAATGCTTCCAATGAATTTCTTAAGACCTTTTGACCCCTTAATCCCTCAGGGCTTCTTGAACTTTCAATAGTTTCATTTGAACTATAAAACCATCTATTTCCATCTAAGAACTTTACACCATAGGAGATTTTTTCTGACTCTTCCATAAAAAACCCTATTTTTGCCCATATTTAAAAGTTCGCTTTAAGTAAAATATCGTCGGAAAAGCCAAAAGTTTATATATATCTTTTTTCTAATATATTCATAAAGAAGATGGCTAAGTCAAAAAAAGCAAGTGATAGTAAAATAGCTATAAACGGCTTCGGTCGTATTGGTAAACAGTTTTTTCTAGCCTGTATGGAGAAAAACGTTCCTTGGGACATAGTGATCAATCATTCTGCCGATCTGGATTTCATCGTTTATACCCTAAAATTTGATTCTGTTCACCCAGTTCCAACCGAAGAAATAAGACATGATGGTAAGTATTTACACTTTGGAAAGAGAAAATTCAGAGTCTACAATGAAATGGATCCCGAAAAACTTCCCTGGAAAGCAGAAAAAATAGACCTGGTGGTTGAATGTACTGGTCATTTCACCTCCAAAGCCGAAGCCCAAAAGCACATCAAAGCCGGAGCACAAAAAGTCCTCATCTCCGCTCCAGCAAAAGATCATGATATCACTTTAATTCAAGGAGTAAATGATTCTCTGCTCAAGAAAGATCATAAAATAATCTCTTGCGGAAGTTGCACCACCAACTGTGTAGCTCCAATGGTAAAAATATTAAATGATTCTTTCAAAATTAGAAGTGCATTTTTCGTAACAACCCATGCCTATACTTCTACCCAAAGATTAATTGATGGAGTAGACAGAAAAGACCTAAGAAGAGGCCGAGCTGCAGCAAATGAAATAGTTCCTTCCACATCCGGAGCATCCCAATCCGTAACCGAAGCCATACCTGAACTAAAGGGAAAAATAGAAGGCTATGCTCTTCGAGTTCCAGTGGTAGATGGAAGCATTTCCACCATAGTAGTTGATGTAGACTATAGACCTGCCAGCGTAAAAGACCTTAATTTATTATTCAAAAAGAAATCACAAAATGAATACAATGATATTTTACAATACACGGATGATCCTTTGGTTTCAGCCGATATTATTCACAATCCTTCTTCAGTTATATTTGATTCATCCTTAACCAGCATAAATGGAAACCAAATTTCCGTTGCCGGATGGTATGACAATGAATGGGGCTATTCCAATAGATTGGTTGATGTTACCAGATTAATTCTAAGTAAGAGTTAAATTTTTCTAGAATCATAGGCCCAATGCAATACTGCTTGTCTCTGCTTTATTCTACAGGTTAGGTCTTTTTTATTGCAATTCTTTTTCAATTGAGCTATATGTCTAATAATTGCTTTCCATCTTTTTATTTGTCTAGAGTCATCTTCTATTCTTCTGCCCATATAATATCTACAATACCATTGAAACCAGCCCCGAGGATCTTCTTTATTGATCCATCCTTTTTCTATCCAATAACTTAAAGGTTTACTGGCATTAACCTTAAATAAGTTTAATTTTTCATCATGTTTTTCTGAGCAAAGTTTTGCTTTAGCAAACCAATCTTTTGGAAATTCATTTTTACAATCAGTCATATATTTACCTCCAAAAACTCCTAATTCTAGCATTTCCTTAGGAGTCAACTCAGGTTTAAATTCGGGATCAAAATTCTTTCCAGGTTTTTCAGTTAAATAATAAAAATAATTATTTTGCATTTTATCATTAACAATCACTTTCTTTTTCATAATAATATTAGGATTTGTTAATTTAAAAGGATTTTCAATATTACATTGTTCTAACATTAAAAGGATGTTCGCCTATAAATCTAGGTTCTATTCTTCCTCTAAACAAAACTTCGCCAGGGTAGCATAGGTCATTCATCATTTTAACTCTTTTTTCAGCTACAAATTCCGGCAGTTTTTCAATTTCTGGACTAATTATATAACCTATGGCTCTAAAATTAGGATCAAAATCTCTCTGAGTTCTTGAAAAACATATTGATTGAGCCACCATTTTAGTCAGATCTTCATTTCTCAATAAAGAAACAAATTCTGGAAAATGAGAAGTATCGTATCCTTTATAGGAAATGCCTAAAACTTCTTCTGGCAGTTTACCTTCCTCTATCAATCTATTTACTTCAATCGGAGGTAATATCCCATGTTTCAATATGGATTCCATGCTCTCAAAGGGAGCCACATAATACAATCTTGCCATAATTTTAGCCAGTTTATTCAGTTTTAAATCTTATCTTTAGATATCTTTAATAAGTAAAATCACTCTAATTTAATATAAAAAAGGGATTAATATGAA
>CAZYIS010000009.1:0-23191 GCA_964647695.1 Candidatus Woesearchaeota archaeon
ATGGTAACACGAAGAAGAGCTTTGAGAAAAAATAAAAGAAAAAGAGTAAGAGCAATTAGAAGTAAGAAAAAGAATTAATAGATTAATATGAAAAAAGAGATGAGATTTTCGTTTTTAATTTCTATTCTACTGATAACGGTTTTATTTAGTATGAGTTTCGGTTCTGCAGTAACTAATCCTAATGCGGGGAAGGTTAAAATTATGATTATTAGTAATAACTATTTAAGCCCGGTTGATTCATCTTCCTATGCCTATTGGTTTTTGAATTATCTAAATTCTTCCAATGGCTATAATATGTCTAATATCGACATAAAATTACAAAGCCACGATCTTTGGAATGTGAATGATTTTATTAATGGAAGAGACAATCTGGGTTCGGTTTCTAATTGGGTTCAACAATATAAACCAGATGTGGTTTTTCTGGATCTGGGTTTAGCCGATATATATAAGTATGAAAATTGGTTTAAGACTTATAATGCTTCTTTCCTGGTGGAACAAATAGCTAACGTTACTGACATTATTAGAGCTCAAAATCCCTACACGGTTTTTTTCATTTCAAATCTAGCCTATTATGATCCGGTAGTAAACAGCTATAACTATAATAATATGATTGATTTCAATAGTAAACTTAATATAAAAATTAATAATAAATCTTCTTGGAGTTCAAATATGTTTATAGTTAATGCTTATTCTAATTATTATCCAGTTACTCTTCAATATCCTTATAACTATAATTATAATGTTCCACTGAATAAATTTATTGCCAGTAGCATGTTTAATTCCATAAAAGATTATTGGACTACCTGTACTAATTATGAATCTGCTAATTTCTGTAAATCTAATTATTGGTGCGGTGCAGCCAACAGCACAGTTCTTAGACCAAACGTAATATTCCCTGATAATTTGACTTTACCTTCGGTAACGGATAATAGATTTCTTTGCGCCCAGGACGGTAAAATATACCGTTGCGGTCAGGATTCTTTACAGAATATCAATGCTACTTTTTATCTAAACACATTTTCTAATATCTCTCTGGCTGGAGTAAAAAAAGGATTCTTTAGCTGTACCAGTAATAATTATTGGCAATTCTGTAACAATAATAGTGTCTGTGAATCTAGCAAGGGAGAAACTATTCAGAGCTGTCCAAGTGATTGTCATCCTACCTGCACCTTTGAGTATAATTCTTGGAGTGACTGTGCTAGCAATGGAATCCAAACCAGAGGAATAGCATCAAGATCACCTTCTGATTGTGTTGGAGGAAATCCCATACTAAATCAAAGTTGTAATTATATTAATCAAACCATAGTTATTCAACAGACAACATTCTGCACACCAAATAGCACTGTTTCTTGTGATCCTATAAATTATGGAGTTAGAGTAGGTTATGCTAATAGATGTAATGAGAATGGTACAGCCTACCTTAATATTTCTAATTGTAATATTATTTGTAATACTGGATTTAGGTTGGTTGGTGATGCTTGCATCGCAAGTCCAGTAGTTTTGAACGATTCCAGTAATTCTACAAATCAAACAGCAGTGGCTAATGTGCCTGTCGAAGATACCCCCTACCCTACCTATAACCCCATTCCATCGAATGATAATAATTCTAATAATAACAATCAAAGGATTAATTATTCAGCTAGCATAAATGATCCTTCGGTTACAGAAATACTCAACATTGGAGGATCTAATTCTTCTTCGGTAGATGGAAATACAAAGAATTCATTTATGACTGATAATCAGGTTCCAATAATAATTATTGTATTGATAGTTATATTAGCTTTGATAATATTTTTATGGATATTTTTCAAATTAGGCGCGGCTAAGGATGATAAAAAACCTGCAGCTAATAATCCGGTTACTCAAAATAATAATTTTAAACCTAGACCTCCAATGCAACCTAGACCATTATTAGTTCAAAGACCATCGGGCAATAATAGACCTGTGGTTCAGAGAATACAATAATCATGAAAAGATTTCATTTAGACTATACGCAAAAAAGATTGTTAATTGTTCTATTTAGCATTCTATTATTGTTAATTATTTACTTTTTTAAAGATGCATCAACCTGGTTAAGAGTTCTTTCGGCTATAGCAACTTTAGTATTTTTCTATAGTGTGGATCATTTTTTCAATATAGGATTTAGAAAAAGACATTATGCTTTTATGATAATAATAGTCATTTTTAGCTTTTTACTTAGCCCATTGTATTTTATCTATCCTAATTATGATAAGTTTCAGCATTTTTTCCAACCCATGTTGCTATGTTCTTTAATATTTTATATGATAAATAAATTACATTTGGAATTAAAATGGAAGTTGGTTTTCACATTTTTTGTCGTGTTTGCTATTTTGGGAATCTTTGAAATAGGCGAATTTACCTTAGATTCATTTTTTAATCTTAAACTACAGGGTGTTTTTCTTAGAGACGAGCAAGGACTGGATAAATTTAATCTTTTAATGGATCCTTTGAGCGACACGATGGTGGATTTGGTATATGGTCTATTGGGGGCAGGAATATATTGTGTGGGTTATGCTTTTGTTCTTAGAAAGAAATTATATCATAACATCTTTAGAGAAGTTTAATCAGTAGCCTTTTAGATAATATCTCTTATGTTTAGCTATCTTGTATATTAAATAACTTGAAAAAATAACACAGAATAGAATCAAAGCAAGAATCCGATAATTTTCTATTATTTTTCCGAAGAAACTTAGGATAAATACCAGAGGAATTATGCCCAGAATAGTTGCTAGAGTAAATTTGGTTATTTCCATGGTTGTGGTGCCAGCCATATAGCTAACATATTCGAAAGCTGTGCTAGGTAATAATCTGGAATAGAGTATGAACTTCAATATGTGCTTATGTTCTTCTTCTAGCATTTTTCTATAGATGGGATTTTTTTTAAACTTTTTAGATATAAAATTAGGTAGTATGTGCCGGCCGATAAGGAAAGCTAAACAAGCACCTAGAGTAGCAGATAATACGGTGGTTATGAATCCTAGGAAATGTCCGAATACTATTCCTCCTATGAATGCGAAAGGAGAAAGTGGAAGTGGAGTCAGCAATATTAATAGGATTATGACTCCTGCAAAAATTAAAGGTCCTTTGATATCACCCGATTCTTTTAGAAACGATTCGGCTTTAAGATAAATATTTGGGGCTTTGAATAAGATTATTAGGACTATAAGAAGAGCAAATAATATTAGGCCTATCTTTATTTTATCCTCTTTTTCTAGGTAACTCATAACAAATCTAGGAAATTAGGGTTTAAAAAATTAGCACCAGCCATATTTTGTATTATAATAATCATTAAAAACCAATGAGTTCTTTATTAATTATGGCTACCAATGGATATGTTCTGCCTAAGATATATACTTCTATTCTTAATGTTACTTTGGCCGTAGATCCAGGAATTGTGGGGAGAACTTCGGCTGAAATTGTCCATGAATGTGTTAAATACCATGGAGAAGTATTTATTAGAAAAAGAAATTCGGAAACTTCTGAATTGGCCTATGAACAGGCAGACGCTAAGAAGATAATGGATTTAATGGCTCTTTGTGCAGGTAAGGGTTCAAGTTTAGATATATTTGTTGAAGGAAATGATGAAACGGCCAGAAGAATGGCTTTAAGATTATGTTCGGGATTGGAAACGGAAGTGGAAATCTGTGGGTTGAATTTTAGCAAATATGAGCCTAAAGTTTAATAAAAAACCGTTTGGTAAGTTTTAAATATGCTCTGAAATTAAAGATTTTGAACCCCTCTATAGCTCAATGGTAGAGCACGTGGCTGTAGTCAATTTCGACTAGTGCAGACTTTCCATACTGGAAATAGGATGAAGCACGATCAGAACTCCTTGGTTGCAAGGAGAGACAGAACCCGCGCTACCCCAGTTCGATTCTGGGTGGAGGGATTAATTTATAAATAAGATTAGTTTAATTTAGTCATGAATAAAATTATTCTTAGAATTTTAGGAGCAATACTAATTTTAGTTGGAATTGTATTAATGATTTGGAGTTTGATTAATTTTGTTTCATACGTGTCTACTCTTTCCCATACAAATGATGCTTCTGATCTAGGACTATTAATGTCTAAAGTAATATATAGATTAATTCCTTTTTTCACAGGGATTATTTCAGCAGTTATTGGATTTTATATTCTTTTATTTAGTTCTATAGGTTTATTGATAAATTCAGCAATTAAGGGGATGGCGCCAGTCTATGATACAATTAATCCAATAATAGAAAAACAATCTGAAGCAGCGGCCAGAGGTTTTAGAAAAGGTTTTAAGGGAAAAGTTTAAATTCGGGCATTGTTATTAATTCATTCAAAGAGTAAAAAAGATGGTGCCCATACTAGATAATATTGTTAAAAGCGTAGGTGTTATAATGCCCTATTTGGAAATTTTCATTTTTATAATTATATTTTTAATAATCTCTAGATTGGTATTGGTTTCTTTAAGAAGAAAATTGATAAAAAAGGCAAAAAATAAGAGTCAGATATCGGACATTAAAATATTTTCTAGAATATTTAATGTGGCCATATTTTGTATAGTTCTTTTTGTAGCCTTCTTTTCCTATACTGGTTCCTGGTCTGGATTGGGAATATTTGCAGGACTTATAACTGCAGGTCTGGGATTTGCTCTGCAGAAACCTATAACTGGTGTTGCAGCTTGGATAATGATAGTAATAAAAAGGCCTTTCAAAGTAGGGGACCGAGTAAAAATAGGGGACAACAAGGGAGAAATCTATGATATTTCTTTAACGCATATTTATATTGACGAAACTGGGGGAATGGCTGATACGGAAGATCATTCGGGAAGAAATATTATGATTCCGAATTATAAATTGTTTGAAATTGATATAATAAATTATACCTTAACTCATGATATGGTTATGGGTGAAAT
Organism: Candidatus Woesearchaeota archaeon; assembly: GCA_964647695.1. GTDB lineage: Archaea > Nanobdellota > Nanobdellia > Pacearchaeales > GW2011-AR1 > VGKP01. Next base: position 4,904 of record CAZYIS010000009.1, read on the forward strand.
AGGTTTATTATTAAGTTTCGATAGCAATATAGAAAGAGCAATAGGATTGATTAAAGAAGTGGTTGATAAACATGCAGGTAATTTTGCTAAACAAATAAATAAAAAGAATAGCATTAGAGCTAATTTTAGAGATATAGGTATAAATGTTAAAATATTCTTTTATGCTCCAGTTTTTGATTTGCAAGACATTAAATCAAAAATAACATTGGAAATTTATGAGATAGTTAAAAAAGAAAAGAAAATCAACTTTGCTAATCCAACGGGAGTGGGAATTTTAGCCGATAGATAATGGAAATACCTGGCAATTATCTAAATCAAAAAGTAATCGTTCTACTTAGAGGAGAAGAGATTAGCATTAGAGGATATATTTCAGAAATAACTAAGGATTATATCATACTTAGGGATGAGGAAAATGGTGGAAATTATAGTAATGAGATTGGAACTTTGATTCCTATAGATTCCATATTGGCCATAAAACCCAATAGAATGGATTCGGATGAAATAAGTTTCTAAATTGATCAGCACTACATAAGATTTATATTCTTAAGTGATAATGATTAAATATGTCCAAACTAATTATATATACTAGGCCTGGTTGTCCTTACTGTCAAAAACTTAAATCTATTTTGAATGAGAGAAAAATAGGATATACTGATTTCAATGTAACTGATGGAAGTGCTCCAAGAATGGTGGTAGATAAAAATGGACATATTCCAGTTCCTCAGGTAGATATAAACGGTAGAATAATATATGATTATAAAACTGAAGAATCTTTGGTTGATGAAATTAGTAAATTAATATAATTTCTAGAATAAATTAGCATTCAATTCATTGGAAAAATCTTGTTTTTCAATTCTAGTTCTTCTTTCTATTTCTTTAAGGCAGGCTTGTCTTTTGCTATTGAATATATCATCGATTTCCCCAATAGGATAGTTTCTAATATCATCTCCGTAGGAAAGAAGAGTATCGGCAATTTCATTAAGCTCTAGATTAAATGCTTCTATGGCTGCAAGATCGAATTGATATTCTTTTGCAACACCTAGTTTAAGATAATGGAAACTGGTTTTATCAGGGATTATATTTTTCTTTTTATGGAGCAACATATTGTAAAATAGGGCCTGTCTTTCAAAATTCTCGTTTTGACTTATGCTATTGCTGGTTTTATAATCGATAATTGTTAACTCACTGGTATCTTTCTTTGTGGCCTGAAGATCTATGATTCCCTTTATTCCTATTTTCATTTTATCATTTTCTTTTAGAGGAAATTTAATGGTTTCTTCGCAAATATGATTTTCATGGGAATCCACTATTTCAAGACCCTTAAGCATGGCAGTGAGATAATCTACTGGATTTAGAGTGTTACCTTTTAGATCCTTATGAATGTCTAGATTGTGTTCGCTCCACTTTTCTAGAAAATGACGGTAAACCGAATCCTTATCCAATTCACGTTTGGCATATTTTTCAAGGCAATCGTGCACAATTCTTCCGGAAAGACCATAGCATACTGGAACTTTAGTATCATCCGGAACTTTAGCAATGTGGGTTAGATAGAATAATAATGGGCTTTGGTAAAATATGTTTAAACTAGAAGGAGATAAATTAAAGGATATCTTCTCGGACTTCTCTTTTTTTAATTCCATGGCTTTTTCTAAAAGAAATTAGGGCTTATATATTCTATGATTGTTAACTATAGATTTAGAAAAATTAAATTTGACCAGTCTGGGTAAATTTCTTCATTGCTTGCTCTAGAATAACTTGAGGGGCGAATCCTTTTCTGCTACAGGCCTTCATGAAATCATCAAATACGGCTCCATCTACATTATAGTCAAGTTTTTTCTTTCTTGCGCCAGGTGCTGTTGCTGCCATAATTAATATAGAGAAATGGAGTTTATAAATATGAGCATATAAATCATTAAATACTTCTGAAAAGAATAAATTTTATGGAAAAAAATAGGGAAAATCAGCCTCTGGCATCTAGGGTAAGGCCTAAAAGTCTTGATGATTTTATTGGCCAAGAACATATTGTGGGTATGGGCAAACCATTAAGATTAATAATTGAAAATAAGCAACTGCCCAGTTCTATAATATTATGGGGAACTCCTGGATGTGGTAAAACTACCCTTGCCAGAATCATTGCGAAGCTCGTGGATGCAGAATTTGTTGAAATGAGTGCAGTTAGCACTGGAAAAGCCGATGTGGAGAAGGTAATCAATAGAGCAAGGCTAATGAACAGGAAAACCATATTATTTCTGGATGAAATTCATAGATTTAATAAGGCCCAGCAGGATTTTCTACTGCCATTTGTGGAATCAGGAGTAATTACGCTTATTGGAGCCACCACTGAAAATCCTAGTTTTGAAGTTATATCTCCACTTTTATCTAGAAGTAGAGTTTTTGTGCTGGAACAATTAAAAGAAGAAAATATAGTTAAAATTATTAAAAATGCCTTGCTGAATAAGGATGGTTTGAATAATATTATTAAAATTGAAGATGAAAATATTAAACTCATTGCTAATTTATCTAATGGCGATGCAAGAAATGCTTTGAACATATTAGAACTGGCTGCATCCATTGGTAAAATGTCTAATTCGGGAATAACTAAAGAAATAATACTTAATTCGGTTCAGAAATCTCTTAGATATGATAAGGACGGGGAAGAACATCATAATATTATTTCGGCAGTGCATAAATCCATGAGAGATTCGGATGTGCAGGGAAGTATCTATTGGGTAATGAGAATGATTGAAGCAGGAGAAGATCCGGAATATATTATAAGAAGAATGATTAGGTTCGCATCCGAAGATATTGGTAATGCGGATCCTAATGCTCTAAATGTGGCCATAAATTGTATGCATAGCGTTCGCTTTTTAGGTTATCCTGAATGTAACACGGCATTAATTCAATGCGCAGTCTATCTTGCTAGTGCTCCTAGATCTAATAAGGTATACGAAGCAGTGAATAAGGCTAAAGAAGTGATTAAACAAACGGGAAATCTTCCGGTGCCATTGCATCTAAGAAATGCTCCAACAAAATTAATGAAAGATTTGAACTATGGAAAGGATTACAAGTATGCTCATAATTTTGAAGATGCTAAAGTTGATCAGGAACATCTTCCTAGCGAGATAAAAGATGAAATTTTCTATGAACCTAGTGATAGAGGTTTTGAAGCAGAAATAAAAAAGAGAATGCAGAAAAAATAGAAAAAGAAAAATTTAAATATTAAATATAACAGAAAAAACTATGGGAAATAAAAAAGATCCTTTTGAAGAAGATTTTGATTTGGAAGAAAAAGAAGATAAGGATGATGAAGATGATGATGAAGAGACCGACAAAGATGGTTGGTAGTAATCATAGTTAAATTTAAAATACATAATATGCTATTTCTTGAATGGATTTGGTTAAAATAGTTCATTTGAATAGGGTTCTGGCTCCAGCATTACTTTTCACTTTAACAAGTCAAGTTATGTATGATTCTCTTGTGAATAAATTCCCTCAGGTTAAGGAAATATTATTAGATAGTAATAGATCCGTATATTTGCCTAAAACTATTTCTGCGACCATAGAAAATGTTCCAGTAGGAGGTTTAATTTGGACCTATGATGATCGAGATGATAGTTTGGTGGTTAAATATTTAGGAGTAAATGATAATTTTAGAAATCATGGAATAGGCAAAATGTTGATGGACGAGGCTGAAAAGATTGCATTTACATTTGATTCTCCAAGAATTCAAACCGAAACCATAGAACCTAGAGGTAATGAACAAAATTTGCCCCTTTGGTATGCTCATCGAGGTTTTAATTTAGTTAATAGAGTCTATGATCCTATCCATGGAAGAAATAATGTTATTCTTCAAAAAGAAATTAGACATTAAAAAAGGTTTAAATAATCATTTCACTTTCTCTTAACATGATAGAAGTTGAATCTAAAGCACGAATAATAAATCCTGAAAAGCTAAGGGTTCTGGCTCAAAAGATAGGTCATTATAAGGGAAAGGAAAGGAAAGTTGATGATTATTATTCTTTGGAACCTAAGGGAAAATATCCTCAAAAAAGTCTTAGGATAAGAAAAAGATCTGGATTTTATGAAGTTAATTTTAAACAAAGAATTTTTTATAAAAATGGAGTTCATGCAAAAAAAGAAACTGAATTCAAAGTTTCAGATATAGAAGATTTTCTTAGATTAATAGGAGATTTTGGTTTTAGAAAATGGTTAACCAAAGAAAAATATACTGAACTCTATGAAATAAAAAAGAATTTTCATATTGAACTGAATCATGTTAAAAATCTGGGATGGTTTGTGGAAGTGGAATATCTTTCTAGTTTGAAAGAAGCACATGGTGTTGCTAAGGAAGTTCGTTTGGTTATGGAAAAGCTGGGAATAAATAAAAAAGATATTGTGAAAGAAGGTTATACTAAATTACTTTGGGATAAAAAATAAATTATGAGTGATATTACTTTTTCTGTAGATTATGGTAATGTAAGTGATAAAGAAGCTCAAATAGTAAGATTATTAGCTGAAGAATATTTTAAAACTGAAGGCGATTCTGAACAAGCTAAGGTTAATGATGAAAACAGGAATTGGATACACGAAAATATTCCAGAATGTAGAAATGTTATCAAAGATGGAGAAAAAATCGTTGGATTCACACTGATATTTCCTTGTAAGAAAGAAACCATGAATCTTTTTTTAAATAATGATATAACTGAAGAAGAATTACTTAGAATTATGAAAAAAGAATTAAATTATAAAAACTTTGATTCTATTTACTTATGTTCTACGGTAATCATAGAAGAATATAGAAGAAAGGGGTTAGCATTGAAAGCCTTTATTAAATCTATAGAAAAAATAATTTCATTTTCTAAAAATAAAAAACCTAATTTATTCTATTGGGGTTTTTCTGAAGAGGGAAAGAGATTATCTGAGAAGGTAGCAAAAGAAACGGGTTTAGAATTAAAATATCGACGCTAATTTTCAATAGGGAACAATATTCCACAAAGTATATAAATAACACTTTCTTAAATATAGTATGATAGCACAAGTAACTAGAGGGAATTGGATGCATTATATGCCAGTTAAACTTAGTTCTACTTGTTTATTTAATTCTATTTTAGTCAAGTAATAACGGAATATAAAATTCCGCTCTTGAACAATCGATAACCATGATACAAAAAATAAAAAATCAGGCTCTTGCACAATATAACTCTCCTTATAACGATAGTTATGTAATTGGTCCTTTGGCAAAAATTCTATTGGATCAGAAAGTTATAGCTCTTAGAAAAGGATTATTGATAACCGATGATCTTATAGCTGAGGCAGATGCATTTATTGGAAGAAATAGTTGTGTGGAGCATAGATCTGATGCCTATTGTCCTCATTGTCTTAAGGCACACATGATAAAAAAAGCTGAAGAACTGGGTTTAACTGAAGATACCATAGAATATCTAAATGAAATTATGCCTGGAGAAGTTGGACACGAAGGTTATTATTTAGATGCTGATGAATTGGTGGAAGTTTAATAAAGAAAGTTATATAAATAGTGGAAAAATCCAAATCTGATGAATGCAGTATGGGATAGAAAATACGATCTAGGAAGTTTAGATTCATTAGTAGAACATAATTCTGGTCAAAATGTATCGCTTTGCACTGTTAGATCTTCTAATCTAGGAGATACTAAATTAGGCAATGTTTTTTGGGTTTTACTGGCTCGAAGATTGGCAAAAAAACAATGTAAAGTTAATATCTATGATTTTCCTGAAAAGGGACAAGGTCCGTCTGCGATAGTTACTAATAAATTAGTAGAAATATTCGAAGTAGGCAATACCCGAGTTTCTAAAGCTGAGGATCATAATCAAGAAAGAGCTAGAAAAGAGTTGAAAAGATTTGCAAAGATATATTCATCTAATCCTTCTGCATATCCTGGTTTAATACCTGCTGTTTCTGAAGGATTATTAAAATCAAAAGAAGGCCTAGATCCTTCTTTAGATAGAATGTCTGAGGAATTGGCTATTTTTTTGGAAGGACATGAAAATCCTCGCGCTGTTCAATTTAGCAATCATGAATCTGAAACAGTTCAATTGGTGAGATATTTAGGCAATCCTAAAAAAAGATTTGTTAGGATGGATCTTGGAGGAATAGAAAGCGAATTTAGAGCTGAAAGAGTAGCTAAAGTTAAAGATTTGCCTACAAAAATAATACTTGGTTCTGGTTTAGGTCAAAAATATAATCATTTTAATTCTAAGGTTTTAGAAGAAATGGCTCATGCTCTTTCGGAAATTGCGTTTGAAAGATTTCCAAAAAAACAATTTGGAGATAACATGGAAGGCCGAGAAAAAGGATGGGATTATGAAATTCAAAGAAATAACTTAATACTATCTAAAATAGATCAAATAAACCCTCATCTTCAAACCTATTTAGCTATTCTTCTGAAAGATAAGGGCCATCAATGTTATATGGACCCGGAGGTATTTGGAAATGAATTGAGAAGAGCAACTAAACATGTTTCTAAACTAGAAAATCCAGATTATACTTGGATATTTAAACATTTGAAGCAATATGAGTCAGGGTTCGGGGATTTAAAATCATTTTTTATTGATTTAACCAGAAGAGCACTTCCAACCATAGATTCGGATGAATTATTAGAAGTAGGCAAACATTTCTATGGATCAATAAGTATTATGGTTTAATGTTTTTTGAAGAATATATAAGAAGAGAAGGCAATACTAAAATAGGAAATGTGATCGATGTATATAAGACTACTAAAGGTTCCAGTCCAAGTGGTAGAGAACTATACAAAATGATACTTAGCCAAAAACCTAGTGAACATCAAGAAATACTCAACCCACAGGCAATGGATCTTAAGCGATAATTACTTATCTTGCTTCTTCATAAACTTACTAATGAATTGGGAATGACTGGATCTATCCAATAGACTATTTACTTTGAAAAGTCCATAGGGTGTTTGTTCTCCCTTAAGAACATTATAGGCCTTTCTATGTAGTGCTGATGAGAGCAATAGTTCATTGTGGGCCTTTTCGGCAGCGTTCTTGGCAACTATGGTGGTATTTCCGGATGAAGTGAATTTAACTTTACCGTCGATGAATTCAACAAACATTTCACCAATGTTTGCTCCAAGTCCGTAGTCTATCTTTATGGCATATTTCTTATTGAAGTCCTTAATTATGGATTCTATTTGAACGGCCATTTTGATGGCTTCCAAGGAATTATCTAACTTTTGAGTTACTCTTTGGGCAAATACTAGAACTTTGAAATCTCCTTGATCATAGACCTTTGCCTTTGCCTTTCTTGCTCTTTCTAGTGCATGCTCAACAACCGCCAGAGCAGGACTTTCGGAATTTCTTAGCTTATCAGCGTTCTTTAGTTTAAGTGCAACCACTACAACTTCTTCTTTATTGGATGAACTTTCGGTTAGCATATTGGATGAATAGCTTGAACTTACTGCATCAGGAGAATAGGTGTCAAACTTTATGGATTTTCTTATTATAGGTTTATCTTCCTGAGAAACTGCTTTCTTTTCTGGGAATGATTCTTTGGTTACAGGTATGAATCTACTTTTATTGGAATGGGAATAGACATTGGAAAGACTAAATTTAGAAGGAGTCTTAGCTATAAAATGATTTTTTCTTACATTTACATAGGCTTTGTAGGCTATGAACAATAAAATTAATACCACCAATAACCAGGAGATTATTATGGCTGTGCCACTAAAGGCTACACTTAGATCTTTAACGCTGATGGCATTACCTGTTAAATAGGAGCTTCCGATGGATGTTTCAGTGGAAGAAGAACCTTCTTTTACGGCAATGGAATAGTTTCCGTTTGGCGCGGATAATTTGAATGTTTTTTCTTCAGCCAGGGCAAGATTTAATTCTTGGGTTTGGGTTTCATTTCCTATTTTTATATCTAGAGATTTTGTATAGGGAACATTACCTATGTTTTTTATGCTGAGAGTTTGATTTATTAAAGTAAAAGAAATCTTTTGAGATTCTTCAACGAAAAATGTTTTTCTTATGGACAGAGAACCATAGTCTCCTTCAATGGTCCAGTAGCCAGGAACAGCGTTGGATGCTAATTCAAGATCTATGGAATCTCCAGATTTTACTATTTTATTATCTGAACTAATGGAAGAGTTTGGTTTGAAAAGTATGTATTTAGCGTCAGTATAGACGGGTTCTCCGGATTGGTCAAAAAGTAAAACCTTGGCAGAGAGATTGTAGGGAGGAATAAGTGTAATTTGATCGGTTGCAACATCTATACTCTTTACTACTTGTTTAACTTTTATGGAACTAGAGGATTGGCCCTTGTTGGAAAATGAACTTTGATTTTCTTTTTCAAATACTCTAACATTTAGGTTATAATCTTTGGCAGGAGCATCGGAAGGAATAACCAGAGAAAGACTAAATGCTCCATCACTAACAGTTGAAGTGGTTGAAGAATTTAAACCTTCAATTTGGGCAACTACATACCCGTTGGCATTATCTCCGCTGGCCCTTAGTGCAGTTCCGGTAATGGTAATCTGTTGATTTGGAGAAACTAGACTATTATCGGTTAGGAAAACCACATCTATTCTTGAAGTTATTTCAAAACTTTGAGATTGGGCGCTTTGGGAAGCAAAGGATGAAGAAATATAACAATTTCCAGTTGAATCAGCTATAAGATTTTGATCTAACTTTATATCTAAAGATATATTTTTACTTACTCCTGCTGGAATATAAAGTGGACTTTTGAAAAGATCTACTGAGCTGTTAGAACAGGCTAATTGCATGGTTAAAAAGTCATTGGCATCAACGGGTGAACTTACAATAATAGGGATTGCAAACTCATCGCCCAGATTATAGACCTCATTTGGTTGACCGATACTTATATCTGCAGAAACAAAATTCATGAGAAATAGTCCTGTTAAACATAGTAAAAATACGCTTAATACCTTCTTTTCCATGTAAAATATAGAATATAGCGATATATAAAGATTTGTCTAGGATAAAAACGAAGGTGTAATGTTTATAAATAACACTGAATAAGAAGAATTATGAAAAAAGAGTTTAATGTTACTCCCTGGGAAGTTTCTGGAAACATAGATTATGATAAGTTGATTAGAGAATTTGGAGTTGAACAGATTAATGATTCTACACTAGATAGAATAAAGAAACACACTAAAGAGTTACATTTTATGCTTAGAAGAAAGGTATTTTTTGCTGGAAGAGATTTAAATTGGTTATTGGATGAATATGAGAAAGGAAATAATTTCTTTTTGTATACTGGAAGGGCACCATCGGGCCCAGTACACTTGGGTCATTTGATGCCTTGGAAATTTACCAAATGGCTGCAGGATAAGTTTGGAGTAGAATTATGGTTCCAATTTCCGGATGAAGAAAAGTTTTTGTTTAAACAGGATATTAATTGGGAAGATGGTCAAAAATATCTTCAGGAAAATATGTTGGATATTATAGCCCTGGGATTTGATCCTAAAAAAACTCATTTTATTATTGATAGTAAACATGCAGATCTAATGTATAGGGAAGCTTGTAAAGTAGCAAAAAAGATTACATTTTCAACCGTTAAATCTGCTTTTGGGCTAACGGATCAATCAAATATAGGATCCATATTTTATACTTCTATGCAAGCAGTTCCAGCATTTTTACCTTCGGTAATAAAGAAAAAGAATATTCCTTGTTTAATACCTCATGCCATAGACCAGGACCCGCATTTTAGATTGACCAGAGATATTCTTCCTAAACTAGGGCATTATAAACCTGCATCCATACAATGCGTTTTCCTACCTCCTCTAAGCGGAACCCAGGGAAAGATGTCTTCTTCGGGAGAAAGTTCCATATTTACAACCGATGATGCTGAAACGGTGAAGAAGAAAATAAATAAATACGCCTTCTCAGGAGGAAGAGATACTCTAGAAGAACATAGAAAACTTGGAGGAAATCCCGAAGTGGATGTTTGTTTTCAATACCTTAGGATGCTCCTAGAGGAAGATGATAAAAAACTAAAGAAAATATATGATGATTATAAATCTGGAAAGCTATTGAGTGGTGAATTGAAGAAAATCACCATAGACAAGATAAATGAATTTTTGAAAGAACATCAAAAAAAGAGAAAAGAAGCTGAAAAAATAATAGATAAATTTATCCTTTAAAGGTAATTTTGGTGTATCTAAGCAGTAGTAACAAAATAGAAAGATTTAAATACCCTTTTTTTCTAGAATTATTATGAAAGAAATTATAAAAACAGCACTTCAAACTGCAGGTTTAGTTTTAGGTATTGGTACAAGTGCAGTTTTAGGAACTTATGATGCAGTTAGAGGACATGATCCTGTTAGAGAATTTAAAGCATCGGGAAGATTGGAATCTGGACAAAAATACTTAATTGCAGATACTACTTTCCATCAAGATCTTGTAAACCCTCTTAGACATATATATTTAGCAGGTTTAGGGAATGTAAGAACTTCTCATTATGCTAATGCTTGGGCACAAACCTATGATGTTACTGGAAATGATGGAAAACTTGTTTTGATTAATGATGATTATATTTTAGCGACTAATAAAGCACCATGGTTTGCAAAAAATGCAGTTAGTAATCCAGAATTAAGAAAAAATATGATTGATTTGGCAAATAAAGTTCTTGCTAAAGAGCACATAGATACTAAAATTAGAGAAGGATCTCCAAATACTATGGCTGCTTTAGATAGGGAGAAAAATACACAATGAATAATAAACAAAAAGGTTTAGCTGCATTCGGTTTGGCTAGCGTATTAGCATTGACTGGAGCTATTGGAGGCCTAAGAGCCATAGAAAGAAACACATTGACAAATCTATACCAAGAAGCAGCCGAAATAAGAAGCGACAAACAAAGAGGATTTAACGATGTTGCGACTGACAATTATAATTCTGCAACAGCATTAATTAACAATTATTTAAGAACGGGAGATTATGCATTTATTTCATCTAATGAGCTGGTAAAGGCTCAAAGAACATTAGATTATGCAATAAATACTAAACCAACAAATACTTTTGATACTTTGGGTCCTGAAATGAGAGCATTGCTAAACAAAGGTTCTCATAAATAATTATTGTACTTCTTTATATTAAAGTTTAAATACGTTTTTTTCTGCTAAATTTTATGTCTGAAGAACATAAGCAACAAGGTTATAGATGGGGAATAGGTGAAGGTATTCTATTGGGCGCAGTAGTAGTGGGTATTGCTCTAGGTTCAGTAAACATAACTAACAGTATTATAGAAGAAAATTTTAAAAGAGACATTTCTACACAGATAAAAAATCGCATGTATGATCTGACCAATGAAGTTTATCAAACGGAATCATTGAGAAATACAAATTTGGTAACTACAGAATTAGATTATCTGAAAAGTTTAAATGGTTTTGTTACAAATTATTCTTTTAAGAGAAAAATTGATTGATTAAACCATATTTTATAATATATACTCTTTTTTGTTATAATGTTTATATAGCTCTGCCGGGTAGGATTTTTATGGGTGATTTAGAGGTGATTGCTACTAGAGCTGAAGAAGCACATTTTTTTCCTAATCATAATTTTACTCCTAATCCTACTCCTTCTAAACAATCCTTTGATGGTTTGCATGAATTAAATTTCAAAGTGAGGCCTCATGGAAAAATAAATAGTTCCTATAAAGCGTCCAGAGCTTGTCAAAATTCTCAAATAAATATAGGCCAATTTTACACTCATCTTTATTCAAACTTATTTAATTATGAAAAGGAAGCAGTATACAACCCAGCAGAGGTTATTATTATCGGTGATGAAACTATTCCCTTTAGACCAGATATATTAATTGATACGTTAAATGGAAATAGGTATATTGAAGCTAAAGGATTCAGTAGACAATCTGCAAAATTGGATATTGGTAAGAAGCAAATGCAAACTTACTCCTGGGCGTTATTGGATAGAATAGGTAAAAAAGATCAATTACCAGAGGTTAATTTCGGCATATTTAGATATGGTGAGAGTCATAAAAATTTTAAACTTCATTCTATGCCTTCTAAAAAAGCAATCGAAAAATTGGCTTCAGAAACAAAAGATCTTTTGGTATTGCCTCTGAATATGCTTTTCTTTCTCTCTTCTCTATCGGGAGTTAGGAAAAGTGTGAGAGTAGATGAAGAAGATCAGGATTATTTTAGAATGGGTGGTAGAACAATTAGCTTATTGCATGAGTTAAATGAATTTAATCGTTCCTACTTTTTAAGAGAATATAAAGAAAGAGATGAGTCTAAAAAATTTGATTTTTATAAAGTAAAAGAACATAAGTTAGAAGAAGCAAAAAGATTTGGAAGAAGAGAAAGTTTATGTCTGGATGATCTGGTAATCAGAAAAACCACATCTCATCAGCTTAGAAAGATACATTACAATGGAACTGAACTGGCAGATTTCCCAGTCACAATTTATTCCCAGAGAGATCCGGAAAGATGGGTTAGAAGCTTTGAAAGAAATCACCAACAAATATTAAAAGCCTTAAATTTGCGAGATTTGTATGCAGAACAGCAAAAAGAAAATAAAAATCCATTCTAACTAACATGGCAAACCTAGCAAGATCCATAAGACTAACATCGGGAAAGGGAGATTTCATTAAAAGAAAAATGCCTAGTGGGAGAACCGTAGACATATGTTTACTGGAATGGAATGTTGATTTAACCAATGGTTGTATTGCCCAGGTAACTCCTCAACATTTGGATGAAGTGGTTAAGAATAATGGACTCTATTTGCCGGGAAATTTTAATGTTTACAAAAAAGAGGGAACTGCAGATAATAGATGCGATTATTGCTATGCCTGGCAGAAAAATTCAGGATCAGTTATTCCTTTTGTGGTGGATGAGAAAACTAGGGCCGACTTTGAAGAATTCAAACCTAAATTTTTAAGATTTGGTAAAAATACGGAGCCCGGACATCCCTATTATTTTGATGCTTTTTCAAAACTCATTGAACTATGTACTGAATTTAAAACAACCCCTATAATTACCACTAAAATGTTGCCTTTTGGAATTGAGGGAGCAGAAGAAACCATGAAATATGCTGATACGGGAAGTGATGCTTTCTTTAAGTTAGCTAGAGAAAAGAATATTCCCTCGGGAAAGGATTTGGCTGCTAGATTAAAAGAGGCAAACACATCGCTTTTAATGAGTCTAGGTTATGATCGACTTGAACAGGGACCTCTAATGCAAGGTTGCTCAAATGAATGGAGAATTCAACAGGCATTGAAATATTATACATCTGGAGTTAATGCTAATTTAACAGTTGTATGCGATGTAACTGATTCAATTGAAAATAATGTATCTAGAAGTTCATTCATTGGAAGAGCATTGGAAGTTAGAAAAGAAACAGGAATACCTGTAAGAATAATTCCTGCAAGATCCTATACTCATAAAGTAACTGAATTTATAACGGGCATTAAGAAAAAAGTACTTACAAATGCAGGTTATTATCAAACTCCTCAACTTGACGCACTTGACGATGGTAAACCTACAATTCAGTCAAGATATGTTAAAAAAGGTGCATTCAAATTGGTTCCTAATTATATTCATCCAGATTTTAAAGGATTATTTGTTGAAGGAATGGGTGCCTGTGGAGTCGCGGCAGAAACAGAACATTGTGATAAATGCAACTGTATGGGTAAAACAAGAATTTCATTCCCAGAATCAGAATTGCCAAAGATTGAATTTACAACACCTACCAGAAGAAAAATGTTCATGGCAAGAGCGAGACAAAGAAGATTTGCTAATACTCCTCTTTTGCCTAATTTTGAAATGCCTAAAAAGAGTAAATAAATTTAGAATTGGTTTCGATATAATTCGGTTAGATAACCTTGATTAGTTCCTCTTCTGGATTCAACAGGTTTATCATTTTCTCTGAATAGGAAGGTAGATCTGGCTCTTTTTAATGGCTTATTGGATATGCATAAACCATTGGATGCAAGAGGACAATTTTCTAAACATCTTATTAAACTCTTTTTAGCACATACCTCTGAACCTATAACCCAGAGAGCAGTATCGGCTATTTTTGGGTCGAGTCCATGTTTATTGCAAAGTTCCCAATAATGATCTTGAAATTCATCCCTTAATACGGAATGATGAATATTATAATTTTTTCTAGAAACAGAAATACCATTTACGTTTAAAGGAATTCTTGCTTTATGAGTATCAATCTTGAATAATAAATTTTCAGGATCATTTACTCTGGAAATCTTTCGATCGATAAATTGCATTACCACCATATTTGCTATCCCATCGATTCCTGCAAATTCCTGCATTCTCTTTCTAGATTCAATTACGCTAGCATCTATCAGATTTCTAGGATCACCATCGTATTCCTGGGATAACTTTTTTACATTGGCCATGTAATGTTCTACGGGATTATCATAGTTATAGCCAATTCTTCTAACAATTATAGCATCCACATCTTCTCTAGTAGCGTGAACTGCTTCGTGAGCATCGAAAAACCATCGGGCGCTAGGATCATTCCAAACAATCTTAAGTTTTGAATGTAGTACTCTTGATTGTATTCCTTTTTCCATGGCTGCAGCAGTCCAAAGATATTGGGATGTTTCTTTAGGAAGTTTGACTTCAGTTTTAAGAGGGGCATGTTCAAGATCTGAAGGAAGCATCCATTGAGGGAGATATTTATATTTCCATACATCTACCCCTCCTCTGAATATTCCTTTGCCAGTAATTGCAGCACCATAAATAGATAGAACCATTTGTTCAAAACGTTCATTTATCTTGAAACTCTCTTTTCGTGTGGTATGGCCCATAAAAATCGTTTAAGAATTAGATATAAAAGTATTATGGTTGTGAAAGGGTTAGGATAATTTTATAAATACGTATATTTACATGGTTTTATGAGAATACTTACATTACATTGCGATTATATTAAGTTTAAACCACTTAAGAATGCAATAAAAGTTCCGGAAGAACTTAGCGAAGAAAGAAAAAAGGAAATTGTGGTAAAAGATCCTCTGGTGGTACTTACGGCTGTTGAAAAAGGAGACAATGAGGAAATTGTTAAACAATACATTGCGGCTATAAAAAAGACTGCTGCCGATGTAAAAGCCACAAGAATTGTTCTTTATCCCTATGCTCATCTATCTAGTAATTTGAGTAATCCAGATATTGCATTGGCCTATATGACCGAAGCCGAAAAGGTTTTGGAAAAAGATGGATTTGAAGTTAAGAGAGCTCCATTTGGATACTATAAAGAATTTGAACTAAAATGTAAAGGACATCCTCTTTCTGAGCTTTCAAAGGAATTTAGAACTGATTCAGCTGTAGAGAGTAAAGATGTTAAGCCTAAATTAGTAAGAGAAGAAGTTATAGATCATGAAAAATTATTAAGAATGGCAAATCAGGTTAGATTGGACACTTCTAAACTTAAGGATAATGATCATAGAATAATTGGACAGAAGCTAGGGTTATTCATGTTCAATGAAACTTCTCCAGGATCACCCTATTGGTTACCTAATGGATTAATAATGTACAATGAGCTATTAAGATATTGGAGAGAAGAACACGTTAAGGCAGGATATCATGAAACCATGACTCCCTTGATAAATAAGGCTGAATTATATAAAATATCTGGACATTGGGAACATTATAAGGAAAATATGTTTTTATCGGATATGGGTGACGATGGAATTTATTGCCTTAAGCCTATGAATTGTCCTAATGCTATGTTAATCTTTAAGTCTCAAACTAGAAGTTATAAGGATCTTCCTTTAAGGTATTCGGACGCAGATAGATTACATAGATTTGAACTATCGGGAGTTTTGAATGGATTATTAAGAGTTAGATCATTCCAACAGGACGATTCCCATAATTTCATAACTGAAGATATGATTGCTAATGAATACGAAGAAATATTCAAATTATGTGAAAAGTTTTATACTTTATTTGGATTGGAATATTCCTTTAGATTGGGAACTAGACCAGAAGGATTTTTAGGAGATAAGAAAGTTTGGGACAAAGCTGAAGAAACATTGAAGAGAATTTTGGAAAAATCTGGGAAGAAATATGCAATTAAAGATGGAGATGGAGCCTTCTATGGACCTAAAGTAGATATTCTAATGAAGGATTCTCTTGGAAGAGAATGGCAAATGGGAACATTGCAATTGGATTTCCAACTGCCAATAAGATTTGGTCTTAAGTATATTGATGCTGAAGGAAAAGAAAAATCTCCAGTAGTGGTTCACAGAGTCATCTATGGTTCATTGGAAAGATTCATCGGAGTATTGCTAGAACATACCAATGGTGCATTACCTCTATGGCTTAGTCCAGTTCAAATAAGAGTAGTTAATTTCACCGATAGAAATAACAAGGCAGCTGAAAAAGTAATTGAAAATATGAAAAAGGAAATTCCAAACCTAAGAATAGACAGTGATTTTAGAACTACTACGGTTAATGATAAGATTAGAGATTCGGAAATGCAAAAGATTCCTTATGTTATAGTTATAGGTGATAAGGAAGAGGAAGCAGGAACTCTAGCAGTAAGAGAAAGAGGAGCTAAAAAACCAACCTTTGGTGTTAAAATTGAATCGTTTATTTCTGAACTTAAGGAAAAGATTGAAAAAAGAATGTAAAAAACATAAAACCTTATAAACCCGATTTGATATAAATATTTAGGAGATAAAAAAGATGAAATTAGCACCCTATGTGGACAAGTTGAATAGCTCTTCAGAGTTCAAGAGTTTCCAAAAAGAGCATAAGGATGCATTCATGGTGGCTGGATTTTTTGTTCTGGATCTAGAGGGAAAACATAATATTCATCAGATAGATTACTATATTCCTTCTAAGAAAAAAATTGCAGCATTTACTTTGGATAATCATGTGACCATGCAATTGCTGGATTTACTTAATGCTAAGAATCCTGAAAAGCTGGATTTGAAAACCAATATGGATTTGGATCAGCTTAATGGAATTCTCGAAGATGAAATGAAAAATAGAACTATTACTGCAGAAATTAAGAAAATCATTGCGGTTCTGCAAACCATAGAAGGTAAAAAGATATGGAATTTGAGTTGCGTGCTATCGGGCATGGGAATACTAAATGCTCATATTGATGATTCATCTAAATCCGTACTAAAGATGGAAAAGAAGTCCATACTTGATTTTGTTCAAAAAATGACTCCTGCTGAATACAAGGCAAAGTTAGATGAAAAGAAGGGAACTACTGGAGAAGTTCATGAAAATGTGAAAAAGGCAGTTAAAAATGTCAAAGAAGACGTTAAACAACAGATAGAAAAGCTAAATGAACTGGAATTGGCCATAGAAAAAGAAAAAGATGCTTTAATGAAAGAAAGTAAGAAAGATTCTAAAAAAGTCAAGAAAAAGTGATTTTCAATAGTGGTTTTTTATTACCTAAGTCTTTTTAAATAAAATTGAATAGTAATAAGTATGGTTAACGATTATGCAGCGGCCAAGATTTCTCCAAGCATATATGAACTTAATATGACTCATTCTGATTTTATAGGTATTCTTGATAAAAATTGGAGATCCATAAGCTATCCTACTATTGATCATTTACCTAAAAAACCCGCAACTCTAAAAGATAATGAATATAATATTGCTAATGTATTAAGAGATGTTCAGATAGGGGATAGTTTACAGATTGAATGTGATGTTAATGCAATAAAAAGAATGGCTCACCCTGGAGAGAGGGATAGATTATGCAGAGGTGTTGAAGCCATTGTGGAATCAATTCAGGATAATACGGAAAATCATGAAAGAACAATAAACTTTAGAGTAATTAATAGCGAGTTAAGTCTAAGACAAGGTTAAACAAAACTAACTATTCCTTTTGCTAACAATAAAAATGCACATACCCAAAGAATAATTGTGGGGAGTAAGAATATAAGTGAGATTATTAGGCAAATTGATGAAAACAGGTCTATAATTGAAAGCACATCTCCGGTAAGCATGAACATTCCTTTAATTAATAGAAGACCTGCACAAAAAAGTACTAATTGTAAATAGGGAGTCATTCCAAATACGAAACTAAGAAAAACTATGGATGTGATAAGATCTATTGCTCCTAGAACCTTTAGTGCTAATGTGCCCATGGAATTAATGAACTGAAAGAGTTAATAAGTTTTATTATATCCTAGCATAGGGATAAGTAGTTAGATTTAAAACTTTGGTTTTTCTTTGAGGGATATGGTGGTAAAAAGAATAAATAGTGCTATTACAGTTACTGAAAGAGTTTTAAGTAATGGAAGAAAGGAAGTTTTTGGTATTTTAAAAACTCT
>CAZYIS010000010.1:0-18567 GCA_964647695.1 Candidatus Woesearchaeota archaeon
ATGAAGGCTAGGGGCGCAAAGTGGATTAGATACCCATGTAGTCCTAGCAGTAAACACTGCACACTAAACATTGGAACCTCTTCGAGAGGTTTCAGTGCTGTACCGAAGGGGGAAAGTGTGCTACCTGGGAAGTATAGTCGCAAGACCGAAACTTAAAGGAATAGGCGGGGGGGTACTACAACGAGTGACGCGTACGGTTCAATTAGATTCTACACCGTGAACCTCACCAGGATCGACAGCAGAATGAAGGTCAGTCTGAAGGGCTTACCTGACACGCTGAGAGGAGATGCATGGCCGACGTCAGCCTGTGTCGTGAGATGACCAGTTAAATCTGGTAACAGGCGAGACCCGTATGTACATTTGCATTGAACAATGTACAGACTGCCTCGGTAACGAGGAGGAAGGTGCGGGCTACGTTAGGTGAGTACGTCCCAAATACCCTGGGCTACACGCGCGCGGCAATGCTGCATTCAATTGGACGCAACACCGAAAGGTGAAGCAAATCCCATAAACTGCAGCTTAGTTCAGATCGAGGATTGCAACTCATCCTCGTGACGCTGGAATTCGTAGTAATCGGATTTTATCAGAGTCCGGTGAATAAGTCAATGCCCCTTGCACTCACCGCCCGTCAAACCAACCGAGTTCTGCATTGGTGAAACCCGTCAGGGGAGAACCTTTGTAAAGCAAGGTAGGTTAAGTCGTCACAAGGTATCCGTAGGGGAACCTGCGGATGGATCACCTCCTAAAATTAATAAAAATTTTAGGTAATCAATCATTTTTTTTAACATCAACAAGAAATTTATTTCTTGCAAACAAAATGACACCACGACGATTGACATATATTACTGAGAGAATTTTTAATTCTCGAGGTTTCAAGAACACGCAGTTCTTGATATTTAAGGAATATTATCACTTCAAGATCTATTTTTTATTATTCGCATACACTGGAGAAAAAGATTAATGTAAATTTTCTCCACATTTTCGTTAACATTTTATATCGACAGCACAGATGAGGAACCACCAAGATGATGGCTCTGATGTAATCACAATGATTAAAAACCATTAAAGCGACAGCCAATTATATTTGGGCCTGTAGTCTAGTGGTAAAATAGCCCGTTTGCAACGGGCGGTCGGGAGTTCGATTCTCCCCAGGTCCACTTTTTTCAAGTGGAAGTTTTTAATCAATCACATATCATGCTCACCTTCAATTCGCAAGAGTTGAGGAATTGAGAGTCAATAAAGACTTTAAAATTTCTCTGGGAAGAGAAAAAATATCTGTCGTTTGTCGTCGCAAGATGACAATCATGGTGAGCCGTTAATTCGGTTTATCATGTGGAGACATAATGTTCAATGAAACAAGTAGGAAGGTAAGACAAACTCCAATATGAAAAATGATGTAAAAATCGTTTTTTAAAATTGGATAATTTTCCACAGACACGAATCTTCGGATTCGTCTGTGAGTAAAGAAGTAAAATTTGATAAATATAGAAAATTAATTTTTTCTATTTTCAATTTATATATTTTTAAAATAATTTGATTAACAAGTTTTTGTTAATTATAGCAAGAACTGGTTCTTCCAAACTATTAGATGGATAGCTTGGTTTAGATTTAAGCAAGGACGTGGCAAGCTGCGATAAGCTTGGGTGAGCCGCATGCGGGCTTTGAACCCAAGATCTCCTATGCGAAAACGTGCTCGCAAGAGCGTGCAGAGATGCACAAATACGCCGGGAACTGAAACATCTTAGTACCGGTAGGAAAAGAAAACAATAGTGATTCCCTTATTAGCAGCGAGCGAAAAGGGAAGAGGGCAAACTGAATCTCCCGTCGAAAGATGGGCAGAGATGTGGTGAAGATAAATGGCTAAATCGATGAGTTAAAGTTCTCTGGAAAGAGGCGCCTCAGAGGGTGATAGCCCCGTAAACGAAATCGATATGTTGTTCTTCAAAGAGTAGGGCTCCCTAGATCGGAAGTCCGAATACGGCAAGATTAATTGCCAACCCTAAATAACAATCTAAGTCCGATAGCAAACTAAGTACCGCGAGGGAAAGCTGAAAAGTACTCTTAAACGAGGGTTAAAAGACTTGAATTCTAATAGTGACATGATGGTTACTGCATTACGGTGTTGTAACGTGCGTGTTGAAAAATGAGCCAGGGAGTTGACTTACAGTGGCGAGGTTAATAAATGAAGCCGTAGCGAAAGCGAGTATGAAAATGCGATAGTCACTGGGGTCAGACACGATGCCAGATGATCTTGTCCTGAGCAGGATGAAGTTCTTCGAAAGGAGAATGGAAGTCCGAACTAGTGCTACATGCATGTGCTTGGATGATTTGGGATAAGGGGTGAAAAGCCAATCTAATCTGGCGGTGGCTTGTTCCTGTCGAAGTATGCCTCAGTATAGCCTTATTGTGCTTGAGAGCGAGGTAAAGTACGGATAGAGTCTGCAGAGCCTAACGGCTACGGGACATCTTTCCAACTCTGAACATGTTCTCTGTATACAATAGGAGTGGGGGCCGGTGCGTAAGGTACCGTTCCGAGACCCGAACAAGGGAGACTGAAGTTAAGGTCCCAAAATATATGTTAAGTGTAACAAAGACTGTCTTGAACCTGAGACACTAGGGATGTAGGCTTAGAAGCAGCCATCATTTAAAGAAAGCGTAACAGCTCACTTATTGAGGTTCGAGGCGTCGAAGATGGACGGGGCTAAACATATTACCGATACTTCAGGGGCATTCGCAAGAATGTTCCGGTAGACAGGCGTGCTTTCTGCGTAGAAGTCCTTCCGAGAGGATAGATGGAGCGGGAAGCAATGAAAATCCTGGTGGAAGTAAGATCAAATTATTCTGAGAACGAATAGCGTCGTAAGAGCAAGGTTTCCTTGGCAATATCGTTTAACCAAGGGTTAGTCAGCACCTAAGATTTATCTTAACTGCGTAAGTCGATGGACATCAGGTTAATATTCCTGAACTGATTACAAACGTTTTAACTGCAAGATTGAGCTTCGGGATATGCGGCATTTCGAAAGAACTGCAAAACACGAAAATGAAGGAGCGTAATGCATCGATATCATTGAATGGTTTTGAGTGATCCGCGGATTCCGGGAGTCCATGAAAAGATTTTGCATAGAATGTAATTAGCTGTACTGAGAACTGACACTGGTGCTCTAGCTGAGAAGGCTAAGACGTGTAAGGTATAAATTGGTTAAGGGAACTCGGCATATTGGCCCTGTTTCTTCGGTAGAAGGGGTGTCTATGAATGTCTTTGATATGTAGAAGGCGTTCGTAGATTGCAATAACAAGGACCGCCCGACTGTTTATCAAAAACGTAGCCGGTTGCCAACCCGAAAGGACTAGTATAACCGGTGAGACCTGCCCAGTCGCGGTGTTTCAAACCTCCTTACAAGGGGGCTAAGACCCGTGAAACGGCGGGCCTAACTATGAGGCTCTTAAGGTTGAACTAAATAAGAACTGCCTTACATTATTTTAATTTTAAAAAATTAATTTAGTGATCTAGGCCTCAATATATTAGGCGAATAAGAAATTTAAATTTCTTAACATAATGATAAACATAAAGTCAATAGATAAAATCTAACTATTTGCTGGAACATCTGAGAATATTTTTGTACTTTAGAAATAAAGTGAAAATCAAAAATTGCAGATTATCAGCAGGAAAGATTTCTTAAAATATTTTTAAGAAAAATCCTCAGAGACTAAACGTTAGACACAAATAAAATTTGTGAAGTTATAGTCCGATCCTTATAGCGATATAAGGTGTAAATTAAATCGACTTGATTTAATTACAGTAAAACTTCAATGAGCGTAATGCCTTGTCATCTGAATGGTGACGTGCATGAATGGTTCAACGAGGTGGTCACTGTCCCTAACCAAGTCCTTCTGAACTCACTTACCGGCGAAAATGCCGGTGTCTCCTTGTGGGAAGTGAAGACCTTGTAAACCTTTACTGCAGCTTGTTGTTGTAGCTTTAGGGGAATTGCATAGCGTAGGTAGGAGCTTCGGCGTCAATGTAACACTACTCAATTTCCTTAAAGCTGCTCACCCGAGAGGGGACACCAGCAGGTGGGCAGTTTGGCTGGGGCGGCACCCTGCCGAAAAGATATCGGCAGGAACTAATAGTTAAGCTCATCCAGGTTGGAAATCTGGAGTCGAGTTCGAGGGCAAAAGCTTAACAGACTGTGTTTTGCACGGCAAGAAACGCAGAGATGAAAGTCGGGCCTAGCGACCCTATGTAGTTTTTTAATAGGACTCATATGTGATAGAAAAGGTACTTCAAGGATAACAGGCTTGTCGCGCCCGATAGTCCATATTGACGGCGCGGTTTGGTACATCGCTGTCGGCTCTTCCTATCCTGGTTGTGCATAAGCAACCAAGGGTGTCGGAGTTCACGCATTAAAAGGGATCGTTAGCTGGGTTAAGAACGTCAAAGTAAACCCAAGTTAATATCAAACCATAAAATTAGAAAAAATAAAAAAATAAATAAATAATTAGAACGCGGCGTTGCGTTGGAGCAATCCAACGAAAAATAGAATCAACTCATATCGGTGAATCCTTAATTTGATTAACTGTCAAAATTATGGCAACCCCGAGGGAAGTCGTCACGCAAGTGATTGACCCCGTAGAGACTTTGTACGCAAGTACAAGAATGGTATGAATAATATCATTAACACGTTGATCTCCTAAGAATCTAAGTGTTTTTAGGATGAAGGTATAGTCCACACAATGTAAAATCATAAGCATTGATAAAGTACGCGAGACAGTTTGTATAATATCTACAAGGAGCGTAGTTGTCTGAGTGGAAAGAGTATCTAGTACGAGAGGAACGGTACTCTGGTGCCTCTAGTGTATCGGTTGTTATGAAGCAGGCCGAGTAGCCACGCACCGAGGGATAAGTACTGAAAGCATCTAAGTACGAAGTCCTCCGCAAGACGAGACAACAAAGGCCGTCAAAGAAGATGACGTTGATAGAGTTGGTGTGTACGATCCAAGAACCCGAGGATTTCAGCATTCAACTACTAATAGCCTCAATAAATCAAAATATTTTAGAAATATAAAATTACTTTTTCTTACCTTCCTACTTGTTTCAAAGATAATTCTTTTTATTTACCTTTCAATAGTTATTTTTACGGCATACATTTAAATATCAAATTCAGAATAAAATTATTATGACAATCGAAGGATACAGACAAGTAAATACAGGACAATCCTGGGATACTATAGGTAAAAATGTAGTAGAACAATTAGAAAACAGTAATACTTTAGAAATGAGATATGTAAGAGTCGAAGGTACTGAAAATATGTATTCTGCCCATGCCCGAGTTCCCCAGGTTATCTACGATGAACAGCCAATCGGAGATTTTAGATTCGTAGATGCTGGAACTAAAAAAGATCTTAGAACCCTAGTTGAATCTCATATTTATACACCTGATTTGCCAAGTGAAATAAAAGTAACTAGACCAGAAATAGGTAAGGACTTATTTGGCCTATTTGTTAAGGATTAATCGCTATTTCAGTTTCATTATTCTTATAAATCCTATTTGTTCAACATTTTTATGCATTTAGAAAATTATTTTGAAACTGCACAAAAAAATGAAGAAATATTTAGAAATATTCTCCGAGATTTAAGTACAAAAGAATATCTTAGACCCCAAGGAGGAATTGTTCCCATAGATTTAAATCCTGAAGAAGAATTAGCTGAAATTTATTTAAAATATTCTTCTCCTGCTATTTTCAATCAGTTTACGATTCTTTATTTTAAAATTGACGAAAGAGGACGCGCCCTAATAGCATTTGACGATATAGGCGATATAGAAAAAAGTTCTGGTGGATCTGGAGTCGAGCTAGCCTATAAAATAAATGAAAATAAATCCGTAGAATTCATTACCGATACCATGGAATGGACTTTTAGAAGATAACAACAAAACTTTATTAACAAAAGAGTTTTTATTTTTCTATGAACATATTTCCAAATTTAAAAACAGGTAAATGGAAAAAGATAAATCTAACAGAAGAATCTAAAAAAACAGATTTAGATTTATCTAATCCTGATGTTTGTACAGATTTTATTACTAATTTACATAAAAAATTAAAAATTGATTATGATTATGGTGGTTTTCTCGAGAATAGAACCTATCTTTGGAGAAATAGTAAATCTGAGAAAGGAAAAAGTTTAATTCATCTGGGAGTTGATTATTCCATTCCCGCTGGAACAGAAATTGCTCTTCCAGTAAACGCAACTGTTTTTCACCTAATGAAAGATCCAAAAAATAATATTGGCTGGGGTGGAAGAATAATTTTTAAAATGGAAGATGGAAATTATCTGCTCTATGGACATTTGAAACAAAATATTTCTCTAGAGATTGGACAAAAATGTAAAAAAGGTCAAATAGTTGCAATTCTTGGAGATAAAAATGAAAATGGTAATTGGTGGCCTCATCTCCATGTGCAAATTATGAATCAATTTTTCATAGATCGTTACAAATCTGATTTAAATAAAATCGACGGTTACCTTCCTGCTACTGATTCAAATCTAAAAAATCTTATTAATCCTGAGACAACAATTCTTATAAACTCCAATTAATTATATTTATTGTATGAAACTAGAAAAAGGGGTTCAACATTTTACAACAGGAGTTCCTTCTAGGGGTTATTCTCCAATTTTTGATTATCATCATCCTTCAAGAACACTTTCCCGAAGACAAACCTATACTTCTTCTGAATCTGAACATTCAGTAATTGCCTATCTAGTTTTGGATAAAAGAAATTTTATTAGCCAAATAGCAATTAAAAATAAAGATGGTTCCTATAGAACTAGAGATAATTCTCATTTAACCAAAGATGAAATTGATGCGATCCATCGGGATAATTCTCAAATGCGATCCCTTGTAAATCTACTCAAAAATTCAAATATGTATTATCCTAAATTTTTGCCTTTCGTAACTGAAAAATTAGGTTTAGACCAAGATCTAGTTAAAGCAGATATAGGACATCTAATACTCGAAGGAGTAATAGGTTATAATTGCATTGGAGAATTAACTGCTGCAAAAAATAATTTTACACCTGAAGTTTTCACCACTCGATTAAATCCCTGGAGACCTAAAAAATCTAAAGAAGAGCATAAGGCCAAAACTATGCCCTGTTCATTCTGATAAACAATACAAATATTATTAAACTCTTTTTTTCTTAAAAAATCATGGAAAATAAAGAGTCTATTGATAAAAAAGAAGAGCCCCAAAGAAATATTCTTGAAAATGGAACCTATTCTATATACGGTCCAGATAATGGAGACATTGCCTTTGATAAAATAGAATTACATGCCGGCTCGGGTGCTAAGAGAATTTGGAAAGTCGAACAATTTGACAGGGAAAAGATAGTTCTAAAGGTTATAAAATTCGGATAATGAACATTACTCTTATAGGCATGCCTGGTGTAGGTAAAAGCACAATAGGTAAAATTTTAGCTAAAGAAATTAATTATTCTTATCTAGATATAGATGATATAATAGAATCCAAGGATAATAAAAAACTTCAAAAAGTTCTTTCTGATCTAGGAGATGAAAAATTCATCATTCGCGAAGAAAAAGAAGTTTTAGATTTACAGAATATAGCTAATTCCATTATTTCTACCGGGGGAAGCATAGTTTATTCTGAAAAAGCAATGGATCATCTGAAGAAAATTTCAAAGGTAATATATCTTAGTTGTTCTATAGATCAACTCAAAAGAAGAATAAATAATAGTTCCAGTAGAGGCATTGTAGGTATCAAAATCAAAAGTTTTGAAGAACTATTTGCCGAAAGAACCCAGCTGTACAAGAAATATTCTGATTTTGAAATCGACTGCGAATCTCTGGACCAAAAAAAGATAATTTCTAAGATTAAGGGTTTAATTAAATAGAAACCTTTAAAACCTTAATTTTATCCTTATTTTTAGAGTCGAGGAGCTGACTTCGGGATTTGTTATTAAATTAACAAAGGTTGCTATAAACATCAACTTTAATTCCCCTGAAAAATTATATTTTTCGGGGCTTCAAAAACCGTAAGGTTTTTGTCGTGAGGAAGGTCCGGACATCACAAACAAATGATCCTTTGAAAGAAGGACGATCGCGAGGTCGAGCAACGTAACAGAAACGACAGAGCCTTGATTGAGCAATGAATCATGCGAGAAGCTACGAGATCAAGGATATCATGAAACGGACGCCTTCATTGATGCAACCACTTTAACCGTGGGCTAAGACTGATGTCAGCACGAATGGTTCGTTTCGCAAGAGACGACATACGACAAAATCTGGCCTACCTCGACTCTATTTTTATTCTCGATAAGCAAAGATTTTTAAATATCATATTAATTTAAAATTTATGACAAAATCCATCGATTCAGAATTAGATAAGGTATATGATAATATAGATGCACTTCTAAGTTCTTCTAACTTTGAACAATGTAATTCTCTCTTAAGAGGATTAAATGTAAACGAAACGGGCACCGATTTATTATTAGGATATCTAACAGCTACATTTCCCGCTAAATCTAGATTACCTTATAGAGATACATTTTATCAAAATGTAGAAAAAGTTATGCTAGAAAGGAAAGAAAGCGAACCTGGTCTTTTAACTGGATTAAGATAATTATTCTTTCTATTAAATCTATTAAATGTATTAAAAACATTTAAAACCCCTTCTTTATTCCCCTAATCGTTAGGGCTGGTAGCTCAGTGGGAGAGCACACGACTGAAGCTCGTGGTGTCGGGGGTTCGATTCCCTCTCAGCCCATTTATTTTTAATAAATGGCAATCTTTATAAAATCAATATTACTAGGTTAGTCATGGTAAAAAAAGAAGGGGACAATAGTTTTGGTGTTCTTTCAGTTACTCTGGGAATTTTAAGTATACTAACTAGTCTTTTAACCTCGCTAGGAATGGTCCTAGGAATTCTTGCAATCATATTTTCCTATTGCCAAATTAGAAGAAATAAAAACTCTTGGTCCAAAGCAGGTTTAATTTTAGGTATACTCGGAGTAGTGCTAGGATTAATATCCATAATTTTATATTTTACTTTCCTTAAAAATCTTATTCCAACCGTAACACCATGAAAATGAATAACAAAAAAGCAGCCATTGAATTATCCACATCCACCATAGTCATTATAGTTCTAGCAGTAACCATGTTAATTCTAGGAATGGTTCTAGTTAGAAGCGTACTTTGCAGCGCCATTGGACTAAGTAGCGACGTAACAAGCAAGGCCCAATCTGAACTTAATACCTATTTCGGAGACTCAGGAAACGAAGTTTCATGTATTGGATCCCAGGGAGATGCAGTAAAATTAGTTGCTGGAAAGCCAAATAATATCTATTGTTTAATTAATGCACCAGTTACTGCTAAATACGAAACAAGAATAGTAGGCATAACTTCAAGTATTCCTTCATTAACCAAAGAAATGATTCAAAAATGGATGATTACTTCCACATTCACAAGTCAGATCGGACCTGGAAATAAGGATGTTCAAAAGATAATAAGATTAATCATCCCAAGTGATGCTCCTGAAGCAACCATAATATTCGATGTTGAAGTTTACAAAGATGGCCAGTTCCTAGTAACCCAACATCTAGACTTTGCCATAAGTAGAGTTGGATTCGTTAAAAACGCAATTTGCTAGTTTTATTGATTTAACAAAACTTAAAAACTCACTTTATCTAGTTTTTTTATGAATGAATTCGAAAATTATCAAAAATATAAATGGTTCTACACCTCTTCTGAAAAGTTGGTAATAGGTGGAAAATCAGCAGTACAAAATGATGAATTGCTCAAACTAGTAAAATCTATGAAAAAAGAGTATCTGGTCATACATACCTCTTCTCCCGGAAGTCCATTTTCCCTAATTCTAGCAGATATTAAGAAAGTTTCAAAGAAAGATATAGAAGAAGCATCAATTTTTACTGCCTGTTTTAGTCAATGTTGGAAATCCATGGCAAGAAAACCATCCGTTGACATCTTCAGATCTTCTCAGCTATACAAAGGAAAAGATATGAAACCTGGAACCTGGGGAGTTATTGGAGATGTGGAAGAAAAACCAGTTATTATGTCTCTCGCCTTAACTCGCCAACAATCAGTCCTACGTTGTGTGCCTGAACAATCAATAAAAAATAAAAAAGATATTCTAGTTAGATTTAAACCTGGAAAAATATCCAAAGAAGAAATGGTTGCTAAACTAGCCACTGAATTGGGCGAACACTTTTCCCAATCCGAGCTATTAAATGCTCTTCCTGCCGGAGGTTTTAGCATAATAAGATGAACTATCAAGCACTAAAGTTTCAAATAGGTAAAAATGGAATCACTCCGGGAGTAATCGAAGCCATGAACACTGCTCTTAAAACCCATAAACAAATGAGAATTTCAGTTCTAAAATCATCCGGAAGAACCAGAGAAAGTATGGAAGAAATGGCCAAATCAATCCAATCCCAATTGGCAGAAAAATGCGACTACAAAATTATGGGTTTCACAATTATTCTTATTAAAATATTAATTAGAAATCCTCATAATCATTCTAATATTAAACCTAAATTCTCAAAAGAATAGATTTATAAATCATCCAAATGAAGGATATTTAGGTTTGATGGCCTCTGAGCCTATCTATTACCGCAAGGTAAGACCTATTACATTAAACAAAATGACAGACGTAAGATCAATTGAACCAGGAAAATATAACAAAGTATTAGCTGCTGCTTTAAAGAATGTTCCAGAATTTAAAAAACCTGAATGGGTAGATTTTGTTAAATCTTCAACTCATAAAGTAAGACCTATAATGGATTCTGATTTCTGGTTCCTAAGAGGAGCAAGTATTCTTAGACAATTATATATTAATGGTGTTGTAGGAGTAGAAAGATTAAGAACTAGATATGGTGGAAGAAAGAACAGAGGAATGAAACCTCCAAGATTCAAGAAATCCGGTGGAAAGATTATTAGAACATTATTACAACAAGCCGAAGCAGCAGGTTTTGTTGAAAAAGTAAAGGCAAAGAAAACCGGAAGACAATTAACTATCAAAGGAAAAGAATTCATGGAGGCATTAGCAAAATGAGCGGAAGAACATTAGTACATGCAGATCAAAATTCGTTAAGAACCTATGCACCAATACCAATTGTTAATCCTTTATCAGGACAAGTAGTTATGGTTATTCCAGTTTTAGACATAAGTGGAAAAGCTGACTTTTCCTCAGCCTATCATGATCATATAGAACAATCTGCTGCAAATGAATTACTAGGGAGATATTTATAATGAGACCAGTCCTACAGAAAAAAATCAAACTAGGCGTCGCTGGAAGACAAACCAAGTGGGCACCATTTTGGGCAGTTATAAAGACCAACGGAAAAGGAAAGAGAGTACATCCATCTCAAATGACCAAGCATAGAAGACATTGGAGAAGAACTAAACTAAAGATTGTTCCAAGAAGAACACCTAAATCACATTCAGGTTAATCAACATGGCAGAAACAAAACAAAAAAACACAGAAAAACTTGAAAGAGAATACACAATCCCATTAAGAAGAGCCTGGGTAAACGTAGTTGAATACAAGAGATCTAGAAAGGCAGTTCTAGCCATAAAGATATTCATTGCTAAACACATGCATGTTGAAAATAGAGATATAGACAAAGTAAAACTTGATGTATATCTTAACAATAACATTTGGTATAGAGGAAGAAGAGGACCACCTTCAAAGATCAAAGTAAATGCTGTAAAAGAAAATGGAATAGTAACCGTTAAATTTGCAGAAACTCCACAATATGAAAAGTTCTTGAAGATTAAACACTCTAAGATTCATAAGCAAGCCGAAGCAACCAAGCCTGCTGAAGTAAAGACTTCCGAAGCAAAAGTAGTAGCAAAGACTGCAGAACAAAAGCTTGATGAAAAAGAAAAAGACAAATCCATTGAAATTGAAGGAATGAAGCAAGCCGAAGCTCAACAAAAAGCAGCAAAGCACACAACTTCTCAAAAGGAACCAAGAATCCAAAGAAAAGCTTTGAGCAGATAATTTCTTATTTCTAATATATTCTAATACTACTTTAAATCTTTTTCAAGTTTAGAAACAATTTTTCTATAATTTTCTAGGTCTTCAATTTTTCTCTCTTTAGCCATTCTTTCTGTTATTTCATCTTGAAATTCTTTTGAACATTTTCTTAATGGACATCTATCCATTATTTCAGTATCGACATTAGCCGAATAAGCATAATCGCTTCCACCCCTAGCTGAGTGTTCTTCAATTATATGTCCAACACAAGGAAAACCTGTAATTCCACATCTAAAATTATTCTCTGCTTTATTCATTTCATAATCTACTTTTGAACTTTTATCTTTTAAAGCAGCACAATAGTCAGTCATTTTATCTATTACCTCCTTTCAAAAAAGTATTAGTTTCAACTAAATTTACTAAATTAGGTTTTATATCATCTTTTCTTTCATTTAACTTATCTGCACAATATATTATGCCAAAATACAAAGCAACACCCAAAGTTCCAACTATTAGACTTGTCTTTAGATCTAATGGCCTGAATTCATATTCTCCATCTTCACTCTGCTGTTCAAATTCATCATATCTTGTCATTTTGTTTTTTCCTGATAAAACTCTCGTTTTACTCAATAGTTGGAGCATTAAGTCTTTATTAAAATGTTTTAGTAAAATATGCCTAAAAAGCACAATATTTATATACTATTTGTATTTATTATATAATATGGCTGAAATTATACAATATAAGCTCGATCTGAAGGATAAAAAGATACTACATGAACTAGATTCTGACTCTAGACAACCTTCCTCAAGAATTGCCAAGAAAATAGGACTTTCAACCGAAGTGGTTAACTATAGAATAAAAAAGCTAGAACAAGAAAATATTATTACCCAATATCAAGTAATTATTGACCTTTCAAAACTAAACATTATCCAATTCAAACTTCTTCTTTCTCTTCAACATATGAGTTCAGATAAATTAAATTCAATTATCAAAGAACTCAAATTAAATAATTCCGTTAAATGGGTTGCGTCATGCAATGGTAATTGGGAATTGCTAATTTCCTGTGAATCTTCAAAACTTGAAGAGATTGAACCTCTAAAAAATAAAATTTTAAGTTTATTTGATAATACAATCAATAACAAAGCAATGTCAATAGCGGTAGGGGCCGAAGTATATGCTCGCGATTATCTTCTAGATACTAAATCTAAGCAAGATAGAACTCGTATTCTAGTCAGTGGAGAAAAAGATTCTAAATTAGATGATCTAGACATAAAAATACTAAAACAACTGGCTGAAAATGCAAGAAAACCAATAATAGATATTGCTGAAGACCTTAAAATAAGTGAACGTATAGTTAACTATCGAATAAAACAATTAATAATCAAAAAGATAATAACAGGTTTCAGAATTGCTCTGAACTATGACAAATTAGGCATAAAATTCTTTAAAACATTTATTCATTTAGATAATCCTAAAGAATCTCGTGTGCAATCTCTATTAGCCCATCTAAGATCTAACAAAAATATTATTCACAATGTTAATGTTCTAGGTAATTGGGATCTAGAACCTGAGTTTGAAGTATACTCCCAAGAGGAATTCAATTCTTTATTGAATAACTTAAAAGATAAATTCTCAGATATAATTAAAACTATAGATATTATAACAATTACAAAGGAGCATAAATTCATTTATCTTTAATCATGTCTCTTCAACAACTCAAATTAGACCTATCAAAATTAGGTAGTAAAAGCAAAGCAAAACTTCTTTCAGGTTTCTTTAAAACTGGAAAAGGAGAATACGGCGAAGGAGATATATTCATCGGAGTTACAGTCCCCAATACTAGAAAAATAGCAATAAAATACAAAGATCTTTCGCTCAAAGATATTGAATATCTTTTATCTTCAAAAATCCATGAAGAAAGACTCTGTGCTCTTCTTATTCTAGTTCATCTATATGAAAAACATTCGGAAAAAAGAGAAGAAATATTCAATTTTTACTTAAAAAATACTAAATATGTCAATAACTGGGATCTGGTTGATTTATCATCACATCACATAATTGGAGATTATCTATTAAATAAAAACCGTTCAGAATTATATAGACTAGCAAATTCCAATAATCTTTGGGAAAAGAGAATTGCAGTTATTTCAACATTTAATTTCATTAGAAATAAGGATTTTTCTGATTCAATAAAACTTTCAGAATTATTATTACAAGAAAAACACGATCTAATGCACAAAGCAGTTGGTTGGATGCTAAGGGAAATTGGAAAGCGAGACATTAATGTTCTCAAATCTTTTTTAGCAAAACATTACAAAATCATGCCTCGAACCATGCTTCGCTATTCCATCGAAAAATTCCCCGAATCTGAGAGAAAGAAGTATCTAAAAGGCGAGATTTAAATATTTATCAATCTCATTAATTCCATGAAAATAGAAGATATTATAGAAAAAAGTACTAAAACTCAAAAAATACATGAAAATATAATTTTTATAATCAAAAATAGAAAGCATAAGGATTTTATCTCTCCAAGTGAATCAAAACAGATAGATTATCTTATTTTATCTTTACTTGAAAATTGTGTTGAAGAAATATTTAAATTACACAATGAAGAAAGAAAGACTTTGTTAAATGAGTTATATTTAATAAAATTCGCTTACATGTTAGAAACCCTAGATCACAGAGAAGAATTATTCGGATTTTCAGAAGTAATAGAGGAGTTATTAGATTCATTAGCAGAAGTAAACACAAAACAAGAATTTCTTAATGAATTAGAAAAAGCCAATAAAGAGTTAAAAGAAATATATGTTTAATATAACTTCAATTAATTATCCATTACTGCTTCCATCAGCCTGTCTTTCAACATAACTGCATTTCTTACATCTGTAGAATATTAAATCCGATTCATCACTATAATGTGCTGCCACTAGAGCAGCTTCACATTTATTATGGCTGCATTTAGGACAAGTATGGTCTATTCCTTCATTAATCTCGTTATGCTCTTTTATTACTCCTTCTCCAACATACTCTTTCTCTTTTATTTTCTCTGAATAAACTGGAAAATCTTGAAATTCTTTTGAAAACCCACATTCACATTTAGCAATTATTTTATCATTTTCCTTTTCAAATTTCCATATCTTGCCACAAGCATCACAAAATAATCTATCTTTCATAACTAAAATTATCAAAATTCGCTTTTAAATTTCCATATATAACAATATAGATTTTCGAAATATTTATAAGCTTAAAAACTTTCGATATTTTACACAAACCTAGGAGAGATTCTAGAGTTTATTGTTTTCTACTTAAATTTATATACATTACAAACAGTTTTTTATCATGGAAAAGTTAGACTTGGAAAAAATCAAGAAAAGCAAATCAACGCAAGAATTAATCAAATTTGGTGTAATTAACATCGATAAACCAAGTGGACCCACTTCATTCATGATTTCTCAATATGTTAAGGATGCTCTTAAGTTAAATAAAACATCTCATCTTGGAACTCTTGATCCGCAGGTTTCAGGAGTTCTGCCCATTGCATTGGGTCGAGCTTGTCGTTTAAACGATTATCTCATGCACAGAAATAAAACCTATGTTGGAATCATGCGCCTACATAAAGAAGTTCCTGAAAAAGAACTGAGAAAAGTCATTTCCGAATTTATAGGAATCATAACCCAATTACCTCCAGTAAAATCTAACGTTAAAAGAGCATTTAGACAAAGAGAAGTTGTTTCATTTGATATATTGGAGATAAATGGAACTGATGTATTATTCAAAACCGAAGTCGAAGCAGGAACTTATATAAGAAAACTATGTTCCGACATGGGTGAAAAGCTAGGTGGCGCCCACATGCTGGAACTACGCCGAACTGCTGCTGGATCATTTTTCGAAGAAAAGTCCATAACTCTCTATGATTTTGATAAAATACTGGAAGAATACAAAAAAGGAAATGACAAACTTCTAAGAGAGATAATTATTCCAGGAGAACTAGTGGCCAATCTTAATCCCATAGTTCACATAGATAAACAAGTGGTAAAAAAGGTTCTTACTGGAAGCCCCATCTTTCCAAAATTCCTTTCCGATACAAAAGAAATATCAAATTTAAACAAAGATGATAAAATATGTATATTTGCCGATAAAAATTTCATTGGCTGCTATAATTTCCTGGGAGAAAAGAATATTACTGCAGTTCCAGAGTTTGTTTTCAATTAATTCTTAACAAGGCTTTTAAACCTTCGATATTTCTAACTCCCATGAGAGAATTCATATATTATTCGCGAACTGCTCCAACCTCTGGAAACTATATCACTGATGATCTACAAAGATCTGGAAGAATAGATATCGCAGTACATAGCGTAATTTCGACCTTTTTTCTAAGTAATAAAATACGATCCGATGCAAAATTACATCTATGCTTCGCTGGACCCCCAGATCCACAAAAACATCTAGAACTACAACCCGTAACCGAAGGTAAAACCGGAATAGATAAAATATATCTGGCAAAAAAGGATGTTTCCGGAGTTCTAAAGAAAATGCTGTACAAATATAGGGAAGGAGAGAAGAATGAAGTTTTCCCAGGATTTTGGATTGAAAAGAAAGGATTCTTAGAAGTAGTAAAGGAACTAGAAAAAGCAGGAAGAAATCTATATATTCTAGATCCAAAAGGAGAAGACCTGCGAACTGTAAATATAAAAGAAAATCCCATATTTATTCTAGGCGATCATAAGGGTCTTCCGGCAAAAGAATTAAAGAGATTAAAATCCATTTGCACACCCATAACCATTGGCCCCAAGGTATATTTTGCTTCCCAAACCATAGCCATAGTAAATAATGAAATTGATAGAAGAGAAGATGATGGTCGATTATCCACAAATCAAGATTCTGATGTCGAATTAGACATTGTCGAAGAGTGAATTTTAAATATTTTAGATTACAATAATATTTATAAGTGCAGTTTATTGTTAAAAATCATGGCAAAAGGAGTTTCGATAAAGTTTCAATCCTATGGTTCAACCGTAGGCAAGTTATTAGAAGTTATCAAGTTTGATCAAGAAATAAAAAAGCATAATAAGATTATTCTAAAACCTTCTCTTAGAAATTTAACTTCCATAAATACTCCAGTAGAATTTACCGAAGCCGTATTAAAATTCTGCCTATCCAATAAAAATCCCGATGCTTCAGTTTTCATTGCCGAAGGTTCCGATGGAGAAAGTACGGATGTAGTATTCCAACAAACAGGTTATAAAAATCTAGCTGAAAAATATGGTATTGGCTTAATCGATTTAAACAATGCTGAAGCCGAAGAAGTATTCAAATCAGACTATCTAAAGTTCGATTCCATCATGTATCCTAAAGTATTATTGGAAAGTTTTGTAGTTTCTCTACCAAAATTAGCTCTTGATGAAGAATTAGAAATGAATGGCTCTCTTGCTAATATGATTGGAGCATTCCCTGCTAAATATTACAAAGGATTATTCTCAAAAGATAAAAGTAAAATAAGAAGATGGCCTTTGAAATTCTCATTATATGATCTTTCAAAATGTAAAACTCCTGATCTTGCCATAATTGATGCATCTGAACAAGGTTATATTCTAGCTGGAGTCCCAATGGATATGGATCAACAGGCAGCAAAACTTCTGGGAAAAGAGTGGAAAACCGTATCTCATCTTAGGATGATCGCTGAAGGACTAGTTATTGACTCTAAGAAGGCAAAAGAAGCCGAATTAGCTAAAGAACCAACTGAAAACCCAGCTAATTGATCATAGGAAACTATTTTAATCTCTTTTTACTACCTTATTCATGAAAAAGGCCATTCGTTTGTATCTAACCGGAACCGTACAATCCATATTCTTTAGATTATTTATAAAGCAAAATGTGGAAAAATTCAATGTTAAAGGCTTTTTTAGAAAGCTGGATGATGGAAGAGCTGAAGTTTTTCTTGAAGGTGAAGGCGCCGATATCGAATCAGCCATAGAAGTTTGCAAAAAAGGTCCAAAATATGCTCAGATTAGAAATGTAGAAATGAAAACTGAACACGTTCAAGGCTATAAGGACTTTAGAATAATTAATTTCTAAATATCTTCTGGAATAACATTTTCTAAGTATTCAGCAAATTCTTCTTTTATGATCATAACTTCACCTATGGATTTAATATGTTCATGTTTTATTAATATTTTTTTATTTTTTATTTTTTTAACTATTTTTTTAACTATTTTTTTATTAGGTTCAATTAACCAACCATATATTTTATAATCTTTAACATAAACTTCTTTGACTTTACCTAATAAATTACCATTTTCCGAATAAATATCTTTTCCAATTATATTTCCTAATACGGAGGTATCTTTTGATCTTCTATTAATTGAAATTCTAATTAAAAATCTAACCAACACTACTAATATAACTAAAACAATCAAAATTAATAAGCTATAAAGAACATAGGTCATATTCTTAGCGGAGTTACCTATTACTGAATTAAATACTCCTTTAATTCCATTTATGATCTATTCAAAGTGAATATTGCTTTTTTCAATATTATTTTCATTATTTCCACTTCCC
>CAZYIS010000011.1:0-17657 GCA_964647695.1 Candidatus Woesearchaeota archaeon
ATTTAGAGCATTAGAAAGTTCAGATTTAGAAAAGTTAGAAAAAATGTTGGCCCTTACTGGGTATCCACAGCAGCGCGACAATTATCAAAGAGATGCTAAACCGCAGGCCCCATTGTTAGACAGTATTTTTGGTGCAATTTATGGAGATGAACAAAAATATATGGAAAGTTATCCTAAGTATCTATTATTATTAAAAAATTATGCAGGATTACTGGTAGAATTAGAAAATAATCCTGAACTAAATTATGTTTATCAAGAAATGACTAATGGATGGCCTAGAGAATTAAAATCATTGAATAAATTTTTAACTTCTTCAGAACATCATATAACCTTAGATGATAAACTCCGAGCAGAATCTTTGAGTTGGAATCCAGGTAAACCTCTTGAAAAAATAATACCCATTGAACTAACCAAATTTATTGGCAATAGGGACATTAATCGAGAAGGGGATTTAGCAACCAAAGCCAGCGCAGGTTTAGCTTATATGATGTATACTCTTTATACTAGCTTTAAAGAAAATTTAGGAGAAAACGTAAATCAATTAGCCCTATTAGAAGCAAATTTAGGCTATGTGAAAATGATGAAAAAATCAAAAAACCTTAATTGGTGTTATCCCGAAATTGTGGATTCATCCAAACCATTTATAGAATTAGAAGGATATGTTCATCCAAGCTATGCTCCAGAAGGAATTATTACTCCTCAATTGAATCTGGGCAAAAATAATTTATCCTATATAATTACCGGAGCAAATGACGCAGGTAAAACTCAATCCATGAGGGGAATTGCTCAAATTGTGGCATTAGCCCATGCAGGTTTTCCCATCCCGGCAAAAAAAGTTAGAATGTCCAATTTTGGAACCATATTGACAAATTTTGCAAGAAAAGATGATGGAGCTAAAGGAATGTACAAAAGAGGTTTAGAAAGATGGATGGAAGTATTTCCCAATGCCGGAACCAGATCTTTAATTTTAGCAGATGAACCTAGTGACGCAACTTTCTTAGAAACTGGAGTAGCCCATAGTATCATGGCCCTAAATTGCCTATCCGAAAAAGGAGCTCTTTCAATGATGACCACCCACCATCATGAAGTTGCAAGAGCCGTTGAATCCAAAAAAATTCAATCCGGGGCAAACCTACACGCCAATGCAAAGAAATTACCTAATGGAAAAATAGAATATGGGCGACATTTAGAAGAAGGTGCAGATTATATTAGCTATGGAGAAGAAGTTGCAAAAGCAGTAGGATTCACCAAAGCAAATTTGGCTAGAATGGCAAAGAATAAACCTCCAGTCAGAGATATAAACGAAACAAATGATTTAAATCTTGAATTTGCAAGACATGAATCTGAAGGCGACGGAGAAGAAGACGTACCATTCTAATATATATTCTTAAGTTAAACATAAATTATAATTGACCTGTGCGTTCAACCTTTTTCTGAAAAATATTCTTTTTTCCTGAGATAATAGTGTTTAGGCCTACTATGTATGCAGTATATATTCAATATTCGAAGTATATTGAATTGTGATAAGAGATATAACCAATTTTTATTCTATTATATTATGAAATTAAAAATGCTAAATCTAACAAAAACTAAATCTACTCCCCATTCAAGTTTAAGTGAAGGAAGCACCATAAGTTCTGATGCCCTTGAAATTGAACGTGCCGAAGGAATCTATTTATGGGATTCAAAGGGTAAAAAATATATGGATCTTTTCTCCCAAACCTGGTCCATGCCTCTGGGTCATAACAATGGTAAAATAATTAGTGCTGTGAAAAAACAACTAACCAAAATAACCCATCTGAGAACTGCCTACTCCACACCTGAAAAAATAGAACTTGCCAAGAAAATTATCGAACTGGCCCCTAAAAAACTCAGCAAGGTAAATTTCGTACTCCACGGAAGTCTTGCCATAGAAGGAGCCATGAAACTAGCCATTAATTATTATGAAAATAGAGATAAAATATTATACCTAGAAGATGGATTCCATGGTAGAAGTTTTGCCACCATGGGCATAAGTTGGAAACTCCCCGAAAGCAAATTTAAAAACTATTTCACCAATGGCATTGAAGTCAAAAAGGATTTGAAGGACATAGAAGAAAAAATGATCAAAGAAAGACCTGCAGCCATAATCCTTGAACTAGTACAGGGAAATTCTGGTTGTCATATACTAAAAAAAGATTTTGTTCAGGGCATAAGAAGACTATGTGATCTACATAATGTTACCATGATCGTGGATGAAGTCCAAACCGGATTTGGTTGCATGGGAGTAAACTTCCTATGTAGTGAATATAAAGTAGCTCCAGACATATTGGTATTTGGCAAAGCTCTAGGCGGAGGTTTTCCACTTGCAGGAACTCTCTATCAAGAGAGATATTCATTCCAACCCGGAGACCATTCCTTCACCTTTGCCCACAATCCCGTAAGCCTAGCTGCCGGACTGGCCTATCTAAAGGAATTGGAACCTCAACTTAAAAATGTCCATAGATTAAACCCGGTAATAAATTATTTTCTTAAACTAATGCAACATAAATATCCTAATCTAAAGAATGCAAGATGTATCGGACTTAAAGGCGCTCTAGATGTGGTGGATGATAACGGAATGCCAGATCCTAAAAATGCGGATCTCATAGTTTCCAAACTATTGGACCAAGGAATAATCATATCCAATTCCAGATATAGACATCTAGGAAATACTCTAATGCTACAACCTCCATTGATAACCACAGTTATTCAACTATTTATTGCATTTAAAGCCATTAATTCAGTTCTAGAAGAAATCTATCCTACAAAAAAGGTAATTAAATTTAGTCTAAGCAATCTGAGGAACAAATAAATGAAAACTAATTTTTCCATGGAGAAAGAATTGATAAAACTTGCCCTTAGCATTAGAAAGGCAGTTCTCCCTTTACTAAATAATAACCAGAGAAAGATAATTAGAAGACATGATGGAGGAGATCCCCATTTCACACTGGATGAAGTGGCTGAAAAAACCGTTGAAAAAGTTCTAAAGAGTTGGAATATACCTCTAGCCTATTTTTCCGAAGATAGAAACCTAGTATTATTGAACAAAGATCCAAAGCACATCCTAATAATTGATCCCATTGATGGAACTCGCCCAGCCCTGGCTAACTTTGAAAGCTGCTGCGTTTCCATTGTGGTTGCACCCTATTCAAAGCACCCTACCTTTGCAGACATAACCCATGCACTGGTATTGGAATTAAAAAGCGGAGCCTATTTCTATGCCGATTCAAATGCTAAAATTAAAACTTCCCCAACAAAATTAATTCCAGTAAAGAAAGAAGTAACCGTTGAAAATATGTTCTGGAGTACCGAACTTACTGCTCATCCAATAAAACAAATCGCAAGAGTTTGTGGCCCGCTAATAGATAACTCGGTAGTCCTAGGTGCGGTTTTTGTATTCACCAGTTCTTCCTATTCATTGACAAGAATACTAACTGGTCAACTCGATGCTCACGTTGATGTGGGCCATAGAATTCTAAAGGATAACCCTCAGCTAACGGAAGAATTCAGAAAAGTAGGAAGAGGAAAGATAGTTACTCTTTTCCCCTATGACATATCTGCTGCTGCATTTATTCTCATCAAATCCGGAGGGATAGTAACCGATGCCTATGGAAATTCATTGGCCGGATTAGGATTACTAACCGATAAAAGTTTAGCCGAACAATGTTCCCTTATTGCCGCATCCAATAAAAAACTACATGAAAATATTATGAGCCAATTAAATTTTGGAGCAGCCCACTAACATGAGAGCACTGATATTTGATGATCATTTGAAATTGATGGATGTTCCTAAACCAAAAATTGTTAATGATTATGATGCTCTTATTAGAATAAAATATACTGGGATCTGTGGAACCGATATTCACATACTAAGAAATGAATATCCTGCTAAAAAAGGCATAATTCTGGGCCATGAATCTTCCGGAACTGTAGAAGAAGTAGGTTCCAAAGTTAGAAATATAAAACCGGGAGATAATGTAATTTTAGATCCCACCTATCACTGCAATGATTGTTTCCATTGCCGT
Source organism: Candidatus Woesearchaeota archaeon (assembly GCA_964647695.1). Lineage (GTDB taxonomy): Archaea > Nanobdellota > Nanobdellia > Pacearchaeales > GW2011-AR1 > VGKP01. The sequence goes on from CAZYIS010000011.1 coordinate 4,047, forward strand.
AATAATAGACCTAACTATTGCGATGAAAAAAGCCATACCGAAACCGGAGTTTCCCACAATGGAACCTTTGCCGAGTATCATGTGGCCAATGCCTCTTTCCTACATCTTCTTCCAAAAGGATTGCCTTTTGAAACTGCCACATTAGCTGAACCTCTGGGTTGTGTACTAAATGCCATTCGTCAAACTACTTTGAAACCAGAATCCAGAGTATTAATCTCTGGAGCAGGCCCCATAGGTCTTCTCTTTGGTCTCGCCACATCCTACATGGGTTGTGAAGTAACCATTGGAGATATATCAGACTATAGAGTAAAACATGCAAAATCTTTAGACTTGGATGTACAAGATTATTCCAAATCCGACATACTAGAGCTAAATTCAAAAAGACGTTTTGATCTTACCATAGACAGCAGTGGCAAATCTTTGGAAAATCTTTTAAGACTAACCGACAAGGGTGGAGAAGTACTAACCGTAGGATTAGACTATAGTGCTGAAATTAAAATCAAACCCTCCTATTTGACAGACAATGGAATAAAAATAATAGGATCCATAGATACCAACTCAACCTTTGAACCTGCCATAAAAATGCTCACTGGCCACAAAAGATTTGACCAAATAATTACCCATAGATTCCCCATAGAAGGCTATGAAAAAGCATTTAATGTTCTAGGTCTGGATCTTCTAACCTCTGAAAGAACAAACATTAAAGGTGGCAAGGTATTAATAAAACCCTAATTATACCAGAGATTTATAAAGTACCAATTATTTGCATTTTTGAGGGTGATTAGCACCTCAGACTATTTCTGAGACAAATTAAGATGAAAAGAATAACAATAAGTGAAGGGAACGGAGTAGACTTTATAGGTATAGAACAAAAAGATATAGATTTTCTTCTAGAGAAGTTAAATCCGCCAACGTATGGACTTTCTGCTTATGAAGGAAAATCAAGACTTGACCATTACGTGGAAGGCGGAAGTGCTCCACTTGCACATCCCCATATACCCTATGGAATACTTGATGGCACAATGTCAGTAAAAGAAGTTAATACATGGCGTGCAGGAGAGACAATAAAGAATCATTTGTATTGGGGCAGACAAATCTACTCAACACCTGAAGCAAGAAAACTATTATGGAAAGAAATAGCAAATCTTACGGGAAAAGAAGCTTACAATGATTTAGGGTTTAGTTTCAAAGAAATAGATGCATTATTTAAAAAATCTGGAAATCATATGGGAAATCCAGAGTTTAATGATAACCCTAATTTATCCGATAATGAAACAAAAGCAGTAAGAGAATATATGCGATTGGTAAATAAGTATATAACCTTTCAATTAGAATTTACTCCGTTTAATCCAGATAAGATGTTTTCACCCACACTGAGAATAAACGGAATTACATTGGGAAGTTCTCTTGAAAACAAGATAACTAATCCTGAAATTCTAAAAGGGATAGGTTTTAAGTTTCCTATGGTAGACAAATCATCCGTATGGAACGCTGAAATTTTGAGAGAAGCTGGTCTGAGTCAAGATTTAGGAGCAATTATTACTGAAACTGGGTATATATTCACAACAAAAGAAAGAATTATTCAAGATTTTACATAAGTGCATCATAAATAGGGCGTTTTAATCTTTTAAAATGCATATAAATCTTCTTTTATAGGATTTCTTAAATTTCCCTTGCCTTGTTTTATTAATTTTCTGAGAATTTTTATTCTACGTCTAAGAGGAGAAACACATTCCTTTCCAGGCTTATCATCACCATGTAGATCTCTACCCCCATCTTGCATTTCGTATATGCTTATAGCATGCTCAAATTGATTTATCGCTTCTTTCAGATTCCCTGCTTTCTCATAATAAAATCCTGCATCTCTATAAGCTTCATCATAATAACCGGTAGGGCTCTTCCCAGCCAAGTTCCAGAATTTTACAGCTCTCTTTTCATCTTTAATTTTATCAAACAACGTAGCTGCCCCAACCCACCCATAGGGTCCCTCTTTTTCAAAATACATTTCTGCTTTTTCATAATTCTTAGCTAGAAACCATAGGTTTGCTGCTTTTTCACATTCCGATCTATTGGAAGGACTAATGGTATTAGTTTCACTAATCTTTAATTTTTCAGAATTCTTAATTTCAAAACGTTCGGCTTCTTGATAATATAATCTATGTAATACTTCCTTATTTTTTATAGCCGATTTTGCTTTGGTTAGTTTTTCCTTATATTCATTTTCCAAAGCATACAATTTGTTTACTTTTGGTGAATTATACTGGAAAGTCCCATATTGCTCATTTACCCAGAACTCATGAAGATTTAATGCTAAACTAGGATAAACATCTAGAGCTAGAAAAAAATTAATTTCATCACGAGTATCTTCTTTTATAATATCTCTAGCCAATATCTTTTCCAATCTATCGGCTTGATATAATGGTCCTCCAATTTTAAGAACGCCTCCAGAATAATTATTTAGATATCCAAATCCGGAAACACGAATAAAAGGATAGCCATATTCATTGCCTCTAGGCTCAGGAATATTTAATCTTTTTGCAGCATATTTAATAGCATATAATTCACTTTTATCTGAAAGTTTGGATCTAATTGCTTCTTGTTTCATTTCAGCTTCTCCTCCAGTTCTTGGATTTTATTTCTATCATCTATTTTTATTGCTAAACCGAGTGCTTCTTTGAATAACTTTCCATTTTCATAAGCCGAAATAGCATTTTGATAGTTAATTTTAACCAACGGAGCATAATCTTCACCTTTCTTTTCAATTAATTCAGCAGCTTGTTGATAAAACTCTCCTTGATTCTTCCAATAACGAGTGACTTCTTCTGAAGTTGGATTCATTTTATATTTTTCCTCCCCTAATCTTTTGAACTAATATTTCTAATTCTTTAGCAGGTATTTTTTTTCTTACTATTAAAAATTTAATATCTCTAAATCCGGAAGGTGAAACCAGAGCAGGATTACTTGGTTGAGATTCTTCAAATGGTAAATCGTGAGCGTAGAAAGGTAAATGTCTAGTAAGCTCATGTTCAACCCAATCTTCTTTGTATTTTCCTTCTAATCCTAATTGAGGCCTTGCTTTTGGAACGGCGTAATTAATTTCACGAGTACTATTTTCATGATATTCAAAAGGAACAGCTAGTTTTGTTAAATCAGATATAACTCTAGGATTATTTGTCTTTTTTAAATTAACTTTTGCTTCGTTTAGGTCATATAATCCTCTGGATGATCCATTGGTTACATATACTCGAGTGTCAAATTGAGCAGAATTCAGATTGCTAGCTAAATCTTCTCTAATAGTTAACTCTTCAAATATATTGTAGGTTACTACTTTTCTTGTTTTTGTTTTATTTGTTTTCATTTTATGTATTTTTATTATTTATTTGTTAAATGATGGCTGATTTTAGCTATTTAAAGAAATGCTCATCAAATTTGGTGAGTAAATAGAAAGAATTATAAATAAGAAAAACTGGTAAATTGTATGGACACAAGTTTTCTGGAAGGCATAGGCTTATCTAAAAATGAAATAAAGGTTTTTCTAGTGATGCTCAAGCTGGGAGAAAGCAAAGCCGGAGCCATAATATCCAAAGCAGGATTGCAGAGTTCCGCAGTCTATAATGCTATTAATTCTTTAATAGACAAAGGTCTTGTTTCCTATATTAAGCAAGGACAAATAAAATACTTTAAATCCGCGTCTCCCGATGTTCTTTCCGATTATCTCGATACTAAAAAAGAAGAATATCTTAAAGTTCTACCTGAACTAAAAAGTTTTATGCATGGCTCCATTGAAGGAGTAGAGTTTTACAAATCCCTTAGAGGAGTAAAAACCCTGGTTTCAGAATTACTTAAGGATTCCAAAAAAGGAGACATCTATAGATTCTTCTCCATTGAAGACGAAAAAGAATACCGATTTGCCACCGATAACCTCTATGAACTACAAAAAGGCATAAGAAAAACTAAGGGCATAATCACCCATGGCCTGTTCTCCGAAAACACAAGAAAACACACCAAAGGTTCTTCCGTAACCCAAAGAAGATTTGTAAATTCACCTTTACCTCCAAATACTCAAATGTTAAATGGTAAGATAGCCATAATCTCCTGGAAAGGCGAAGAACCCTCAGGCATATTGATCCGTTCAAAAGACATCTATGACACCTATGTTATTTTCTTTGAACACATGTGGAAGATTGCTAGCAAATAATTAACTCAATTCTTTCTTTAGAAGTTTATGGGCAGTATTTATTCTTTGGAAACATTCATGATCTCCATCCGGCATGTCAGGATGATATTTCTTAGCCAATAGCTTATAATTCTTATTTATTACTTCCATATCCATTTCATCGGCCTTAACACATAGAGTTTTTCTTGCTTCTATTCTTTGTTCCACCAGATCATCGTCTTCACTAAATTCTCTCACGAAATCATCCACTATAATTTCTTTTGAAAGAAGCTTTGCCACCTCAAGTTTCAATACTCTTTCCACCATAGCAAGATTTTCAACAAACTTAGACATCAGACCATAGCCATACTTCAAATTTCTACCTGCGAAATACCAGGATACGGTTGCAGGATGCTTTTTCTGTGGAATATCCTGTCTAGAAATATCTATGCTGTGTCTTTCTACTCCCAGAGTTTTTAAAATTGCCACTATATTATTCTCAATCTGGGTTGCTCTTCTGGCAAACGAGTCTCTAATTACTACCGGTGCGATTTCATGACCTTTTATTAATACCATATTTCTATAGCAAAAAATGCATTTATAAATCTAGGTTTTGAAAATAAATTTGAATTTTTTTAAAATAGGATGATTTATAAGTCATCTTTTGGACCCCTTATTATTATGGAAGAAAAAGTAAAAGTAACTGAGCAGGAATATATTGAACAATTGCAAAGATTGCAGGCCGAGTTTGAAAACTATAGAAAGAGAACCGAAGCCGAAAAAGTCGCAGCAGCCAATAACTCAAATTCAAGTTTAATATTTCAACTATTGGAAGTTTTGGACAATCTAGAACTTTCTCTTAAGCACACTTCCGATCCAGGAATAAAACTAGTCTACACCCAATTCTATAAAATTCTAGAGAAACAAGGACTTAAACCAATCATTGCCCAAGGCAAGTTCAATCCTAAGATTCACGAGGCCATAATCAAAGAAGAAGGAACCGAATATGGAAAGATTTTGGAAGAAATAAAGAAGGGTTATATGCTAAATGATAAGCTTATAAGGGCATCAAAAGTAAGAATTACAACACTAAAGGAAAACAACAATGGGTAAAATAATCGGAATCGATCTGGGAACTACATTTTCAGCCGTAAGCGTAATGGAAGGCGGAAAGCCAAAGATAATCCCTGATTCAGAAGGTAAGAATACCATGCCTAGTGTCGTCTCCATAAATGGAAATGAAATTCTAGTGGGAGAAGTAGCAAAAAGAGGAGCCGTAGCCAATCCAACCAGCACCATAAGAAGTATTAAAAGAAAAATGGGAACCAAAGATAAGGTAAAGGTTGGAGACAAAGAATATAGTCCTGAAGAAATTTCTGCCATGATTCTACAAAAGCTAAAGAAAGATGCCGAAGCATATTTAGGACAAGAAGTAACTGATGCAGTAATTACTGTTCCAGCCTATTTCGGAGATGCCCAAAGAAATGCCACCAAAGATGCAGGAGCCATAGCTGGATTAAATGTAAAAAGAATAATCAATGAACCAACCGCAGCAGCCCTAGCCTATGGATTAGACAGAGAAGATGATCAGACCATTCTAGTATTTGACTTTGGAGGAGGAACCTTCGACGTATCTATTCTAGAACTAGGTGGAGGCGTATTCGAAGTAAAGTCCACCAGTGGAGATAATTATCTTGGAGGAGATGACATTGATGATCTCATTATAGAACATCTAGCTTCCGAATTTAAAAAACTTCATAGCATTGATCTAAAAGGAGATCTGGTTGCACTTCAAAGACTTAGAGATGCTTCCGAAGTTGCAAAGATTGAACTTAGTTCGGTTGAAGAAACAAAAATAGCCATACCATATTTATACACCGATGCCTCTGGACCAAAGCACCTTGATATCACATTAACCAGAGCTACTCTTGAAACCATTTGTGAACCTATTTTTGAAAGACTTAGAGGACCTACTAAGAGAGCATTGAAAGATTCAAAGTTAGCAAAGATCGACAAAGTTATATTGGTTGGAGGAAGCACAAGAATTCCTAAGGTTAGAACCATTGTTCAAGAAATAACTGGTCTAGTTCCAGACACTTCCATTAATCCTGATGAAGCCGTTTCTCTAGGAGCAGCAATCCAGGGAGGAATCATAAGCGGAGACATAAAAGATATATTATTACTAGATGTAACTCCCCTAACTCTAGGTATAGAAGTTCTTGGAGGACTACGTGCCTCTCTTATCGAAAGAAATACCACAATCCCAACTAAAAAGAGCCAAGTCTTTACTACTACGATGGATAATCAATCATCCGTAAATATTCATGTACTACAAGGAGAAAGAGAAATGGCCGATGATAATATCTCTCTAGGCATGTTTGACCTACAGGGCATCCCTCCAGCTCCAAGAAGCATCCCTCAAATAGAAGTTACCTTCGATATTGACACCAATGGTATAGTAAAAGTATCTGCCAAAGATCTAGGAACCGGCATAGAACAAAAAATCACCGTCACTGGAGGAGCATTGACTGAACTAGAAATAAAGAAAATGATAAAAGACTCTGAAAAATATAGAGAAGAAGATCAAAGAAAGAGAGAAAACATAGAAACAAGACAGGAAGGAGAAGCTCTGATCCATGCCACTGAAAAAATGATTGCCACCTATAAAGATAAAGTCGATGCCAACACCATAGAAAGTATTACCAAAGAAATTGAAGAACTAAGAGTTCTAGTAAAAGACAATAACTCCAGAGCCATCAAACTAAAGATTGAAGACATTCAAAAAGTTTCCCAAGAAATAGGAATAAAAATCTATCAACAGACTGCCGCCGAAGCAGCCAAGAATAAAAAAGTTATAAGTTTGTAATTAATTAATATAACCTAAACCTTTAAGCTGATCAAGTAACTCTGAAGAAGGCTGTTGAACACTGACACCATTATAATTTTTTAGAAATACCGAGTTTTCTTTAATCTGATCACTTATTTTTTGAGCGAGATCCTTTGCAACTTCTGGATATTGATCTATAACATTATTCTGCTCCAAGGGATCCTTCTTTAGATTATACAATTCGGCCTTGCTTCTGTTGGTCAAAGAATATAGAAATTTCCAATCCTCGGATCTAATGGATGAAACATTAGGTCTGTTATATTCATTTCCATAATTAGAATAAACATACTCCCTCAAATTTCCAGTTCTAGTGCTAGACATCAAATTGGTAAAGCTGAAACCCTGAAGTTTAGATATATTACCAACCCTTACCATGTCCAATATGGTAGGCATCACATCCACACTGGTAATTAATGAATCACTAATCTTTTTACCTTTATCCTGTCCAGGCATATGAATAATTAAAGGTACATGAAGTAAGTTATCATATAACTGTGTGTGAGATAATTTTCCATGCTCTCCAAATTCTTCTCCATGGTCAGCCGTAATAATTACTATTGTCTTTTTACTTAAATTTAATTTATCCAAATCATTAAACAACAATTGAAGCTGGGCATCAGCAGATAATATTCCCCCATCATAGGTGTCTTCAAGGTAATTCAACTCAGGTTTAGATAAGTAATCTCCTATTGATTTATTATATCTATCAATCATACTATTAATACCATAAAGCAGAGGTGCAGCACAAACATTCTTAGCTGAATCCATGCAACCATCAAACTCAAAACTTTTATTTCTAAGAAAAGCACTATTGTAAGGTTCTGGAGAATAATAAACCTGTTTAGATTGATTTATGTCATTGGCATGAATCTCAAAAGTATGTAAAAATAGGAAAAACTTATTATCTTCATTATTTTTCATAAAATTATAGGCATTTGGAACGGAACTAGAAAGATAACCTACATTAGTATAATTATCAAAACCCTGGGAGTAACCAAAACTAGCATCCAGATAACCTCCGTCCACAAAACCTGCCGTTTTGTAACCTGCTGATTTCAATGTTTCTGCCAAAGTAACCTTATCATTTGCTAATACTGAATCCGGATTCAAAACACCATGAACAGCCGGATATAAAGAAGTAAACAAGGACATGTGCACCAATAGAGTTTGAGGCGCAACCGAATATAGATTATTAAACTGATAGGAATTTTCAGCATATTTACATAGATTAGGTGCCGTATTTCTATCATAACCATAGCAAGGTAAATGATCTGCTCTAAGAGTATCCAATGAAACCAATATTACATTACAATCCTTACACATTGAATCACTCATTGTAGCCACATCAGAACTTTGACCGTCATTAATAACGAATCCAGTTAGACTATGAGAAAAAGCTAAACCGGCTATAATTAAAACAATAAGAATTCCTAAAATAATCAAATAAATCCTCTTTTTTTCCATTTTTCTCCTTCCAAATATTCGTCGCTATTACTTTTAAATGTTATGCAATTAAATGCTAATTATTCCCACAGCCACAATCTGATTATCTTTTTCCAACACAAATCTTCCCAATTCAGGACATTTATTAACATCACTGAAAACCAGATTATTTTTCAAAGCCAGAGTTACCTCTGCTGCTTCATTCTTTTCCAAATAATTTACCATTGGAAGTTCATTCAGAGTAGATGAATCAAATTTTCGCAGAACATTTATTTTAACTGGAAATTCTTGGGTGGCGAGTCGAATTATAAACTTCTCATCATCCAAATTTACTCTTGAACCCAACCAAAATATATTAGCCTTCAGATTATTTGAAGATACTAAAGAAGAATTAATCTTGCCACTGATTATATCTCCCGGCTCAGTAAATAAAGGATCCACAGTGGTTAGACCTACACTTTCACCTTCTAGACCATAGTTATCATTGCTCAGAAATTTCTCAATGGATTTAACTTTAGTTGCAGTTTTCCTAGGCCAAATTAGTATTTCATCTCCCAGGACAACACTTCCCGAAGAAATTTTACCCACAATTATTCTTTTATCATTTATTTTATATACATCTTGAATAGGCATAACAAAATCCGATGCTACTTTTTCTTTAGAAGCATAATTATCCAGGGCATCCAAAAAAGATTCCCTACACCATCCCATTTCTTTAGAAACTTCTTTCAAATTAACTCCAAACCTAGCAGAAATTGGAAGTATTTTATTAGCCCTAATTCCTACTTTAGCAAAGAATTCATTTATCTCTGATTCTATCTCGCTAAACTTTTTCTGATCGTAATTAACCAAATCCATTTTATTTACTATTACCATTACCTCTTTTACCCCTATAAGAGAAAGAAGATAGGAATGTCTTCTAGTCTGTTCCATTATTCCTTCATTGGCATCAATCATTAGAATGGCCAAATCCGCTTGACTTGCTCCAGTAATCATATTCTTAATAAATTCCACATGGCCTGGAGCATCAATAATGACATAATTTCTTTTTGCACTTTTAAAAAATATTTGCGTAGTGTCTATGGTTATATTCTGTTCCCTTTCTTCTCTTAAACTATCCAGAATAAAACTCCATTCTATATCTCTCCCCAGTTCTTTAGATGCCAACTCAATTTCTTTTATCTTATCTTCATTCAATGATTTTGTTTCATACAAAAGTCTACCGATCAAAGTAGACTTTCCATGATCCACACTCCCCACGAAAACAATTTTCAATTCTTTTTTATCCATTTTTTATTTCCTCCAGTCTACTCTTTAAATTTTTCCTGCCAAAAGAAATATTTTCCCAAACTCTTTCATGGGCATAGTAAATAAATATCTTAGCCACAAGATCAGCACCGCCAATTATACCTGATATGGTGTAATCTCTAGTTACTGCGTAGGAAATAGCCACAGTAGCAGCAGTACCAAAAACCCTATAGGAAACTCCCTTAGTTATACTTCTCAGATGATTATCCATTTTACATATATCCCAGGCTTCTCAGTTTTTGCATAGCATACAAATGCTCCTTATCCTGGGCTCGCCCACTCCTTTCAGATATTTTTGTAATTTTCAGTTCTTCAATTATCTTTTCTATGGTGTCTGCGTTGGAATCAATAGGATTAGTTATGGGCATGCATCCCAAACTTCTATAGCGCTTTCCATTCTTAGCAAAATACAATTCGTTTATAGGTATTTTCTCTCGGGCAATGTATTCCCAAATATCCAATTCAGTCCAACCCAAAAGAGGATGCACTCTTATATGATCATCACTTTCATCTTTAGTTTTAAATAAATTCCAAAGTTCAGCCGGTTGATTCTTATAATCCCACTGAAAATCCGAATCCCTAGGAGAAAAAACTCTTTCCTTAGCCCTTATGCCGTGCTCATCCCTTCTTATACCCAACAAAAGTGCTTTGAATTTATATTTATCAATGGCCTGTTTCAAAGCATTAGTTTTCAACTCCATATTTACCTTTAAAGAATCCGTATTAGCATAGTTCATTCCCTTGGCCAATGCTTCTTCATTTCTAAAAACAATTAGATTTAATCCAAACTCTTTAGCATATTTATCTCTAAAAGTATACATTTCAGGAAATTTAAAAGAAGTATCTATGTGCAATGCCGGAAATGGAATTTTTCCATAGAATGCTTTTCTACAAAGCCATAGAAGAGTTGTGGAATCCTTACCTATGCTCCAAAGCAAAGCCATGTTCCTAAATCTTTTATAGGCTTCACGAATTATAAAAATAGATTGACTTTCCAATATATCCAATCTATCCAATTCTTTTTTCATTTTAGCCTCTAAAACCATAGCGCTAATATTACTTTTAAATATTTATATAGTTAGATTAGACTCTCTCCAGTTAAATTGCCTTTAGAGATTCCAAATTGAGCATAGATGGTTGGAGCAATATCCAATTGGGATGCTTCGTCTTTATTGAGCTTAACATTGGAGAATAAAACTCCCGGAACAAATTTAGGATCTACCATATGATCTCCATTCCATTTTTTATCATTAACTGTTATAACTTCTTTTGTAAATCCGCCCACTGCATTTTCCGAAGACATTCTGAATCCAGGGTTAAATCCAACAATTAGATCTGGAGCATCAGCCATACTACTTCCAGAATAAACCTCTTCCGTTTTGTAAACTTTGTATACTGCTTTTCTTCCACTCGAATCCTTGAGATTTTCAAGTTTAGAAATTATTTCATCCTCTACCTTACTCTTATCAGAAGGATCCACAATTCCATTCTTCTCTCTGCTCTTCAGATTAATATATATGGAATTAAATCCAAGTGAATAGGCTTTTGTGTTATCCCATTTTACTCCCTGGAACAAAGCATTTTCATTAGCTAATCCATTATCCTGTTGCATAAATGCATTATTGACTAAAAATGTATTTACCGTAACACTTTCTTCATAGGATGTAAATCCATGATCTGACATTACCAACAGCGTAGTGTTACTATCCAAATTATCCAAAACCTTACCCATGAAATTATCACTTTCAATCCAGAACTGTTCTACTTCTTTACTTACGCCAATTTTTCCATCCTTATTATTGAAAACACTATTGTTCCAAAATACGTGTTGCATCCTATCCGAAGAATCAAATAGTATGGAATAAATTCCTGATTTTTCTTTCTTTAGGTTAGCAAATCCATTCCAAAACATCTTTTCTCTTTCCTCCTGGATTTGATTTACCTGTTCAATCATGGCCTTTTCATCAATTTTTCCATCCACATATCCCTCAGTTTCTTCCGGTTGTCCAAGAGTATAATAATTTCCTATTTGATCAGCCAAAGAAGAAGCATAATTAGTAGGATAGGATATGCCAAACAAAGGATTTTGAGGTGCAACGTTCATACTGGTAACATACATTTTGAAAGGATCTAGATTCACCAAATAAATTCTATAGATTGCCGAAGTTTTCTTAAATATTCCCAATCTAAAGTCCGTACTTATCCAATCACTCCAATTACCTTCACTAACATTATACTTCTTTCCACCCACATCAAACTCAGCCGACTTTAAGTTATCATCAATTAATATATTCATAGGCACATTAACTCCACTCATTTTTCCATTGCTATTAATATTAGGTCCTCTGATAAAAGTTTCAATTTTATTCCCATTTCTAGAAACCTGAATATTTTTTGAATCTTCTTCCATATCTTCAGAGCCATAGAAAGTATATCCACTCAATAATCCTCTAACATCCGGAACACCTAAACCCGAAATCATGTTTCCATTCAAACTTTCCGGTGGAAATGTTAATGGCCATCTTATTATTGTTGTAGGAATACCTGCATCCGATGTTACTTTCCAAAATGGAATTGATTTTACCAAAGTCTGATATCCCGAACCATCAAAAGTAGCAAGACCCAATTCAGGAATATATCCCGAACCCTGGGCGCTCTTAGATTTCAAATCTCTTCTTATGAAATCAAATATACCTGTTCCTCCAGGATTAACTCCCGAAGCAATAACTGTCCAGGCCACCGGAGTCTGAGGAGGATAACTAGTATCCAATTTAACAAAACTACCATCATCTGCAAGTCTTTTAAAATTAGGTAACTTTCCCTCAGCCATCATTTGCTTAGTAATTCCATAATCCATTCCATCGAATCCTATAATCAATACTTTTTTATTGCTAGAGTTTACTTCTTTTTTATCATTCATCATTACTAGGCCAATTACTAACATAATTATAAATATTGTTATTAAAATATATCCTGTTTTACCTTTTACAAAACTCATTTTTTACCCAAAATCATTCTAAAAAATCTTTTTATAGGATTAATAAATATTTTTGTTAAAATTCCACCCAATAAAACAAAAAAAGCCACCAAATAGGCAACAATTGAACTTCCAATAGAACTTGCCACGGCCACCCCAGTTCCAGGATCTATGTAGGCATTAACACTAGCAAAATTAATTAATACTAAAATCATAAAAACCACCCCTAGACCACTTCTTTTTGTCATAGCTATTCGAATCAAAAAGCATTTATAATATTTTCCTATTTTTATATCACTATTTAATTATTTTTTCCTAACTAAACCATAGTTTTTTAAACCTAAAATTAACTCTGATTTTAGGGTGATTAGCACCTCAGACTATTTCTGAGTAAATTAACATGGCAAGACAATATTTTGAAGACCTGGTAACCAATGAGTCATTGGATGCAATAGTAATTGGACTAGATTTATCTCCTCAAAACAGAGTTCTAAGCATATGCGGTTCCGGAGACCAAGCATTCGCCATACTTGAAAAAGCCAGAGAAATTACCCTAGTAGACAGCCGAGAAAATCAAATTAACTATGCCCTTAACAGGAAAAAAATGTTACTTGCAGAAGATTTCAAAGGATTTCTCAATCCAGGAATGATCCCTGAAAATGGAACTGAATCCGATTGTCTAGATGAAAAACTAACCTATTTTTCAACTCCGAGATTAGATAGAATTAGTAAGAAAGTCAAAAATCCAAAATCACTAAAAGTTAAACTGGGAAATATTTATTCCCTTGATCTTCAAAATGAAAAATTTGATAGAATATATCTATCCAACTCCATAGGCTA
>CAZYIS010000012.1:0-17134 GCA_964647695.1 Candidatus Woesearchaeota archaeon
AATTAACTATCTTTTTTCTTCTGTCAGCGACTATTCTTGCATCTTTTTTACTAAAACCACGTTTAGCCATTTTTGCAACAATAGTATCGAACTTATGTTTCTTGCTCATAAATCTCTTAGAAAATTAGGGTATTTAAAGATTGCTTAGAGCTCTGCAATCTTTGACTATTTTATCAATAAAAAAAGCGTCAGCGCGCCGTCTTTGGGATCGATGATGCGCTGACTAGGAATGCTATGATTTGTTTGTTTGTTTCGATTTTCATAAAATCAGTGCGAAAAGGAGACTTTTAAAGCTTTTTAATCAAATATTAGAAACCATTAAAAATGACTATGCTCTAGCTAATCCATGACTGTTCTAGATCTAACTCTGCCAATTCATAATGGAATGAAAGTATATCCTGGAGACCCGGAAGTGGAAATTGAACAAATCCAAACCCTTCAAAAAAATGGTTGGAATATGAAACGAATACATCTAAACGGACACGATGGAACCCATGTAAATGCTTCTTCCCATTCTAAATTAAATGGAAAAACCCTGGATGACTATAAAATAGACGACTTTTGCGGAGATTGTTTAATCTATGAAACTATCAAAGATATAAAACCAAATAAAGGAGTTATATTCTTCAATCAAAATATAGACCTAGAATTAGCAAAAATAATAGTAAAGAAAAAACCAAAATTTGTAGGTTTAGCTTCGGAATTTGAATTTGATGAAAAAGTAGAAAAATTTCTGCTGGAAAACGATATTCTCTGTTTTGAACGTCTTGCAAACACTAAAAAACTTCCAAAAAAGTTCTTCTTCCAAGGAGTCCCTCTCAGGATTAAAGATGGCGATGGAAGTCCTATTAGAGCCTATGCAACCTATTAAAAAATAATAGTCAGCTTTTTAAATCAATTTAAACTAATATAATTATGAAAGTACAAAAATGTCTGGATTGCAAAGCCGAATTTACCGTTAGTCCTACTGCCAGATTCAAAAGAAAATATTGTCCTAAATGCAGTAAAAAAAGAAAGAAAATGTGGGATAATCAATGGAAAGTCAAATTTGAAGATCTGCCCGATGATTAATTTTTAGGCAGGTTTATAACACTACTTTATTCTCTTTATATATATGGAAAAATTCAAACAACTCGGTTTAAGTGAAGGCATGCTCAGCATCATCCAACAGGCAGGTTTCACCGAACCTAGTGAAATACAACTCAAAACCATTCCCCTGGTATTGGCCAATAAGGATGTAATCGGTAGCTCTGCCACAGGATCCGGAAAAACTCTCGCCTTCGGAGCAGGAATAATAGAAAAACTGAGCAAAGGGAAAGGAATTCAAGCTCTTATCATGACTCCTACTAGAGAATTAGCTGAACAAGTGGCTCAAAATCTAAGACATTTTTCTAGACATCTAGGTTTGGTAGTTCAAGAAGTCTATGGCGGAGTAGGAATGAATCCTCAAATTAAAATGCTTAGATACGCCGATATTGTTGTAGGCACACCTGGAAGATTATTAGACCATATCCAAAGAAGAACCATAAATCTTAGCAGAGTTAGATTTCTAGTGCTAGATGAAGCCGATAGAATGTTGGACATGGGTTTCATAAGGGATGTAGAATCCATCATAAGAGTATGTCCTAAAGAGCGTCAAACCCTATTGTTCTCCGCAACCATTTCCAGAGAAATTGATAGCATAGCCAATAGACATATGAAAAATCCAGTTTATATTGAAGTAGATAATCAAGTTGATGCAGCCCAGCTATATCAAAAATATTATGACATTGAAGCCGGCATGAAATTCTCTCTTCTGGTTCAACTTCTAAGATTGGAAAAGAAAGGAGTAGTAATGGTCTTCTGCAATACTAGAGGAAACGTAGATAAATTAACTCGTTTGCTTAACCAAAAAAGGATCCATGCTCTAGCCATTCACGGCGGTTTATCCCAAAATAGAAGAAGTGAAACTCTACAGGCATTCCATTCCAGAGAAACTTTGATTCTAGTTTGCACCGATGTAGCCGCAAGAGGTCTAGACATTAAAGACGTATCCCACGTTTACAATTTTGATATTCCTTCCACCTCCAATGAATATATCCATAGAATAGGTAGAACCGCAAGAGCAGGTAAAAATGGAGTAGCCGTAAGTTTTGTTTCCGAAGGAGATCATTCCGAGTTTAGACAAATATGTAAGGAAAAACAATTGGATATAGAAAGAGAAAATGTTCCCCAATTGGATGAAATAATTGCCGTTCCATTTAGTTCCAATAGCGATAGAAAAGCTGCCCGAAGAGGAAATTCCAGAGGCGGTGGCGGAGGAAGAAACCGAGGAAGAAGTTTTGGAAACGGTTCAAGAGGTAATGATAGAAGTTCCCATGGAAGAGGTGGAGGCCGCGGATTTAACAGATCCGACAGTTCCAGAAGACCAAATCGCCCATCCAGAGGCGGATTTAGAAGAAGATAATAAATACCAAACATTTAAATCGCCATTATTCTTAATATATCTCCAAGCATTTCCATGAAAACTATACGTTTCGATTGCACCCATTGTGAAGCCCGCAGGCCCATTACAATTATAGATGATCAACAATTCTACCTAGTAGGTCAATGTTCTGTTTGTAAATCAAAAATAACCATCAATAAAAAAAGATTTGACATTGCTCTAGCTGCTAAAAGATAATAATATCCATAATATAAATCTAATTTTTAAAATTACATTTAATATTAATTATATATTCTACGAATAAAGAGAAATTTCTAAAATAAAATCAGTTTTTAATAACTTAATTTTCTTCTAGGTTCAGCTGGTTTTGAACTTTCAGCCTGCTCTTTTTTCATTTGTTCTTTCATTTCTTTGAACGCAGCTAATCTTCGGTCATAGTCTGGGTCAACGAAATCACTTGGTCTTGCCATGATTTATTTTTATAAAAAAGAATATTTAAACATTTCCATACTTATTGAACATCTATCTCAAATCAAAAAAGTATTCTAAAAATGTGGTGGCATAGCTTCCCGAATCAAATCTAAATTGCAGAACAATCTTTCTTGCCAATTTAAGCTGCTCATCCTCTTCCACATCTATAACCACATCCCTAACTTTGAAAAATGCTTTTCTCTTACTGGTTGCAAGACTCAAAAATGGAATTTCAAGATTTCTAAAATCATCAATATAAATATCATTTTCCTTCAGCACATCTTCCTGGATTCTCTTATATTTACCGTGAGCATTTTCCAAATCATAGCCTGGAATAATCAACGAATCTTCTTCTCCTATGGCTCCCTTTTCTATCAATCTTTCCAACATTTCATTATATAATCTACTCTGCACCGATTGGCACATCAAAAGTACTATTTTCTCACCAATGCAACCCAATGCACCCACATAATCATCCTTATTTTGCAATAAATAATCAATTATTCTATGCTCGACTCTCAATGTTTCTGGAAAATACGCCTTTGCCTTGACCAAATTCTTTTCTTCCTTCAATCTTTTCTTAGCTTCCTTAACTTCCTTACTTTCATCTTTTCCAAATCCCAATAGATAGGCAAATATGGCTTCCTTATATTTTTTCTTTAGAATTAATCTTCCTATTTGAAAATTATCATTTCTCAATGAACCAAATCTCTGGGTTCCAAAGAAATTAGGAATGAATTTGGTATTTCTTACCCTACTAAGTATTTTTACTGCTTCTTCATCCACATCTCTTAGAACAACTCTAAATCTATTTCCCTTTAGATCTCCAACTTTTATTTTATGCTTTATCCATCTAAAATTCTTAAGAATTATTCCTTTGTACTTGAAATTCTTAATTTTATCCATATTAGGATTGAAAACAGAAAATTTCTGACAGGTCCAGGCCAACTTATCTTTAGTCCCAGCATAGCCAATTTCATGGGGGCTCTTACCTAGTTCTTTACAAAGTATGGAAATAAGACTAAAATGATCAATATTTATTTTTTCCAGCTCAAAGCTAATGAAATCTCTTCTATCTTCCACATCTAATTTGGAAAGATCTACGATAGGATTATCAAAAGCAGCCATAGAACTAGAAATAGCACATAGTTTCTCATCATCAGCTATTTCTTCGACTATAAAATCCTCAGCTACCTGCTTAAACACTGCGCTTCCCTTGATTAGGTTTTTCATATAAATTTAGGTTTTTCAGCCCTATTAAAGCTTGAGTTTTAAGCAATAAATAAATTAGTTATTTTTATTAGGTTTTACCACATATCTTCTTACCAGACCAGTAGATTTTTCTACGGCCATGGCCTTAAAATAATTCATAATATTTTCATCATTGATAAAACGAGGAGTTTGACCAAGGAAGGTACCAATTAAATTGGCGCCCCTTTCAGTGAAAGATTGTATCAATTTTTGTTCCAGATTTGCCTTTTGGGCAAAATGGGAAAATCCAAAGCAAGATTGGGCCTGTCTCATGGAATAATCCGTAAGATAACCTACCGTTTCGTCAGCCATTTGATACCATTTAACTGCCTTAGCAAAAATTTCTGCTCTTTCCCTAGGATCTCCTCCTTCCGTATCGCTCGTACCCATACCAAAAGTAGCTAATCTTTCATATTTTGAACCTATGGTATATTCTAATCTTCTTTTTACCGCAACTCTTTCTCCAAATTTATCTTTTAAATTTTCTAATTCGGTTTCAAGAAACTTTGCCTGACCCACATAATCATTTTTATCATATAATTGTCTTAATTTTTCAGCCAGACTATCCAGGTATTTCTTTTCTTCGGAATCAAATTTAACTCATTTTTCCAATTCCGGACATTCTTCTAATGTTGGTGCTCTGAGTTCAGTCATGGTTTTCAATTAAATTTAGTATATTTAAATGTATCTTAATAGTAGTAACATTTAACAAAGATTTAAATAGGCAAATTATAAATAAACTAAATGAATATATTAGCTAACTCTAAAGTTTTAGAACGACTGGCCAACCGAGAGGTCTACGATTCTGAAATAAACGCTCCTCCGGCTGAAAAACTAGAACATGTAATTCAATTCGAATTAACCACTGGTTGTTCCTATGGTGGCTGCGGTTTCTGTACTATGTATAAAGGTCAACCCCATAATGTTAAAACCTATGATGAATTTACCCAACATGTTGATAAAGTATGGGATAACTTTTCAAATCCTAAAAAAGGTATATTTAGATCTAAAAAAGTCAATGACCCTTCAAAACTTGAAAGAATATTTATAGGCAGTGGAAATGCACTGAGAGTTGAACCTAAATTATTGGAAGATGCAATTGAATATTCAATTAAAACATTTAAAAAAAATACTGGCAAGTTACCTGGCAGAATAGCCATGTATGGAAATACCCGAGATATATTAGCCAAAGGAAAATTTAACCTTTCTTCAAATACTAGAGATCTAAGATTTTTAAACTGTGGAGGCACCTGCAGTGGAGGTTGTTCTATGAATAAATTTGGAGAAAAAATAGGTCTAGGTTTAATATACTGGGGTATAGAAAGTGGATCCAGTGAAGTTCTAAAATTTGCTGATAAGGGCTATTCCCGGGACGAAGTTATTGAAGCCGGAAGCATACTGGATTCATCCGGAGTAAAGGTTTCTGCGATGATAATAACTGGATTAGGTGGAAAAAGACTAGCCGAAGATCATACTGAAAAGACCATAAGGGTATTAAATAGTATAGATCCAAGATTCATAACTTTTATTGGAATAAATGCCGATGAAACCACTCGCTATGGTATGAAAATGGCTGATGAAGAAAAAAATGGATTAAATAGGGCTCTAACAAATTCTGAATTATTAAATCAAATGGCTGATATAATCCAAGGTCTAAGATCAAGTACTACCATTGGCTGTCATGGAACAAATGTTCATAGATTCGGGTTCAATCCCATAGATTTTGGTTCAGTCGATATTAACAAGCACTATTCTTCTGATGAAAGAGATAATTTAGTTAAAAAAATAAGAGAAAAAGCAAAAAATTTATGATTGTTCTTTCACAATCATTTTAAATGATTAACCTTTGTTTGACGCATGGATAAACAAGAAAACCCTGAGAAATATAATATTTCCCCTAAAACCCAAATAGGTCATGTCCATCTAACCGTAAACAATATCCAGAAATCCCTTAAATTTTACCAGGATATTCTTGGATTCGAGATACAACAACATCTCGGAGGAGCCGTATTTCTTTCGGCCGGAGGATATCATCACCATATAGGATTAAACATCTGGGGCTCAGAATACGCTCGCCAACCCGAAGAAGGTCAAATAGGTCTTTATCATTTTGCCATTCTCTATCCCAATAGAAAAGAACTGGCCAAAGCCCTAAAAAATATAATTGAGCATAATTATCCTCTTTCCGGAACCGCAGATCATGGAGTTTCTGAAGCGCTATATCTGAAAGATCCAGACGGAAATGGTATAGAACTCTATTATGATAAACCGAAATCCGAATGGCCCTTGGATAAAGATGGAAAGCTAAAAATGTTCACAAATCATCTGGATATGGATGCACTTTTATTGGAAGCTGATTTATAAAGATTCAATTCTTGAATGATTTAATGGAATTAAGTAAAATAGTAGCAAAATTAGACTCTGATTTTGACATTGAAAATGTTAATGATGATTGGCACTGGCTTTTTGATGATCTATTTTTAAAAAAGTCAGTTGCTAAATTCAGAACTCCTGGAAAAAACACAGGTCTAATGATAAAAAACTCCGATGAAATCCATAAAATCTACACTGCCTTCTCTCCCAGCAGATTTGTTCTTGAAGAAATAAGAATGAAAGGAATAGTAAATGTACTTCTTATAGTAAAACATCCCTTTGACTGGGATGGAAGAAGAAATGGCCCAGGATTTATATTTTTCAAAGACCGAGATTATCAACTAATGGAAGGCATGGGCATTTCCATCTATTCTCTCCATACTCCTCTGGATAAAAATAGAAATGACAAGGTAGTTTCCACAGCCCATGGATTCGCAAAAGCGATTAAGTTTAAGATAGAAAAAGAATTCGCAATTAATTCCAGCAATCCAGAAATGAAAATAGGTCTCATTGGTAAAGTACCTGAAACAAAAATAGCTGATTTGGTAAAAAGACTTAATTCAACCTTGGATCATAAAATAAAAATAAACAAAGTAAATGATAATGTGGGAAAAGTAGCCATTGTAACCGGTGGAGGATTTGTTCCAGAAATTATTGAACAGGCTAAAGAATTAGGAGTCAATACCTACATTACCGGAATAATAACTCCCAATGCATCCGAATATGACAAATCCACCTATAAGGATAAATTCTCAAAAATTAAGAAACTAGATATTAATGTAATTGGTTGTTCCCATTATCTCACTGAAAAATGGGCCATGTTGTATTCAATTCCGTATTTCTCAGACATCTGCAAATCTGAGTTCATAGAAGATAAAGAAGCTTTTAACCTGCTGGAATAAGCCCTGAAAACCGAGTAGTAACAATTAAAAGGGCAGTTTGGCTTAGGGAAAAATGGGTAAAACCAATAAAAAACCATCCATTGA
This sequence comes from Candidatus Woesearchaeota archaeon, assembly GCA_964647695.1. Lineage (GTDB taxonomy): Archaea > Nanobdellota > Nanobdellia > Pacearchaeales > GW2011-AR1 > VGKP01. The sequence goes on from CAZYIS010000012.1 coordinate 7,507, forward strand.
AGAACTAAAGATTATAGAAAATCCTTCTAAATCAGATCTGGAAATTTTAGAAAAAGTAAAAAATAAACATTTTGAACCTTCGGAAATTTTTCAACTTAAATTAAAATCCGAAGAAGCGGCAAAACAATCCGAGATTAGAGAACTAATTTCCTATCCGCTAATAAAAAAGAATCTAACCTATAATCTACCTCATCAACAGGAAGGCGCATTAAGAATTTTAAGAGATTTGGATGGTAGAGCACTGTTAGCCGACGAAGTAGGTCTGGGAAAAACCATCACCGCCGGAATGGTATTGAAAGAATGTATTGTTAGAGGTTTCGTAAGACGCGCATTAATTCTTACTCCTCCCTCCCTGGTTAACCAATGGAAAGATGAACTATCCAGCAAATTCAATCTAGACTTTAAAGAAATAAATAAGGAAGACGAATGGGCTAACACCGAACTGGCCATCGCATCCATTGATAGGGTAAAGAACTTTGACAACGCTACCAATACTTTCAAACACACCAACGCCCACGATATTTACTGGGATATAATCGTAATTGATGAAGCCCATAAACTTAAGGACAAAAATACCTTTAGATGGAAATTCGTAGATAAACTTCAAAAGAAAAGATTACTCTTGCTTACAGCAACTCCTTTCCAAAATGATCTAATTGAACTCTATAATCTTCTCTCATTGCTGAGAAGAGGACATCTGGGAACTATAAGTGAATTCAGATCCAACTTCCTTATAGATGGAGATGAAAGAAAACCACTTAATCCTCAGGAACTAAAGAGAAAACTAGGAGAAGTAATGATCAGAAGAAGAAGAGATGAAGCCAAAGGAGTCCATTATATGAAAAGAATTCCAAAAATAGAATCCGTTGAACTATCCTATCCAGAAAAGCAGTCCTATGAACAAATCGTAGATATGCTCATGGTAAACTATCTAGATTTCAATGGCATTCCCATCAATACTACTCTCGCTGCCCACTCCATTCTTCCAAAAATAACCAGTTCCTCCCGATCAGCCATAGAATTTCTTGAAAATCTAATAGCCAATCCCAAATATCATCTTTCCACAGCCCAAATTGCCCAAGGAATTCTAGAAAATATGAAAAGTCTAAAAGAAGACACCAAATTGAATAGATTAATAGAAATAATAAATGAAATAAATAACAACGATAAGGGAACCAAGATGTTAATCTACACCAAACATCCTTCTACCCTTTCCTACATCTCTGAAAAACTTAGAAAACAAAAATTCAAAATTACCGAGTTCAAAGGTGGTTTAACTCCCACTGAAAAAAGCAATAGAATAAAAGAATTCAAAGAAAAAAGCCAAATAATGGTCAGCACCGAAACCGGATCCGAAGGACTTAATCTCCAATTCTGTTCCAACATCATTAATTACGACCTTCCCTGGAATCCCATGGCCGTGGAACAAAGAATAGGAAGACTAGATAGAATAGGTCAGAAAAAGAACATCTGCGTATACAATCTGGCCACCAAAGGAACCATGGAAGAACACGTTGTAGATTTAATCATTAACAAAATGTGCTGTGTGGGCTTAATCATAGGTGAATTACCTATCATTCTTTTCAACATGGGCCTAGACTCCAATGGAAAATCCGGCTCTAGCAAGTTCGAAGAAAAAATAATGCATGCATTCCTAGATTCTAAGAATAATCTTTCTAGATTTTCAACAGAAATAACCAAAGTAGGCCATGAGATCAATAAAGGAATAAAAGAATATGAACAAACCAAGAAATACACCTCCCAACTACTGGATAAACTAAAATGAAAAACCAAAAACCCACAAAAACTAAAGAATATAATTCAAAAGAATTTCTCCTAGAGTTTTTCAAAGACTCAGCCATTGATAATGGAGACAATGTACTGACCATTTCCAATGTTTCCCCTGATTTTGAGAATTTTATAGGTAAAAAAGCACCCTATAAATTTGTATTTGACATCGCAACCCATGATAAGATAAAAGATTCCGAACTTATAATGCAAGGAAGTTACTTTTTACTCGCCATAAGAGATTATCTTTCGGACAAAGGTCAAACCAGCCTATTGAAAATCCATGCTAAACTCGATTCGACAAATCCCCTATTTAAAAAATATAAAATTCTAGAATCCAAAGAATCATCTCTCGATTATATCTATCAATTTTCATTTTCATCAGTTTATCAATACCTTAATGATAAAAAACAATCCACCAATACTTTTCTAATGAAATCTAACTCTCCCCCAGACATCAATATGAACAAATTTAAAACATCCAAGTGTTCCAATGAAGAAATTAGCAGCATTGACCCAACAGCACAATATAATATTGCAAAATCTCTACTGGATAAAAAAGTAAAAGAAGAAATCAAACCGCTTAAAATAATTCTAAAGGAAAAACTCTCCAAAGAACTATTCCGAGTAAAAGATCACTATCATAAGCAAATAAAAGAGAAAGATGATGAAGTAGAATCCTGTGCCAATAAGATAAAAATGTTGCAAAGCAAACTCCGCCATACCTCCTATGAACGCGATAGAAGTATCCTAAGAAGATTAATCCGAGAATCCGAAGAGCGTCTGGAAATGCTTAAGAAAAAAAGCTACAAAGAAAGACTAAAAGCCGAAGAGCTTTTCCACATCAATGATGAAATAGAAAAACACGCCCTTTCCATTAAAAATTCTCTTATCAATTTAACCGTGTTCGCCTATCCCATTTTTGAAATTCATGTTTCCGCTAAAGGTAAAAAAGAAATTCTTAAATATGATCCAATTTTGAATAAAGTTATCTAATTCTAAAGAATATACTATAAAGATTTAAATCATTTTTAATTAAAAAATTAAGAAAAGGTAAACAACCATTAGTAGGTTTAACTTAATTTTTCTATTTCACTATACAAACGCATAGAATCCTCATATAACTCATCTTTCTCAGATTTTGACAACAACTTGAACAAATCATGAAGTTTATTATAATTTTCTCTAGCAGCATTAGCATCCTTGTTCTTCAAATTTTTATCAATTTCATTAATAATTTTTTTAGCAGAGTTATAATTATTAGATATAACTTCAGTTTTTTTACTCTTACTTGATTCAACAGGAGAAGATTTTTCTTCAGAGAAAGCACTGGCTAGAGAATTATACCTATTTCTCTTAATCCTATTAACGATGAACCATATTAAAATTACAAGAAAAATCAAACATAATAATACATATATAATTGGCACCATCAAACTGACTATTGAAAATCCAGAACTGGAATTACTTGCAGTACTATTATCTTCGGATTGCAAAATACCTGAATTATCGGCATTATTAGTTATATCATTTACACCTAAATTAGTAACATCAGTAGCATTATTAGTAGTATTAGAAACTGTTAAGCTCCCAAATCCTCCGCCTCCACCACCCCCAGAACCGCCATTGCCTCCCGAACCATGACTAATATCATTTGTAGTACCATTACTCGTACCATTATCGCTTATATACACACATGATTGAGTAACATTTGAACTTGTATCAACACAACCAGAAGGTAAAGCAGATATTACATTTCTTGTTTGAGTACCGTTTGAAAAGCATGAACTCCAAGCAGAGTAGGTAAACGATATACAATCAGTCATACTAGGAGTACTAGGCGGATCAGGATAATTTATATCAAATCCAGTTATTTTAAAAAAGAAAGAAAATGCAAATAACAATCCACAAACCACAATAAAAATTAGGGCCTTCCTTTTCAATTCACTTTTTTTCTTTTTATCAACCATATTAAAATTAAATAGCCGTAGGCTGATACCAATTTGTATACTGACTCAAAACCGTCTGTGCATAACTATTGAAATCATTTATTTCTGTTTGATTCAAATTATACAAATCATTAGCTGACCTGCCTGGGTATATTTGACTAATGTCCAGTGAATACAATTTTAAGTCATTAGCATTACTCCACTGGCAGTTAAGAGTAAGCATGGCCATTTTCCCATGAATATCATTCATTTTTGCTAAATTTGTATTATCGAGTCGTGTTGAACTACATACCATTGAGCTTATGTTGGAATTATAAGTATTCAAATTATTTGTAGGTTGATTCAAGTAATAAGTATATATATTAGAGAATGTTTTAACTCCGAATTTATAATTCCTGTTACTATTCAAATTTAATCTTCTATCACCGAAAGTATTGTTTTGTAATTCATTTAATGTAGTCATCTCACCCGGATAACTGTAGGTTATATTGCTCGGATTAACCACGAAGCTAGCAACAAAAGAATTTGCATTGTAGCCGTAAAATGAACTTGTAGGCCCAAAGCTAGGTGACAAAGAAAGAATATTGGACGAAGGCCAACCACCACTACCACCCCAATACATGTTATTTATCTTGCCACTTGCAAAACTAAGATAAGAATTATTCAACCCATTAAAACAAGTATTATTATTTAGTAAATTATTAGAATCATAGTAGTAATAAGTGGAACTAAGATTTTCAGGATAATACAAAGGTAAGATGGTTGAATTGAGAGCAGGTATTTTCCTCATATATTGACCATATTGGTTAAATAACTTTGAATAATAACCTTCAGAATCAAAAGAACCTAAAGAAGCATACACTGACTGTTGATCTCCGAGTAAGGTTGATACTATGTAACTAATATTTTGCAAAGAAGGCATAACAAAAGAAAGATTATACTGCCCAGATAAATTAAGAGACCTAGTATTATTATTCAAATTGTCATATGATGCCTGGCAAGGGAAACCGTTTAAGCAACTCGTCCAACTCCCCTGGCCCGTAGTACTAACATTATTTATAATAGTAACATTTCCATTTTGATCAGTTAATTTTACACTAATATTATTAATATCCATGCCAGAATTAACACCTACTCCTGCAAGACTAATTGCATGTAGTATCTCGGACCAAGTAGTAACTCCAGTATTTCCTCCGCCCCAACTTATAGAAGTTACGGGTGAAGGCACTATCGAACCAGGGCACTGATAACCCGTAGTCTTCTTTGTCACATCATAAACATTATTTGTACTCGTAACCTTATAAATTATATTTGGTCCAAAGTCGTAAGGAGCCACATAATACGGATTGCTTAAACTTTTTATAGGATTATTACTAATCTGAGATAAAATATCATAAATTAATGAGTCATACAATGTATTATTATCCCTATATTCTTTTAAAAGTTCCATATTGCTTACAACTATGCTATAAAGAAATCCATTCTGGCTGTCATAATAATTAATATAATAACCACCCGTATCTCTATCGCAAACCAAACTAAATTCTCCCAACTGGCAATTAAACTGATTTCTCGATGAAGGCCCAGAATAATTAGATAAAGGAGTAATGGTAATATGCAAACCTGTTTGCAGGTCATAGGCCTTAGAGAAGTTGGACTCTCCAGAATATGCACTTGGAAACGCTTGTAATTGGTCCAAACTTATTAATCTCAAATTATTTTGTTTTTGAAGTGTATGGGAAGTTAAATTAGGGAACATATCCTTAGGACCATACCATAACTTAATACTTGGAACATAAGATTTCGAAAGACCACCCCCAATATCAAATGATACTGGAAAATTATCTAAATTGATAAATCTAGTTCTTAAAATAGGATTATTCACAAGAGTTTGAAAACCATCAAGATAAAGTATACTTAATGGAGGTGCTGCAACAAATTTATCTGCATTGGAACTTAATACGGTTGTAGTAAAAGTATAAACATGACCTGAAGTAAAATTATTCAGAGTCAGACCACAAGAACCTCCATAACGACTATTAAAACTATACCAATTACTAAGTTCCAAACTTTTAAGGTTACCATTACTATTACTTGCATTTAAAATATTATCATACAGTATAGCCTGCGTATTTTCATCAACGATTTTATACTCCGTAACAGTTTCAGCAGCAATCTGATCTTTTACATCCTGCCCAAGATAGTCTGGAAACTGAATATAGTTAATCTGATAAAGAGAAGACTGTGAACCCGATCCAGGCATATAGCTATAAGAAGGAGTTGAAGAATATATATAACTTTTTTCGTCTTTCAATAAAAATAAAGTGTTTAAATTTTGATTAACAGTCCATCCGTTCCAGACAAAACTAGCGGATTTGTTAAAAGTAGCATTATTTCTAGGAGTAGGAGCACCCACCAAAACTACCTTACCTGGGAATGTCTCTCCAGCAGCATAATTTACATATCTGGTTAGTCCAATATCCTGAAGTTTAAAGACTGCAAAACCTTGGGAACTGTTTATTATAGGAGTAATGTAGGACCCATAATAACTCTGAGGATCAGTAAAGTTAATGTAATATTGAACATTTGTATCTTCAAAATACTTAGAACTAAAACCACCCGTGACCACAACATAATCTCCATCGAGCTTTTGTAATCTTTTAGTTTTAAAGTCATTTAAAACTATTGTAGGATTACATAAATTAAATGGCTTTGGTTCAATTATGTCTGTTGTTTCCATACTACTTCCTGATAAAACCACTGTGGCAGTATAATCAACGCAGAATTGAAAATCAGGAATCAAAGTTTTTGGATCATAATAATATTTATACATAGATTGCATAATAGGTGTAGTGTAATTTTTACTATTATTCATGTTTTTAATAACCACATAATAATTCACTGACTCTCTATCACCAGTTAACATACTTCCGCTAATATCAATAGAATTAAAAAATGGCGCCGAAGATATCGCTTCGAAAGTAACCTGAGGTTTTATATTAACTCTAAGAGTAGGATTAATAGAGGTACCATTGAAGTATCCTCCAAAGACGGTCCTCATTTTATCCGTACCACTTATAATATACAATGAACTATTGCCATAAAATGGAGTATAGGAATAAGGTTCAGCGATACTATAATTTATAGTTGTATTTGGAGTATTAACCAAAGAATTATTTACCGTTACCACCGATGCCGTTGAATTACTACTAACATTAGCATAAAAAGTAAGGCCATTATCTGAAGTGTCTACTTCATGAAGCTGAGGTTGGAGATAAAGATGAAACTGATAATTTCCTGCCTGTTTAAATTGAACCGAAATACTTCCTTGAGCAGTTTGATTTAAGGCCAAAAAGCTAGGTATATTCGCAGCAACTACTTGAGCGACACTAGATTGACCAATATCGAAATCAAAAGTCAAATTAGTTATATTATGCTTATTTCCTAAATTAGTAACATAGAAGGGTAATGTCTCAACCTGTCCGACAGTCGAATTAATATCTGTTTGAGGAGCAATAACCTGTGCATCATCTAATTCCGGCTGAAACTGAGCAAGCGTAAGGTTCAATTGTTTAAGAACCGAAGGAATATCCGATACATTCAAATCAGCCACCGAAGTATAACCCATTGCAGGTGTCGATCCTACGGCCTGATTATAAGACACATTTCCAGTAGGAACAACGAAAATTATCCATTTTCCATTATTGCAATTCCAGTCAGAATTCATTAACTTAAGACAGGAATAGGCCAAAAATATGGAATAATCTTTACTATCATTCTTATCAACAGTTATATCGGCCATTGCCTTCGGAGCCAAATCATTTCCCGTAGTTCTCAACCAAGCCGTATTGCCTATAACCGTTCCTTGGAAATTAAATGGTTCCCACTGGGTAAGATTATTCCCTAGATAATAACCCTTATTGTAAACTAATCCATTAACTGCGTTTGGAACACTCATATTTGCGCTCAAAGAAAGTTTGAAATGTTGAACACCCAAAGCAGCAGGAGTATAGCCTGCAGTCCAGACATAATTATTCTCTATAGAACCATCATAAGCCCAATTAGGTATTCCTATAATTGACCAACCAGTAATGCTTTTCAAACATTTTGACAAGAAACCAAATAAACTAAATCCTTTTTTAGCAACCACATCGGATGTGGTTCCTGGTGTAGATGGATAGGCAGGTAAATCCGACTGATTTCCATTAATATCCGTAGTAACTACATTTTTATCTACCGAAACAACATGTCCAGTTAAGCCCGCATTATTAGAACCGCTAAAAGGATTCCAAAAAGTCTTCACATCTGAACTTCCAGTATTATGTTTTGTTTTCAAATCATCGGCAAAATTAATGTTTTTACTGCCATTATAAACCACAATCGAGTCTATATCTGCTGCAGATACTACTACTTTTCCAGTTGGAACCGAAGATGCAGGACCATTATTAGAAACCGAAGTTTTTGCACTGCGTACACTCGAACCCGAAACATTATTCATTACAGGTTTATTCTGAGTATTGATTTCCTGATTACCTGTAAATTGACTCTGATTTAAAATAGGATTAGGATTATATTGCTGATTCAAATCATAAACCGAATTATTACCTAAAGTATCATTTAATTTTACATTATTATTGAGACCGCTTGCAATCAACTGACCAATTTCATTATTAGTTAAAGCAGATGAAAAATAAATAGAAGATATGAAAGAGAAAAAGAATACTAAAAGTAGAAGTAATATCGTCTCTTTTTTCATAATTAGAGTATAGATATAAGATTTATAAATGTTTTTAATAATATCTAACCTAATTAGAGTTTCTTACCACAGGAATTACAGAAAGCAACATCAAATAAATATTCGGTGTTACATTTAGAACATAACTTATATAATTTTGTTCCACATTTCTGACAAAACTTTCCAGGAGGAGTAGCCAATGCAGTTTTACATTTAGGACACTTTTTTCCCATACCTGCCTTAAACATACTTCCAGCATTACTTGCAATGGTGTCGGTTATCCCACTACTGGCCTTTTTAGCCAGATTATCTCTAACACTTCCAATAACGTTATCAAATAAACCCATAGCTAGCTGAAATTCTTTTTATATTTAAACCTTTTCTAAACCACCCATAGAATATGCCAAAAAGGTCTACGCCCCGCCCGGGAATCGGACCCGGGACTCATCCGTGACAGGGATGTGTTTTGCCACTAAACTAGCAGAGCATAAAATTGATTAAGTTTTATGGTTTTTAAAGTTTTAGATTTATTGAATATTTTTAGTATTTATGATCATTTAAAAACTTCCAAAATTTAGGCCAGCTTTCTGTAGCACATTCTGGATGCTTAAATTCAACTTTCTTTCCAAAGAAGGAAGCATTCATAGCCAGGGCATGTATAACTCTTTCATTTGTAGAACTGATGGGAATACCTTTTTCATATTCAGCTATAGATTTTTCAGTTTCTGCTTGATAAATTAAATTCCATTTACTTAAATCCCTTTTACCTTCAATTTTAAATACTTTGGCAAAAGGATAATCATTTGGACTTCTTACAGAAAAATTAATTATACCTTCATTAATCAAAGAAACAAAATTTTCAGCCTGTCTGAGTATTGAATCATCATAGTGGATATCCCAATAACCAATATGAAGTTCCTTTCTTTCTTTAAGATGTCTTACTGCCTTTAATGATTCTTCTAAATAAGGGTGTTCCATCATACTTTTGCTAATTTCGTTAACTAAAATATAAGATGCTGCCCAACCATCTTCTTCTTTATCTAACTCTAACATCTTTTCTAACCCTCTTCTTTTTAGATTATCGCTAAACAGTTTTTTAGGATCCACTTTAGTTTTAGTTTTTCTCTCTTTTTTCTTATCCTTATACAATTTAATT
>CAZYIS010000013.1:0-16873 GCA_964647695.1 Candidatus Woesearchaeota archaeon
ACAGATTAGTTCTTATCAAAGATGAAGAAATGAAAAAGATTGGAGTTAACTCCAAGACCTGCAGACCTGAATGGGCAGTTATATCCTTATTGTTAGTTCCTAGCGTAACCGTTAGACCATCCATCACTTTAGAAAGTTCTGAAAGATCTGAAGACGATTTAACTCACAAACTTTCCGATATTATCAGAAGTAATCAAAGACTATGGGAAAATCTTAACGCTGGAGCTCCAGAAGTTATCATTGAAGACCTTTGGGATCTTTTGCAATATCACGTTACCACATTCTTCGATAATAATGTTTCAAGAATTCCACCTGCAAGACACAGATCTGGACAACCTTTGAAAACCATAACCGAAAGAATCAAGGGTAAAGAAGGAAGAATCAGACAAAACCTAGCAGGAAAGAGAGTAAACTATTCATCCAGAACCGTAGTTTCACCAGATCCATATATTCAAATTAATGAACTTGGAGTTCCATTTGAAATTGCAAAAGTAATTACTTCTTCAGAATCAGTTACAACTTTGAATCTTGAAGAAATGAAAGAACTTGTTAGAAGAGGAGATAAATATCCTGGAGCAAATTATATTATCAGACCTGATGGAAAGAAAAAGAGAATCACAGAAGAATTGAAGGAAGAAATTTGCGCAGAACTTAAGCCAGGTTATAAAATTGAAAGACATATTAGAGACGGAGATATTGTATTATTCAACAGACACCCATCTTTGCACAAGCAAAGCTTGATGGCACATTATGTAAGAGTATTGCCTAATAGAACATTTAGATTACACCCTGCCGCAGCATTCCCATATAACGCTGACTTCGACGGAGACGAAATGAACATGCACAGTCCTCAGAATGAAGAAGCAAGAGCTGAAGCTAAAATATTACTTAATGTAAATAATAACATTATATCTTCTAAGAATAATACCAACTTCATAGGAACCATTGCAGATTCAATTACTGGAGCCTATTTACTTGGTAAAGATGAACATGTTAAGAAATCCGATGCAGACCAATTATTATACTTAGCAAGTGTTAGAAATCTATTGAAAGGAAAAGAATTCGACGGTAAAGATGTGTTTGCTCAAATATTACCAAAAGGTTCTACAATCAAAATGCCTGCTGAATTAATTGCTAACACCACATTTGGTATTGAAGATGGAGTAATGGTTAAACATATTGATAAAGAATTTGGAAGAAAAGCAGCAGTGGATACAGTTTACAAAGCATTCTTGCTTGGAGCATTATATCTTTCTAAGAAAGGTTACACTCTATCGGTACAGGATTTGAACGTATCTGCAAAAGTAAAGAAGATGACCAATGATATTATTGCTGAAGCTGAATTGAAAACTCAAGAAATAATCAAACAATTTGAATCTGGACAATTGGATGTGCTTCCAGGAAAGACTGGAGAAGAAACAAGAGAAATAAAGATTGCTCAAGTACTTAACGAAGTTAGAACTGAAATGGGTAAAGTAGTACAGGCTAATTTCCCAGCCGATGCAAATGTTTCCAAGATGATTAATGCTAAAGCTGCTGGAAGTATGTTGAATATCACACAGATCGGTTGTTCCGTAGGTCAACAGTCCATGTGGAGTAAGAGAATTAGCTTTGGTTACAATGATAGAACATTATCATTCTTCAAACAGGGAGATATTGGAGCTGCTGCTAGAGGTTTCATCAAATCATCATTCTTCGACGGTCTAAAGCCAAGTGAATTCTTCTTTGGAGCAATGACTGGAAGAGACGCACTTATGGATACTGCACTTAGAACGCCTAAATCTGGTTACTTGTATAGAAGATTGGTTTCTGCATTGCAAGATTTGAAAGTAGAATATGACGAAACAGTAAGAGATGCCTCTGAAAATATAGTTCAATTCGTATATGGAGATGACGGTAAGGATGTTTCCAAGCTACACATGAATGTTAAGGATCAAAAGATTGCTGCAGGAGAAGCTGTAGGAGTAGTTACTGCCCAGAGCTTTGGAGAAGCATCCACTCAGATGGTTCTTAGCGTATTCCACAACGCAGGAGTCGCACAAATGCAGATCACTCAGGGACTTCCAAGATTAATTGAAATTCTAGACGCAAGAAAACAACCTTCAACTCCATTGATGGAAGTATTCTTAGATAAAGATAATAATAATGAAAAGGATTCAAGAATCGTAGCTGAAAAAATAAGAGAAGTCAAGCTTAGAGAAATTGCATCTGAAATTAAAATTGATTTTACCAATAAGAAAATTGAAATTATGTTGGATGCTAAAGCATTGAAGGGAGTTCACGTTGGTGCTGATAAGATATCCGATAGATTACATGAAAAAGGATTTAAAGTTAAAACAAATGATCTTAAGATATCCATGGCCGTAGATGATTTGGATTTCAAAGCAATCTATAAGTTCAAAGAAAAATTGAAGGATACAATTATTTCTGGAGTTAAGGATATATCTCAGGTAGTAGTTTCTAACAGAGGAAAAGATTATGTTATCTTGACTCTTGGATCAAACCTTAAGGATATATTGGAAGTTAAGGGAGTAGATAAGACCAGAACCAGATCCAATGATATTCACGACGTATCTAACGTATTGGGAATTGAAGCTGCAAGACAAACCATAATCAATGAAATCAGAGCAGTTTTGGAATCTCAGGGACTTGATATTAATGAAAGACACTCAAAGCTAGTTGCCGATGCAATGACTTCATCCGGAGTTGTTAAGGGAGTAACAAGAATGGGAATTATCTCTGAAAAAGCATCCATCCTTGCAAGAGCTACATTCGAAACACCAGATAAACAGTTCGTAAACGCCACAATACAGGGCGGTAGAGATGAATTATGCTCCGTAATAGAGAATATCCTACTTAATCAGCCAGTACCGGTAGGAACAGGATTGCCAGGATTACTTGTAAAGATTACAGGTTCATTGGTAGAAAAGAAAGATAAAAAGAGTAAGGATTAAAATGACCGTTCTAGATTTGCAAATAATTAGGTATATCAATTTGTTGGATAATGCATCAAAAGTTAAAACCAGTAAATGTTTTACCTATAACAACACCATATTTTTTGCAGTTCCAAAATCTCAGATGTCCAAAGCCATCGGACCTAATGCAGTTAATATTAGAAGAATTCAGGATCAATTGGAAAAGAAAGTAAAAATAATTGCTGAACCAAATGGAGTTGAAAATGTTGGAAACTTTATTGCAGATATTGTTGCTCCGGTAAGATTCGTTTCTGTCGACGTAAAAGATGGAGTTATTAATCTTAATGCTGGAAGTCAAAGTAAGGCTGCATTGATTGGAAGAAATAGAAGAAGAGAGGATGAGCTGAAACAGATATTGAAAGATAATTTTAATTTAGATTTGAAAATTCTCTAGAAGATAGTTTGCAATAACATTTAAAAAGCAACTTTTCTAAGGAAATTTACTATCTAAAATAGGAAACAAACAAAAATGGGATTAATGAGCGCAAGAAAAATGAAGAAAACTGAAAGAAAGTTTAGATGGAGCCAGAAAGCTTACAAAAAAAGAACTCTTAATCTAAGAGAAAAAGTAGACCCATTGGAAGGATCATCTCAGGCTAAAGGTATTGTAATTTCTAAATTCCAAAAAGAAGCAAGACAGCCAAACTCTGCTATGAGAAAGTGTTGCAAAGTTCAACTTATTAAAAATAGTATTTCCGTAGGAGCATTTATTCCAGGAAACCTAGCACAAAAATTCATTGATGAACACGACGAAGTTTTAATTGAAAGAATTGGAGGAAGATCCGGAAGACAGAAAGGAGATATTCCAGGAATTAGATTCAAGGTAATTAAAGTAAACGATCAACCATTACACCTATTGTGGAAAGGTAAGATAGAGAAGGGTAGAAGATAATGGCTGAAGCAATTGGTTTTAAAATATTTGATATCTATGATGTTTCTCAGATAGAAATAAAAGATCCTGCATTGAGACCCTATGTTTCATTGGCTCCTAAATTATTATTAAAATCTCAGGGAAGAAGAAAAGATAAATTAGCAATGACCAGAGTTAATGTGGTTGAAAGACTTGCCAGTAGATTACAGGTTCCAGGACACGCAGGAAAGAAGCATAGAATTATTACCAGTTGGGCTTCGGGAAAATATAATAGAAATATGAAAACCATATTACAGGTTCTTGAAATTATTCAAAAGAAAACCGGAAGAAATCCAGTTCAGGTTTATGTTGAAGCTTTGGAAAATGGAAGTCCAAGAGATGAAATCACAGTTATTGAATCTGGAGGAGCAAGATATCCTCAGGCAGTTGACTGTTCTCCTATGAGAAGAGTTAATTTGGCAATTAGATGGATGGTTCAAGGATCCTATGCAAAATCATTTGGAAAGAAAGCAAAAATGGCTGATTCATTGGCCAATGAAATAATTAACGCTAGCAAAGGAACCATGGATTCATTCGCATGTTCTAAGAGAAACGAATCAGAGAAACAGGCTGATTCCGCTAGATAATTTCTAATTTAATAATATATTTCTGATTACACATTTGCTTTTTAACCCAATTAATAATTAGTTTTATGGAATTTGGATTAGAATTTAGAGAAGAATTTTTAGATGCATATATGGATGATAGGGTGAATAAAATAGGATTACATAAAACAGCAGGGTATACTTTAAAACATTCATTGAGAAGAGGGTTGAAATGTAAACCTGTGATGTATAAAGTTATTAGAAGAGAACTAGGAGTTCATTGGCATTCGATTATTCCGAAATCAGAACTTCCAGAAATGACCAGAAGAAAAGCGGCAAAATCTTTTGATTTGTTGTGTAGAGAATATGTTGAAGATACATTTGATAATGGAGTTCCAGGAATTGTAGTTTTAGAAGAAAAGGTTCCGAGAAGCAGAAATTATGGATTGGAGGATTTTAATTCAGATGAAGCAGATATATTTGAACATAGATATGTTCCAGTTATTCCTGGACTTGAGAAGACAGTGCATAATTTAGTTTCTTCCAAAAATATATTAGATGTGGTTTTTCTTTCTACCGAGGAAATAGAAAAAGTAACTGAAGAGACAAGAAAAAGATATTGGAGTTGGGCAAAAATAGATTATTTTCTGGAAAAAAATAAAATATCGGAAACAAAAGCAAGAGAATTGACTCGTGAAAGTTCTGAGTTTGTTAGATTGAGTATGGGAAGATTATTACTGGAAAAAGCAAAACATCATCTAATACTTAAATAATTTATTCTCTTTCGATTAATCTTGCTGGAACTATTAAGGCTAAACCTCTACCTTGATACTTTTGAAATGATTTATTATGTAAAACTGCTAGATCAAATGTGGAAAATGTTGATTTAACTGCGGATTCAACCGGATCCCCTATTTTATAGTCTACAAATTTTAACATTTCTAAATCAAGACCTTTTCTTTCTTTCATTTGTCTTGCAAAACTTCCTTTTCCGTAGGGGGTAGCATAGGCAAATGGTTCTCTTCTTACTGGACTAAAGAAATCTGCTCTAAAAGCATGAACATTTGGTTCAAGTTTTTTACTTGTGAAGTCTACTAAATCAGCCGTAACCATATCATTAATTGTGTAGATTGTAGGTCTTCCTTCTTGAGGTTCTCTAGATTCTCCCCTTATTCTTTGTCTTTGTTCATCATTCATCACATAAAGTGCTAATTCTCCGTATCTTTCTTCAAATCGCATATTAAAATTAAATGCTTTTACTTTTTCTCCAGGTCTTTGTCTAGGTTTTAGTACATCTATAAAACTGGCAGAATCTTTTGGCTTGAAAAATAGATAATGACTTACCATAAAAAATTAGAATATTGAAGCTTTAAAAATATGATTCCTAATTTTAACTACTTTAATTAGTGACAATTTAATAAATATATTTTTATACCTCTGTTTTTACTAGGATTCATGGCAAACGCAAGTAGTGCTCATCAAATTGCATTAATTCCTGGAGATTTAAACGGAATAACTGTTACAAATGCAACACTAAAGTTATCTGAATCTGTTTCTCATTTATTATCTAAACCTATTGAACACACAACATTTAATTATAATGCGGACTATTTTAATACTCATAAAATAAAAGAACTTGGAGAACTAGAACTATCTCAATTAAGAAAATATGATGCTATTTTTGAAGGAGCTATTGGAGATCCGACAAAACTAAAACCTGGAATTATTGAGGTAGGATTACTATTGAAAATAAGACAAGCATTTGATCAATATGTTAATTTAAGACCTGTTGTTCTACCTGAAGGAGTTCCAACTATAATAGTAGGTAAAAATTCTAAGGATTTTAATTTTGAAATATGTAGAGAAAATTCTGAAGGTCTTTATGTTGGTAGAGGAAGAATTGAAAACGAAGGAACTGATGATGAAGTTGGAATTCAAGAAATGGTATGTACATACAAAGGTGTTAAAAGATTAGCAGAATACGCTGCAGATAGAGCATTATTAAAAGGCGCTGAAAAAGGTAAAAAGCCAGCATTGCATTTTGTCTTTAAAGATAATGTCTTGACTTACGCTGCTTCTCCTTGGACAAGAGTACAGCAAGAATTTAGAGAAGCTAGAAAAGATATTGATGTTAGATACCTGCATGTTGATAACTTTGGAATGCAAATGATTACTAAACCTGAACAATTCGATGTTGTTCTTACAGAAAATATGTTTGGAGATATAATGACTGATATTGGAGCAATATTACAAGGTGGAATTGGAACTGCAGTTTCTGGAAACATTGATCCTTTGAAAAGATTCCCTTCTATGTTTGAACCAATTCATGGAAGTGCTCCCGATAAATGGTATGATATGAAAAATGGAGTTTATGTTCCTGGAAGTTTTAGACCTGATCTTGTTCAACAAGTTAAACCTGAAGCAGCATTTATGTCCTATGCGATGATGTTAGACCACATTGGTGAAACGAGAGCAGGCCAAGTAATGAGAAATGCTGCTTTGAATAATATTAGATCTCCAGATTATCAAACTGCTAGTCTAGATGAACTTGTAGCAAGGGCTTGTAACCTTCCGGCTCAGTGGGGAGCATAATTAAAATGTCAAGAGGAACATTATATGATAAGGTTTTGGAAGAACATATAGTTGATCAATTTTCTCCAGGAAGATATCAAATTGCTATTGGAAGACAGTATATGCATGAAGTTACAAGTCCGCCTGCATTTTATAATCTTGTCCGAGATGGAATTACTAAAATACCATTTCCTCAACTTAATACGGCTACCATTGATCACGTTATTGCTACATTGATGGATGATAAGGCTAAAGGATTTGTCAAAGGATTGAGAATGGAAAATGCACTTAGAAATTATTGTAATCAATTTGGAATAGAATTATTTGATAAGGGTTCTGGAAATCAAGGCATAGTTCATATCATTGGACCTGAAATGGGATTAACTCAACCGGGAATGACTATTGTTTGTGGAGACAGCCATACAAGTACTCACGGAGCATTTGGAAATATATCCTATGGAATTGGAACAACTCAGGTCGAACATGTTTTAAGATCACAATCTTTGGCACATAAAAGATTGAAAGTTAGAAGAATAAATGTTGATGGAAAATTACCAAAGGGAGTTGAAGCTAAAGATGTTGCACTTGCTCAAATAATGTTAATGGGTATTGATAGTGGAATAGGATTTGCAAATGAATGGGGTGGATCAGCATTAGAAAATTCTATAATGGATGAAAGAATGACTATAACAAATTTAGGTGCTGAATGTCAAGCAGCAGCTAGTTATTTTAATCCCGATCGAATAACAGTAGATTATCTTAGAGGAAGAGAAAGAGTTCCTAAAGGAGAAATGTTTGAAAGAGCCGCTGCGAAATGGCTTTCTTTTGCATCTGATAATGCAGCCGCCTATGATGAAGTTAGATTTATTGACGCAGCTAATCTTAGACCAGTTGTTACCTGGGGAAATAATCCTGGACAAGCAGTATTTATCGATGAAAGAATTCCAGATATTGCTAATTGGGAAGAATCAAAAAGAAAAAGTGCAGAATCTGCATTGAAATATATGGGTTTTGCTCCTGGAGAATATATGTTAGGTAAAAAAGTAAATATGCTATTTATCGGTTCTTGTACAAATGGAAGACCTTCAGATTTAGAAAAAGCACTTAATATTTTGAGAGGAAATAAAGTTCATGAATCTTTCTTGTATACTGATAGTGAAGGAAATAAAAGAAGTAGAGTTTTGGTTGTTCCTGGATCTGAGAGTGGTAAGAAATATGCAGAAAGTAAAGGATGGGATAAAGAATTCAAAGATTTAGGCGCCGAATGGAGAGATGCTGGATGTTCATTATGTTTGGGAATGAATACTGATAGAATAAATGAACAGATTTTAATTGGTTCGACTAGTAATAGAAACTTCAAAAATAGAATGGGTAAAACAGCAAGGACTGTATTGATGAGTCCTTCAATGGCTGCATATGCAGCAATAACTGGTAAAATAAGTGATGTAAGGGAGCACACATTCAAAAACTAAAATGGCTAAAGAAATAAATAATATCATAAGTAGAGCAGTTCCTTTTGGCAAAATAGATGTAGACACGGATGAGATAGCACCAACAGATGAAGCACTTTATGTATTAAATTGGACAGAAGCAGGAGATGTATTTTGTATATTAACAAGAAGAGAAGATCCACAAAATGTTCTAGATAGCCAATTATACAGAGGCGGAAGAATATTATTTGCAGGTAAAAATTTTGGTTGCGGAAGCTCAAGAGAGCATGCTACCCAAGGAACTTTGGCTAGATACGATGCAGTTATCGCTCCATCTTTTGCCCCCATTTTCGGAGATAATGCTTATGCCATAGGACTTCCAGTTTTACAAGTTTCTCAAGAGAATCTACAAAGCTTGAAAGATATGGCTGAAAAAGATCCAAGTCTTAATTTTGGAATTAGCCTTGAAAAGTTGACCATAACTCCTGATGGAAAAGAATCTATTCCGTTAATGTTAGATGAAGCAAAAAGAAAAGGATTTATTACTGGAACCTGGGACGAGAGAGATAGATTGACTGGAAACTTGGAAAATACGTCTAAAGTTTTAGCAAATCTTTCTTATGTTACTGGACAATATTAGAGAATTAACTAAAGATTTAAAAACCTCCTTTCTTATCAAAAAATATTCTTAGAAATAAGATAATTACAAAATGGCAGAAAAAGAATCAAATTTAAGAAAAATTGAAAGATTGACAAACAATCAAAAAAATATTAGAAATGTAGCTACCAGCGCGCACATTCACCACGGAAAAACTGCATTTACTGATAACCTACTTGCTGCTGCAGGAATGATGGCTGCAAAAAACGCAGGAGATTTGGAAGATGGAATGACCACCTGGCAACATCTTGACGAACAGGAAAGATTAATGACAGTGGACGCTGCAAACGTATCCATGGGTCACGAATTCAATGGAGAAGAATATTTAATTAATTTAATTGACACTCCAGGACACGTAGACTTTGGAGGAAACGTTACAAGAGCTATGAGAGCTATTGACGGAACTTTCGTATTGGTTTGTGCAGTAGAAGGAATAATGCCTCAGACTGAAACCGTATTGAAACAAGCATTGAGAGAAAGAGTAAAGCCAGTTCTATTCATCAACAAAGTTGATAGATTAATCAAAGAATTAAAATTGACACCTGAACAAATGCAGGAAAGATTTATGAAATTAATTTCAGAATTCAACAGACATATCATGTCCATTGCAGAACCTGAGTTCAAAGAAAAATGGCAGGCAAACGTTATGGATGGAAGCGTAGCATTCGGTTCAGCTAGAGAAAACTGGGCATTATCATTACCTTTCATGAAGAAGAAAAATGTTACATTCAAAGATATTTATAAAATATACGATGAAAGCATTCCAGCCGAAGAAAGAAAGAAATGGATCTGGGCAAATGCTAATCTTAATGAAGTAGTTCTGGACATGGCCGTAAAGCACCTACCAAATCCAATTGAAGCTCAAATCTATAGAATTCCTAAAATATGGAGAGGAGATATTGATTCTAAGTTTGGACAGGATTTATTACATTGCAAGAGAGATGGAGAAATGGCATTCGTTATTACTAGAATTGTTATCGATCCTAAATCTGGAAAAGAAATTTCTGCCGGAAGATTGTACTCTGGAAGCGCCGTAAATGGAAGTGAAGTTTATTCTGCAATGAATAAGAAGAAATATAGAATTCAACAGGTTTTAGTTTACAATGGTATCAAACCAGAACAACTAGATTCAGTTCCAGCAGGAAATGTATTGGCTATTGCAGGATTAAACTGTCAAGTAGGAGATACAATAACTCTGAATGAACAGACTCCATTTGAAGAAATCAAACACATATTTCAGCCGGTTATTACCAAGAGTATTGAAGTAACCAAAGCAGGAGACTTGCCAAAGTTAATTGAAGTTCTTAGAAAAGTAGGTAAGGAAGATCCATCGGTTAAAATTGAAATTAATGAAGAAACTGGAGAAAACCTATTGTCTGGAATGGGAGAATTACACTTGGAAATTATTGAAGGAAGAATTAAGACTGAAAAAGGACTTGATGTTAAAATGGGATCCCCAATTGTAGTTTATAGAGAATCCATGACTAAAGATTCTGGAGAACTTGAAACTAGAACTCCAAACGGACATAACATCTTATTCGTATCCATGGAACCTTTAGAAGATTCTGTTTACGGAGCAATTGAAAGAAACGAAATTCCAGAAGGAAGAGTAAAGAAGAAAGCAGAAGATCTTTGGAAGAAACTTAACGCTTGCGGACTTACAAATGAAGAAGCAAGACAATATCAGGATATTTACAAAGGTAATGTATTCGAAGATAGAACTAGAGGTCTAGTATTATTGCCAGAAGTAATTGAATCCATTATTGATGGATGGCATCTAGTTATAGATGGAGGACCATTGGCAAAAGAACCATTAATGAAGACCAAGTTTGTATTACATGACGCAAAATTACACGTAGACCATATGCATAGAGGTCCAGCACAGATTTATCCAGCAGTTAGACAAGCAATGTTCGATTGTATGAAGAAAGGTGGAGCTGCAATTCTAGAACCTATTCAAACACAATTAATTGAATGCCCAGTTGACTTTATGGGAGCAGTTACAGCACTGGTAGGAAGCAAGAGAGGAGTATTAATCGACGTAAACCAGGAAGGAAGCGATACTTTCATCAAAGCAAGAATACCAGTAAGTAGCATGATTGGATGGAGTAATGATCTTAGATCTACAACTGAAGGACGTGGAGTAAGCTCTCTTATGGACCAGGAATTCCAAAAGATGCCCGGAGAACTGCAGAATGATGTTATTAGAAAGATCAGAGCTAGAAAGGGTCTTGCTGAGAATCAGTAATTCTTATCATAATTAAATTTAAATAGGGTTCTAAAGTGGAATTTTTATGGAAATAGACACGAATGCTTATGTAACTACGATGGATATTAGAACTGGACATAAAATTATTCACACATATAATCTTAGACATCCTGCTATGGCAAAACACATCTTGGAACAAAATGTTACGAATGGTTTGGGATATAAGCCCATAGAACATTATGAAGATTCTCAATTAGGATTGACAAGACACTTATTTGATATGGAAATAAGATGTGCTCAGAGTGAAAGAATAGTCACTCAACAGGCATTTTTTCAAGCATTTAAAGATTTACTAGCCTATGAAGATCATGCTCATGATTTTGCAGACCTTGCCAAATTAGGAATGAAAGTTTCTAAAGAATTAAGACGAAGTTATGACGAATTGCAAGAGGATAATAGAAACCTGAGAAATGAAAATTTAGAATTGAAAAAAAAAGGATTACAAAAGAAGAAAGGATTTTTTGAAAGGTTATTTGATTGATTTTTTATATAAAGTCTTCGGGTTTGATTTGATATCTGGTTATTAAATGTTCAATGGTTTCTCTCAAAATAGCGTTGGTTTCGTCTATATCTTCTCTTTTTGTTAGACTGGTTTGAAGTCTTTTATTTATATCGGTTTGAACTGCTAAGACTTTTTTTGATTGAGACTCATCGAGTATTCCTTCTGCTGCTAGAGCTTCTAGATTCCAAAAAACGGTGTTAAACCATCCAGATCTACATTTATAGTTTCCATTGGTACTATGAACTATGGTCTCGGGTATTTCTTCGATGTAACCAGAATCATAAAATCTTAATTGTCTAATGGCCTTAATTCCTTTTTCTCTAGGAGTTAATTGGGAAAAAACTTGCATATACTCTCGTACGGCTTCTTGACTGCCGGTTCTAATGACGTCGCGCAGATTATGGTTTAATACAAATTGTTTATCTATGGTTGGAGTCATTAAAATTCTGATAAATAGTTATTTAAAATAGTATCTATTTGGATTATGATATGGTAAGAATAAATTTGATTAATCCAAAGAAACTAGCAGATCAGCATCTGGTTGCGGAATATAATGAAATTCTTATGCTGCTGGGCAGTTTGAGAAAGCATGGAATAAAATCATCTATTCCAAGTAGTTATGTCCTCGGTAAAGGGCATATAAATTTCTTTAAGAATAAACTTTTGTATTTGCAAAATAGACATGAACTGATAAAATTGGAAATGTTGAGAAGAAATTTTGAAACCAATATCACTATCGAACTCAGGGAATTTGAGAAAGAATTGAAAAATGATTGGAAAGCTACAAAAAAGGATTTTGCCATAATTAGGAAAAGATTAATTGAAAAAATTAATAAAAAACCAAATTATTATCGCTATTTTGGTAAAAATAGAAATAAGAATTTTTTTCTAAAAATGCTGAAATAAAATACTATACTGGACAATCAAAAGATTTAAAAAGGCAATTTAATAAAAACTATTACAATGGCAAAACAAAAACCAATCCTTAATGTTGTTTTCGTAGGACACGTAGACCACGGAAAATCCACAACTATCGGAAGATTAATGTTTGATTCTGGAAAAGTTTCTCCTGAAGAAATGGAGAAGTTAAAAGCAGAAGCACAAAAGCACGGTAAAGTTGGATTCGAATTCGCATTCGTTATGGATAAATTCAAAGAAGAAAGAGAAAGAGGAGTTACCATCGACTTATCCTATCAAAAGCTAGTTACTAACAAATATGAAGCAACTATCATTGACGCTCCTGGACACAAAGACTTCGTTAAAAACATGATTACTGGAGCTTCACAAGCAGACGTAGCATTCTTGACTTTATCTGCAAAAGATGGAGTACAACCACAGACTAAGGAACACGTATGGCTATTGAGAACCATGGGAGTTTCCCAAGTTGCAGTTAACATTAACAAGATGGACTCTGTAGATTACAAAGAAGATGTTTATCTTAAGGTTAAAGAAGAAGCTTCTGCAGTATTGAAAATGGCAGGATACAAGCCAGACACTATCACATTCTTAGCTATCTCTGGATTCAAGGGAGATAACGTTGCAAAGAAATCAACTAATATGCCATGGTATAAGGGACCAACCGTATTGGAACAAATTGATTTATTCACTCAACCTGAAAAGCCAACCACATTACCATTGAGAATGCCATTACAAGACGTTTATGAAATCACAGGTATTGGAACTGTACCAGTCGGAAAGATTGAAACAGGAACAATGAAGATTGGTCAAAAAGTTATTATCCTACCAGGAAGATCCGGAAAAGGTATCCCTGGAGAAGTTAGAACTATTGAAATGCATCATGAACAAATGCCAATGGCAGAAGCTGGAGACAACGTAGGAATCAACATCAGAGGCGTTGGAAAGAAAGATCTTGCTAGAGGAGACGTTATCTGTGATGCAACTAAACCAGCAACCATTGCTGAAGAATTCGTAGCTCAAGTTGCAGTTATTTCACACCCTACTGTTATTGCTAAAGGATATACACCAGTATTCCACGTTCACACTGCTCAAGTTCCATGCCAATTCATCGAATTAATTGAAAAGACATCACCTGATGGAGTTTCAACTAAGAATCCAGACTTCTTGAAGAATGGAGACGTTGCAAAAGTAAGAATCAAACCAATCGGAAACCTAGTTCTTGAAACACAGGCTACAAATCCACACATGGCAAGATTCGCAATCAGAGACGCTGGAGCAACAGTGGCTGCTGGAGTTTGCATTGAATTGAAAGCAAAAGTTTTGTAATAATATATTCTTAAAATAAACCCCCAAATAAATTGAATTTTTAAAATAAAATGATTAATAAAATTAATAAATTTTTATCTTCAGGCGTATTTAACGGGTTTATCGGATCCATAGTATTAACTGGATTGATATTCTTAATTAAAGGTATAAAGTTAAAGAGTTAGTTTACGAACAAGGTTTATTAACTATAATTTAATCTGATTTTTATGGTAGAAAAGTATAGAATATTTTTAGTTACAAATTATGAAGTTATGTATGATATGGGAAACGCAGCAGTTTCTGGAAGTTCTAGAGAAGATGCACTTTCAGTATTAGAAGAGTATTTGTTAAGTCCAGAAGCAAAAGGAACATTTAATATTACAAAAGAAGAATTACAGTTTAAAGTAAGAGGCGAAGTTATTGATACTGGAATAAATGCAGATCAAAGAACGGTTATTTATAGTAAATATAAAAAAGATTTTTCTCAGACTAAATTAGATTAATGATTGAATTGTACAACTATACGGCTACTAAACTTATGGCGAAATAATTTTCTATTTCTTTTCTGTCCAGAGTGTTCTTTAAACTATTGTTCACAGGCACTTTAGCTAATAGTGGAGACTGATCCTTTAGAGCAAATAAAAGATAGGATGCATTAGGACACATAGACTCTATGTGTTTAATTCTCTCAATAGTTTTTTCATCCTGAGTTAAATAATGACTATATAGTGTAATTATCTGACCGGGAACATTATATTTCTGAGGATCTGATCTTTCTATCTTACCTAAAAATAATAATTCAAACCAACCAGAGAATTCATCATCATCGGTTGCTAAACATAAATCAGAATTATATAAAAAGTTTTCTAAATTTTTCTTAGATTTTGCCATGAAACATTTAATTAACCTCGGTATTTAAATCAAATTGCATTTTTTGAATATAATGTGCAAGATAATAAAACTTATAAATGCTGAATTGCAACAAAAACTATGATTGGTGATAAAATTAGTAGAAAAGAGGTAGAAGCAAAACTTGCTTCATCAGGAGATTATGTTAAAATGGATTTCCTACAAAGATGTTTGAAAAAGGAAATGGATTTTGACACTAAAAGATTTGTTCTATTGAAATTAGCTGGCGTTTATGAATCCAGAATGATGTTTCTTGAAGCAGCAAAGATGATGAGAATTGTGGCTGATATCAACACTACATTCGATGGTAAATATGCAGACTTTGCAAAATCCATGGAACTTTATCTAAAGGGAAGCGAGTTTAACGAAGCAGAATTATCATTCAAAAAAGCACTTGCCTGCGGAAATGATAAGCAAAAAATTGCACTTAGAGCTAAAATGAAGGAAACCTACAAAGCAAAAGCAGCGGAATTCATCAAGAGAGACAAGAGAAAGAACGCTGCAGACACCTATGAAAGCTTCCTAGCACTACCATTCTTAGATTCCATTGAAAGAAAAGAGGCACAGAAAGTATTACTAGGTCTTTATCAAAGACTAGGAAAGCTAAGAGAATTTTATGCATTGGAAAAAGACATCGCAAATCCAACTCCAATTAAGGCAAAACCAGAAATGGAAGAAAAGAAGAGATATGATGATTTCAACATTGATGATTTGTTGAATTAGAATTATATATAGTATCTTAATAATATTTATTAACTGTATTTTTTGTTTGTTTTTATGCAACTACCAGCTAATTTGAGATTTGAAGCTAAGCATGTTTTGATAGTAGATTATAAAGGGTTACAACCAAGTACAATTGTCCATTTTGATTCATTTGATAGACTCAAAGAAGATTTAAAAGTTAACTTGGGAATGATGAAAAATGCATCCATATTTACTAAACCATCGGATAACTTTAGATCTGAAACTGGATTTAGTGGACCCTATGAATCTCACCCTCATTTTGAAAAGCGATTAAAGGAGTATCAAAGTCAATTTTACGTTCCTAAACCTAAAACCAAAAAGAAAGAGAATGTCATTGTAGCACAAGAGGTACAACCATCAGATGAATTAAATGTTAATTTAAATGAACTATTCCCAATGTATGATGGACAGGAAATTATATTTGGAAAAAAAGTTAATTATTCTTTTTCAACTGGAAAATTAAAAGAAAGTAGTAGAGAAGTTGAATTGAAAATTAGCAGATTAGAAGACAGAATTCAAACACATACATTATATAGAATATCAAGAGTTGCTGCGCCTGGATTAAGGCCCTTGTCTGAAGTTATTGAAATTGCTGAAAAAAGGGGAGCAAATATTGTGTGTGGGGGAGAAGGAAGAGATTACAAAGGATTTTATTACTTCTTTAAAATGGGAGAAACAGAACTTAGCCCAAAAGTGTTAGGACTAGAAAAATATATGATCTCTAATATTAAAAAAGCAATGGATGCAAAATCTAAACCTAAAAGTTAATCTAGTTTATAGGATTCAATCTACATTTAAAAAAATAAAAATAAAAGAAAAATTTTCTTAATCGTCTCTTAGTGAGTCAAGATCACTGTCGAAAAGTGCCTCGATTTCTTCTACTGCTGCTACATCGGATTCCGGTGCAGCAATCACTTCTTCGACTTTCTCAACCTCTTTTATATTCTTTCTTCCCATGGTGCTATTCTCTTCAGTAAAAGCTTTAGTATATAAAGGTTTTGCAGAAAATATAGACGACAAAACCTATATTCTTGAGTAGAATAAGATTTATATAGGAATTATAGGCTTATTGTTTAGTTCGTAAAAATTCTAAAATAGGCTATTTCCTAGGTGTTAATTTATAATAATATATGAGAG
>CAZYIS010000014.1:0-9598 GCA_964647695.1 Candidatus Woesearchaeota archaeon
TGTTTAGTCTAATTATATTTTTACTAGGAGGATATTAATATGAAATTTAAAAAACTTTCAGAGGTAAAAGTAAAAGATAAAAAAGTTCTTCTTCGAATAGATATAAATTCCCCAGTTATTAATGGAAAAATAGAAGACAATCCTCGATTACAAGAATGTGCTCATACTATAAAATATCTAATTAAAAACAAGGCTAAATTAGTAATTATTGCTCATCAGGGCAGAAAAGGCGATCGAGACTTTGTTTATCTTAAGCAACATGCTTCTTTACTAACTAAACATTCTAAAATAAAAATAACTTATATCGATTCTCTTTTCGAAACTACTGCATCCAGAGCAATTGAAAATCTTAAATCTGGATCAGCTTTGTTACTAAAAAACGTTAGATCCTATGATGATGAACTAGACATTAACAAGAAAGATAATAAATTTTCTGAGTTTAGTAAGCAATTCGATTTATTTGTTAATGATGCCTTCTCCGTTTGCCATAGAAAGCAGAGTAGTCTAATGATTCCTCCAAAATATATCACATCCTGCATAGGACTGGCTCTGGAAAAAGAAATTTCTGCTTTGGACAAATTCAGCATAAAGAATAAACCTACTCTTTATCTTCTGGGTGGAGCAAAAGTAGATGACTATCTTCCCATATTCAATAATCTCAAAAACAAAAGAAGTAAACTTATCGCTTCAGGAGTTCTAGCTAATCTATTTCTAGTGGCCAAAGGATACAATCTGGGCTATGAAAATCAATGGTTACAAAAAAATGGTTATCTAAAGATTATTCCCGAACTAAAGAAAATTCATGCTAAATATAGGGATCAAATTATACTTCCAATAGATTTTGCCATAGATGCAAATGGAAGGAAAGAAATTATGTTGACCAATCAGCCCATAAATGGAAAACTTTGGGACCTAGGTCATGAATCAGTTAAATTATTTAAACAGGAGCTGAGCAAAAGCAAAGCCATATTTATGAAAGGACCTCTAGGCTATTCAGAAATTCCAAAATTTAGCTATGCCACTGTAGAGATTCTAAAGGAAATATCCAAACTAAGTAAAAACAAAAAAGTATTTTCTCTTCTGGGTGGAGGCCATCTCACCACATCCACAGCAAAATATAATATTCCAAATAATTTCTCCCATATTAGCACTTCCGGAGGAGCTTTGATAGCTTATATTTCTGGAAACAAACTTCCAGCTCTTGAAATTCTTAAGAAATAATGATTTTTAATTAAAAATTAATCTCTATAACCTTTCTTAAACTTTGAAGCAAATTCTTTGAACTTTCCTTTCTTAATAGCTGCATTTGATTTTCTCATCAAATCCTGCAGGAAGTATAAATTATGATAACTTGCTAATCTATAGCCTAGTCCTTCTTTGTTTACCAATAAATGTCTAATATATGCTCTAGTATAATCTCTACAAACAAAACAATCACAGCTTTCATCCAGAGGTTTTTTATCCAGCTTATGGGCTGATCTCATTAATCTTAATCTTCCTCTAGCTGTGAAAATAGTTCCTCTTCGGGCATTTTTAGTTGGGAATCTTGAGTCAAACATATCTACTCCTCTACCTACTGCTTCAATTAATTCCACTGGATCTCCTGCGCCCATAAGATAAATTGGTTTTTTCTCCGAAATTACTTTCTTAACTATATCTATCATCTTATATTCGTCTTTCTTTTCTTCTCCCAGAGCTAAACCACCTATGGAAAATCCATCAAAATCAATCTTGCTCAATTCCATAGCCGATCTCTTTCTCAGATCGCTATGAATTCCGCCCTGAATTATGCCAAATAGTAATTGTCTCTTGTCTGCTTTTCTTTTCTTCTGTAGATTATCATGTTCTGCTTTGCATCTATAAGCCCAGTCAGTTGTTCTTTCAACTGCTTTGACTATTGCTTCTTTACTATGTTCAATTAATGGCATAGTATCCAAACACATAGCTACGTCACTATCAATATCAATTTGTATTTTCATATCTTTTTCTGGAGTTATAAAATACTCTAATCCTGCAAATGGATCTCTAAATTTAACACCCTTATCATCACTTCCCAGATATAGACTAGGAGAATACATTTGGAACCCTCCAGAATCGGTGAAATTAATTCCCTTATAATTCATAAAATTTCTTATACCCTTAAATTTTTTAATAACTTCAGTTCCAGGTCTCATGGAAAGAATAAATGCATTTGAAATTATTACTTTAGCCCCCATGGACTCAAGATCTTCTACACTAATATTTTTTACAGCAGTTTTAGTTGCAACCGGCATAAAGAAAGGTGTTTCCACATCTCCGTTCTTAGTACTTAAAATTCCAACTCTTGCTTTGCTTTTCTTATCCTTTGCAATTATTTTGAAACCCATAAATAAATATAGAAAAACCCACTTAAAAGCTTAAGCTTTTATATATAATTCTATTCTAATAAATATGAAAATATCTCCCTTATTCAAGTGGTATGACTTTTGGATTGGATTTTATTATGATAAAAAGAAAAAAGTTCTTTACTTTTTACCAATTCCAACTCTAGGATTAAAGATTTCCTTTTAATTCTTTCAAAGCTTTCCTAGGATTATCACTTTCAGCCACAAAACTTCCACTATTTAGAATATTTGATCCTGCTCTAATTAATTTTCTAGCAGTTTTTAGATTGACACCGCCATCAACCTGAATAATTAATTTTTCATTGCATTTTCTTATCTGTTTTATTTTATCGTAGGTTGAATTTAGCAAAGATTGATGCTCCTTTCCGGGATGAACTCCCATCAGCAATATTCCATCGACCAAATCAAATAAATAACAAACCTCATTTATTTTAATTGCTGGATTTAGAGCCATAAAGCATTTCATTCCATTTTTTCTGGTCTCGGCAATGACTTTAACATTATCATCCGTATTACAATGAAATATTAACTTTTTGAAACCAAGTTGTTTCAGCTTTTTTATTAAACCTAGGGGTTTTTGCACCATTAGATGGGCTTCAAAATTATTCTTATATTTTCTGAGATTAGGAATATCTTTCAGTGCAACGGATTTAGCTTTTACAAATTTGCCATCCATAAAATCAATCTGAATATCCCTGCTGATGGAAATTAATTTATCAAATCTATTCCTGAATTCAGATTTATCTTTGGCAAAAACCGTAGGTATAACTTTAATCATTTTTCATAATTAGAAATCTTCTTTATTCTTCGGCTATGTCTTTCTTCTTTACTAAATGGCGTTTTCAACCAGATTCCTAGTAATTCTTTCAATTTGTTGAATGAAACATCTCTTTCACCAAAAGAGGCAATGTTAGCATCATTATGTTCTCTACTCATTTCTGCAGAATATTTATCAAATACCTCTGCTGCCCTTATGCCCTTAACCTTATTTGCTGCAATAACCATTCCTGCTCCAGATCCACAAATCAAAATTCCCTTTGAATTTTTATTATCTGCTACTTTCTCAGCAACTCTGAATGCAATATCTGGATAATCATCTCCCTCTTTAAATTCTGGAGCCAAATCTTCCACATCATATTTTTTCATCAATTCCTCTTTTATCTTATCCTTAAAATCAAAACCTGCATGATCTGCCCCAATAAATATTTTCTCACTCATTTCTTGTTTCTCCATTTTTCATACAAGTAACCCAAAATAAATCCAATAATAGGATATAAAATAAAATAACCTATAGCATTATAATTAATAAAAAGATGATCTGATAGATAGGTTAAAAATTGAAAGTTATTGCAAAAATAAGTATCACTAATTTTAATATCATTATAACATTTGATTAAATAAATTATGTTTAATAAAAACACAAAAATAGTAAATATTAAACCATAAATCAATCCTCTAATTTTATAATTAGTCTTATTTTTATTTGTTTTTTTCATTTTACAATATCCCCGAAACCTCTTTTAGGAATTTCTCTGGAGTTTGTGAATTTGCTACCACACTTGAAACTAAAACTCCCTTACATCCCAGAACCAATGCATGGGCCACGTCATCACCGCTGCTTATACCTGCTCCACAAAGAGGAATAATATTAGTGTCTTTCAATAGTTCAACAAATTTCTTTATTTCATGCTGTTTATATTCGGTTATGCTCTTTCCGGTTGAAATTAATTTCTTATCTTCAAATGCAATGGCAAAAGGGTTAAGTTTCTTTATTTCAGCCATTTCTCTCAATGATGAAGAACAAACGATTACCTTCAAATTAAGTTCATTACATCTCTTCATTATCTTTTTAATTTCAACCAATTTAATCTTATGTTCCGAATGATTCAACAATGTTCCCGCTGCTCCCGAATTAACCAAACTCTCCGGAAGAACAAAGCCTGTACTTCTAGCACTATCTTGGAAGTCCACGTGCTGAGCAAAAACCATGGCGTTACCACCCATATTCTTAGCAATCTCATGAAGCTCTGTAGCTGGAACTGCAAGTATTGCCTTGTTATAGTATATTTCTACCTTTTTAGCAAGGTCGAATACATCTTTGCCTACCTTATAATTCTTAAAATTTATTACCAGCATTTTGACTCCTTTTTATAATATAACTATGATATTAAGGCTTATTAATTTAATGTTCTCCTATTTTAATTATTCAATAATAATAGATCTAACTTTTTTAGCTATATAAAGAGGATTTTCATTTTGCCATATATTTCTTCCAATGGCCAAACCCATAGCTCCAGCATTAACTGCATCCTTGGCTTCTTGTAAAATCTGCAGATCAGTAGTCTTCGCTCCACCCGATAGAACTAGCCTACATCTTCCAGCAGATTTAACTGCCCATTTCAATGCGTCCGGATTACCCGTATATTTTATCTTAGCAATATCTGCTCCTATCTCTAGTGCAATTCTGGCTGCATAGGCCATAACTTCATCTTCGGTTTTTCCAGGTATCTCTTTCTTTCCAGGATAAACCCAGGCAATAACTGGAATTCCAGCCTTATGAGCATCTCTTTCTATGTTTTCAAATTCCTTTAGCATTTTACTTTCATATTTACTTCCGATATAAATTGTATAACCCACTGCCACGGCCCCTAATTTTATAGCTTCCTTAACCGTACAAAGCTGTTCCGACATGGGTTCTTCCTTAACCAGATTAGTTTTTCCATTTAGCTTAATAATTAGTGGCACTTTACTTTTTTTTATCTCTGATTTATACTTATCTGCAATACCCTTTTGGAATATCATGGCTGTGAATTTACCTTTTCTAGCAATATCAATTATTTTTAATGGATCCACATTTTCATCGCTGAATTCAACCGGTCCATGCTCAAGTCCCTGATCATAGGCTAGAAATAATGCTCTATCTTTTTTTGTAATTTTTTTAATGCTGATCATAATAAATATAGGTTTTATGTGTATAAAAAACTATTTAAGTCTCTTTAATCATGTATAGATATAAATTTTTATAAAAAGAGTTAAAAAATGTTAGAAATGCTTGTTAATCCGAAAAAGGCCGAAAGGAGACCTTGGGAAATGCTCATAGTAGGATTCTTCTATTCTTCTCTTGCTTTGCTTCTCGTAAATCTTGCCTTTGGTAAGGATGCCATTCTTTCCCAGTATTCCGGAATTCTAGTCGTGACTTTTACCGTAATGTTTTCAACTCCTTTCATTTATTATACCATAAAATTAGAAGAAAACAGAATAAATCCCAAATCCGGTTCAGTGTCCTTGCTCTATGAACACCGAAATGCCATCTATGCATTCCTATTTTTATTTGTAGGATTTCTAATTGCATTTTCTCTCTGGTATATTATCTTCGCCCCCGTAGAATCTTTCAAACCCCAAATAGAAACCTACTGCGCCATCAACAAACCTTCAACTTTCAATGATTGCACTGCTCAGTATGGTATAAAACAATCATCCTATTCCACTGCTGCCGTAGCCAGTGCCAAAGATCATCTAATTCTTATTTTCACAAATAATATCTATGTACTTATTTTTACCCTCATATTTTCTCTAATCTTTGGCGCCGGAGCTATTTTCGTTCTGGTCTGGAATGCGTCAGTCATTGCCGCAGCAATAGGCATATTTTCCAAATTGGATATTTCTGCTCTACCTCTAGGTTTCTTTAGATACATGGCCATTCATGGAATGTTAGAAATTGCAGCCTATTTCATAGTTGCTCTGGCTGGAGGTTTAGTCTCCATAGCCGTAATAAAGCATGAATTCGGAACCGAAAAATTCTGGGAAGTTCTACAGGATTCATTAAACCTAATAATTCTAGCAGTCATAATACTTTTCGTTGCCGCAGTTCTAGAAGTTTTCGTAACTCCTTTGATATTCTAATTCTAAGTAAACTTTAAACATCAAAAACATAGTTTTTGTGGCTTAAAGATTGTTTTCACAATCTTTAAATATCCATTAATCTTTTTTTAATTATCCCATGATATTAGAAACTATTTTAGTAATCCTCGTATTTTTGTTTTCATTCCTAATTAGTTTAAACCTCACCAAATGGTGGATTAAAGTTGCTAGAATCAATGATCTGATTGGAAGAGACATGAATAAACATTCTAGACCTGAAGTTGCCGAAGCCGGAGGAATTGCAGCCATAGTTTCCATAATCATTTCAATTTTATTATACATATTCATTAAAACATTTATCCTCAATTCCAATAGTAATTTAATTCAAATTCTAACTCTTCTAATTACTCTTCTAATGGCGGGATTCATAGGTTTCATTGATGATATACTCGGCTGGAAGAAAGGATTAAAGCAATGGCAAAAATTGTTATTGACTCTTCCAATTGCCATACCTCTAATCGTAATAAATGCTGGAACCCATGCAGTGAATATTCCATTTTTAGGAGCCATTAATTTTGGTCTAATCTATCCTTTGGTTCTAATTCCTATCGCCATTATGGGCACCACCAATGGATTTAATATTCTAGCCGGATACAATGGTCTAGAAGCAGGTCTAGGAGTTTTAATTTTCGCTTTCCTCGGAATCCTTACCTTCTTCCTAGGACAAACCTGGTTGTCTTTAATTGCTCTAATAATTCTAGGTTCTCTTCTAGGATTCCTAACCCTAAACAAATATCCTTCCAAAGTATTTCCTGGAGATTCTCTAACCTATTCTCTAGGGGCGCTAATAGGCTGTTTTGCAATTCTAGGAAACATAGAAAAGATAGCTCTTATTTTGTTTATTCCATTTATAATTGAAGGAATTCTTAAATTAAGAAGCAGATTAAAAGCAGAAAACTTCGGAAAAACCAGTAAAGATAATTCTCTTGACGCACCCTACAAGAAGATTTTCAGCCTTACTCATTTAGCAATTATAATTCTAAAAAAGATTAAACCTTCCCACAAGGTTTATGAAAAAGACGTGGTTAATTTACTATGGGGATTTGAAGCATTAATTATTATATTGGCTGCTTTTATTTACAATATTTAGAAGTAAAATAAATTCATAAGGTTTTTAAAAGGAATTTATCTAGCTAAAATATGAGTGATTCAATTAATATCGATAAAAAGAAGATAATTAATTTCTTTAAAGATAATAAAGTTCAGATTGTTTTAACAGCTATACTTTTTTTAATTATCCTAATAAGTTCATTCGATATCAGACTTTCAAATTTACCTCTTCTAAAAGACAAGACCAGCGGCAAATATATTTCTACAGACTTAGATTCGCTTTATTTTTATCGGGAAGCCCAGACTATTTTAACTAACGGGCATCTTCCAGTAGTAGATATTTTAAGAGCTCCAGTTCAAAATACTACTTGGATACCTGAAACTCTACCCTATGTATTAGTCGGCCTTTACAAAGTTATTACTTTATTTTCTCCATCCATGACTTTTGATTATTTTGCAGCAATATCAGGTCCTATAATTTATGGTTTTGGTCTAATAATTTTCTTTTTTCTTTGTTTTCTGTTAACAAAATCAAAAACTGCCAGCTTAATATCTGTAACCATACTTGCTTATGCTCCTATGTATTTATTTAGAACTAGCGCAGGATTTTATGATCACGATCATCTAGGAGTCACATTTCTATTTATATTTTTATTAGTACTAGTCTTAGCCTTAAGAAAATTAGAAAATGGGTACAAAGAAGCCATATTAGGAGGAATAGCTATTGGAATTGCAACCGCAGCAGTATTAACCAGTTGGGGCGGAGCAATAACATTCGTCGTTGCAGTATTTCCTTTAACTTGCCTATTATATTATTTAATTCATAATACTGATGGTAAAAAGTTTTTAACATTCTATTTTATTTGGATTATTTTCAGTGAAGTATCCATAAGATTATCTGGTTTTGGTTATGGTGGAATACTCTCTAGAATGTTCGAATCCTATGGTCTTATGATTCCTTTAGTATTGATCTTTGTAATAGTGGATACTATAACTCCTTATCTAAGAGCAAAAATCGGAATTAATCATACTCATAGGGATAGAATTTATGGAATTTGTGCAACCATAGTATTGGGCCTCTTGGTTTTAATTTTAATAGGTAAAAATCCTATTGTATTATTAAGTGATGCCTGGTCCAGACTTATATTCCCATTTTTTGGAAGTTTTTCAAATAAAGTTTCTGCAACCGTAGCTGAAAATTCTCAACCTTATGTAGTTGATGTAATTGGGCAAACAGGTAAATGGGTCTTTTGGTTGTTCATTGCAGGATTAGCAGTACTTTCATTTCAAATAGGTAAAAGCATACAATCAAATAAATATAAATTGATCTTTATTTCATCGGAACTTCTTATTTTTGCAGGAGTTTTATTCTCTAGATTTTCAAGCAATAGTATTCTAAATGGAGAAAATTTATTAAGTCAAGCATTTTATCTCATTGGCGCTCTTTATTTCTTTATAAGTTTAATCTATATCTCATCAAAAGAAAAAATAAAAGTAGATATAGAATTATTAATATTATTCGCAATCGCAGTAGTGCTAGCAATAAATCTTAGAGCAGCATCAAGAAGCTTTTTCTTAATAATTCCATTTATCTGCTTATTAATAGGTTATTTAGTCAAAGAATTTTTTCAATATATAAAAAATAAGGATATATTAGGAAAGAATACTAAATTTATAGCTATAGGTATAGTTATCATATTATTATATCTTATACTATTCGGAATACCTAAAACTAGTACTTATGGTGAATATCAAATATTTGCTGCATCAGCAAGTCAACTAGGTCCGTCCGCAAATTCACAATGGCAAGATATGATGGGTTGGATAAGAAATAATACTACTCCAAATGCTCTTTTTGTTCATTGGTGGGATTATGGTTACTTTATACAAACACTAGGAGAAAGACCAACCGTTACTGATGGAGGTCATGCTGGGGGTGGAACTAGTGGAGATCACTATATTGGTAGATATATTTTAACAACTACTAATCCCAAAACAGCCTATAGTTTTATGAAGACCTTAAATGTATCCTATCTATTAATCGATCCAACCGATATGAGCAAATACTCTGCTTTTTCTGAAATAGGAAGTAATGATTCATGGGATCGAGTTTCTCAAGGAATAGTTAGTGGTACAGTAGCTACACAATACGATTTAGAAAGTTCAGATGGTATAGACCGAACCTATAATATACAGGTTCGGTCTATACCATCTGAACTTTCTAAATCGTATTGTGTAGCTAC
>CAZYIS010000015.1:0-9038 GCA_964647695.1 Candidatus Woesearchaeota archaeon
GTCTGCATTGGCATTGAAAGTCGTGGCTAGTAAATATTTCTGGGGAGATCAGGCCAAAGGAGAAAGAGAAGATTCGGTTGAAAAAATAATAGGTAGAATTTCTAGATATTTTGCTAGACAAGCATTGTTGCAAGGATATTTTGATGAAAAACAAGCTAGCGTATTAAGGGACGAATTGGCTGCAATAAATCTTAATCAATTGGCTGCATTTAATTCTCCGGTTTGGTTTAATGCAGGTATATGGGAGTATAATAAAGAAGCAGGAGGAGTTTCTGCTTTCAAATGGACCAAGGAAGGAGATAAAATTGTTCCAGTATTGAAGAATGATGATAGACCTCAATGTTCGGCTTGTTTCATTCAAGGCATGCAGGACAATATGGAATCGATTCTTGCTCTACAGGTTTCTGAAGCTACATTATTCAAAGCAGGATCGGGAACCGGTACAAATAGATCTCCATTAAGAAGTTCAAGAGAAAAAATAACTGGTGGAGGAAGAGCTTCTGGACCGGTAAGTTTCATGAAAGGATATGATGCCTATGCAGGAATTATTAAATCTGGAGGTAAGACCAGAAGAGCAGCCAAAATGGAAATTCTTAATGTGGATCATCCAGATATTATGGATTTTATTAATGCTAAGCAGAGTGAAGAAAAGAAGGCTTGGGCATTGATTGAACAGGGTTATTCTGGAGGAATGAATGGAGATGCTTATGGAAGTATTGCTTTCCAAAATTGTAATATGTCGGTTAGAGTTACGGATGAATTTATGCAGGCAGTTAAAGCCGATGCTGAATGGAATACTAAAAATGTAAAGGATGGAAAAGTTTGTGAAACTCTTAAGGCTCGTGAAGTTTTAAATAAAATTGCTGAAGGAACTTGGATATGTGGAGATCCGGGAATGCAATTTGATACTGTAATTAATACCTATCATACTTCTAAGAATTCTGGAAGAATAAATGCTTCTAATCCATGTAGCGAATATATGTTCTTGGATGACAGCGCATGTAACTTGGCATCTATTAATTTGATGAAATTTAGAACTCCTGATGCAGGTTTTGATGTCGAATCTTTCAAGAAAACCGTTAGAACTATGATTATTGCCATGGAATTGGCTGTGGATGGAAGTAGCTATCCTACTGAAATGATTACTAGAAATTCTCATGATTACAGACCTTTAGGATTAGGTTATGCAAATCTTGGAGCATTATTGATGAGCTATGGTTTAGCCTATGATTCGGATGAAGGAAGAGCAGTAGCTGCAGCCATAACGGCCATAATGGGTGGAGAAGCCTATAAAACTTCTGCTGAATTAGCTGCTCTAGTTGGACCATTCCCAGGTTATGCAAAAAATAGAGAACCTATGCTACAGGTAATGAATATGCATAGAGAACATGTTAAACAAATTGAAGTTGTTAAAATGCCAACCAAATTGAAAGATTTGGTTAATAGTGCCTGGGATTCCTGGACCGATGCAATCGAGATTGGAAATGTTTATGGATTTAGAAATGCTCAGGCCACAGTTTTAGCTCCTACTGGAACAATAGCATTTATGATGGATTGCGATACCACTGGAATTGAACCTGATATTGCCCTAGTTAAGTATAAAGTATTGAGTGGTGGGGGAATGTTGAAGATTGTTAATAGATCTGTTCCTTTGGCATTGAGAAATCTAGGATATGATGAAACTGATATCAATGAAGTAATAAATTATATTGATAAGAATGATATGATTGAAGGTGCTCCAGGATTAAAGGAAGAACATGTCTCCATATTCGATTGTGCATTCAAACCTGCAAAAGGTAAAAGAGCAATCCAATATAAAGGACATATTAAGATGATGGCCGTAACTCAACCATTCCTATCGGGAGCTATAAGTAAAACCATTAACATGCCGGAACATTCTACGGTTTCTGATATTGCCGATGCCTATATTTATTCCTGGGAACTGGGATTGAAAGCTGTAGCAGTCTATAGAGAGAATTCTAAGAGATCTCAGCCATTGAATACGCAAAAAACCGACGGAGAAATGGTTAAGAAACAACAGGTTATTGCTATAGCTGAAAGAGCCGAAAGAAAGAAATTACCTCAGACAAGAAAATCCGTAACCCATAAGTTTGATATTGCAGGACATGAAGGTTATATCACCATTGGACTTTATGACGATGGAAAACCAGGAGAATTATTTATCACAATGCATAAGCAAGGATCAACCATAAGAGGATTAATGGATGCCTGGGCAACTTCGGTATCTTTGAACCTACAATATGGAGCTACGGTAGAAGATTTGTTTGGTAAATTTAGACATCAGAAATTCGAACCATCTGGATTTGTTAAGAACTCTAGACCTGGAGAATTGGATAATAATAAACCAATCATAAGAAGTGCATCATCCATAGTGGATTATGTATCTCAGTTTATGTTGAATACCTTTGCAACCCAAAAGAAAGTTGATTTTGAAATAAAAACTCTTGAACCTATAGTTCCGATGAAAGATGAAGAGCAGAAAGATTTGAATCAATTCTCCAATGAAGGTTTAACCTGTCCACATTGTGGTGGAGCAGCCAAGAGAATGGGTAATTGTGCAATCTATTGCACTTCATGCAAACAGACTACTAGATCTGGTTGCGGTGAATAAAAACTAATTTTATCCTCGACAAAAAACTGTTACTCGGGGATTAAGAATAAGGTTTATTAACTAAAGAAAATAAAAAAAATAATCCAAGGGAGAAAATAAAAAATGAGCGAAAATACAATCGAGTTGAATGAAAATAATTTTGATAAGGAAACTAAGAAAGGTAAGTGGATCGTAGATTTCTGGGCTGAATGGTGCGGACCATGTAAAATAATGGGACCTCATTTTGATTCTGCAGCTAAAGATCTCAGAGGAAAAGTTAACTTTGGAAAAGTCGATGTGGATTCAAATTCGGATTTAGCAGGCCGATTTGAAGTAATGAGTATTCCATCAATAATATTTTTCGAGGATGGAGAAGTGGTTCATGCAGCCGTTGGCTCAATGAGTAAGGAACAAATTCTAGAACTTGCCGATAATAGCTTTGATCAAAACTAATTTTTTAGTCGTATAAGCATATTTAAAAACCATTATTTATTCAGACTTATAAGGCCTCGTAGCTCAGCCCGGTTAGAGTACTGGACTTTTAATCCAGGTGCCGCGGGTTCAAATCCCGTCGGGGCCACTTTTATTTTTAACGATTGTATTAAAGAATAGCAATCAATTTAAACAAGATACATAAAATATTTTTATATGGATACTAATAATCTTCAACAATACCTGACAAAAGTCAGCAGAGAAATGTTAATGAATTTTGGCAAAAGATTAGATGTGCCAATTAACTTTCCATATCCAGAAGTAGAATTAAGACCCATGCTCACAAATGCGGGTTTGAGTAGTTTAAAAGAGGGAGGATATAAGATTTATATTCAATCACCAGAACGTAATATTGAATTAGAAGAAAAAGTTATTGCAAGTTCCGAATTAGGATTGGTACATGAGGTAGGACATATGTTACATATGGAAGCTAATCCTAGATTAAAAGAAACTTATAATCGAGAAACAGAATTAGTTGAAAGTTTTTTACCTGGGCGTTGTACTCCGCTATGGCATCGTATTTTTCATCTGGGGGAGACTGCCGCAGAATATTTAGGATTACAATTTATAGATGAGAGACAAGGATTAAATGCTTTTTTTAAAAGACATCAAAAAGAAAGTAAAACTGGTGTCTATTGGGGAGTATTAAGATCTTTAAGAAAAATTGAAGGGGAGAGAAGGATGGATGTCGCTAAAATACTTGTTAAATCAGATTATGAAGAAGTTAGAAGAGTTCCAGAACTTGAAGAATATATTTTTTCTGCTACTGAAAATTATATAGCCAAACATCCAGAAATATTTAATCCTCCTTATCAATTATCTCTAACTGGTATGCGTCACCTAATTAGATAATTTATGTTTTAAATCTAAAAATTTTTAATAATAATTAAAAACTCTCTAATTCTATAGATTCTATGACTAAAAGAAAAAGTCCAAAAGAGATTATAGAATCAGATCCTACTCCTGAAAATGAAATTGCACTTATTAAATTCCCTCGTCAATCACCAATTAATGTTTCAGGTAGAAGATCAAGAGGTAGAGTTTATATTGCTGATAACTTAGCAACAATGTCTGCATTGAGTTCAAATGGCAAATATTCATTTATTCATACTCACCCATATAATGAAGGCATTATGCATCATTTAGGTAATATTCTTCCTTTTATAAGAAATGCTAGAAGGGCCTTATGTTTTCCAAGTTACCATGATTTGGCAAAATTTTTAGGAGATCCTAGAATAAAGACGGCAGTTATTCATACAAGAGGAACAAAAAGTGGGAAGATTTATGATACTTGTATTTTAAGAAAAACCAAAGAAACACCTTCTTTTCAAAATAATATATATGATAAAGAAGTAACTAAAAATTATAATATTAAAGTAGCGACCGATATTATCTCAGGTAATTATACTGGAGCTAAAAGAGAGTTAGATAAGCTAGCTGACGAATATCGGTTACAAGTTAAAATAATAAAAGAGAGAAATACTAAAGGTTTAGATTCGAAATTAATGTCCATTGTATCATTTATTAGTCTGTTGGGTGCAATTTTCATTTTTTCTTCTAATTTTACAGGTAATGTAATAGGCACGAAGATTAATTCAACTTCGAATTGGATAGGTGTAATATTCTTTCTTGTTGGATTAGTCGGAGCATTTGTTTATTTTAGAAAAAACAAATAACCCAGCTATTTTTTATGTTCGGATTTAATAACAATAATCTTTATATATAAGTTATGCGTCTATAGATTAACGATTGGAGCTATTTTCTTGGAAAATCGTGTAATTTTGAGCTACTGCTGTCTAAAATTGTTTAAAAAAGAATAAAGAGGTTTCTTCGAAAGGTTTTTAAAGCCAGTTTTGTAATTTTTTTAAGACATCATCAATTACTTAATACTGTTGTAAGCGTGAGTCGTTATTGCCAATCCACCAATATGCATACATTACAACCAAAACACACAAAATTGAAATCTGAAGAGGTTAAAAAGTTACTAGAAGATTATAATATTTCTTTGGCACAATTGCCAAAAATAAAACACACTGATCCTGCTCTTGGAGAAGGATGGAATGTGGGTGAAGTGGTAAGAATTGAAAGAAAAGATGAAGATAAAGTAAATGTATATTACAGGGTGGTTGCTTAAATGGAAAAAAGAAAGAGAAATATTCTGGTTGAAAAGTATTTGGAACAGCATTCTCTAGTTGAATCTAATTTGTTATCATTTAACGACTTTTTGCAGAATAAGATGCAACAAATTATCAATGAAATCAATGAAACCATCAATAATGAAGAAGTAGAAATAAAGCTTGGAAAAGTTAGAATTGAAAAACCAAATATTATTGAATCTGACGGAAGTTCTTCTCTAGTTACACCAACCGTAGCAAGATTAAGAAATTTAACCTATTCATCTCCAGTTTATGTTGAATTGACCATAAATTATGCAGGTCAAACTGACAGTGCTGAAGTAGAAATCGGAAGAATCCCAGTTATGGTAAGAAGTACCAGCTGTAATACCTACGGAATGAATAAGGATGATCTAAGAAGCAATTACATGGACCCATTGGACCCTGGGGGATATTTCATAGTTAATGGTAACGAAAGAGTAATGGTTATGAGCGAAGATTTAGCTGCAAACCAGCCATTTATCGAAGATGGAAGACTTGGATTAACATTGAGAGTATTTTCACAAAGAGGAAGCTATAGAATTCCAACCACCATTTCTGAAACATCCGAAGGAATTTTAGAAGTTAC
Source organism: Candidatus Woesearchaeota archaeon (assembly GCA_964647695.1). Lineage (GTDB taxonomy): Archaea > Nanobdellota > Nanobdellia > Pacearchaeales > GW2011-AR1 > VGKP01. The sequence goes on from CAZYIS010000015.1 coordinate 5,846, forward strand.
ATTTAGCAGATTGAAGAATATTCCAGCCATTGTAATGTTAAAGGCTCTTGGATTGGTAAAAGAAGCTGAAATTGCAAAATACATTAATCATGAAAATGATTGTTTAATTGTTAACCTATATGAATTCGCAAAATTACAAACTTCTGAAGATGCAATGATATACATTGCAGAAAAATCTGGAATTCAAGGAACAAAGAAAGAAATTCTTGACAGAGTTAAGCAAAGAATTGATTCCTATTTCTTACCACATATCGGATTAGAAAAAGCTTCAAGAACTGAAAAAGCAGCAACCCTGAGCAGAATCCTTGGAATGTATTTGAAAGCAAAGGAAAATGATAAGATCAGAACTGACAAAGACCATTACGCAAATAAGAGAGTTAAACTTTCTGGAGATTTGATGGCTGACTTGTTCAGAGTTAATCTAGGTATATTAATCAGAGATATTCAATATTCATTGCAAAAAGTTGCCAAGAGAAAGAAATTCTATTCCATAAGAAGCATCGCTAAATCTACATTATTCACCCAAAGAGTTGAATCTGCTATTGCAACCGGTAGTTGGATTGGAGAAAGATCTGGAGTAACCCAGAACATGAAGAAAACAAATTATCTAGAAATGTTATCCCAATTACAGAGAGTATCTTCCATGCTTCCAGGAGAACAGGAAAACTTTATGGCAAGAACATTGCACCCAACTCACTACGGAAGATTCTGTCCTACTGAAACACCAGAAGGAACTGAAATCGGATTAAGAAAGAACTTGGCAATCATGAGTAAGATTTCTACTTTCATTAGCTATGACGAAAATATAGTTATGAAGAAATTCACTGAATTTGGATTGAACAAGGATTCTGGAAAAGACGTATTCTTCAACGGAAGATTTATCGGAATGACTGCAAATCCAGATCAATTTGTAGGCAAAGCAAGAAATGCAAGAAGAAAAGCAGAATTACCAAGAGAAATGAGCATCAGACATGAAAAGGAAAGCGATGTTATTATGATGTCCACTGAAGTTGGAAGAGTTCTTAGACCAATTGTAATTGCAGAATCTGGAATAAGTAGATTGAAGGATGAACATTTGGTTATGTTGGAAAATGATAAAATCAAATTCACTGATTTAATAAAAGATGGAGTTATCGAATATATTGACGCAGCTGAAGAAGACAACGCTCTGGTAGCATTAAGTGAAAAAGAATTGACAGCAGATCATACTCATTTAGAAATACACCCAATCGATATCTTTGGATTAATCACAAGCCTAGTACCATTTGGAAATCACGACCAGTCATCCAGACTTAACAGAGGATCCAAAACATTAACCCAGAGTTTAGGAATATACGCTGCAAACTATTTGGTTAGACTTGATACCGACGTATCCGTATTACATTATCCACAAAGACCTCTGGTAAGAAGTTTCATCTATGATACTTTAGAAGTTTATCCTGCTGGACAGAACGTTATCGTCGCTATTATGCCATTTGAAGGATATAACATGGAAGACGCAGTTATATTGAGTAAATCTAGCGTAGATAGAGGAATGGGAAGAAGTACCTATTTCAGACCATATGGAGCTACAGAATTACAATACGCTGGAGGATTATCTGATGAAATAGTTATTCCAGATAAAGATGTTAGCGGTTACAGAATGGAAAATTCCTACAGATTCTTGGAAGACGACGGAATTGCCTATCCTGAAGCAGACATGAATGAAGGAGAAGTACTTATCGGAAAAATAACACCTCCAAAATTCTTATCCGAAGCAAAAGATCTTTCCATACAATCAAAGAAGGAAGCATCTGTTGCCGTTAGACAAGAAGAAAGAGGAACTGTTGACGCGGTATTTATCTCCGTCGATCAAGAAGGAAATAAGATTGCTCAGGTTAGAACCAGAGACTCAAGATTACCAGAACCAGGAGACAAATTCTCTACACCTCACGGACAGAAAGGAGTCGTAGGATTCGTATCCGTCGGAGAAGATATTCCATTCACTGCATCCGGAGTTAGACCAGACTTAATGTTCAACCCACACGGTATTCCATCCAGAATGACCGTCGGATATTTAATAGAATTACTTGCAGGAAAAACTGGAGCAGTTTCTGGAAAAATAATTGACGGAACTTCATTCACTGGACAGAGCGTAGAAGAATTAGAAAATCAATTGAGAGAATTAGGATTTGCCTACGACGGTAAAGAATCAATGTACGACGGTATAACTGGTAAAAAGATGGATGCTAAGATTTATATTGGTAATATGTACTACTTGAAGTTGAAGAGAATGGTAAAGAACCTGATCCACGCCAGAGCTTCTGGTAAAGTTACTTTATTGACAAGACAGCCTATCGAAGGAAGATCCAGAGGAGGAGCATTGAGATTAGGAGAAATGGAACAACAAGCTCTTGTCGGACATGGAGCAGCATTACTATTGAAGGAAAGATATGATTCGGACAAAACAGTTATCCATATTTGTAAAGAATGTGGTAATATGACTTACGAAGATATTATTAGAAACAAGATTGCATGTAATGTTTGTGGTGGAAATGAATCCGAGCCTATTGAAGTATCCTACGCATTCAAGTTGCTGGTAGACGAATTACTTGGACTTGGAGTACAGACATCATTCGAACTAAAGAATAAATACGAACAATAAAATGAAGGAAGAATATTTTAGAAAACAGGTTAGAGCATTGAAATTCAGCTTACTTAGTCCTGACAAGATAAAGAAAATGAGTACGGCAAAGATAGTTACACCAGAACTTTACGATATTGACGGATTCCCAGTAGATGGAGGATTAATGGATCTTAGACTTGGAGCAATCGACCCAGGAGTTAGATGTAGAACTTGTGGAAAGAGAGTTAAAGAATGTCCAGGACACCCAGGAAGTATTGAATTAGCTAGACCAGTATTCCATATAAAATATATTCCATTGATTGAATTATGTTTAAGAAGTTTCTGTCCAAAGTGTGGTAGATTAACCTTATCCGAAGAAAAAGAAAAAGAATTAACTCCAAGTTTGAGAGCAAAGAAAGCAAGAGACGCAAAGAAGTGTCCACATTGTTCTGAAACCATTGAAAGAGTTAAGCTAGAAAAGCCAAGTACATTCATGGTTGGAAAGAAGAGATTAAGTTCAATTGAAGTTAGAGACAGATTAGTTCTTATCAAAGATGAAGAAATGAAAAAGATTGGAGTTAACTCCAA
>CAZYIS010000016.1:0-7590 GCA_964647695.1 Candidatus Woesearchaeota archaeon
TTATACTATTTTAGCAATATTTGTAGCTGCACTAATTTCCATTAGCTATTTTATCTACAATGAATCCTATGTCGGATTCTTTTCCTATATTGCAAAAAGATTAATTTACCAACAATTCACGGGAGAATTTATTCCAAAATATACAATATACCATATAATACCTATTTGGACGATTATATTAGCTGCCCTATCAATAAGTTATAAATTTAAAGAAAAAAAATGGATTTTAGCCATAACTTCGCTTGGACTCATCTACTGGTTTATTTATTCGCAAACCATATTCCGAGTAATAATTGATTATCCTAGATTAGTTTTTTTCATATCCTTAGTGCTAGTCCTATTATCTGGATTTGGGCTACAGTACCTAACAGAATATTCTGAAAAAAAGGGTTTGAATAAAAAAATTATAAGAATGATACTTATTGGAATTATAATTCTAATCTTTTTATCAACATTTAACTATACAATAAATAATAAATGGGATAAATTAATTGCGAAAGACGCTAGTGGAAAAATAATTATTCCGAATCCTCCTGCAAATCAATACCTAACTTCAGAAGATATAAGAATATTCAATAATCTAACAAACATATCTTTCCTTAGCCCTCCCTGGAAAGGATTAGTCATCGGCGTATATACTGGAAATGAAGCAGAATGTACAAAACCTGGAACCATGGGATTTAATCAAAATTTGTATTACCAATTTATGCAAGCAGATTGTAAAGAAAAAATTAAAATAATAAAATCTAAAAAAATAGATTATATTTATTCTGCCTATCTAAGTTGTCCAGAGTTCATACAGCTAGACAAAAGCAATGAAAATCTATATCTATACAAAATAAAAACTAACCTAACTCAATAATCTTCTTTCAAGTCTTACAGGAATAATTTGCACAAGCAACACAGGACAGTTCATACTAGGGAGATTATTTAAATTTTTATTTTATACTTATATAACAATTTATAAATGCCTAATAATTAGATTAATTATGTCTAAAGAAAAAGGGGCAAAATATAAATTTATTATTTTAATAATTATATTTACGTTATTAATTATTATTTCGGCATATATCCAATATACCCATTATCAAGATAGAAGCTTAAAAGAAACTGCAAAATCTCCAATAATATTCATACTATTTTATATAGCAATTTCATTTTTTCCTATTCCATTTGCACCTACTTCTTTTGCAGGAGGTTTATTTTATACCTTTGGACAATCATTCCTATATACTCTAATAGCGAATACCATATTTACAACTTTAATATTTTTTATGACTCGTTACCTTGGAAGAAATTATATTTTTTATATTATAGAAAAACATAAAAAATATTTTAAATTAGAAAAAAGTTTTGAAAAAAGAGCATTTACAAATATCATTATGATGAGAATTTTCTTTCTGATACCTGGAGAAGTAATTAGTATTTTTTGCGCAATATCCAAAGTTAAATTTAAAACCTATTTTTTAGCTTCATTCATAGGAACCATACCCCTAATATTTTTTACAAGCATGCTAGTTAGATCCACGATAAAAAGCGATATTTTTTACATTTTGATAGCCCTATTGGCTCTTTTCTTAATGTTAATAATTCCTTTAATATTCCTAAAAGAAATTAAAAAACTAACCTAGCTCAATAATCTTCTTTCTAGAACTAGGATTTTTTATTTTTATCAATTTATAATCAATTTTAAACTCTTTACTTAGCAATTTTATTAAAGCCGTATTGGCCTTACCATCAATTGCTTTTTATTTCAGAGAAATTTTATACTCATTATCAGAAATTTTTTCAATAATCTGTTCTTTAGCATTAGGTTTTACATTAACATAGATTATCATTTTCTCTTTTGCCAAAATAAATAAATAATAACAATTAAAATAATAAACAAAACTAGAATTAATTTAATTGCATCAACGCTAAGAGCATAATTCTTAAATTGGGCCAGCATATTTTTATTTGCGTTAGTTAATTGTTTAACAGGCATATTTTCATTTATGTGTATGATGCTTAAATTGGCTTGGCCATTAATAATATTATTTAAAGTTACTAATAGATCATAATTTATATTTGAACTAAGATTTAGTTTTACCAATTGGCCAACTTTTAAATTTATAAGTAAATTAGTGTTTTCCAGCATTAAATTAATAGAATTATTTGATACATTAATCAAAGTAAGGCTATAATTTTCATTATGAAAACTGAATGTTAAACTAGTATTATTATTCATATATAATGAATATCTATTTCCTAACGAAGAATTAGAAAAATTAACATAAGTATTTTTTTCACTCTCATTGGAATGATGTATAATGCCTCCGCCCCCTCCACCCGAGGGATAAACAATAGGTATATTTACTGTAAAAGTTAAATTTGATGAATTTAAATTTCCAGAAGTATCATTGGCATAGAAAATAAAGGTATAGCTCCCAGAATTCAAATTGATATATAATGGATTTGTATAACTTATATTTGAATTTCCATTATTGAACCATAATTTATCCACACCTATTGAATCAAAAGCACTGAAATTAATCAATAAACTGTTTTTTGTGTATATGGTATTTTCTGTAGGAGCATAGATACTAATATTTGGAGCAGTGAAATCTTCATCACCTATAGAATAAACCCCATAACCTGCAACTGAAAATACTGCTGGATTCGTAATCAAAGAAGTATAATTAACACAAATAGAACAAACAACACCATAATTCAACATTTTAGGATTTGAAAATGAAGATACATCCACCCCATTCAAAGTAATATTCACACTACTATTGATATCACCAGAACTAAATTGAGAACTGTTTATTCCCGCGCTGTTATTTGCCAATATTATTCCCGATCCTAGAGCCAAATTTCCTTTCATGGACATATCATTCAATAGTGTTCCAGTCCAAGTTATTTGTCCATAGCTGTTGTTATAAACCAAATTATTAGTTCCCGATGAAGAGTCCACAATATCTTTGATATTATTTCCATAGATATTATTATTCAACAACAAATTATTGGTTACAGTTCCAGCTAAACTTAATCCATAATTATAATTATTACTCATATTGTTACTGCTAATTGTATTTCCGGAGCTATTGCCCGATAGCAAAAGACCATTATTGTTTATTTCACTAACGCCCAAGCTATTTCCATATACCGATGAATTTGTTACATCATTGAAAACTATTGCCTTGTCCATATTTATAATTGAAAATCCAGTTATACTTACATTATTAACATTGCTTGCATAAATACCACTACTTCCGGAAATAATGTTTGAATCTGCAGATATTCTTCCACCATTTCCATAAATAGTTACATTATTAGCAGTTATATTCAAACAAGCACCATTTCCAGAATTGTGTATATTCTGGGTTAGAGTATAGACTCCTGGAAAAATTATATTTCTACAATCAGTTATGTCTTGAATAGTTACATTAAAAGAAATATTTTTTGAGTTTATATTACCTAGACTATCTGAAGCATAGAAAATAAAGTTATAAATTCCCTCAGGTAAAGTTAGGTTATTAGCAGTAGTGTAACTTATATTTGTAGCCCCATTATAGTACCATAATGAATCTATGATTCCACTTAAACTTGTTGCACTGAAATTGATCAAAATATTACCTCCGATATAATTTTGAGAAGAAGGTGAATAAACGGTTATATTGGGAAGATCATTTATCGCGCTTATATTAGCTAAACTAATTTGATACAGGTTAGCATCATGTTTAGAAGCCGATCCTCCAACTATAGGATAACTTTGAAATGTTTGATATATATATTTATCACCTATGGCAGGACTACTAGCAATTCCAGCAGCATATTTAACTTTATTTATTACTTGACTAATATTTGAGGCATTAACTTGATATAGTTCATTATATTGAGCTCCCAGATATGCATATTCTCCACTGATAACTACTATTCTAGATTGATTGAGTTGTATCCCTGATAAATGATGACCTATTGAAATGTTAGCTATTGTTTGACTAATATTACTTGCATTAACTTGATAAAAGTCACCATCCAGAGTTCCAACATAAAAATTATTATTAGAATAAGCTATTGCCGGAGTATAGGACAAAGTTCTACCATTTGTTGGAACATTAGCCATATTTATCAACTGAGATAAATTAGATGCATTCATCTGTAAAAGTAAACCATACCATACCCCTCCCGTATTATCTGCCATGTAATAATACAAACTATCATTTAAAACTAAACCTGAAGGAGACATTGAAAGACCTCTTATATAAGTATAGTTACTTATTTGCTGTGAAACATTTGTAGCATTTAATTGATAAATAATTGTTTTTGTACTTGTAAAGGTTTTATCAAACCCGTCGAGAGTATAAATATAACCATTAGCATAGATTGGACTGTCTAATTGCCAAATTTTAAATCTCATAGGACTATGCGTTGTTGTTTCTAAAGTATAATTGGCAATCTGTTGGCTGATATTTGTAGCATTCAACTGAAATGTGTAGGTAGTATCATTTAAAGAAGGGCTTGTGCAAGATATTGAATTAAGATATAAATATCCATTTGCTAATATGGGTACTGTTTCAGGTTTAGTATCCACATAGCCTGAACAAATATCTGTTACTTTAATACTGTTTATTTTTTGAGAAATGTTTGATAAATTTAATTGATATAAGAAATTTGCACTGGTATTTCCACCAAATAAATAAATATAACCATTACCTATGGTTGGATGAGCAAAATATATAGAAGAAAAATTAACAATATCATAATTAAAATTATTTATCTGCTGACTGATATTAGACGCATTTAATTGATAGAGTGCATTTCCTTGGTTTATGAAAACTGAACCATTGTAAATAATAGGTTGTCCGACCAAATTTAATCCATTATTGGTAGAAGAATTACTAAAATTAACTGGTGCATTTCCAAAGATTGCAAAATTTAAACCATTGATTTTAGAATAGCTAATTCCATCCCAATTTGAATTATTTAACCATTGTCCATGCATAAACCAACTCTGACCAATCACCCCTTCAGAATTTTCACCATTTGTTAAATTAAGAAAAGATAAAAAGATAATGATTAATGCAAAGATAATTATTACTTCTTTATTTATTTTCATTAATTGACCTCGATCTTTTCATTATCTATACTGTCAATTTAGCTATTTAAAATTAATTACTTAGTAAGAATCTCTAAACCATCGCAATGCTTTAGCACATAATCCTTGCCTACACCTTGTTTTGTTCTGATATTCACTGCTTTTACGAAATCTCTACCTATATCACTGTGTAATCTAAAGGCAAAATCCAAAGCAGTACTTCCTTTTTTCATAAGAAAACAATCAGGGAGCACATTTCCCTTACTATCGCTTAATTTAGCTCCAGCCGGATAGATACAAATATATTGTAGCACATCAAAAACAACCTTATTCATAACTTCCTGTATTCCCGTACTTCCATATTCATCCATAACTTTCTGAATTGCATCCAGAGCAGTTTTTTGCTTATCCGATAGTTCTTTTTTAGCACTAAACTTCTTATCCCCCGGGATATATTCTATTAAACCATGTTTATCTGCTTCTCTTAGAGCCAATTCACCATCGGCAAAGCAAGGAACAATGGGATAATTAAATTCAGCTTTAACTTTTTCAAAATTTTCTTTACTCAAGGGTCTATCCATCTTATTGGCTGCAATTACCATAGGTTTAGTGTACTTTCTAAGACATTGGGCAAATCTAAATATTTCCGTATCTACCCAAGTACTAGGTTTCTCAATATTGAATTTTTCCTTTAGGACCACATATCTAACATCATCTTCACTAACCTTTAATCCAGAAAATTGTTTTGCTATGGCCGTTTCAAATTTCTGCTTCTGTAGCTCCAATTGCCTTGCAAAAATAGACCAAACCTTTTTCAAAAGAGCATAGTACCATTTATCCAGCTCAGATTCAATCATCTTTATATCATTTCCAGGATAATAATTCTCACTAGGCTTTCCTTCACCATCATATTCTCCAGACATATCAACCACATGAATAAATGCATCAGCAGTAGATAAATCATTCAAAAATTCATTACCCAATCCCTTTCCCTCCGATGCTCCAGCCACTAGCCCAGCCACGTCCATCAACTCAAAAGGAACAAATCTCATTCCAGATTTAACATAACCTTCTCTAGGATTACTTACCTTTCCAAATTCTTTAGCCAGATCATCAATTTTAACATAGGCTATGCCCCTATTGGGTTTAATGGTTGCAAAAGGATAATTTGCAATTAAAATATCAATAAGCGTTGCTGCCTTAAAGAAAGTACTTTTACCACAATTTGGTCTGCCAACGATTCCAACTAACATAATTATACCCCATTATCTGCATTTTTAATCTTTTCCCAAATTTCCCTGACTTCATTTCTAGACTTTTCCAGATCCGAATTGTCAATTTTAAAGTCACTTAGCTCCATACATCTGCTTATCTGCTGTCCCAGAGGATTTTCTTTATCAAAAAAGTCTCTTTCGTCTACCTTTAGAAAATCTTCCCAGGTTTTAGGATCGTGGACCTTATTTCTCTTCAAAATTCTATCAAATCTTACCTTCTGATCGGCATCCACAGCAATTAGCACAAAATCCTTAACATTTTCCTTTAAAAATTCAGCCTCTTTTCCATTTCTAAGGCTATCAAAAATATAGTTCTTTCCAGGTTCAGTTCGGTCCAACATAATCTTCATCCATGCTCCTGGACCCAAAGATTCTCTGAACTCATCACCTATATTTTGCATATTCCACCTAGTATCCTCTAATCCTCGTTTGAATAATTCATCCTTAATAATTTTAGAAGTTTCAAAATAAATAAACCCTTTTTCTCTCAAAAAAGAAGTAAGTGTCTCTTTTCCCGCAGCAATACTTCCAGTCACCCCTATGATCATTGGTCTTTATTTCAAAATAACTATAAAAATATGTGTTACCATTTTTTATTACAAACTATTTTAACCATGAATCACTATAAACAATATTGAAAATGTTTAAATAAGAATAATAAATTACTAATATCATGGTCGACGCATTAACTGAAAAAGTGAAAATTTATGCTCTAAGTAATCTATTTGTTAGGGCAGGATTAAGCAATGTTTCCACTCGTCAACATGAATATTTTTTAGGAGAAAAGCTAAATCATGAAATCCCTCCCATTGAAGCCCATGTCGATTGGTCTTTTAAGGGCTGGCAGAGATGGTTTAACCAAAGATTTGAAACAAATAGAGCCTATATCTATGACTATGTACAAGAAAAAAGAGAAGAAATAACTGTTGAAGGTGGATTACCTCGTTTTACCGAAGCACAATTTGATCATCTAATCATAGAAGACCATTCTAATTATAAAAGAAAAGACCCTGAACCTAGTTTCGCAGCCTAAACATCAAAAACTTTTAGTTTTTGTGGGCTAAAGATTCCTTAAGGAATCTTTAAATATCCCTAAAAAGTTCTATTTTCGATCCCGTAGCTCAGTTGGTTAGAGCACGGCTCTTATATGAATAGGCTTCACTAGAAGCATATTTTCTCGCTTTGAGAAAAGCTAAGAAAGGCCGGGGTCCGGAGTTCAAATCTCCGCGGGATCAT
>CAZYIS010000017.1:0-6738 GCA_964647695.1 Candidatus Woesearchaeota archaeon
ATTATATCCTTGTTTAAACTTTCTCCACCATATAATTGTTTAAGCATTTGATTGCAAAATACGGCCATTTCAGGTTTATTTTTTTCTAGAAATAGGTCTACCAGGTCAGAATACTCGGTATTTTTTTTCATATGATACTTTTTAAATAAAAAATCTCTAAATAGTAAATCCAGGAGATTAAGTTTGGTTTCTGGTGATTGGGAGCTTCTTTTTATCTTAATTAATTCTGAGATGTAGCTAGAATCTGAACTTTCTAATTCATAGTTCATTTCTTTTAGTTCGTTTAAATTATCTAGGTTATCCATGGGCTCTTTTTTATTATACCAATGTTATCAATGGATAATAGTATAAAAATGTTAGCAATGTTTATATATATCTTTAGCCTTTTTTAATGATTATGAGTATTTTAAAAAAAATAGGGATTAGAACATATTTATGGGTTTCTTTGGTTATTCTCTTATTATCTCTTTTTATAGCTCATCCTAGTTGGCTCGGATTTGTAATTATTAATAATTCAACCATTGATACAAATATTTCCTGTGATGAAAATTGGGTTTGTGGTGATTGGAGCGTTTGTGATGGTAGTCAGTCTAGAAGTTGTGTAGATAAAAATGGATGTAATACCACCCATAATCTTCCAATTTTGGAGAAGAGTTGTTATTTTAGTCCTTTGATTAGCCATCAAAAATTGATTTGGGATGGCGAATCGGCTATTTCTAGAGAATGGACTTTTAGCAATGCTGATGTGGTTCAAAATAGAATTCATCAAGGGCAGTATGCTTTGATGTTTAGTAATCCTACTCCTCCTTTTTCTAAAGGCACTATGGAAATAGCTGTAAATGATTCAAATTATGGTTTGGATTTGTCAAATTTTGATGAAATTAGTTTCTATGTCCGAGGAGATAGCGCAGGCGAGTCATTTTATTTTAAAATAAATGGTTTTAGTTCAAATGAAGTAAGTAATGAGGTTAATTTGAATGATTATATCTCTGGAGGTTCAATTGATAGGTCCTATAGACTAGTCACCATACCATTGGATTCATTAAAAAATAAATTCAATTTGGATAAAATAAGAAGTTTTACCATTTCAAGTTCTCAGGGAGGATTATTATACCTTGATGATTTCTATGCTTTGGATAGTTCCATTCCTAAAATTTCTAATTTGGAATTGAATAGCTCAAAATCATTTAAGATTTCATTGAACGATCCTTGCAACATTAGTTTCTGTTCTAATCTATCAAATTATGAGTTATATGGGCTTTATGATGCTAGTAATAAACTTAATCCTTCAACTATTAGTTTTATATCTAATCCCGATAATTCCGAATATGCTATAATAATTGGTTTTAATAGCGTTTTAAAAAATAATCTAAACTATTCTTTAATTATTACTAATTTGAGCGATGATTATAATAACTATTTGAGTAATTCAACAATTTATCATTTCAACATATTGGATAATACCTTGACTAACCTAACATGAATATTTATTATAAAAAAAGAAAATTAAAAATTAAAAATTTAAAAAAACTTAGTTTCGTGGGCAAGGTTACAGGTCTAATGTTTAGACCTGTAAATACGCAAAATCTTTTATTTGAATTTAATAGTTTAACTCAAACCCCGATCCATTCTTTTTTTGTTTTTTTTAATTTTTTAGCTCTTTGGGTTGATGAAAAAAATAGGGTCGTGGATTTTAAAATTGTAAAACCCTTTTTACCCTCAATAAAACCTGATAAAAAGTTTAAAAAACTTATTGAATTGCCCCTGAATAGCGACAATAAAAAAATAATCAATTTCTTCGTCGGGAAAAGAAACATTTAAATACGTTTATTCTTTAAATGTACTGTGTTATATTCGCTAAAAGGAGGTAAAAAATGGGAGCAATTCTTGTAAAAAACGCAGTAGTTAGAAAGCCAGGATATCTTTACTATGTTGATGGAAAGGGAAACGTATGTGAAGCTAAAATGGCTAGAGGAAGAAAGAAGAAAAAGAAATAATTAATATAATCTATTAATTAGTTTTAATTTATTAAAATTATGATCGATACTGCCGTGTCGATTTTTCTTAGCTTTTTTCTTATTTTTTATTTATATTTTTTTGTTGTCTTCAGGATAGTTTTTTATATTGTTGTTTCTATTAACTTCTATGATTTTAGGCCTAGAGTGTACTGCTCATACTTTTGGAGTTGCAGTGGTTAACAAAGGAAATGTTCTTTCTAATGTAAAAGATATGTACAAACCCCTCAATGGTGGAATAATTCCCATGGATAGCGCAAAACATCATGAGCAGGTGGCCGAAATGCTTTATGCTGAAGCGTTGAGGATTGCAAATGTAAAAGAAAAGGATATTGATGCCATTGCTTTGTCCAATGCTCCAGGTTTAGCTCCTTGTTTAATTGCAGGAATGAAATTTGCAAAACAAAAAGCAAATAAGCTAAAAATTCCGATTATTCCAGTGAATCATTGTATCGCTCATCTTGAAATAGGTAGGAAAGAGGGAGCTAAGGATCCGGTGTTACTTTATTGTTCTGGAGCCAATACCCAGATAATCGCCTATGCTGCTGGAAAATATAGAGTATTCGGAGAAACTCTGGATACGGGCATAGGTAATTTTATAGATAAAACTGCAAGACATTTCGGAATTCCATTTCCTGGAGGTCCTAGAATTGAAGAACTTGCTAAAAATGGAAAATATGTGGAATTGCCCTATGTTATCAAGGGTATGGATGTTTCTTTTTCAGGAATACAGACAAGGATACAACAATTGTTTGCTGCTGGAGCAAGGGTTGAAGATTTAGCCTATTCATTGCAGGAAACGGCATTTGCCATGTTGGTGGAATCGGCAGAAAGAGCATTGGCACATACGGGAAAGAAGGAATTGGTTTTGGGTGGAGGGGTGGCTTGTAATTCTAGACTACAGGAAATGTGTAGGATAATGTGTAAAGAAAGAGGAGTTAAATTTTTCTGTCCCGAAAGACAATTTTTAACGGACAATGCGGGAATGATTGCATTTACTGGTGAACTGATGTTTAAATCAGGGATAAATAAAAAAGTAGATGAAATTGATATTTCTCCTAGGGAAAGAACGGATGATGTTAAGGTTAGTTGGAGATAATTACAAAACCTTTAATAATCTGGAATGGTTAAAGATGATATGGATCTAAAGAGAATTTATAGTTCATTTACGAATTATCAAATGAAAAAGGGAGAAAGAAGAATTTTTATTGAATCCGTGATTCTAATTGCCATATACTTTCTTTCCTTTGGAATACTTTCCATGGGGAGAGTTCAACAAACATTTTTTGCTCTTTCTCAAAATATGTTTTCTAATCTGCAAATGCTTATCCTAACTTTTATATTTGCAGTCATTGCCACATGCATAGTTTATTATCTTTATCAGAGGTCTTCAATATGATTTGGGATACTAGTATTTTATTTATCTATCTATTATTTCTGATAATTTTGTTAGCTGTGATTTGGGTTGTTCGTTATTCGGTTAAAATACGAAATAAAATAGTGGATATAGATATCAATCCTTTTGCACCCATACTCGGACTTGTTTTTTTATTGGGTCTTTGGTTAGCTGATTTAACAAGTTTAAATTTGGGAGAAAAGGGTTTGGGTCATATGGTTGGTTTAAATCCCATTTCTAGTTCTGGTTCAGGGGTTTATTCTATGTTTATACTAGTAATTGCATTAATCGCCATGTTTTACATAAATTACTTCTTTTTGAAAATGAATTATCGAAAAGAAAATAGAAAGTTACATGCTTTTAATAAATTATTAATTTATACCCAATTGCTGGGATTAATTGTATTTGTAATTACTTCGGCAGCCATGGCTTTGGCAGGATATCAGGCAACTTTTCTAGGATTTTATCTTTTAAATCTTTATCACTCAACGCTGCCATTGATAATTTTAACTCTTTTTATTCTGGTTATAGATATTAAATGATTTTAGAACTTAATTCAATCAATTTTAATCATTGAACTTATATTTAAGCTTTATGAATTAATTATCTTTAGAATTTATCAGTATTTTGTTTTCTCAATTGACTTAAATAGCTTTTTTCTAGTATAATTAACTAAACTTATGATTATCTCGGAGGTGATCATATCGAATTAAAACAACCCTCTTTTTCTGGGCCACCAAGATGGATGGCCCTATTTTTTTATTTTGACGTTAGGTTTAATAATCCTTTTTGTATTATATATCTATGAAAAAAGGAAGGTTCAGTTTCAAGGTCTTTTTTATTGCATTGGCTATAATATATGTTAGTGTTATTTTAGGAAATCTTCTGGTGATAGATTCATTACAAAGCGGATGGTATCATTCCATCAGACCAGCCATTACTCCTCCAGATCAGGTATTTCAAATTGTCTGGACTGTTATTTATTTTTTAATCGCAGGTTCATTTACTTTATTTTATAGGGGTTCAAATAAGAAAGATAGAACTAGTGTTATCTCGGTCTTTGTTATCAATATAATTTTGAATATGGTTTGGAGTTTGATATTCTTCGGTCAGAAATTAATCGGTTTGGCGCTTTTTGACATGACTTTGACAGGGTTATCCATAGTTTATTTAATGTGTTTACTTTGGAAGAATAATAGAACTTCGGCTCTATTGCTCATACCCTATCTACTATGGATTAGCTTCCAATGGGTAATTAATTACCTTTGTTTAGGCAATCTGTAGTAATTATATAATAGTTACACTTAGAAAGGTTTAAATATCTCCTGGGTTTGAGCTTTATATGGAAAAGATAGTAGTTAAGAAGTTTTCTGATAGAATAGGAAGCAATTTGATTATCGGTTTAATCACTTTGGTAGTTTTAGTAGCCATGGATTTGTTTACATTTTTGATGTTTTCTTTGGATTTACTAGAAGTAATGACCATTGTTTTAGTTTCAGTTATTATGTATCTAGTGTTGTTATTCGTTCTAGCATCTACCAGTAAGAAGATTTCCAGCATTACTCAGATTACTAAGGATACTAAGGCGCCTTTGGATATTCCAAAGTATGAATACGTTGGTTCAACTCAGGCTAGAACCTACCACAGTAGAAATTGCAGACTTGCAAAATTGATAAAAAAGAAATATAAATTGATGGATAATAATCCTGCTTTCTTCGTAAGTAAGAAATTCAAGCCCTGCAAGATTTGTTTGAAAAAGAAAAATTAAAAAGAATTATTCTTTCATAAGCTTTATATATCATATTCTAAATTATTAATTATGCAATTTAAAAAAGGGAATGCTAAAGTCTGGATATCCATATTAGTTGTTTTGGTTTTATTGGTTGTTGGTTTTATTGCTTTTAATTTTCATGCTGATGATTCTGGTTCAGTTAGGGATGGTACGACAAGTAATCTAAGTGCTAAAATAAAATTGTCCGATTCAAAGTTTGCACAATCAAGTTATTTAATTTCAGATCCAACTTTATCGGCTGATGCTCAGAATGCTATTTCAGGATTCAGTTTGGATAGAAATGTATTGGCTGATGGTCGAGTTAATATTACCTTAGTTGCTCTTAGTCCGGAATATCAAAGTCAAAATTATGTGCTTGAATCTGGCCAAAGTCTTTACTTTATCGAGTCCTATGCTGGTGATGATAACCCTCCAAAGGGTGAAGGTCCTTCATTGATGGATGACCATGCTATTATTGTGGATAAGGATGGTTATGCACTAACTACTTTGCCTTCTAGATAGATTTTTAAACATCACAATATTTGATTTTTTGAGGATGGTGATTCGACCTCAGCGATTTCTGGGATAAAAACAATATGAATACATTCATAGACCTAAGACAAAGAGTTGAGACAGCAAGGGCTACAGAGTCCAATGAAACTGGTTTGTATCCTAATTGGGATATAGATACTTCTGGTAGAAAGTATCCAAAGTATAATACTCAATATGTCAAAGATTTTGGACAATATGGTCTTCTGCATATTAGTGCGTTTCCTTTTCTTCCTAAGGGAGAAAGACGTGTTGATCTTTTCTCTTTATCTTTACAAGAAGATGATGGTTATTATTTTAGCAGGCAAGCATCGATGATGCGAAATGGAATAACAAAAATAAATCATACCGATGGACTTAGGGCAGGATATAAAAGAAAGATGACTCCTAAGGAAATAGAAGATTTTGCAAATGTTTTCAAAGAAGAATTAAAAGGTTTGGCCGGAAGAGGATTAGTTAGAATATACAATGAACATTTAAGAGGTCATGCATTATATTCGGAACAATTTTTACTTTCTGAACTTGAAAAGATGAAAACGGAGGCTTTAAAATAAAATGGAAATAAAAATACCTTGGATTGGCGATACAATTTATTATAAACTTCAGGCAATGGAAATTCAGGATGAATTTGGAATAACTGTGGAAGAACATCGTTCTGCAGATGATGGTTTGACTGCTTTACTTAAGCAAAAATATCCTTTAATTATTGTAAATGATAAGTTAACTAGAGATGGTCTAATTTTGCCAGAGGGTTTATCTGGTGAAGATTTCTGTGGAATTGCTTGTTATGTAATTGGAGAAGTTAGGAAAAATTCAATAAATCAAGATACTCCTATAGTGGTTCCAAGGTTTAATTCTTCTTTGACTCCTGAACCTAGATATATGGCTGCTGGAGCAACTAAATGCGTTACTCTTCATTCGGATCAACCTCGAGACTTCTTTAATGATCAAGTTAGAGAATATTTAAGGTAAAATGATCGTTCAAGATACAGAGTTGGCTCAGAAAT
>CAZYIS010000018.1:0-3802 GCA_964647695.1 Candidatus Woesearchaeota archaeon
CTATGTATTTCCACAATTAATTTTGCAAAATCTGAAAACAGGGTAGTGGCTTTCATATTCTTGCCTGTTCCTAATGTTACAATTATAGCTTCTGCATTTTGGGTCGAATTTCTTAGGTCAGTTTTATTAGTTGCATCACCAAGTATCATTTTTAATGATTCATTCTCTTCTATTTTAATTTCAGATCGTGAAAGGGTCGTTATGGTATGTTTTCTATTTAATCCTCTCTTTACTGTTTCAAGTCCTATTCCACTCGAGGCACCTATAATGGTTATTTTCATTTTGCTTTTTTATTGATTTCGGTTTAAAATATCAAATAGGTGAGTAAATGTAATTTAAAGTTTTTACGTTTTGTGGACGTTAATTTTTATGTATTATATTCAAATGCTGTAGGGAAACATTAAGCCAGGTATAAGGATAACTTTGTAAAAAGATTACTTAGTCGTTGAAAGAATAACTGAAAACAGACTACTTAAAATTGAAGATATTTTTTGGAGGGAGCTTAAATCTGTAGATTATTAGTCCAAATTTTCCAGTTAATTGATTTTTAAGAATTAGAAATAGACAGGAATGAATCAATATTACTGAATGGTCAAACTAATAAAGTTTGATTCCTAATTAGCAGCAACAGAATATTAATGTTGGACGATTATTTTTTTACTTGATATAAATTGATCAGTTTCAAAATTTAAGTAATATACGCCATTAGGAATACTTGAAACATTGATTTCTAAGGACTTAGTTAGTAATATAACTTCACCCAATGTATTCAATATTTTAATTTTAAAATTTGTCACATTTGTTTTTCCCTGGATATAAATTTTGTTGTTAACCGGATTTGGATATACCTTAATAAAATCATTGCTAATAATTTCATTGATACCGGTAACTACTGATGGCACAATCGAATATGTATAAGCAATATCACCATTTTTTCGAGTTGCATTTTCTTCTGAAGGGAGGTATGTTTTAACATAATCTACTTGAGCTTTATCTGCGCTTACAGTAACATATAAATAACCTCTATTAGGCATTAATATACCGTTTACATACCCATATGCTGTTCCTGTTATCGTAGTCAAATTTTTTGCAGATGGCTGGGGGACCTCTTGGTAAACAATTCCATCTTTATCCTGTTTCGCGTATAAATGATCGTGGCCATGGAAATAGATACTTACTTTATTATCAAATAATAAGTTATGAACAGGCTTATCCCAGCCCGGTCTATTTGATAAAAATCCATAGGTTGAATCTGTATTTCTTCCCCCCATTTCATATAGGTGAACGAATTCTGAACCACCTCTGCCATCAGTGCCAGTTCCTCCAACTAACTGATGGCTGAAAATAAATTTGTATTTTGCTTTGCTATTTGATAAAGTATTTTTTAGCCAATTATATTGTTCTAGGCCTAAGCTCCATCCCCATTCAGGTTTTGATTTAGTATACATATATGGATCAATTACTATAAATAAAGCATCCCCCCATTCCCAGGCATAATAATTTTCACGAATACCTACCATTGGCTCGGGAATAGAATTGCCAGAATAAAATTGATTAGGATATGGGTTTGGAAAATAGGTTTTTCTAATTAATGCTGCCATGGTGGGTAAGCTGCTTTCACTTGTATTCGGAAGCCATCCTGATTCGCCTTCATGATTACCTAAGGTTACATATAATGGAACCGAATGTGTTAATTCATTAAAATAACTTCTAAAAAGCAAAGTTCTATCAATGATAGATTTTTTATCAATCACAGGAAGTTTATCACTCATTGCATTGTCACCTAAGTCAATTATAAAATCTGGTTTTTTTGATAACATGTGCTGTAAGGTAAGCTTGTACGACTCAGGGGAGCAATTAGTATCTAAATGGGGATCTGCCTCAACAACAAATGAAAAAGTAGAACCAGATTTACGTTGTGTTTGAAAATAATGTTCAGCACCATTTGTATATATATTTGATCCTACTAATTTATATTTTGTTCGATAAAAATATTTTGTATTAGTAATTAAATTATTAAAAACTACTTCAATCGGAGTGTCAGCAATAGTATTATAAACTGAGGTATTTGCATTATATGTACCACTAGTAGTTCCATATTCCCAATATACATTTACTGCTTTGTCAAATAAAATGCTCATGGTTATTGAAGTATCTGTTGGGCGACCTAAGATCTCAGTATAATTCTGGGCTTTTGAATAATAACTTACTATCAATAAAAATATTACAATTGCTTTTCTCATTATCATTATTTATTTATTACTATTTTCTGACTTCTATTCCATTTATCAGTTTTAATTGATAGTATATAGATTCCATTCGGTAAATTTCCAACGTTAATCTTTTTTTGAGTGGATAGTATTACAAGATTTCCAATCTCATCAATTAATTTACATTCAAATTTAAGAGTAGGTTCTTTGAATGTTAAATTTAGAAAGCTGCTTACAGGATTGGGATATATCTTTACCAAATCAGCTAGTGATTGGTTAAGCGGATCTTCTATTCCTGTTACTAAACAGTTACCAATCATATAGCTAAACCCTATTTCTCTATTCTTGTGTTTATCATCTAAAGTATCTTTTGGTAAGTATGCTTTAACATAGTCCACTTTTACACAAGAGTTCGAAACATTTACTCTAATGTGGCCAGTTCCGTCTAAGGTATCTGATGTGTAAGCATCAGCATTTGCAAGTTTGCCAATCATGTAAGTTGAGTCACTTGGCATAGGAACCTCTTGGTAATGTATACCATCTAATATTTCATGAGCAAATAAATGATCGTGTCCTTGGAAAAAAATGGTAACACCATTATCTTTAAATAATTGGTGTATTGGTTTCCCCCAGCCTGGTCTGTTTATGTCAAATCCATAGGTTTTTCCATCAGCCTCATATCCTCCCCATTCAAATAATTTTGCATTCGTTAAGCCTCCTCTTCCTTGTCCTCTTATATGATGGGCAAATACAAACTTATATTTTGCTGTACTGTTTTCCAATGTAGTTCTTAACCATCTATATTGCTTTAGGCCTAATGACCAATCCCAATTTTCAGGTTTACTGGAATTTAGATTTTCATATCTATATACATCTAATACAACAAAAAGAGCATCACCCCATGTCCATGAGTAATAATTTTCGGGGCTCCCAATTCCATAGGGTTCATTGTCAGTATTTCCAGAGTAAAATGCGTTAGGTGCTGGGTTAGGATAATAATATTTTCGCCAATAGGTTCCCCAAATTGCTAGATTATTTGGTGGGTTTTGATTTAAATAAAAATCATTCTCACCTTCGTGATTACCCAAGCAAATAAATAATGGAATTGAATGACAAATCGAACCTAGGTATTGTCGATAGTCTTTATGTAATAAATCTAAATCATTTGAGGTGATTGTATTAGGATAATGGTCATCTCCAAAAATATCACCAAGTGAAAACATGAAGTCTGGTTTATCAAGCGCTTCGTTATTCAATGTAACTTGATACATACTTCTAATACCCTTTTTATCATATAAGTGCTCATCCGCTTCTATAGTAAATGAAAATGTAGTTCCTTTATCTCTTTGAGTTTGAAAATAATACTCAGGGCTTGCACTAAAACTGGTTGCCGAATTAATTTTATATCTTAAACGATAATAAAATTTTGTATTAAATGTTAAGTTGGTTATCTCAATAGCATTGGGAATATTTGCCGAATTTGAAATGGTTGAAGTTACTTTTGTATAAAGCATAGGACTGGTTCCATACTCAATATAAAAATTTACATTCTGATCAAAAAGTATACTGGCGGTAATTGATTTATCAGTTGG
>CAZYIS010000019.1:0-3003 GCA_964647695.1 Candidatus Woesearchaeota archaeon
ATATATGAGAGTATGTTTTGATCTATCGACTAGGGGTGGACCTAAAGGTTCAGTTGCAAATGCCCATCTTTCAGCAATTGCCGGAGCATGCTCATCTATTCTTTTTAAAAGGGCAGGATCGTTATATTCTGAGATAGTCATTTGTCTGGAATCTATTGCTTCCATCTCTAGATAATTAACTTGAACAAATTTACTATCGCAAAAGGCAGCACTCATTCTTGCGGGAATTCCAGAACTTAAATGTTTTATCATAAAAACATCAATGGGACTCACTTTTAAAGGTTGCTAATATTGAAAATAATAATCCATCATAAGGTTTAAATAGTTATTTTGGCGGCTAATAGGGTTAGGAAGAAAAGTTAAGTTATTAACTAAATTCATATTCACGTCCATGTTGGACAAAAAGTTTGTATTAAGACGATTCTTTCTAAAATTGAAAACATAAGAAAATGGCAAAAGTAAGTCCAGTATCAATCAAATACATGATACACGCATCGTTTAAGGCCGAAGGTCCTTTGGAAAAACCAGATGTAATCGGAGCCATATTCGGGCAAACTGAAGGTCTTTTGGGTTCTGAACTTGAAATGAGAGAATTACAAAAGGAAGGTAAAATAGGAAGAATTGAAGTTAACCTTGAAACTGTGGATGGAAAGACTGTGGGAGATGTTCAGGTTCCTACTGCTTTGGATAAATCTGAAACTACTATTATTGCTGCTGCTTTGGAAACTATTGATAGAATTGGTCCAACTGAAGCATCTATTCAAATCAGTAAGATAGAAGACGTAAGAGGAAGCAAGAGAGATTTCATAATCGAAAGAGCAAAGAAATTACTTGAAGGTCTTGATGGAAATGGAGACTTTGAAGGAATGTCCAAGACATTGAAGGAAGAATCTAGAGCTGCTAAAATAACTGAATATGGAGAAGAAAAGCTTCCAGCAGGAGATCTATCTGGAAATGAGATTATTGTATGTGAAGGAAGAGCAGATGTTGTTAATCTTTTGAAAAACAGAGTAAATAATGTTATTGGAATGAATGGAACAAAATTACCTGCTGAAATTGCCAAACTTGGAGCAACCAAAGAAATTACATTATTCATTGACGGAGATAGAGGAGGCAAGTTAATTGCTAATAATGTAATTAATAATGCTAAAATAGCTTATGTGGCTGTTGCTCCTGATGGAAAAGAAGTAGAAGAACTGGTTGGAAAAGAAATATTGCTTGCATTGAGAAAGAGAATGCCTGTTTCTGATTTCGTAAGATATGAATTAAGAGGAATGAGCTCAAATGATACTAGAATTTATTCTAACGCTCCGGCTAAAGAAGAAATTAAGGAATATTCTGGAGACGTAAAAGAAGCAGTAAGAAAAGCATTTGAATCCATTAAAGGAGAAAAAGTAGCATTATTATTAGATTCTAATATGGATGTAATAAGAAAAGTTTCATCCAAAGAAGTAAGTAGAAACATTGCAAACTCAAGACAAAAAGTATATGCAGTAGTTATCGATGGAACTGCAACCGGATCCATGTTCGAAGCCTGCGATGAATTTGGCGTTAGACATTTGGCAGCAACCACTTTCTCAACCCATGACGAGAATGCTAAGGTTAATTTGATTAGTTTGTAATTCTAACTACTTTTATCTTTCACATAATTTATAAAACATAATTTTCTCTAGAGAATGTGGAAATAAAAATAAAAAAAAGTCATTTGAAAACATTTATAATAGCTGCAGTGATAATTGCATTACTGATAATAGGAATAAACATGGTAACAAAACAAAATAATAAGAAAGTAGTTCTTGAAACAAACATGGGAAATATTACTATAGAATTATATGCAGATATGCCAATTACATCTGGAAATTTTGAGAAATTGGTAAGCAGTGGATTCTATGATGGAATCATATTCCATAGAATAATTGATGGATTTATGCTTCAGGGAGGAGATCCAAAAGGAAATGGAATGGGCGGTCCCGGATACAATATTAAAGATGAATTCACCCATGCTGGAGGAAATAGAAACGATAGAGGAACTATCTCCATGGCTAATGCCGGACCTAACACTGGTGGAAGTCAGTTTTTCATTAACCTAGTTAATAATAATTTCCTTGATGGAAAGCATCCTGCATTCGGAAAAGTAATTGCTGGAATGGATGTGGTGGACAAAATAGCTAAAGTTCAAACCGATAGTAACGATAAACCTTTGAAGAATGTTACCATATTGAAAGCTATTTTACAATAATAAACAATAACAAAGTTTAAATAAAGGTTCGGGTTAATTTTAATATATAATAAATAAAGAGGACAAAATGCAAGAATTAGATAAAATGAAGGGTGAACTTAGGATGAGGGGACTTAGTCCTATGACTGTTAGAAATTATAGTTTCTTCGTAGATAAATTCTTGAAAAAGACAAATAAACCTTCGGCTGAACTAACTCAGGATGACGCTAAACTTTATCTTTCGGATTTATTTGAAACCAAATCTAAAAATACTATTATGTTGGCTGCAGCGTCATTGAAATTCTTCTTTACTGAAATATTAAAAAAAGAATTTGGAGAGATAAGAGTTCCTAAAAAAGATAAACATCTTCCTTCAGTGTTGAGTAAAGAAGAAGTTAAGAAGTTAATTGAATCGACTGATAATGTTAAATCTAGATTAATGATTTCTATGCTCTATTCTGGAGGATTAAGAGTATCCGAGTTGGTTAAACTTAAGGTCGCAGATCTTAATTTTGAAGAAAGAACTGGATGGGTCAGATCGGGCAAAGGAAATAAGGATAGAATATTTACAATTTCAGATGCTCTTGGAAAAGAGGTTCAGGAATATCTTAAAGGAAGAGATCATCAATATGTTTTCTCTAAAGATGAACCATTGACCACTAGAAATATTCAAAAAATAATTGCTCTTACAAAGAATAGGGCTGGAATTGATAAGAAAATCACACCCCATACCCTTAGACATAGTTATGCAACCCATTTGTTAGAACAAGGTACGGATATTAGAA
>CAZYIS010000020.1:0-2792 GCA_964647695.1 Candidatus Woesearchaeota archaeon
TTAAAATACTTCTTAATTTTTCTTTTTTGCTGGTATTTTCAAATAGAATTTGTATACCCTTTGCTAACATAAAAAATATGGCCAATGGGGGATAAAAGATAAATATTAGGAATCCAGTTATCGCGGACATTTTCATATTTTTTTCAGATATAAAAAACATTCCCAGAATAAATGATATTATTCCTAGGTTCAGAGGTATCAAATTCCAGATTCCAGGTAAATTTGCACCGTTGGTTATAAATAGAATAGAAATAACGGTTATGGATGAAACTAGTTTTCCTAGTCGGTTGTTAATAAGAAATAAATAGCTAAGTAAGATTAGCAAGGTTGAAAAGAATAGGTTTAAAATTGTATAATAGAATAATGGATTCAATTGTAGAATCATGAATATTTCTGAAAGGAATGAATGAAATGCAAATTCCAGATTGAGAAAAGTTCCAGGGTTTAAGCTTGTATGTATTGGTAGGTTTCCTGAACTAAGGGAGTAATTAATTAGTGAAATTGCATACCATTCGTCAGAGTAATAGGGGAATTGAGATTTGAAATTTTCTGTTTGTAGATTATTGTTGATTGTAGAGTATTCTCCCGAATAGTTAAAATGAACCGAAGAAAGACAAATTATTACTATTATCAGAGTTATTATAAGAACAAAGTCTATTTTCATTCTTTTTATTTTGTTAGGGATTGATGAAATATTAGAATTGTAGATTATTGCTACAAATACAATTAGATTCAGCGATAGAATGACTGGATAGTTAAATATGTGCAATAGTTCAGTAGTTATGGCTAAAATTAGCTGAAATAGTATTGAAAAGGAAAGAATGTAGGCAAAACCTAGCTTTTTGTTTTTAAATTTGTTTAGAAGAAGTAGGGGCGAAAGTAAAATAATTATTCCTAGAATTGTTAGCAACATATGCATTAAATAATCCTAATGTATAAAAACCTTTGGAGATGCGATATCTAATGAAGGAACTTTCAAAATGAAACTAAGTATAATACTTCCCTGTAGGAATGAATCTCTTGCTCTTCCTGGGTGTTTAAAACAGATAAAAGAAGTTATTAGAAAAAATAATATGGATGCTGAGATAATAGTTTCTGATTCTTCAACAGATAATAGTGCTAAAATAGCAAAAAAACAGGGAGTAAGGGTCATTAAGCATGACCGGGAAGGTTATGGTATTGCCTATCTTGAAGCATTTAAGTTTGCAAAGGGGAAATATATTTTCATGGCTGATCCGGATGGGACCTATGATTTTAATTATATACCTGAATTTCTTGAATATCTTGAAAATGGATATGATCTAGTTATCGGGGATCGATTTAATGGGGCTATGGAAAAAGATGCCATGCCTAGATTGCATAAATATATTGGAAATCCAGTCTTATCTGCACTATTTAGATTATTTTTCAAATCAAAAATAAGAGATGTTCATTGCGGGATGAGGGCCATTTCTAGGGATGCGTTAAATAGTTTAAATTTACAAACCGGAGGTATGGAATTTGCTTCTGAGATGCTAATTAAGGCCACTAGAGATGGATTAAAAATTAAAGAAATACCGATTAGTTATTCAAAAAGGATAGGCAAGTCAAAGTTGAAATCTTTTTCAGATGGATGGAAGCACCTTAGATTCATGTTGCTCTATTCGCCACTATTCTTATTTCTAATTCCCGGATTATTAATGCTCTTCCTAGGCCTTGAATCTATGGTATGGTTATATTTCGGGAATGTTGAACTATTCGGGGTTAGATTTTATTTTCATCCCTTATTTGTTTCATCCTTGTTTATTATTCTTGGATATCAATTAGTTATATTTTCCATTTTTGCAAAGATTTATGCCATTACTCATTTGAAAGAAAAAAGCCAATTTTTTGATATTCTTTTTAGATATATTACTATAGAAAAAGCAAGCATATTTGGATCTATTTGTGCTGCTTTTGGCATCTTAGTGTTTATTTACATTTTTCTAGAATGGATTAATAGTGGGCTTAGCTCTTTAAACGAGATTAAAAATGCTCTCGTGGCTATGACGTTTACAATTATAGGATTCCAAACCATATTTTCTTCTTTTATGCTTAGTATATTAGGAATAAAGGAGAAATAATAGTAAAATGAAAATTGCTTTGATTAGTGATGCAATATATCCATTTAGTTTAGGTGGCAGCGAGATAAGAAATCATGAGATTGCTAAGAGATTGGTAAAAAAAGGGCATGAGGTATACATTATTGGGGCAAAATTATGGTCTGGCAATCCTTCAATGGTTATGGATGGGGTAAAAATTGAAGGTATTCATAAACAAGAATTATATTCAAAGAATGGAAAGAGAAATCCCGTAGATTCTCTAATTTTAGCTATTAAATTATTCAATTATCTTCTAAAAGAAAAATTTGATATTATCGATACTGCTTCTTTTGTTTATTTTAATTGTTATATTACTAAGATAATTTCATTATTGAAGGGCAATGGACTAGTATTTACTTGGCATCAATATTTTGGAGATTATCTTAGGGGTTATTTTGGAAAATTAAAAGGGAGTATTGCTATGCTTTTAGAGAGATTATCATTATCCTTGGTAAAAAATAATATTGTTGTATCTAACCATGTTAAGAATCAATTAATAAAAAGAGGATTAAAAGAAAAAAATGTTAATGTAATTTACAATGGGGTCGATTTGAAAATGATTAGATCAATAAAACAAAAAAGAAAAATTTATGATTTAATTTTTGTTGGAAGGTTAAATTATCAGAAAAATTTACCTTTATTAATAAAATCAATAAAAATATTGAAAAAAGA
>CAZYIS010000021.1:0-2744 GCA_964647695.1 Candidatus Woesearchaeota archaeon
TACCGTAGCTAGAAACATAACGAAAATCAAAAAAGAAACTTTGGCACGTAACTGCCTATCCTTAAGTCCTGCATATATTCCAGTAATAATAATTGAGAAAAATATAACTAATGATATTCCAAAAACCCAACCGCTATCTTTCGGTAAAACAAATCTTTCAATCCACGGTTCATGTTCTCCCCAGAATCCATGAAGAGATAGAACATTCCCCAATGTCCCCCAGTAGCCACTACCTGCTGTTTTAAATACCTCCCAATGTTCCGGTCCAAAAGTTGCTAATGGTGTCCCTGTAGAGCCTATAAAAGCGGGAATTAGCCAGTAAATACTAAATACCAGTACAGCCAGACAAAGTAATAATCCTTTTTTAATAAACTCAATATTAAATTTAAGTCTTATTAGATTAGCAATACAAGCAAGTCCCACCACAATGAGTAATATAATGAAAATATGTGTAGATATGGCCCCTATCAGAATAATTATTCCAAGAAGTTTTAAACCATTCCTATAATTCCACTCTTTACAGAATTCAATTAAATAAGCCGAAAATGGTACAAGTAGCACATACCCAAACAACACCATCCAATTCCCGGCTAAAAACCTTTCATAGACAAATGGATTGATAGCAAAGAATAGTGATGTTACATATTCTGCTCCATAAGTCCTTTCAATATTAAAAATCTTTTTGAAAAAGTGTAGTGGTAAATACAGAAGTAAAAAGAAAACAATAATCAAAAGTATTTTCTGGGTTATCCAACCACTTGAGATTATTGTTACAAGAGCTAACAAATACTGAATAGGTACATTGTTCAACAAATCTCCAGCATTTTTAACAAGATCAACATGTGGTCCGAATATCATATCTAAAGTCAAAACATAACCACTAGCAAAAAGCTGCCATATTACAATTACGGTCCCAAATATTGAAAATAAAATGTAGTGAATCTTTTTATTCATTATCATCTTTAAATTTTTCTGGATGTTTTTTGTATTCAACAATCTGCAACACTACAGTTATGATTAAAAAATAGTATGTATAGACAGCCATTTGTTCGGCATAAGCATCTTGCTTAACAATAAGAAGAACTGGGCAGGAAGCTAGGGAAATTAATGCTCCAGTAGCTATTATCCTACTATTCCATCCATAAAAAGAGAAAGCTAGAAAAAGAGTCAGAAAAATAATAGCTTCTAAACTAAATTGCCAAATAAATAGCAATGTGGCAATTATTAAAATGATCAACCAATACCAACGTTCTTTTTTAATATCTCTCAATCCTTTTCTAATTCCCTTATATAGAAAGGTCTTATTAAGTAGTAGAACGATGAGAACATAACCAAGTAAAACATTGACCACATAAAGGACTTCTAGCTGTTGTACAAATATAAAAATTCCAACAAGAAGTAGTAAAACCCCCTCTAAAAAGTATTGTCGTAAAAAATGTAGCCCCCTTTTCAACATGAAAAGATTATAGCGTAATTTATAGCTTTCTGCTATATTAATCCCATGAAAATGATTTCTGGATTCAAAAAAGAAACTCTCCTAAAGATACTTATCTTTATTGGAATAATTACCATTATTGTTTCCCTATACATCCAATACGGAAAGCCTTATATAAAAGAATTATCACTTCAAAAGCAGGATGAGCAAAGAATAAAGGATTTAGGCGTTTTGAGCACAGTAATGGAAGATATGATTTCCGCTTCTAGTACTCAAGTCATCGGAAAAAACAACACTATTTATATTTCCCTTCCCTCAGACGATACTACTTGTTCAAATCTTGATTTACCTTCCGTACCCAATGGATGGCAATACCACTGTGTAGCAACATCAGCACTAGAGAAGACAGACGGTACTGGTTGGATACCTGTAAAGCTTTCAGAGAAAATTAAACAACTCCCTGTTGACCCAATTAATGATCCAGAAACACTTAATTATTATGCATATATTGCAAGTTCTACAAAAGAGTATGTGATTGTATCAGCTTTAGATAGTAGGAAATATTTAAAAGAAAAGCTCAAAATGAATGATGGAGGTGTGGATGATCTCAGATATGAGATTGGAAACAATCATGCATTAGAATCTTACAGTAATGGTTTAATTGGTCTCTGGCCAATGAATGAAAACGCCGGTAATATTTTTAAAGATAAATCAATGCGGAACTCAGATACTTCTATTTTTGGAAAGATTAACTGGAATGCTAATTTATTTTACTTCGACGGAGAATCAAACTACGTTTTTATTAAAGACACACCCAAAACTTCAAACATAGGTTCTTCAAATTCCAGCTATACTATTTCAGTTTGGATAAAACCTGTTGATATCAAAAATGAAAGCATAACAGAAAAATGGTTGTCAAAAAAATATCCATGGGCTATTAGGATAGAAGGTGGACAAATAGTTTTTGGTTTATATGATGGCAAAAACTGGACTGGTTCATTTACAAAACCACCATTTAAAATTGAGAAAAAATGGGTTAATATCGTCGCTATCAAAGATGCATACAAAAAAGAGACTTCTTTGTATATAGATGGTTATCTAGTCTCCACCAACCCCCTATCACTTGAAGATACTAACTTATCTAATAATCTAGGTTTTACAGTAGGGTCAAGAAACCTGAAAAATGATTCTCTCTATAATGGGTATATGCGTGATTTTGCTATTTTTGATCGCGTTCTTTCTGGAAACGAAATATTGAGGATGTATAGATCATCAAAATAACTAACACCGAGATTACAAAAAACATGAC
>CAZYIS010000022.1:0-2720 GCA_964647695.1 Candidatus Woesearchaeota archaeon
ATCATATAGTTGTAGTAATTATTTAGGTCCGCATTCAATGTGAACTGTTCGGGAGCCGGCGCCTTCTCTACCAGACTGGTATGCAGTTGCCTTCAGACCAGCAGATTCACATTTATGGGTTTCGGCAATTATCTCGTCGTTTGTCAACTTCTTTTCCTCCGGCAGGGTCGGTGCTGATATCACCGGGCAGTTTGTCGGTTGCTCTTTTGGAGTCATAGTCGCCAAGAATACGCAGCCTGCAATCAGCAACACAAGGGGAACTGCAAGCCCCGTTGCTTGTAATGGTGTCAGTTTCATATTTTTCCTGATAGTAAAGCACGATAAAAAATCTGCAGGTCCTGCGGCATCTTATTTTCTGGATACGCAGAGAACCGACGAATGATTGAAGCGCGAATGGCGTCTTTGCGTTCTTTGTTGCCAGCTTCATACTCATGTCGTAAATTTTGCAGATCGCTCACCATACCCGTTTGATATTGTTGCATGGTTACTGATACTTGGTTATCGAGTTCCACGTGCTTGGGCACGAAGAAACCTGCTTGCCGCAAACCGAGATTGAAGCCTGATATCAGGATGAATCCCAATATAAAGGCTCCGATGATTGTCAAAAATGTTTTCATTTTAACATGGGGCCGAAGCCCCATTCAGTTTACTTAGCAGTCTTGCCCTTAGTGACAGACATATCAATACCAAGTTCACGGGCAGTCTTAGCAGTAAGCATTTCAACAAGCGCCGCAGCACCGTTTCCACCTGCACCACTGTTGCCCATCACCACACTCGGAACCCAAGCGCCTTGATAGTTACCCATCGCCTCAGCATACGCTTTGGAGACTTCAACATACGCAGCAAGTTTTGTATCCAATGCACCGTCAGCGTTCATTCGCAGAGCCTTAGCCTGTGCATCACCTTCACCACGAAGAATCTGTTCCTTCTTGTATTGTTCAGCAGCTTTTGCACCGAGAGTTGCCACAGCCACAGCCTTTTCAGCGAAAGCAATTTCCTTGGCGTTCAGTGTTTCTTGTTCCCACTTAGCCTTAGCCGCAGTAGCCTTACCTTGTTGCTCAGTTGTGATCGCATCTTGTTCAGCCTTCTTTGCGTTGGCGATAGAGATTTGAACACCTGTCGTTGACTGTTGACGTTGCTTGATCTGGTCTTCAACGATCTGGTCGTACTTGATTTCGTTGATTGAGACCGGCTGTAAAATGATGCCATACTTCGTAATCTGGGATTCAGATTCACGCATCGGCTGTCCCTTGTCATTCATTGCAATCTGAACTACAGCAACTTGCTTGTCAGCACCAGTGATCGGATCCTTCTGCGTCACCGTGACAGTCTTTGTCAGATACGGGCCATTAACGAGTTGATCGTCAATGTACTTCGGAATCTCGGGACGCTTTTCAGCACTAGATTCAGTTGAACTCATTGTGGGACCGACGTTGTAAATAACTTTCTGCATCGCCGGACGAATCAGTTGTTGCTCAATAGCAGCAGTGGATCCGAATTCCTTGTGAAGCGCCACGATCTGTTCGTGCTTCAGAGGCATCTGCCAGTTCACTGTTCCAGAGATGTTGCCGTGTCCACCGTCATTGAAGCGAGTGGAGATTGATTCGTCAATCGCCTTGCCCTGGTCTTTTACAGAACTAAACGAGAACTGATCGCGCCGTTGATACGTTGTGACTTTACCGAACATCTGATTTTTCCAACCGGGTTCAGTAAAAGTATTCAGATCGCCGCCAAGCGCCTGAATCACCATGAGGTTCTTCGCATCAAGATTTTCCACCAGCATTGGCAGACATATCAGCAGCGCGAAAAATGCAAGCCCTGATAGAGCACCGACTAGAATTCGGCGCGGGGTAATTGTGGGGGTGTTCATGTAGTTTTCCTTTGGAATGAACGATTACGATTTGACTGCCGATTCGGCAATCTGCTTTTCAAGAGCGACTTGCTCCTGATTTAACGCGAACAGACGCTTCCTCAAGCGGATCAGTTCGGTTTTTTCTTCTACGTCATGCTCGGCTTCTTCCACTGCGACAAGCAGAGGAGTAACCTTACGGAACATAGGAAAGAAAGGGGTGCTGAATAGGAAGGGCATCACCACTTGAGTCAGAAACACAATGAAGATCACAAGTGCCACAAGCCCGCCAACTAATTCTAAAAAGATCATATAAACTCCGTGATTGAAAACAAAGACAGTATAGCATTTATTGGATTAAAATGCTATACTTTTGGGTCAGTAGTCGCCCCACGGGGAACCGTTGATTGGCTTGGATTCCTCTTTGGGGTCATAGGCCCATCCCAGTTCACGCATCATCTGATGCTTGACCAGAAGATTGGGCTGACGATAGCGCATGGTGTCAGTGAATCCCAACATCACACCGATTTCAGTTACGGCGCCGGAACGACAGATTCCTGCGGTGCAATGAACAATGACGTTCATATCCAGTTCCAGAGCATGTTGAAGCAGTCGCACCAGGTTGCTGGCTTGCGTCTGACTACAGCGCCACTCAGGTTCAAACACATGATCGTCTTTTTCAACATCAAGGAATTCAAAGTGATGGACTTCGGCGAAGTCGTGCTTAGGATCGGGCACCCATCCAGCTGGATCACTGATTTGGATCAGCATTGAATTTGCTCCGGGGTCTTTGTAGAACTGCCCAGTGTTAATGTCGCTGGCAGCACAGTTTTGAATGAATGGCATATGTACTCCTATGCACTATTATAGC
>CAZYIS010000023.1:0-2485 GCA_964647695.1 Candidatus Woesearchaeota archaeon
AAATAGTCCTATTTCTGAGTTGCAATAAATTTAACATTGGTTCTATGTCCCATTATATTATTAGTTCCCGTATAATTTGATAAATCTAGGATAACATAAAAGTAAGCACTTGCATTTTTAGTAACATCGATGTTAAAACTACCTATTCTACTAAAAGGTACAGCACTCCCATTGCTAGTTTTGTATTTTCTAAAGTAAAGATTATCAAATATTTGTTCCGATGAATTAATTAATTGAGGAGCAACGCTAATATCCACATTTCCCGTATTATTTATATAAACTTTCAACTCTTCCGACGTTCCGCCATTGGACACATTTCCGAAGAACAAATAATCCGGAACTTCCACACTTATTATACTCACATTATTACTTGAGATGATATTCGCTTCCACAGTCATAGTATCACTTGCCGAAACCAGATAGATTAACCCGCTAAATACTAATAGAATTGCTACGAAGAGTGCTGTTTTTCTTATATTCCCAGCCATAAAGCCCCATTAATTAGGACATAAATCACAACGAGAAAATACTATATAAATTTGTATTTTCACTCCATAATTAAGAAAAAAATGGTCCCACGCGGAATCGAACCGCGCCCCGATCCACGTCAAAGATCTGTCCTAGCCGATAGACGATGGGACCCTAAAATTAAAATAAATATATGCTATTTAAGCTTATCCAAAAACAAAAGCTTTTTTAAGACCTATTTTCCTTGCAATTCTATGCCTCTATAGCTCAGTGGTAGAGCATTGGTTTTGTACATGTCGAATCAAAAAAACCAAGGGTCGGGGGTTCAATCCCCCCTAGAGGCTTAGTTTTAAATAGATCTTACGTATAACAATAGAATGAGAACAATAAACATTTGGGCATTATCATTAATCATTCTAGGACTAATTGTTTATCTATTGGCACTAATAACTAATAATGAGGGATCTGGATATTTAGTAATATTATTTGGCTGGCCCCTAATATTAATAGGACTAATTATTTGGATTGTTGGATTATTTATTAAGAAAAAATAATTAATTTTTATTATAACTTTATAGTTATTAAATCTAGAATTCCACAAATCAAGAAAACTATTCCAGTTGATAGAATTGAACTATTTGCATGACCAAATAGAATAAGACCTAGACCAATAATAATCGAACCAATACCTAATAAAAATTTCATGAACATATATACTAGCAATAGTATTTAATAATTATCTTTTAATTTCGAAAATTGATTTCAATTTTCATCTACGTACTTGGCTTTTCCACCCTGCACAAGTATTTCTGAAACCTTAGAATCTAAATTTGCCAAATCTCCAGCATTGAATGGCCCCACCAAATTTCCAGTCATATCCACGAATTGTTCAACCTTATCATTAAACATAACCATTTTCTTAACATCCAATTCTATTTCCTTTTTGCCACTTAGAGATTTGGCCAGTTCCTTATCCCCTTCTTCGAATGCTTTGATAAACTTATCAAAAACTTCTCTTTCAAAACTCAACATATTTTCATAATCTCTCTTCATTATACCCGTTTCTGCAGCCACGAACACCAAATTAAGTAATTTCTTCTTTCTTCTGAGTATTAATTCCTTGAATATGGAAACCGAATTCTCCAATTGCTTCTTGGCCTTGGAAACCGAATCAGCAAACAAATCTTCATCCCTATTGCCCTGCACCTTCTGTTCAACAATATATTCAGAAACATCCCTTAGAAAGTCCTTAGGTAACATCTGCAAAGATTCACTGTACTTTTCTTTTCTCAGCACTTCATATATATCATTATAACCTATCATAAAATAAAACAAAATGATAAGTTTATAAAAATGCTTATACTCTAATGAGTGAATACAAAAAGATGGTAAATAAAACTCTAAGCCTATATGTCTTTAGACACGGACAAACCGAATTTAATAGAAATAGTCAGTTTACTGGAAATGCAAATCCATCATTGACAAAAACTGGAAAAGAAGACGCTAAAATAGTAGCCCAGAGACTAAAATCTAAGAAATTCAAGATAGCCATTCACACATCTCTAAGCAGATCCCAAGAAACTCTTAAAGAAATTCTAAAATACCATCCCGAATGTGAAATTATTCTTGAAGATGATCGAATGATAGAACGATTATATGGTGATTTACAAAAAAAGACCCATTGGTCAGTTGTAGAAAAATATGGATTCGAAAACTATGACCTATGGCATAGATCCTTCAGCCATAGACCTCCAAAAGGAGAATCCTTTGCCGATGTTGAACTAAGAGTTAAATCTTTTATTAAAGACCTAATCCAAATAATGAAGAAAAATAACTGCAATGTGGCCATCTCAGCCCATGGCAACTCCATAAGACTCCTAAGGAAGATAATGGAATCTCTTTCTGAAAAAGAAACCTGTGAATTGAACATCCCCTACGACAATTTCTACGAATACAAAATTACTAAAATTAAGATAATTAATATGCCGAGAGAACTGGCTAAAATTCCCCAGGTAGA
>CAZYIS010000024.1:0-1932 GCA_964647695.1 Candidatus Woesearchaeota archaeon
ATATTCTAGAGATGAATTGGGTGGAAAAGGATTTAATTTGCTAAGACTTGCAAAATTTTCTAGAGACTCTGGTCTGTTTAGAGTTCCTCCTTTTTTTATAATCCCTGAGAATATACATCCAAATATGTCTCATGGTCAAACCAATCATGCTAATTTTAAAGAAAATTCTCCAGAAATTGAAGAACATTTTTCTAAATTATCTAAACCAGTTATTGTAAGATCTTCTCAGCCCCAGGAGGATGGAGAAAATGCCTCTTTTGCTGGAATGTTTTGTAGTATTCCAGATGTTAAGAATTTTAAGGAATTTGGAGAAGCTGCATTCAGAGTAATAAATTCAGTATTTAGAGATGCAGTGGGTAAATATGCTGAAAGAATGGGAATTCATTTTGAATATGGCATGGCTTTAATAGTTCAACAACAAATAACTGACTCAATTCTAAGGGGAACAATACAGGTTGAAAATGATGGAGTTACATTGGAATCTTTTGGAAAAAGTGGTGGTAGAAGTAATCATGAAAGAGAAAATTCTTTTTTAGAAGAATATAATGTTAGAGAAATGAGACCTTTAGGACATATAGGGGAAGGACATTATTACATGTTGATGAATTTAGCCAGAGACGCTAAGAAATCATTAGGTCTTGAAGGAATAGTTCAGGTTGAATTTTGTTTGAATCCACAAAGAAAACCTGATTTTGTTCAAATAAGAAAATTGCCGGATGTAAAATCTTTGGAAACTGAATTGAATTTAGATATTCCTGAGGATGCTCCTAGAATAGAAGGTAAAATATGTAATGGTATTGCTGGAGAATTGACCCTTCCTGCTTATGTTACCGTTAGTCCATTTGGAATTTCACAAATTTTGATTTCTCAGGGTTATGGTAATTTACTGGGTTCTGGATATAATGAAGAAAGAATTAGAGAATTTGAAGAAAAAACAAAATTAGCAAATAATCAAGATTTTTTCGAAATAAGAGAAATATCTCAAATGAGACTTACTAGGGGTCCTAGCGTTTATGATCAATGTGATGATGTATGGAGAAAAGGTAATTCTTTGTTTAATGATTATATTTTGGTTTGTGATCAATTGAATGAATCCTGTGTAGGCATGGCTGATTTAACCACAAATAAAAGAGCCATAATAACCTGCGGAGAGGAAAGTAAAACTTCTCATGCTATGACTGTGGCTAGAGATTTAGGTATTATGTGTATGGGGTTGAGTGAAGATATGCATGATTTGAACAGATTCTTTTATCAAGTAGAATCTGGCGATATGATCCATATGAAAAGTGATGGTAAAAACGCAGTGGCTTATATCCAAAAAAGAAGAGATAAAGATCCATTCGGAGTATCCTTAGAATGACAAATCTAATAAAAGTAGTTCATTTCGATTATCAGAGATATTTTTCATCCGATATAAGAGAAGAGCTTCAATCTCTTTTTAAAAAACATCCAGAAGTTGAGTATCATGACTTCATGGGAGATCATTTTGGTTCATTTGAAGAAAATAGATCTGAATTGGAAATTTTATTGCCTGCAAAAGATTTTCTTTTGATTCATCCAGGGGTTGAAGGACAAAAAGAAGTTTTCAAATATTCTGAAAGATTTCCTAATTTAAATATTGCATTTGTTATCCCTGGAGATTTCGGAGCTTATAAGGAAAGAATGAAAGGTATTGATTTGTTTGGCTATGAACATGCAGAATCAATAGTCAATTATGTATTAAATACTCCTATTAAGAGGAAATAAATAAAAATTCAATATTAAATATTATAAAAATAAAAGAATTTAGAAATTACTTCTTAACAACAACTTCTTCTTCATCATCGTCGAAATCGTCATCATCATCGGCATCAGCGTCTGCATCGTCCTTTGATTCTTCTTCATCGCCTTCGAGTTCTTCGTCAGCGTCTTCTAATTCTAGATCGCCTTCTT
>CAZYIS010000025.1:0-1674 GCA_964647695.1 Candidatus Woesearchaeota archaeon
TCTTCATCGCCTTCGAGTTCTTCGTCAGCGTCTTCTAATTCTAGATCGCCTTCTTCTGCATCTCCATCATCTAGTTCTAATTCACTAAGGATGGCAAGTATTTTATCTAGTTTGGTATTAAGTTGTCTGAATTGTTCTTGGGATACTCCAGGACTTCCTGAACTTGAACTTGATTTTGGTGATTTTTCGAATCTTGGGGATGTTTGTCCTTCGGTTTCAAAACAGGCAGAGCAATAAACTGGTTTATCTCCTCTTGGTCTGAATGGAAGTTGGCATTTCTTACCACATTTGCTACATACTGAATCAAACATTTCTCTTGGTCCATCACTGCTGAATCTGTCTCTTCCTCTTCCACCACCAAATCCTCCTCTAGAACCTCCGAAACCTCCTCTTCCTCCGGATCCTCCTCTAGAACCACCAAATCCACCGCTACTGGATCTAGGTCTATCTCTACCGAAGCCTCCGCCGTTTCTATTACTTTCTCTGAATTGTCCCATGATTAAACATCAAAATGTGGGTATATAAACCTGTGTAAAAAATTAATAGAAATTAAGAACGTGCAATAGACCAAATACTACTATGAATAGAATAAATATCAAATCCTGAGAGATTTGTGAATAAATTTCTTTAGAATCATGTTTTATTTTTATTATGGAATAGGATATTACGGTAAGTACGTTAACTATGAAAAATATTTCACTAGTTCCATTGTTTATTATGGAATTAAGCAATATTCCAACTACATTTATTAAACATGCGTAGGCAATTAGAAAAGTTATATTTCCATATTGATCTAACACTTTGGCTTTTTTACTTATGCCCAGCTTGGATCGAGATAATACGGCGGACATGAACAATGGAATGGATATAACTAATTGTAGAGTTAATAGGAAATCATCTTGTAAAATTTTAGCATTAATGGTAGCAATGAATGTGAATACGGTGAATGCAATAAATAGAAGGGTTATATCTTTGGTAACATGGACTATGGATTTGATTTCGTTTTCCTTAGCTTCACTGTTCACCATGGCTTTAATTGTTATTTTTAATATATAAATATTACTTATTGAACCATTTCAATTTATCTGCTCTGGAAAGTTGTTTTATATGGTATTCTTCCTTTGAAGCGGAAGATCTATCTTTGCTTTCTTTAATAGCAATAAGATTTTTGAATCCTTTTCTGAAAACATATTTACTTCCTTTTCCAGTTCTGTGAGCTAACATCCTCTTTTCAATATCATTGGTAATACCTGTGTAGAATGAACCATCATTGCATTCAAGAAGATAGACTTTCCAGGATTTTTCCATGGAATATTATAATCATAGGGTTATTTAGATTTTATCAATTATTTTCTACTTTTTCTAATACTACGGGCATCCAATAGTTAGCCCAGAATTTAGATTTGGCTTTAAACTGTTGTAATCTTTGTGTTTTGCTCGTCAGAGGTTCATTAATTTTTAGTCCAAGATGAGCTAGAATTCTTGATTTTCCATCAATTCTCGACCGGGCCAGTACTTGCATTCCATCGGTTACATAGATTAATCCATCGGAGGTTAATGCTGGTGCAATGGATCCTAATCGTTCATCGGTTAGATCAAAATTAAGAGTGTTGGAGCCATAGCCTATGGAGTTGGATAGATATATTCTATCAAATTTTTCATTTTGAAGATCAA